>CAYNLK010000009.1:0-177582 GCA_964398055.1 uncultured Caldilineaceae bacterium
CTACCAGGTCCGTGAGCTATTTTATATCAGTTGCCTTTTATCATACTAATGACATACCGCCGAAAATCGGCGTCCAGCTTCTTTTTCAGAGTCGCTTTTACGTCGATCTCGGTCAGCACGCCAAACCCTTCCTCCTTGAGGGCCGCAGTGGCCCTGGCAATGGCTTCTTCGTAGGGGACAGCTAAGGTGACTCTTAAGCCTAAATCGGTTGACATTTGCCTTTTCTCCTTGGGCTAGGTTGAATGATGGATATTCCTGGTAATTATAACACAACCGATCTGAGTCGCTGTCACCGCTTTGCCCATTTAGTGGTTTATTCGCCGCTCATCTCCAGCAACTTGCCGTGCCAGGTGTGCAGAAAAACCTGGCCGGTGTAGCCGTTTACGCTCAACATGCCAATTGTCTCACCATCTTTGTTCACGTGCAGGGTGTAGTAACCGTAGAACGGCTCGGCCTCGTCGTCGGCGCTGAAATTCTGGCCCAGGTTGGTATTGAGGTATTTCTGGGCCGCCTCAACGGCCTGGGCCGGAGTAATGGGCATGGCCGCGGCTACTTCACCGGCGGTTCCAGCCTGCCCCCAGCGACCGTAGCCGGCTATCATGCCGTATTTGAGATTCCACATCATATTAGGCCCCATCTCCGGGTAAACCGCCTTCGTCGCCGGATCGACCAGCAGTTCCATAGCCCCGATGCCGCTGTCTTTTTCCACAATCTCGGCGTACGCGTGATTGTCAAAGATCATCAGTTCGGCCAATGCCAGATTCTCATCGTTCAGGTTGGCCAGGAAGGTATTGACCGCGGCCGCAGCGTCGACCAGGCTGAGCGGTTCGGCGGCGAAAAAGGGACTGTTGCTGCTCCACATCATCCTGCCGCGCCCCATCCCGCCAGGGCAGCCGTAGCCATAAGCCCCCGCTTCAGCCTCGCCCTGGGTGTAGCCCCAGTGTGGCCCAAAACCACCCATCATGCCGCCGCCCATCATCCCACGACCCATCATCCCGCCGTGCATCCAGCCCGGCCCAAAACCATAGGGAGTAGTGCCGGTATAGCTCTGGCTGTAGCCCATCATCCAGCCGGGACCATAGCCGCCGGATTGGTTATTGAAGCCAAAGCCACGCATCATCCCGCCCGGTCCCTGGGCCGAAACGGGCATTACCATCAAAAAGCCGACCAGCATGATAACCACCAGCCCACCGGGAACCAGCATCAGCAACCATCGTTTTAAGTTAAACATTGTCTTGATCCTCCATAAGGGAAACTTTGTAATCTACTAATATATGGTATCATCTTATCATCGTTGTATAAAGCCTGTTTAAGGCTGGTGTGAAGATTCTGTAAAGTTTGTAGGCGAGGCTAAAGCCATCGCCCTGAAAGAGCAGCCCGCAGGGCAATGAGGACGCTAAAGCACCCTATTTTAGCCTGTAGGGCTTCGTTCTTTCAGCACGACGGCTTTAGCCTCGTGCTAACTTAATGACATTGGTCTCAGTAAATCCAAATTTGCCGTAGGCGGGCATCCCAATGCCCGCCCGCAGAGGCATAGGGATGCCTCTGCTACCAAAAATTGGATATACTGAGTATGCCGGAGGAGTCCACATGACAACCCCAATCCAGAACCAGCCCGGTTCAGGTGATAAATTCGACCCCATTGATCGAACAGAATATCCCTTTACCAGCCGCTGGCTCCAACTGCCAGCGGGACGGCTGCATTACGTCGATGAAGGGGCAGGCGAACCGCTGCTGTTCGTCCACGGCACGCCGACCTGGTCGTTTGAGTGGCGTCACCTGATCCGCGCCTTCGCCCCAACCCACCGCTGCCTGGCCCCGGATCACCTGGGCTTTGGCCTGTCGGATCGACCCCGCAATTTCCCTTACACCCCGGAGGCCCACGCCGCCAACCTGGCTTTGTTTGTCGACCGGCTCGACCCGGCACCCTTTACCCTCATCGTCCACGATTTTGGCGGCCCCATTGGCTTACCGCTTTGCCTGCGGCAACCGGAGCGGGTTAAACGGCTGGTGATTGTGAATACATGGCTGTGGAGTTTCAGAGGGGATCGGGCGATGACCCGCAAGGCCCGGCTGGCCGGCAGCCGGTTGGGTCGCTGGCTGTACGGTTGGGCCAATTTATCGTTGCGAGTGCTTACCCCGGCGGCCTACGGCGATAAGCGCAAGCTCACGCCTGAGATTCACCGCCACTACCTGGAGCGTTTCCCGGATCGCTGGTCGCGCCAGGCTGTCTTGTGGCCGCTGGCCAACGCGCTGTTAGGCTCGAGCGATTATTACGACTCGCTCTGGCAACAGCGGGCCAGGTTACAAGGGCGACCGGCGCTGCTGGTGTGGGGTCTGAAGGATTCGGCCTTTCAGCCCTACCAACTGGAACGCTGGCGAGCCGCCCTGCCCACGGCCCAGGTCGTTGAGTTGGCCGACGCCGGTCACTGGCCCCACGAAGAAGCGCCGGAGCGGGTTATTGCGACCATCGGCGACTTTCTGGCCGGGCCATAGTATTGAATTGAGTTGGATAGTGGAACAAATACCTATAATGATCCCGCTTATGTTAAATACAAGTGCATGGTAGGGGCGCAAGGCCTTGCGCCCCTACATAATAAGCACTTGTTCTGAACATGAGCCACAGGAGATATTATGCCTGCAGAACCTGCTAACTCAATCCAACCCAAATCCAGAGCCGAATGGCGGGCCTGGTTGGAACAACATCACCGGCAAACCGAGGGGGTGTGGGTGATTAGCTATAAGAAGCATACGGGCCAGCTCCGCCTGGAATATGATGAAGCAGTTGAAGAAGCGCTCTGTTTCGGCTGGATTGACAGCAAGGCCAACAAACTCGATGAGCAGCGCTCGATGCTGTGGTTTGCCCCTCGCAGGCCCGGCAGCGGTTGGTCCGGCTCTAACAAAGAGCGGGTGGAACGAATGATCGCTGCGGGTTTGATGACCGCGGCGGGCCTTGAAAAGATCAAGGCGGCGCAGCAGGATGGCTCCTGGAACGCGCTCGACGCCGTAGAGACCTTGGAGGTCCCGCCTGATCTTGAACAGGCCCTGGCCTCATACAGTTCAGCGCGGCAAAATTTTGAAGCTTTCCCTCGCTCGGTCAAACGGGGCATTCTGGAGTGGATTTCCACCGCCAAAAAAGCTGAAACACGGGCCAAACGGATTGAAGAAACAGCCAGGTTAGCCCAAGACAACATTCGGGCTAATCAATGGCGTCGTTAGCTAGGCGCCCCCCATATCAACAAAAGAACCGGCTGTCGGAGTGGCAAGCTAGGGCGCTTACGGGAGTCCTACGGGGATCGTATTAGGATCGTATTAAGATCACAATTAGGGTCCTATGCGAGTCGTATGCGTCTCATATGCGAATCCTATGCGAGTCCTGACCGATAGCTACCCCGCTTGAAACACCATGGTTAATCCCTCAACACTTCTCATTTTCAACAATCTGTACTATAATCCGCCTATCCTGACCGGGAGGGTAGCAATGACGTTGGAATCAAAGCAACGAGGTCTGCTGGTTGGCGCCGTCATCGGCGCAGTGCTGGGCGCTGGAGCAGCCTATCTGCTGCTGACTGCGCCGTCTCAGCCGGCGGAAGGTGAGGCGCCGGAACCGATCAAAGCCAAAGATTTACTGGCCCTGACCGGTTCCGCGGCTGTGTTGCTCCGCAAGTTGGACGACATCCGCCGGAGAACGTAATCGACTGGGGGCGCTTCAGGTCGGTTGACAAACCGGTTTATCATCTTCAGTGAAACGTAAAACGTGATGACTTAGCCAAAACCCATCACGTTTCACGTTTTACGTTTCACCCGGCAATTCTATACCCCCCCTCAATCAAATACAAACCAAGCAATAGTTAACAACCGGGAGCAAAAATGGCCAAAGAAGATAAGAAACGCAAAAAATCAAAGGAAATGGCGGTGACGGAGCTTAGACCATCGCTCCAGGCGAGCCGCAAAGGCAAAGTCAAAAAGGTCGTGCTGGCCTATTCCGGGGGGCTGGATACCAGCGTCATTGTCCCCTGGCTGAAGAACAATTACGGCTGTGAAGTGGTCTGTATGTGCGCCAATTTAGGCCAGGAAGAGGAGCTGGACGGGTTGATCGAAAAGGCCCTGGCCTCTGGCGCCAGCAAATGCTACATCGAGGATTTGCGGGAAGAGTTCATTACCCAATATATCTTCCCCACCATCCGCGCCGGCGCAGTCTACGAGCGCAAATATCTGCTGGGCACCAGCTTTGCCCGGCCTTTGATCGCCCGGCGGCAGGTGGAAATTGCCGAGTTGGAGGGCGCCGACGCCGTGAGCCACGGAGCCACCGGCAAAGGCAACGACCAGGTTCGCTTTGAGCTGACCTACCAGGCTCTCAATCCCAAGCTGCAAGTGATCGCGCCCTGGCGGGAGTGGGACATCCGCTCGCGGGAAGACGCCCTGGATTATGCGGTCGAGTATAACGTGCCGGTCAAGGCGACCGAAAAGTCGATCTATAGCCGCGACCGTAACATCTTCCACCTAAGCCACGAAGGCGGCATTCTGGAAGATCCCTGGATGGAGCCGGAGCGGGCCATGTTCCAGATCAGCGTTGAGCCGGAAGATGCGCCGGACGAGCCTGAATATGTTGAGATCGACTTCCAGGAAGGCATCCCCAAGAAGATCAACGGCGTGGCCCGCGGCCCCATCAGCCTGCTGACCGAGTTGAACCAGCTTGGCGGTAAGCACGGCGTGGGCCGGGTCGATCTGGTAGAGAACCGGCTGGTGGGCATGAAGAGCCGCGGGGTGTATGAAACGCCCGGCGGCACGATCCTGCTCGAAGCGCACGACGCTTTGGAGCAACTCTGCCTGGATCGGGAGACGCTCCATTACAAGCAGGTGCTGGCCCTCAAATATGCCGACCTGGTCTACAACGGCCAGTGGTACACGCCCCTGCGCGAGGCCCTGGACGCCTTTGTCGACGTGACCCAGCGCAATATGACCGGTACGGTCCGCCTGAAACTGTACAAAGGCGGCGTCACCATTGTTGGTCGCCGGTCGCCCTACAGCCTCTACCGGGAGGATTACGCCACTTTCGGCGAGGAGGACGTCTACAACCAGCAGGACGCCGAAGGCTTCATCAAGCTGTTCGGCCTGCCGATGAAAGTGGCGGCCATGTTGAACCTGGAAGGAGTGCGCCGCGGCCTCCACGAGGAGCCGGATTATAGTAAGTTCAAGCGGGATTAAGATTGGGCAGGTAATAGACGGTAGGCGGCAGCAGGTGATAATGGACATCAGCAGCCTCTACCGTCTATTTTTTGTTTGGAACAGCGTAACCGCTTAGCCTCATGTCATTTCGAGACCGTAGGTCGAGAAATCCCTGCGGGGCGACAATGATTAGAGTGGTGGCTGGTAAAAATTCAAGCCAAATTCTGGGTTTTCCAACCACCTGGCTATCAAGAGCACCGCTCCAGGGATTTCTCCCCCCTTCGGGGGTCGAAATGACATGCCTGAGCAGTTACGAAACAGGAACAATCACATGACTCAACTTTGGGGTGGCCGCTTCAGCGGTGAAACCGACCCACTGATGCGGAAATTTCAAGACAGTATCTATTTTGATGTGCGGTTGTGGGCGGCGGATATCACCGGCAGTATGGCTTATGCCCAGGCCCTGGCCCGGGCCGGGGTGATCACTGAGGCCGAGGCCGATATTTTGCAGGATGGCCTGGACGAAATTCGAGCCGAGTTCAGCCAGAACCGCTTTGAACTCAAAGCCGGCGACGAAGACATCCACACCGCCATCGAGCGCCGCCTGGGCGAACTGGTGGGCGAGGCGGCCGGCAAGCTGCACACTGGCCGCTCCCGCAACGACCAGGTCGCCACCGACACCCGCCTGTGGCTGAAGGAGCAGATTGTCCAGCTCAGGGCGCACCTGCTCGAGCTGCAAGCGGCCATCCTCCGGCGGGCCGGCGAGCACCTCGACGTGATCATGCCCGGTTACACCCATCTCCAGCAGGCCCAGCCGGTCCGCTTTAGCCATTGGTTATTGAGCTACGGTTGGATGCTCCAGCGGGATAAAGAGCGGCTGGACGATCTGACCTGCCGGGTCGATGTGCTGCCGCTGGGCAGCGGGGCGCTGGCGGGCAATCCGTTGGGCATCGACCGCCAATTCTTGGCCGACGAGCTGGGCTTTGCCGCTGTCTCGACCAACAGCATGGACGCGGTGGCCGACCGCGACTACATCGTCGAGTTTCTGAGCTGGGCGGCCATCGTCCAAGTTCACCTGAGTCGCCTGGCCGAGGATTTGATCATCTACAGCAGCCGGGAGTTCGGCTTCATCGAGTTGGCCGACGCCTATACCACCGGCTCCAGCCTGATGCCGCAGAAGAAAAACCCCGACTCGCTGGAGCTGATCCGGGGCAAGACTGGCCGGGTCGTCGGCGCGTTGACCGGTTTGCTGACCACGCTCAAGGGCCAGCCGCTGACCTACAATAAAGACTCCCAGGAAGATAAAGAACCCCTCTTCGATACGGTCGATACCTTGGCGCTGACCCTGCCCATTGCCGCCGGGGTGATCGACACCCTCACCCTCAATCCCGCGGCCATGTACGAGGCGATGGACAGCACCATGCTGGCCACCGAGCTGGCCGATTACCTGGTCAGTAAGGGCATGCCCTTTCGCCAAGCCCACCACCTGGTCGGGCAGATTGTGCAGCAGGCCATTGCCGTGGAGCAGCCGCTCTTCTCCTTTCCGCTGGCGGCCTACCGCCAGTTCAGCGAGCTGTTCGAGCGGGACGTGCACGAGTGGTTGACCTTCAAGCGGGCCGCCGACCGGCGGGAAAGCCCCGGCGGCACGGGCGACCAGGCGGTGCGGGCGCAGCTCGAGGCGCTGCGGCAACTGGTTGAGTCTGAAAGAGTATCTGATGGAGAATGAAGGCTTTTGTTTATCCACAGATGCACACAGATGGCCACAGATTTAATACGAGTTCATCTGTGGGTTTCACGATCTGGCGACTGTTGAGAAATTTTTTTCCAGATGGTCGCTCTGCCTCATTACTACTGGACCCGGACCGGCTGGGGGAGGATTAGCCGGGTTTCGCCGTTGCTCAACGGCAGCCGGGGGTAGGCCGGCTCGGCCGCGTCATACAGCCCCACTTCAATCCGATAGTCGCCGGGCGGCAGGTCCGCCGGGATGGTCAGCGTGACCGGATCGGCGACGATTTCGCCGGTCACCCAGCCCTGGGTCGGTTTGGGCGGCAGGTGGTCGGCGTTGCTTTGCACGGCGTCGGCGGGATCGAGCAGGTGGGTGAAAACGGTGAAGTTACGCTCCGGCGGCGACTCGGCCCGCCAGTAGAGGGTCAGGTCAACCGTTCCGCCCGGCGTCGCCTGGCAGTCGGCGGCGCAGTCGGCCCCGATCAGGCTAATCTGGCCAGAGAAGTTGGCCGCCAGCGGCATATCGATTGCGGCCGGCGGTGTAAATTGGCGGGCGGTGGGCCGAATCTCCAGTTGGGCCAGAGGGAAGCGTTCATCGTAACCGGGCGCGCCGATGTCGATGAGGTGGAGCTGCAGTTGGGCCGGGCCGGGCGCGGCGTCGGCGGGGATATTTAGCCAGTATTGGCCCAAGACCATATCGCCCGGCTGCCAGCGGGGCAAGTTAAAGCGGCGGCTGGGAGTGAGGGCGGCACCCACCCGAAAGTTCTGACCGGCGGCGTCGAGCAGGTCAAAGGCGACAGAGATATCGTCGAGATTGTAGGGGCCGGCTTGCCACAGCAGCGCCAGCAGCAGCCGGTCGCCCGGTTCGGCGCTGGCTTGCGGCAAAATCACCCGGCGCACGGCCACAATCGGGAAGAAGTCAACTACCGGATTGGCGTCGAGGGGCAGCGGGCCGGTTTCAGGTTCGACCAGATCACTGAGATTGACGTAGTCGACCAGGGCCGTGCGGCGTTGGGGCCGGCCCTGCTCGTCCAGCACATCCCAGGCGACAAACTCTGCCGCAGCCTGCTCCGTTGAAGTAACCTGGCCCAGCCCCACTTCGGCCAGGTAAAGGCCGGGCGGCGCACCAATTTGCCAGGGCAGTTGGTGGCGGGTCAACACAATTTGCCCGACCGGCCAACGTGAGGGGGGATAGTTGCCGCTGCCAGGCGGCCCGACGGCGCTGGCTCGATCCCAGTCAAAGCCGTCGTGATCGGTCAGGTCGAGGGTCAGGTTGAGATTGTCGGGCAGCGGCTGGCGGGCCCGCCAAAACAGGGCCAGCTCGCCGTCGTTCAGTTGGGTCATGCCCACCAGATCGAGCTGGTTGGCAAAGTTGACGGCCAGCGGCCATTGAATCGGTTCTTCCTCCAAACGCGCCACTTTGGTGGGGTCCAGCCGCCAGTGTTCCAGCCCCACCCCCCAAAAATCGCCGGCATCGCCCGGTCGCGCTCCAATCCGATCCAGCCAAAAAGGTACCACTCCGTTGGGGTCGATGACCTCATCTTGCCAGGTGACCAGCCAGACCCCCTGTTTACCCGCAATAGCTTTGGCTATGTCCGCGGCAATGCTCAAATCGACCACCCGATTCACGTCAAGGCGAGCCAGTTGGGGCAAGGGCGTCCAGTTGTCCCAACCGTAATAGTAGGCCCAGACCGGGAAAAAGTGACCGGAGCTGAGCAGCACGGTTTCGTCGCCGGACTGGCGCTCACGGACGAATTGGGCCAGGGCTTGAAAGTCGTCTTTGGAAAAACGGGGATCGGTGAACCAGTTGAACAGGCTGAAGATCGAGCTGGCGAGGAGGAAGAGGAGGGCGAGGGTGGCAGTGAAGCGTAAAGCGTAAAGCGTAAAGCGTGAAGCGTGAAGCGGAGAGTGGGGAGCGGAGAGCGAGGAGTGAGCAGGGGGGAGTAGGCTGTCGAGGGCAGCGGCGAGGAGGAGGGCAAAGGCCGGCCAGGAGAGTATGGCGTAGCGCGGGTTGAATTTGGGGGACTGGTAAGAGAGGAGCAGGATCAATAGCGGTGGGAGGAGCAGCCAGAGGAGGAGGAAGAGGAGGGAATGGGGAATGGGGAATGGTGAATAGTGAATTGTGAATTTTGAGTGGTGAGTTGGGGCTGGGTTGGTTGGATGGTTAGTTGGATGGTTAGTTGGTTGGTTGGAGGGCGACGGGGCGGTTGAGGGAGTGTGGAGGCGGGTGGCGATGATCCAGAGACCGGCCAGGGCCAGAATAATGAGGTAGCCCAGGGCCAGCCAGAGGCCGGTTTGTTCAAAAACGGTTTCGCCGGCGGTAAAGGTGATGAAGATCTTGCGGATGGCCTCGTTGAGCTTGAGCGCGCCGGGCCAATAGCTGGGGTCGTCGCCCAGGCGACTGAGCAGGGTTGGCAGCCAGGGCAGGAACAGCAGCCCGGTCAGGCCGAACGTCAGCGCTAGTTGAAGGCTAAGCCGGCCGGGCCAGCGTCTTTGCCAGAGGATCAGAAGGGCGTACAGAAGATGGGCCAGCAGCAGGAAGGCGGCGAAGTAATGGGTGTAAAGCGCGGCGGTAGAAATCAAGGCGTAGAGGAGGGGGAAGAAGAGGGAATGGCGAATTGTGAATGGTGAATTGTGAATGGCGAATGGCGAATAATTGGTTGGTTGGTTGGTTAGTTGGTTGGGGGCGAGAATTTTGAGGAGGAGATAGCTGGACAGGCTGGCTTCGAAGACGAGCAGGCTGTACATTCGGGCTTCCTGGCTGTAGTAAACCATCAGCGGCGACAAGGTGAAAATAGCGGCGGCCAGCCAGGGCAGTCGCCCGTGTTGGGCCGGGAAGAGACGCCGGGCCAGGACGTAAATGAGCGGGATGGTCAGGGTGTTGAAAATCGCGGCGGGAAAGCGCAAAGCCCACTCGCTCTGGCCGAATAACAGGTCGGTTGCCCAGATCAGCAGGTAGTAGAGCGGCGGTTGGATGTCGGCGGCCGTCCACCTGACCAGCTCAACCAGACTGCGCATCTGCGAGAGCAGCCAGGTTACGCCTTCATCGTACCACAGGCTTTGCTCGCCGAGGCGGGTCAGCCGTAAGCCAAAGCCAAGCAAGATTAAAACCAGCAGCCATAACCGCTTGCTTTTCATAATGACCATAATGCCATGCTACCACAGCCGGGCAGAGGAGACAAAGTAAAACAGAAATTGTCGCGCCTTATTTGACTTGGGAACATATGTTCTTATAATTCTAACTATGGACCTGCACCAAAAAGTTGGCAACTTAAGCCAGGCCGCCGTGCTGGATTGCGAAGGGCCGCCGCTTCTCTCCCGCGAGGAGCGTAAGGCTCAATTTATTGACCACAGCCTGGTCTACGTCACCCATCCGCAGCGGGGTAAGATGCCGGTAATGCGGATTATGCAGACCAGCGCCTGTGAGCACAATTGCCATTACTGTCCGTTTCAAGCCGGACGCAATTACCGGCGGGTCAGCTTGACGCCGGAGGAGCTGGCCGCGGCGTTTGACCAGATGCAGCGGAAGAAGCTGGTCGATGGCCTGTTTTTAAGCAGCGGCATCATCGGCGGCGGGGTCAAAGCGATGGACACGATGCTGGCGACCGTTGAACTGGTCCGCCGCAAATATGAGTATCATGGCTACATTCACCTCAAAGTGATGCCGGGCGCCGAAGAGGCCCAACTCAGACGAGCCGCCCAATTGGCCGACCGCCTGTCGATCAATCTGGAAGGAGCCAATGAGCAGCGTTTGCCCCTGCTGGCGCCCCAAAAGAATTTTCTCAAGGAGTTGGTCCCGCCGCTTTACTGGCTCCGGCAGCAAAGCCAGACGTTTGAGCCGTGGGTCAAACTACCCAGCCTGACCACTCAATTTGTGGTGGGGCCGGCCGGCGAAAGCGACCGGGAGTTGTTGACTACCGTTCATCAACTCTACCGCCAGGCTAACCTGGGCCGGGCCTATTACTCCGCCTTCAATCCGGCCAAAGGGACCACGTTTGAACATATGCCGGCCACCGATCCAACCCGCCAGCATCGCCTGTACCAGGCTGATTGGCTGCTCCGTTTCTACGGTTTTGAAGCCACTGAGCTACCCTTCGATGGGCAGGGGAACTTGCCCCTGACCACGGATCCCAAGCTGGTCTGGGCGCAGGCGCACCTGAGCCAGCAGCCCGTTGAGTTGAACCGGGCCAGTCGGAGCGAATTGCTGCGGGTGCCGGGGATCGGCCCAAAAAGCGCCGAGGCGATCATAGCGGCTCGGCGGCAGAGGCGGCTGGGTGACTTGCAACAGCTCAAGCGGCTGGGCGTGCAGACCGACCGGGCCGCCCCTTATATTCTGCTCGATGGCCGGCAGCCTGGCTACCAGTTGCGCTTCAGCGGCTGGTGAGGTCTCCGAACAGCTCTCCTGGACCCTAAAGGTCTTCAAAACCTTTAGGGTCTTCTTTTTTGAGGGTGTCTTTCACCTCGTTCCCAAACTCAGTTTGGGAACGAGGTGAAAGGAGTATCAGGGCGAGACTATTTGCTTATTTTGACACTAACCTTAACTCGGTTTATACTAAAAATTCCTCCACCATTCGGTTCCGCTGTTTTATCATAATCAACTAGCTTTTATTACAACAGTGTCTCCATGAGTGTACCAAAGCCGGCCGAAAAATACGATGCCAGCACATATGAGCGGCCCTCGGTCACCGTGGACGTGGTGATTTTTACTATCCTCGACGAGCAACTCAAGGTGCTGCTGATTAAGCGCAAAGCCTGGCCCTGTTCCGGGATGTGGGCTATTCCCGGCGGTTTTGTGAATGTTGACGAGGGGTTGGAAGAGGCCGCCTATCGCGAACTGGCCGAGGAAACCGGCGTGACCAGCGCCGACGTTTACCTGGAACAACTCTACACCTTTGGCGCGCCCGACCGGGACCCCCGGACGCGGGTCATTACGGTGGCTTATTTTGCCCTGGTTAGCGCCGACAAGCTCAGGCCGCGGGCCGCCTCGGATGCTCAAGAGATTGCTTGGTTCTCCATTTACGACTTGCCCCCGCTGGCTTTTGATCACGCTGACATTTTGAATTACGCCTTGACCCGTTTACGCTACAAGTTAGAATATACCGCGGTTGGGTTTCAACTCTTGCCTGAAAAATTCACCCTGCGGGAGCTGCAAGAAGCCTATGAAATCATTTTGGGCGCCAAACTCGACAAAGGCAACTTCCGCAGTAAACTACGCAAAACGAATGTGGTGGAAATGGTGGATGGCTACCGCAATACCGGTGGTCGACCGGCTCGACTGTACCGCTTCCGCGAAGATGCGGTGGCCGAGGTGAAAGCCCGGCGACTTTTTCCTTAACAAGTGGCAAGTGGCAGGTAACAAGTAGCAGATCGCAAATGGCAAGGATACAAATAGCAAGCACAATCAAGCACAATCTGCAACCTGCAACCTGCGACGTGCAACCTGTGACCTGTAAGCAAGTGGAGGGAGTAACTTTATGCAAATTTTGGCTGTGTTGATGGCGGGGGGGGCAGGCACGCGGCTGACCGTGCTGTCGGACAAACGCTCCAAACCGGCCGTACCCTTTGCCGGCAAATATAAAATCATAGATTTCACCCTATCTAATTGTGTCAATTCAGGCATTTACGATGTGGCTATTCTGACCCAGTACCGGCCCCACTCGTTGAATGCGCACATTGGCATTGGCAAACCGTGGGACCTGGACCGGCAACGGGGCGGGGTGCATTTGCGACAGCCCTATCAAGGGAGCAGTGCGGATTTGGATTGGTATCGGGGCACCGCCGACGCCGTCTACCGTAACCTTGATTTCATCCAGGAGACAAATCCCGACCTGGTGCTGATTCTGTCCGGCGATCATATTTACAAAATGGATTACCGGCCCATGTTGGCTTATCATCGCGACAAAGGCGCCGACCTGACCATCGGGGTGATGGAAGTGCCGCTGGAAGAAACTGACCGCTTTGGGATTATGACGGTCAACCGGAATATGCGCATTACCGAATTCCACGAAAAACCCAAGAATCGGGATAAGGGCAACCTGGCCTCGATGGGTATCTACGTTTTTACCACTGATATGCTGATCCAACGTCTGGCGGAAGGCACGCCTGAATCGCCCCGAATTGATTTTGGTAAGGATGTCATCCCGGCGATGATCAGTCAAGATAAGGTCTATGCCTACCCGTTTGAAGGCTACTGGGTCGACGTCGGTACGATCCAGTCCTATTGGGAAACAAATCTGGCCCTGACCGAACTGGGTGGCCAGAATAGCCTCAACCTGCACGATTCCAACTGGGTTATCCACACCCGGAGTGAGGAGCGCCCGCCGGCTAAATTGGGGCCGCAGGCCCAGGTGGTCAACAGCCTGGTCTCCAACGGCTGTGTCATTCGCGGCCGGGTGGAGCGGTCGGTGCTGTCGCCAGGGGTGTATGTGTCGCCCGGCGCGGTGGTCCGCGAGTCGGTCATTATCAATGATACCTGGATTGGACCGGGCGCCATCATCGACCGGGCCATTATCGACGAGAATGTGGTCATTGGCGCCGGCACCAAGCTGGGCTTTGGCGAGGATATGTCGCCCAACCGGGAGATGCCCGATAAATTGAATACCGGCATTACGGTGGTGGGGTCAGGCTCGCACGTGCCGGGGGGGCTAACGATTGGCCGCAATGTCTTGATCCATTGCGATCGCCAGGAGAGCGATTTTCCGGGTACGGAAATTCCTAGCGGGGAGACGGTCTAATGAATACAATTGTGATGATCATGGCCGGTGGGGCCAGTGAAGATTTGAGCGTGTTGACTGCGATCCGGTCTGAACCGGCGATTCCTTTTGGCGGTAAATATCGGATCATCGATTTTACTCTGTCCAATTGCGTCAATTCCGGCCTGTACAATGTCGCTCTGCTCACCCAATATATGCCCCGTTCCCTCAACGATCATGTGGGCGTGGGTAAGCCGTGGGACCTGGACCGTTCCCAGGGCGGGGTGCGTCTTTTACAGCCCTATTTGGGGCCGGGTATGAGCGGCTGGCAACGCGGCACTGCGGATGCGGTGCGCCATAACTTAGACCTGGTGGATGAGCAGCGAGTCGACACCGCGCTCATTCTGGCCGGCGATCATATTTACAAGATGGATTATCGGCCGATGCTGGCCTTCCACCAGCAAAAGCAGGCCGATGTGACGGTGGCGGTCCGCCGGGTTAGTCCCTTTGAAACCCACCGCTTTGGCATTGTCAGCGTTGAAGGCGATATGCGAGTGACCGGCTTCAAAGAAAAGCCTCGCCGTTCCCGAGAAACCCTGGCTTCGATGGGGATTTACGTGTTCAAGGCGGCGGTATTAAAAGAAATCCTGGGTAATCCGGCCCTGAATGATTTTGGTCGAGACGTATTGCCGGCTATCATCAACACCCACAAGGTGTCGGCCTATACCTTTGAGGGTTACTGGGCCGATGTGGGCACCCTGCAAGCCTACTGGGAGTCTAATATGGCCCTGTTGGCCGAAACTCCGGCCCTGGATTTGTACGATCCAGAGTGGGTCATTCATACCCGTAGCGAGGAACAGCCGCCAGTCCAGATTGGTCCAAACGCCTGGGTGGGGGGCAATTTGTTGTCTAACGGCTGCATTATTGAAGGGGTGGTGGAGCGGTCGGTGTTATCGCCGGGGGTGCGGGTGGCTGCCGGGGCGGTGGTGCGCGATTCGGTGATTATGAATGATACGGTCATTATGCCCAATGCCAAGATCGAGCGAGCCATTATTGACAAAGAGGTTCATATTGGCGAGGGTGTAGAAGTTTGCTATGGGGTTGATAATGTCCCTAACCGCTACCACCCGGAACGGCTCAATACCGGCCTGACGGTGATTGGCAAGCGGGCCCGTCTGCCGGCCGGCGTTAAGATTGGGCACAATGTTATCATCAATCCCGGCGTGGATGAGTCCAGGTTTCACGCCGATTTTGTGCCCAGCGGCGAGATGGTTTGAACTCTGCGTAATCTCAAAACCGCAGCGGCGCTAAGCAAGGGCAGGTCTCTGACCTGCCCTTGCCAATTTCAATATTGACAAAAATCTTATTTTGAGGTATCTTTAGTGTAAATTATACACTAATTAGTTTCGAAAGGGAGAGGTAACTATGGCATTGAAGCAATTGCCCATCCCGCCTCACTTTGCGCCGGACAAGGTTGGCGAGGTGTGGAAGGTGGCTTATCAGGAGCGGGCCCAGGATGCGGAACAATGGGCCAGGCAGCATCAAATTGCCCCGGCGGCCCAGGATCAATTCAGAATCTGCCTGATGCCGGTTGATGTGCAAAATACTTTTTGCATTCCCGACTTTGAGTTATATGTTGGCGGGCGGTCAGGCCAGGGCGCGGTGGATGACAACCGGCGCTTGTGCCAGTTCATTTACCGTAATCTGGCTGCAATTACCGAAATCAGCCCTACCCTGGACACCCACCAGCCCATCCAAATTTTCCACAGCCTGTTCCTGGTCAACGACGCCGGCGATCATCCCGACCCGTATACCCTGATCTCTCAAGAGGATATCGACCGGGGTATCTGGAAATTCAATCCGGCCATTGCCCGCAGTCTAGGCATTAGCGCCGAATATGGGCAAAAATATTTGCGTTACTACGCCCAACAACTGCACGCGGGCGGCAAGTATGATCTAACCATCTGGCCATACCACGCCATGCTGGGCGGCCTGGGCCACGCCCTGGTTGCGGCGGTGGAGGAGGCCATCTTCTTTCACAGTGTGGCCCGCTACAGCCAGCCGAATTTTCAAATCAAAGGCAACAACCCGCTGACCGAAAACTATTCCGTGCTCAGGCCCGAACTGTTGCAGGATTTTGAGGGACAGGTGGTTGCCCAAAAAAACAATGAATTTATCAAAAAGCTGCTGGATTTTGATGCGGTGATTATTGCCGGACAGGCCAAGAGTCACTGTGTGGCCTGGACCATTGGCGACCTGTTGGATGAGATGCTCCTAACCGATCAAAAGTTGGTCGAAAAGGTCTATTTGCTGGAGGATTGTACCTCGCCGGTGGTGATTCCGGGGGTGATCGACTATACTGATGCAGCGGATGCCGCTTTTCGGCGGTTTGCGGAGGCGGGCATGCATATCGTGCGTTCCACCGAGCCGCTCGACCGCTGGCCTGGCTTGAGTTAAGTCAAACCGGAGAGCTATGTCGATATTCAATCAGACGCGCCTGACCAACCGCACCTTCAAGCTCGATATCGAGCGGATGCGCCAGGGTTGGTACTCCGATAAATATTTTGTCAACATTGCCCAAACATTGCAGGTGTTGGCCGGCAACGACTACCGCTTTGCCGGCCAGTCGGCGATTTTGGCCGAGCTGGGGATTGACCCGGCCGGCCTGGCCACCGGCAATATTGAAGTTGAGATGCAGTTCTTCACCCGGCGCTACTCGCGGGCCTTGATTGCCGGGGTCGATAAAGCCCTGAGTATGCTGCGTCACTGCACCGGCTATACCGGTTCTGATGGAAAATTTGTGGAAAGCTGGGCCCATCTGCGGGTTGAGGCTGTTGAGGATGGGGTGATGGTTCACTACAACGGCGACCCGCGCCATGTGCGGCCCGTTATCCGGGTTCGGGGGCGGTATCGAGATTTTGCCCTGCTGGAAACGCCCATGTTGGGCGCGCTGACCCGGGGTAGCCGCATTGCCACCAACGTTTACAACACCCTGGAAGCGGCTCGCGGCAAGCCGGTGCTCTTCTTCCCGGCCCGTTTTGACGCCCACGAGGTGCAAGCCGCCGATGGCTACGCCTATGATATCGCCGTGCGCCGGTTCAACCAGGATTACCAGCAGCAGGTCCGTTCCTTTGTCTCCACCGATGCCCAAGGCGACTGGTGGGGCGGGCTGGGCGGCGGTACGGTGGCTCACGCCGCCATTGCCTGCTTTTTAGGCGATACGGTTGAGGCGATGCTGGCCTTTGCCGCGGTGCGCCCCCCAGATATACCCCGCATCGCCCTGGTTGATTTCACCAACGACAGCGTCGGCGTCAGTTTGGCCGTGTTGAAAGCGATGTTTGAGCGTTATCGGGCCGCCTACGATGCCGGGCAAATGGAGGTTGCCAGGCAGTATAAGATGTTTGGGGTGCGCCTGGATACCTCCAGCAATATGCGCGATATCAGTATCCCGCCCCTGGGCGACAAAAAGTTGGACAACGGGGTCAACCCCCGGCTGTGCTGGTTGGTCCGGCAGGCGCTCGATAGCGCCTGGGAAGATTGGGATTTAACGCCGGTGTGGCAAGAGCGGGCGGCGGCCTATTGCCGCGAGGTAAAAATTGTGGTCAGCGGCGGTTTTGGCCCGGAAAAGATCAAGTGGTTTGAAGAGCTGAACGTACCGGTTGATATTTACGGGGTTGGCTCCAGCCTGATGAGCAATGACGAAGCCCTGGGGACCAATACCGATTTCACCGCCGATGTAGTCCGGGTGAAAATCAACGGCGACTGGGTCGATATGGCCAAGGTAGGCCGGAGCGCGGGGGAAAATGCCGACCTGGAGCCGGTTGATCTAACCGATTTATGATTGCTTAATTTCTCTGGCGTAGTTTCAAAAATCCGGCTACGGGTAGAGCAATGGCCAGAATAACAGCCACGATGACCAGGGTGATTGACCGCTCTTGCGGCAAAGTCCCGCCCACATTCGGGATCTGGATGGTCGGCGAGATGGCTGAACCTGGCGGGGGCAGGTCGGGTAAAACGCTTTTGGCAACGTTGGGTAAATCCATATAGCCGCAGCGACTCAACGTTTCCAAATCTGCAAGGGTAGTAAAGGGCAAAAAGTTGCCGTTGGGCGTGCGCAATTGAGTCACGTCGGCGGGCGCCACATCACCCCGGTAAAAGCCCAAAAAGACGGTCCAGGTTTCTTCCAGGCCGGTAGAGTTGATAACCACATTGGGATTGATTGGGTGGGCGTCGCGGGGCAGTTTCAAGGAAAGGATGATCGGCCCGGCCCCAAAGCCATTGGGATAGTAATAGTAACCATCTTCGGCCGTACCCCAAAACACTTCAAAGCCAATGCCTTTGGCAAATACCGGCACGTCGCGCGAGGGCACCGGAAACCACTGGCCCGGGTTTTGCACATCGGGATGAAATTCGTACACATACCCCTCGATGCGAGTCTCCTCAATCGGGATCAAAACGCCGTCTTCATCCTCATTTTCACAAATCCTTTCCAAATCTTCAAGGTGACCCTTAAATAGGACGGCATCCCGGGTGTCGAAGCCAAAATCGCTGATAGTGGTCTCAAAGCAGCTACTGTCTAGCGTTGAGGGATCATTATCAGCCATATCCTTGATCGGCTCCAATTCCAACCGGTCGAGAATGACTTTACGATAATCATCTTTGTCGACGCACTTGTACATGGTTGGGTTACGCGGTCCAACCTTGCCGGTCGGTTCGCCCGCCTGCACTGAATCGATGCTGAGCAGTATCAGCCAGAGAGCAACACCCAAAATAGGGATTAAGCGTTTCATAAGTCTCCGCTCCGCTGACAACTTTCCATAAAATCTGACAATTCCATTGTATCACATCTACGCAATTGAATCAATGTTGACTTGACAACATGACATAATATAATATTACCACTTAGACATAATCAAAAGTAATCTGGAAAAGTGTCAAACAGCAAATTTTATGTTATAATGCAACCAGAATTAGTTGGAGGCCAGCGATGTCGAATAATGTTACCGACTCCCAAGCGGCGGTTCTACGCAGAAAAATATTAGGAGTGAAGATTCGCCATGCCCGCCTGAAGGCCGGGCTGAGTCTGAAGGAGGTAGGCGAAGCCATTGGCATGTCGGCCGGGCTGGTATCGGATGTGGAATTTGGCCGGCGTGATGTTTCCTTGCCTCACCTGGAGGTAATGGCGTTGCTTTTTAATGTTCCGGTGGTTTATTTCTTGTCTGATATCCCGCTGGAGGAAGTTCGGCGCGACTTCCCAACTTTACAGGCCCTGGCCCTCCGGCAACGGGTCATTGGGGTCTTGCTCCGCCAGGCCCGGACAGAAGCCGGCCGGTCACAGGAAGATTTGGCCAGGGTGCTTGATGTGCCCGCCAGCCGGATATCCAGCTATGAGCTGGGCAAGACCGAAATCCCTCTTCAAGAGTTAGAAACTCTGGCCGACTATCTCAAAGTTTCGATCAGCTATTTCTTGGACCAGGGGATTGCTCCTGATAAAACCGGCGGTCAGGTGGCCACCCTGGATGAGATCGCCCAGTTTACCCAATTACCCAAAGAAGCCCGTCAATTTCTAGCCAATCCGGCCAACTTGCTCTATCTCAATATTGCCATGAGCCTCAGTGAGCTTTCGGCCGACACGCTCCGAGCGTTGGCTGAGGGTTTATTAGAGGTAACCTACTAACCCCATTCCCAATCAAGAAACCATTATATTTTGGGGTACAAGGCCGGCCCAATAGGTGGTATAATTATGCTTGGCCTAATTTGAGTTACCAACTTTTGTTGTATAATGGGGCAGGCCTGTCTGATCTGGTTGAACCGGACCAACTTACCAAACTCCTCCGGTCCTAACAGGCTTTGATCATTGCTCGGCAGTCGAGGATGTAGAGATGATGAATGAGAGACTTGTGCTTCAGCCGTTGCCAACTGCGTCGACCTCCGCTTCTACAGCCCAGGGCAAGGCTGATTTGCTTGAAGAATTGATTGATCTGGTTGGATCACCCAATCTTGATGAAACTCTGAGCAAGGCTTTGGGGATCATCGTGCGTCGTTTGGGTGCAGAAGCCGGCTCACTCCTGTTTTGCCTTCAATCCGTACATCAAGTTCGCTCTGGGGTTTTTCGACCGGCCATTTTGAACCGCATTCAAAATTGGGAACAAACTATCGGCCGGCGTTTGCAGGAAAGTGTCTGGCGCATCTCCGACCAGACTAACCCGTCCATATCTATTTCAAAATTAACCAATCCGCCGCTAATGTTGGCAAGCGTCCCGTTGCTGTCTAACTCGAACCGGGTGGTTGGTTCGCTCAACCTGGTGTTGCCGTCAGGCCGGGAGTTGGCCGCCGAGCAACGTGAGCTATTGATTCGCCTCGCCCGCGGCGTGGGCCAGACCGCCACTCTGGTGGCCGAGTTGAACCTGGCTCAACAGCGGCTCAAGCAGATGGGTATTTTCTATAAAGTTGGCCAGGCCCTGATGACCACGTTTGATATCAACCGGTTGTTGTCGGATGCTATGCAATTGGCCACTGAAGTCATCGATGCCGGGGCTGCCTCGCTGATGCTGATCGATGAAAAGCGGGACGAGTTGGTTTTTGAAGTGAGCCTGGGCTCGCGCGGCCATGTGTTGCGTCAGCAGCGCATTCCCCTGGACGAAGGTATTGCCGGTTGGGTCGCCCGCCATGGCCAGCCGGCCATTGCCAATGATGCTCGCACCGACCCCCGCTTTAGCCACCGGGTCGATGTGCGGACCGGTTTTTTGACCCAATCCATTGCCGCCGTGCCGCTCAAGGTTAAGGGCCGGGTCATCGGCGTTCTTGAAGTGCTGAACAAATACGCCGAGTCGGGTTTTGACGACGAAGACGTACAGTTGATGAGCGCCATTGCTGCGCAGGCGGCTATTGCCATTGAAAACGCTCGGCTTTATCAACAGTTACGCCAGGAGCGCGACCACATTATCAAAGCCCAGGAAGAGGTGCGGCGAGAGCTTAACCGCAAATTACACGACGGGCCGGTTCAGCTCTTATCGGCCATCAGTATGAGCCTGGACCATCTGGAACGGCTGATCGAGTTCAAACCCGAAGCGGTTAAGGGTGAGATTGCGGCTATCCACAGTTTGGTGCATCAAACTACCCGCGAAGCCCGCAATATTCTCTTTGAGCTGCGCCCTCTGATCCTGGAAACGCAGGGCTTGGTGCCGGCCCTGGAGCAGTACGCTAACCAGTTGCGCGAAAACGAGTCTTTTACCCTGCACTTCAAAGCCGTGGAGCCGGTGAATTATCATCTCAACATTGCCGGTACCGTCTTTTCGATTGTGCAGGAAGCGCTCAATAATGTTCGCCGTCACGCCAATGCCCACAATGTTTGGCTGACACTGGAAACGAGGAATGAGCACTTTGTGGTGACGGTGCGGGATGACGGCAAAGGGTTTGATATTGGCAAGAGCGATGATGGTTACGAGAAGCGGGGCAGCTTTGGCATCCTCAACATGCGCGAGCGCGCTGCGTTGATTGATGCTGAGCTACAAATTGAGTCGCGCACCACGCCGCCCAACCGGGGCACCTCCATTCAACTGATTCTGCCCTTGCCCGCCGCCTGAGCTGATATCTAAGGAAAGGTGATGATCATGGCCAGCAATTCGCACAAATTACATCAGGAAGGGATCAAACTGTTCCGGGCCGACAAATATGAGGCCGCCCTTGAAAAATTTCAGGCCGCCCTGGACAGCGAAACCGATCCAAAGCATCTGGCCGAAATCTATAATGACGTCGGCGTGACCCACAGAGAACTGCAAGACTACCCGGCGGCCTACCTGGCCTTGAATGAAGCGATGGCTCGTTTCACCCAGTTGGCCGATCGAAAAGGCCAGGCCCAGACCCTGGGTAACCGGGCGGCAGTCTATGAAGCGGAAGGGCTGTCCGAGGAAGCGGTTGAAGCTTATAAGCAGTCGGCAACCCTATTTGAGGAGCTTGGCGAGAATGATCTGGCCATGTACGTCTGGCAGGCCGTCAGCCGGCTGCGCATGAAGCAGGGCCAGTACATCGCCGCCATTGGAGCTTATGAGGAGGGAGTGGACAACATGCCTCAAAGCTCCTTCAAGGCCAAGGTTCTTCGCCAGATTTTGAAGGTGCCCGGTAGCATGATCGGCGGCGGTGGGGGCAGACGCCAGTTTGGTGATGAGGAAGAGGAATAACTTTTCTGAGCAGACTCTTTCAATGGACCAACATCTCCACCGGTCAATCTGGCCCGGCCCCAAGCAGGCCGGGCTTTTTATTGACATCCCCTCCCAATTAGATTAGAATTTTTGGAGCTAATTTCAGATAGAGGTAGAGTTATGAGTATGACCAGCGCCGACATTCGGCAGGCCTTTCTAAATTATTTTGCCCAAAATCAACACACCATCGTGCCCAGCTCATCCCTGGTTCCGGCCGACGATCCCACCTTGCTCTTTACCAATGCCGGCATGGTCCAGTTCAAAGATACCTTTCTGGGTCTGGAAAAACGACCCTACGTTCGCGCCGCAACCGTCCAGAAGTGCATGCGCGTTTCCGGCAAGCACAACGACCTGGAAAATGTAGGTCCTTCCCCGCGTCACCACACCTTCTTTGAAATGCTGGGCAACTTTTCTTTTGGCGACTACTTCAAGGGCGAGGCCATTCGTTTTGCTTACGAATGTTTAACCCAAGAGTACGGCATCCCGCCGGAGCGGCTTTATTATACGGTGCACCAGGCCGATGACGAAGCCTTTGACTTGTGGACCAAAGGGATGGGCATCGATCCGGCCCGGGTCTACCGCATGGGCGACGCCACCAACTTCTGGCAAATGGCCGATGTCGGCCCCTGCGGCCCAACCTCTGAATTGCACTACGACTGGGGGCCAGAGTTCTGCACCTGTGGCCGGCCTGATTGTTCCGTGGCGCTGGATAATGGCTGTGAGCGCTGGCTGGAAATCTGGAACCTGGTCTTTATGCAGTTCAACCAGGCCGAAGATGGCAGCCGCACTCCCCTGCCCAAGCCGGGTGTTGACACCGGTATGGGCCTGGAGCGGATTGTCTCGGTGGTGCAGAAAAAGCGGGCCAATTATGAAACCGACCTGTTTATGCCGCTTGTCGAACACATCCAAACGTTGCTGGGTCATACCGACGCCCAGGTACGGGAACATCTGGTGGCCTACCGGGTTATTGCCGACCATGGCCGGGCCATTACTTTTATGATCGGCGACGGCGTTTTGCCCGGCAACGAGGGGCGGGCCTCGGTGCTGCGCCTGATTCTGCGGCGGGCAGCCCGGTACGGCCGTATGGCCGGCTTTGCAGGTCCATTTCTGGCCAGGGTGGCCGATAAGGTCATCGACGAGATGGGCGGCCATTACATTGAGTTGAAAGCCCGCCGCCAGTTCATTCTCAACGTGATTACCCAGGAAGAGGAGCGTTTCCTGCGCACCTTTACCAACGGCCTGGAGCTGATTGCCGAGTTGGTCAAAAAATTGCAGAGCCAGGGCAAAAGCCAGATTCCCGGCGACGAGGTGTTCAAGCTGTACGCCACCTATGGCTTCCCCAAGGATTTGACCCGCATCATCGCCGCTGAAGAATATGGTTTTACCATCGATGAAGCCGGTTATGAGCAGGCTTTTGCCCAGCACACCGAAATCTCAGGCGGGGCCAAGATTGGCGAGATTGCCGTTGACCAGTTGCAGACCTATGCCGATTTACTCGCCCAGTTGAAAGCAACTGGCAAATTGCCGGCCGGCGGGGTCAACCACAATCCCTATGCCGGCACCGAGCTGACCAGCCGGGTCGTTGCCATTGTGCGGGATGGCCGGGTTGTCGAGAGTGCCGGCGAAGGTCAAAAGATCGAACTGGTCCTGGCCGATACGCCCTTCTATGTTGAGGCCGGCGGCCAGGTCAGCGATATCGGTCAGATTGTTCACTACGTTGCTGATGGGGCTGGTCCCCAGTGGGAGATGGACATAACCGACGTGCAAAAACCCATTGGCGGGCTGATCACCCACAGCGGCATGGTCATCAGTGGCACGGTCAGGGTAGGAGATCCGGCCTGGGCCAGGGTTGATGAGGCGCGTCGCTGGGACATTAGGCGTAACCATACCGCTACCCACCTGCTCCATCGTGAATTGCGCCGGACTCTGGGCGAGCACGTGGCTCAGGCCGGTTCATTGGTGGCGCCGGACCGGTTGCGCTTCGACTTTAGCCATCCCCAGATGGTGACTCAAAGTGAATTGCACCAGATTGAACAGGCCGTTAATGAAGCTATCCTGGCCGATTATCCGGTCTCGGATGTTTACTGCGAATTTGATGAATTGAAGCCGGCTATTGCCGGCGGCGAAATCATGGCCCTGTTCGGCGAAAAATATGGCGACGTGGTCCGGTTGATCCGGATTGGCGGCGAGGGGCAGTTCTACAGCCGAGAACTATGCGGCGGCACTCACGTAAACCACACGGCTCAGATTGGGGCGCTGCACATTGTCAGCGAGGGGAGTGTGGCCGCCGGCGTGCGCCGGATCGAGGCGGTGACCGGTCGAGCCGCCCAGCAGTTGGTGCAGCAGCGACTCGTGACTCTGGTACAAACGGCCGCTTTGCTGCGGGTCTCCCCCGATGAGGTCTATGGCCGCACGCTGGCTTTGATGGCCCAGCTGCAGGACGCGGACAAGAAGCTGAAGGAGCTGGAGCGCAAGCTGGCTCGCAGCCAGTTTGAAGCGATGTTGAGCCAGGCGCGCCAGGTTCAGGATGTCAAGGTAATTTCCTTAAAAGTTGACGCGCCCGACGACAATATGTTACGGGAGATGAGCGATTGGTTCCGGGATCGGCTTGGCTCCGGGGTAGTGGTGTTGGGTGCAGTGATCAACAGCAAACCGACGATCATCGCCGCAGTCACCCAGGATTTGACCGGCCGAGGTCTGCATGCCGGCAACCTGGTCAAGGAGGTGGCTCGCCTGGTTGGCGGCGGCGGCGGCGGCAAACCGACGATGGCCCAGGCCGGCGGCAAAGATGCGGCCCGCCTGGATGAGGCGCTGGCCAGTGTAGAAAGTTTAGTGAGCAAGGCGCTTGGCTGAGTTCGCGTCGCAGGTTGTGGGTAATGGGCGGGTTTCAAACCTGTTTTATCCAAATCATAGAAAATCCCCCCTGGCTTGATAATTGACAAGGTCTATCATCTGTCTTACAATAAATTTAGAAAGTAAGACGAAATTGGAGGGTAATGATGACTTTAGTTAAGCTGTCGGCCAAGGGGCAACTGGTTATTCCGAAAACAATTCGAGAGACTCTGGGACTTCATCCCGGCGCGCAACTGGAAGTTCAGCTCAAAGATCAAAAAATCATTTTGGAACCTGTTGATATTCTGGCCCCTGTAGAGACACTTTTTGGCAAGTATGGCGACGCCGATTTTCTGACAGAACTGGAAGCAGAACACCAGCAAGAGCTACAAAATGAAACAATTGGTGGTTGATGCCTGGGCGCTGTTAGCCCTATTGCAAGGCGAAGAGCCGGCTGCTGGGCAGGTCAAGATTTTCTTGGAACAAGCCCAGCGGCAGCAGCTCGACTTATTTATCTCGCTCATAAATCTGGGTGAAGTTTTCTATCGAATCGGTAAGGTTAAAGGAGAGGTCGAAGCTGAAAAGACCCTGGCGGAGATCCGTCGCCTGGCCATAATGATTGTGCCGGTAACAGAGCAGCGAGTTTTTAAAGCTGCCTCTCTGAAAATCCGTTACCCGATTTCCTATGCTGATGCTTTTGCTATCGCCACTGCTGACGAAATGGGAGTTCCACTGGTCACGGGCGACCCCGAATTGGTCTCTCTCCGGAGCGTTTTTCAACTTGAGCCGCTCGCAAGACATAAAAAGTGAGATCCTCCTATTTAATCCGGCTTGCTAATGAAATTCCTGCACCGATTCCGTCGAACCAAAACCCACCGGCCGACCGCTTATAGCCTGGTTGACATTGGCCGCGATACGGTTAAGGCGATCGTTATTCTGGTCATTCCGGAGAATGTGGAACCCCAGGTTATTGGTTATGGTCTGGCCGATACGGGCGACCACGACATCACCGGCGGCCGCCTGGAGGCTGACGCCGCCACCGGACCGGTCAATGTGGCTCTGACCCAGGCCGAAGATAGCACTGAAGGCTTCATTGGCCAGAAAATTGTGCCGGACGAGGTAATCTTTGCTCTGGCCGGGCGAGCTACCAGCGGCAATTTGTTTACAGTGCGGCAAACGCGGCCCCGACCGGCACAAGCAATTTCGCCCAAAGAGTTGAATAATCTCAAAGCCAGAGCGGAGCGACTGGTGCGCCAGGGATTGGCCAACCTGCCGGTCGAAGGAGGGCAGTGGCAGGCGTTAGCCATAACGGATGCCGGTCTCTATCTGGATAAACGGCTGGTGTTGGGCGGCGTGGGTTTGACCGGGCGGGAGATTTCTTTGTCGGTATTTGGGGTAGCCGGTCAGTTAGGGGCGCTGCGGGCGTTGGAAGTGATGGCCAATCGATTGGATTTGCTGGTGGCTAATATTGTGGCCGCGCCCCAGGCCCTGGCGGCGATTACGCCTCAGCCCGAGGCGATCATCCTGGATGTTGGTTCCGCCGGTACCGATGTTTGTATCATCCGCGATAACGCCCTGGTTGCGACCGGCTGGCTGCCCTTTGGCGGCAGCTTTTTTACCCAGGCATTAGTCCAAGGCCTGGAAATTGAAGCCAATGCAGCCCGGAAGCTGAAGCACGCCCTGGCTGCCAATGACCTGCCCGCGGGCGAGGCGGCCTGGGTCGACGCCCAACTCGATGTTCCACGGCAGCGGTGGTATGAAGCTGTGATGGATTTGTTGGCTCAACTTTCCCTGAAGGTTGACGCCCAGAGCGAGATTTTTGATCGACCGTTGCCTCGTAGAATCTTTCTGACCGGCGGAGGCAGCTTGCTGCCGGGGCTGGACAAGTTTCTCCGCTCCGATCCCGCTCCCTTTGACCGGGCCCCGGAAGTCGCTCGGCTCGGCCCCAAATCATTACCGCCCATTCAAGATCTGACGGACGGGTTGGACCACAATCTATTTTTGTTGACGCTCAGTCTGATGGTAGGTCTGCCGGAAAAGGTGGTTGGATAGTTAGTTAGTTGGGTGGTTAGCTCAAATCGCAAATCGCAGATTGTAATTTGCAATTTGCAATTTGTAAATCGCTGAGTCTATGGAAAAAATATTAGAGCTTGAAGTAACGGACGATATAACTTCGATCAGAAGTAGGCTGGACTATGTGCTGCCTGACCTGGCCGTTTCAGCGCCGGGGGTAGCAGGTGGCGGGCAATGGCAGCCGCGACGGTTATTGTTGGTTGTGCCGCGCCAGAATAAGGCCATGCAGAGCCTGGTCAATATGAAGCTGCTGGCTCGCATTGTTAAGAGTAGAGCCGTGGAGATGGCCATTGTCAGCGACCAGCCCCAGGTTCGGGATTACGCCAAAGAGGCCGGCGTCAAGGCTTTTGGTTCGATTGGCAGCGCCAGGCGGGCCGGCTGGGTTAGAGCCAGGGCCCCGCTGACCCCGGCGGCCGAAACCTTGCCGCCGGCGGTTGAAGAACCGGCCGGCGCGACCGGGCCGCCGGTTATGCCCGTAGCCGGGAAGGCCAGCCGCAAACCCAGGCCAAAGAAAAAATATGTGGTTGTGACCGGCAGTGGTCGAGTGGGCTGTTGGCAGCAGTTGGGGGCGTTGGCGGCAATAATTGTTTTGGCCGCGCTCCTGGTGCTGGGGGTGATTGCGTTGTGGCCTCAGGCAACCGTCACCATTATACCGGTGGCTAAACCGGTTGAAACTGAGTTGATTGTTAAAGCCGATCCCACCGTCCAGACGGTCGACTTTCAACAACTCACCTTTCCGGCTCGCGTTACCCAGGTTGAACTGGCGATGCCTGGCCAGATTGAGACGACCAAAACAGAACTGGCGCCGGTTGGGTTGGCCGAAGGCGTGGTGACATTTATCAACCGGACTGAAGATTTTCAGACCATTCCGCTGAGCACCACGGTCGCGACCTCGGCGGGGGAGCAGATCGAGTTCGTTACTACGTTCACAACCACCATTCCGGCCGGGGTGGGGGCCATTACCTCAACTCGGGTGATTGCAGTTAAACCGGGGCCGGCCGGCAATGTGGCCGCTGGCCAGATCAACCGTTTTATCGATCCAAAGTACGGTATTGTAGCCCGGGTGATCAATGAGTCCTCGTTTTCCGGCGGCAGGATGGAGCCGGCCCGGGTGGTGGAGCAGGCGGACAAGGAGCGGCTGCAAGCCCATCTGCGCCAGCTTATTTACCAGGAAGGGTTGAAACAACTCCAGGATTCGCTGGGGCCGCAGGAGTTCATTTCACCGGAAACCTTGCAGGTCATTGTGTTGGATGTGAGTTACAAGGAGTTTGCCGGGGATGTCTCCGACATCTTTAGCGGCGAAATGCAGGCGGTGGTGCGGGGCACGGTGGTGGGCGGCTATAACGCCAACCGGCTGGCCCTGGCCGCCTTGCAGGCCCAGGTGCCGCCCGGTTATGAACTGGACCTCAAAGGGCTACATTTTGGGGCGGGTGAGATCCTGGATGTGCAGGATGGGATCATCATCTTCAAAATCGTGGCCGAAGGTCGAGCTGTCCCCCTCATCGATCCGCACAAGATCGCCGATCAGATTGCCTGGCTGCCCATTGGCGAGGCTCAGGCGCTGCTCAATCAACAATACCCCCTGGCTACGGTCCCCGCAGTTGATTTGGAACCGGCCTGGATGGTCGAATTGATTGGGCGACTGCCTTACTCACCGCTGCGAATTGGGGTGAACATTACCGAAGCGGTGCTATTGATAGCCGACGAGGGGTGATGGATGCGCTTGATGGCTTTGGATATTGGCGAACGCCGGATTGGGATTGCCATCAGCGACAGCGGCGTGTTGGCTACGCCCCATAGCGTGTTGCGGCGCGCCTCAAAAAAAGAGGATTTCGACCGGCTCGCTCGCTTAATCGCTGAGTTGAAAATAGATCGTCTCATCATTGGGCTGCCCTACTCATTGAGCGGCGACGACGCGATGGGGCCGCAGGCCCGCCGGGTCAAACGGTATGCGGAGGCTTTGGGTCAGGTCATCTCTATTCCCTACGAGTATGTTGACGAAAGTTACTCAACGGTTGAGGCCGGGCACTATCTGGCCGCGACCGGCCGTAAGAAAGTGCCCCTTGACGCCGCCGCGGCCGCGGTGATCCTGCAAAATTATTTAACAAAGTTGTACGGCCAAAATGAACAGAAAAATGGTTAACCTTGAAGGAGTTTTATGGCCACTATCCTCCATATCGATCAGGATGAAGCAGCTCAAAGTTTAATGCAGTCGCTGCTTGGCCAGCATTATAATCTGGTTTCGGCCATCGATGGACCTACGGCAGTGCAGTACTGCGCTATGATCCAGCCAGACCTGATCCTGATCGATTTGAATGCCACGGCCGGTGACGTGGCTGAGCTGACCTCACGCTTGAAGATGTTTATGCCCCGCACCCCTATCCTGGCGTTGGCCGATGAATCGTTGCAAGAGGCTGCCGGCCCTGATATTGATAGTCTGCTGGTCAAACCGGTGGCTATCCCTACTCTTTTAGAGCGAATCCAATCATTCTTGCCGCCGCCGGATCAACTCCCCAAAATTACCACCTTGAACCAGGCCTACCAGCGCTTGGCCGCGCTCAATACCGTCAGCGCCCTGATCGGCACCAGTTTAGACCTGGAAAATCTCACCGATGAGATTCTGGCCCAAATTCATAAAACAGTTGACTTTGATAGCGCCACGCTCTTCCTATTAAAAGGAAATGTTCTGGAAGCCGCGGCCTCGCGTGGCTTCACCAGTTATCGGCGCGGTATGTATGCCTACCACGAAACAGAACGGAATTCGGCCTGGCGGGCTGTCCATCACAAACTGCCTTTGATTATCAATGATGTCACCCGGAGTATTTTTTGGGAGCCTCGCCCCGGCCTGGATAAGATCCGATCGTGGCTGGGGGTGCCGCTGATCTACAAAAATCGGGTGGTCGGCGTACTCACCCTGGATAAAAATGAGCCGAATGCCTTTACCGATGCCGATGCCCGTTATGTTTTTACCCTGGCCTATCAGATTGCTATTGCCGTGGAAAATGCCCAACTCTTTGAGGAGTGGGAAGAGCAGGCCACTCGACTCAAATTGATCAACGAAGTGGCCCAGGAGATCAACACCTTCCTCGACGTCGACGACCTCTTTGCCGCCCTGGCTCAGGCCATTTTTGAACGATTGGATTACGACTTTGTAGCGATTTTTCAGATCGATGAGACCCGCTCGCTGCTGACCCTGAAAGCCGCGGCCGGTTCTCATTTGCCCGCGGTTGAAGTGGATTGGTCTCACCAGGAGTTGCAGCATGGGCTGATCGGCCAGGCCATTAACACCGGCCGGCCTCTGTTGGTGAATGACCTTGCTGAAAAGAATAAAGACGATTTCATTGCGGGAGTGGCTGTTCGCTCGGTGTTGATTGTGCCGCTGGCGGTGGGTACCCAGGTTGAAGCGATCATTTGCGTAGGTCGGGATATAGCCAACGGTTTTAGCGATCAAGATTTGTGGACTTTGAGCAGTTTGGGCAGCCAGGCGGCCATTGCGGTAAAAAATGCCTGGCTCTATCGCAGTCTGGATGCTTATTCCGACACGTTGGAACGAACGATCGAGGCCCGTACGCAGCGCCTCCAGGCGATCAGACAAATCAGCCAACTGGTCAGCCAGGGCTTGAGCATCGATGAGCTGCTAAAGGTGGTGCGGCAGGGCATCGCTCAAATCTTCACCTCGGCCGGCGCGGCGGCGGTAGAGGTAACCCTGGGCCTGAGAAATGGGGCCAAGATTAGCCTCAATCGCCGTTTGACTGTCAAAATCGATCCGGCTACGCTGGTAGGCCAGGTGATGACTCAAGCCAGGTCAAAGCTGTTGAGTCAGGTCAAGCGCCAAAATCTTTATGCTGCGCCGGCCGGCGCGACAGTCGAAACGATTGAGTCGCTGTTGATGGCCCCCCTGATTACCGGCGGCAAAGTCATCGGCCTGATTTTGGTGGAAAGCCAGACGCCCGACCTGTTTGACGAGAGTGATCTGGAAACCCTTGATACCCTGGCCTTTCAGATTGCCAGCGCCATCGAGCACGCCCGCCTGCTGCAAAAAACCAGAGAGATTGCCATCGTTGATGAGCGCACCCGCCTGGCCAGAGATATGCACGACGGGGTGGCCCAGAATCTGGCCTACCTGCTGATTCAGGTGGATCGGGCTTTGAATATGGTGGCAGACGGCAGTAAAGTGGCCGGCCAGCTCGAACAGATCAGTTCCCTGCTCAAACAGAATATTGACGAGCTGCGCCGCCATATCTTTGATTTGCGCCCGCTCGATCTTGAAGGCAAGCCAATCTTTGAAGTGCTGGAGAAATTTGTGGCCGAATTTGGCCAGCGCTGGAACTTAAAAACAACCTGTACCATCCACGGCCAGCCAGTCGAAATGTCGCCGGAGGTAGAGAGCAGTCTCTACCGTATCTTGCAGGAAGCCCTTTCAAACGCCCGGCAGCACGCCCATTGCCGCCACCTGGCGGTCACATTGGCTGTGGTCGATCAGGAATGGGTCAACCTGGAAGTTAGCGACGATGGGGCCGGTTTTGAGGTAAGCCAGCCTGGAGCCAGCCCAGACCGCCGCCCGGGTAAAGGGTTGGGCCTCACCTCCATGCGGGAACGGGCCCAAAGCGTCGGTGGGCAGTTGCGGGTTGAGAGTGGGCCTGACCGGGGCACCCGCATTGTAGCCGTGTTGCCGCTTCATGAAACTATGACCACGATCAATCAGATGGAGGGAAAGTATGAGCGAGATCAAGGTCTTATTGGCCGATGACCATTCCCTCTTTAGAGAGGGGGTGCGTTCTCTGCTAGAGGATCAGGAAGATATTGAGATCGTTGGTGAAGCCGAGGATGGCCTGGAAGCCATCCGGTTGGTGCCCAAGTTGAACCCAACGGTCATCTTGATGGATATCAATATGCCGGTGGTCGACGGGGTGGAAGCGACCCGCACGATTCTCAGGCAAAATCCCGAAATTGGCATCATCATCCTGACCATGTATCCCCAGGACGAGTATGTTTTTCAGGCGCTCAAGGCCGGGGCCAAAGCCTATCTTTTGAAAGATACCCGTTCCAGGGAGCTTCTGCAAGTCATCAGAGCCGTGCACCAGGGCCAGGCCGTCATTAGCCCGGAGATGACCAATCGCCTGCTGAATGAATTTCGCCGCATTGCCGTTGAACAAGAGGAAGAGAAACCGGCCTTCCAACCGTTAACCGACCAGGAACGGCGCATCCTGACCAAAGTGGCTGCCGGCGCCAGCAACAAAGATATTGCCACCGAACTCAATCTCTCCGAGCGGACGGTGAAGAACTATCTATCGATCATCTTCCAGAAACTGCAGGTCAACAATCGCACCGAAGCGGCCATCCGGGCTATGCGCGACGGCCTGGTAGATAATTGAAGTTCAGATATTTAAGGTACTTTTGGGAAAGGTCGTTCGGTACCTTTTGACCTTAAGATTCGCCCTCTATGTCAGTACTTTTGCCTCTATAAATTCAACCCCTGATTGTCTATAATCAAGCCAGTAGTTTGTCGGAGAGATTTCTCTATTCAGGAAAATCCTATTGTCCGCTCCAGCTTGATTCCGTTATTGTTGGCATCCTTCAGCTTGTCTCTGAAAAATCTTAAATCTCATGGTTCAGGTTTCTCTCCGACAGACTGCTCATAGTTGGTTTTAGCAGCGATCAACCACTGGTTAGGAGTACAGGCTATGGACTGGTTATTTCAACTGGTAATCCTCTGGTTTGCAGTTAGTCTGTTTGTGGTTGCCACCGGCTGGTATGCAAGTAGCCTGGTTCCACGGCTGTGGCCGGCGTGGTGGCGAGAAGTTGTAGTAGATATTGAACCCGAGACGCGCTTCGGCTCCAAAAGGGGTTGATGAATGGCCAGGAATTTACCCATCCGAGTCTTGATCGCCGATAGCGATGCGAACTTTGCCGAGCGATTGAGTCGCTTCCTGGCGCAACAACCAGGCCTCACCGTCATCGAGGTGGTCCGCGATGGTCAGGGAGCGGTCAATGTTTGCCGGGAAACCTTACCGGATGTCGTTCTGCTTGATTTGCACCTGCCGGTTCTGGATAGCATCAGGGTCATTAAAACCATCCTGGCCCAAAATGAGCGCATCAAAATTTTGGGGCTGACGGCCAGTTCCAACGACCGGTATGCGGTTGAAGCCATCAAGGCCGGCGCCTTTGGTTGCCTGGAGAAAAACGGCGAGATACACAGTCAGGCCGTCCTCCAGGCGGTCCAGCAAGTGGCCGCCGGCGAGGTACTGCTCAATCCGGCTCTGGCTTCATCTATTCTGGAAGAATTTCACCGGCTGTCGGCTTAGAGGCTCTTTCTTGGACCCGGTTAAGCTTGACCATTGTTCTTTTCCAACTCAAGGAGTTCGTTATGTCAGCACTTAAAGAATTTGCCACGTTCATCACGCTCAATCTGGCAAATCTGGCCGCTACCTATGCCCGCCTTCTGGCCGAGCAGGGCCACGGCTATGAAGCGATCCCGGCCAATAACCGGGTCACCTCCGGTCGCAAACTGTTGAAAGCTGTCAGCGAAGCCTGTGAGTTGGAAAGCTCAACTCCGCTCTGCCGTCTGTTTGCTCACCAACCGCTTGAAACTGGGATCTCCCGTTGGCCGGCCGCCATTACCCCCCCCGCTCCTTTCCTGGAAGTCGAATGTTTGGGCCAAACTCTGACCCCCATTGTTACTAATTTGGAGGCCGGTAAATTTTTGTGGCAACTACTGGCCGAGACCCGGGCCGCTGTGGCAGACCTAACTGGTGCCCCTTTTACTGCCCCTGAAAACAGCGAACGAGAGGCCGGCCTGACTGAGATAGAATTTCGCTTCTACAAAACCACCCAAGACGCGGTGATGATTCTTGACCAGGACGGTTTCATTGACTGCAACCAGGCGACTCTCAAGTTGTTTGGTTATCGTTCTTTTGACCAATTTATCAAAACTCACCCCAGTGAGCAATCTCCCCCCACCCAACCGGATGGACAAGACTCGCGCCGCGCGGCCAATGAGAGGATTGCTACAGCCATCCGCCAGGGTTCCAATAGATTTGAATGGCTGCACCGCCGGGCCGACGGCTCCGTCTTTCCGGCCGAGGTGCTGCTTACGGCCATCCACGTGAATGGTAACCCAATTTTGCAGGCCGTAGTTCGCGACATAACTGAACGCAAACAGGCCGAAGATTCACTCCGGGAGAGCCAGGCCCGCTTTGCCATTGCCATGGAAGGCTCCAATGAGGGCTTGTGGGATTGGAATATCCCCCTCAACGAAGTTTACTTCTCGCCCCGCTGGAAGAGCATGATTGGGTATGAAGATCATGAACTGCCCAACGATTTTGCCGAGTTTGAAAGCCGCCTCCATCCAGAAGATCACGACCTGGTGATGGCCAGCTTGGCCGGCTATCTGGAAGGGCGCCTGGCTGAGTTTGAGCTTGAGTTTCGCTTTCGGCACAAAGATGGCTCTTACCGCTGGATTCTGGCCCGGGCGGCGCTAGTGCGGGATGACAACGGCCGGCCTGTACGCATAGCCGGTTCCCACATGGACATCACCGACCGGAAACAGGCCGCTGAAAAACTGGCCAGACGGGCCGCCGATTTGCAGGCTGTGGCTGAAATAAGCACTGCCGCCGCCACCATCCTGGAAACAGAGCGGCTCCTCCAAGAGGTGGTCGACCTGGCCAAAGCCCGCTTCGGTTTATATCACACCCACATTTACCTGCTCAAAGACCCCTCCCCTACCCCCCCTTTTGAAGGGGGGGGCCTTGAATTAGCGGCCGGGGCCGGTTCCGTTGGCCGCCAGATGGCTGCCGAGGGCTGGACTATTCCGCTTGAGCGGGAGCAGTCGCTGGTGGCCCAGGCCGCCCGGACCCGCCGGGGGGTTATCGTTAACGATGTCCGCCAAAATCCGGACTTTATGCCGAATCCGCTTCTCCCCGATACCCGGGCCGAATTGGCCGTACCGATGATTGTGGGTGACCGGGTGGTGGGCGTGCTCGACGTGCAATCGGCCGAGGTTGGCCGCTTTACGGCTGAAGATATTCACATCCAGACCACCCTGGCCGCGCAAGTGGCTGCCGCCTTGCAGACCGCCGCACAATACCAACAAACCCAGGCCGCCCTGACCAGAGCCGAAACCCTGGCTCGCGAGCAAGCTGTGCTCAATGAGCTGGGCCAGGCGCTAACTGCCCGCCTCAGTGTGGATCAGGTGTTGGAGGAGGCCTATCGCCAGACCTCCCGGCTGATCGACGCCGCCAACTTCTACATTGGCCTGTACGATCCAGAGAAAGAAGAAATCACCTTCCGGATTGATGTCTCTGAGTCGGTGATCGATCGGGAAATTGTGGTCATGCCGGCCAGCGAAGGTATCGCCGGTTACATCATTCGCCACCATACGGCCATGCTATTTGAAGATAATGTTGGGGCGCGGCAGCAAGAGCTGGGGATTACGATGGTGGGCCAGGAGGCTCGCTCCTGGCTGGGTGTGCCGCTGATGATCGGGGCGGAGGTGTTGGGGGTGATGGCGGTGCAAAGCTACTCCACACCCAGGCTTTACAATGAGCACGACCAGGAGGTTCTGACTGCGATTGCCAACCAGGTGGCCATTGCTTTGCAAAATGCCCGCCACTTTGAAGAAACCGCGGCGACGCTGGTCGAGGTGCAGGAGTCGCAGCAGTTGCTACAGACGATCATCGACGCCACCCCGGACTGGATCTTTATCAAGGATCGAGAGCACCGTTACCGGCTGGTCAACCAGGGTTACGCCAACTCGCTCCACCTCAAGCCTGAAGATTTCATCGGCAAAAACGACCTGGAACTGGGCTTCCCGGAAGATATCGTCAAGGGCAATCCAGAGAAGGGTATTCGCGGCTTCTGGGCGGACGACCGGGAGGTGATGGAGCGGGGTGAGACCAAATTGGTCGAGGTCGAGCCGGCCGTGGTGGATGACCGGCCCGTTTTTCTGCGCACGGTCAAAGTGCCGCTGGCTGACGCCGCCGGAGCAGTGTGGGGCGTGCTGGGCTTTGTCAGCAACATCACCAACCAGCAGCAACTGCTGCTCGAAGTCCGGCAGTCCCAAGAGTTACTACGCTCTATTATTGACGCCACCCCGGACTGGATTTTCATCAAGGACCAGGAGCACCGTTACCGGCTGGTCAACCAGGGCTATGCCAGCGCGCTCCATATGACCCCGGATGAGTTCATTGGCAAGGATGACCTGGAGTTGGGTTTCCCCGAGGTGTTGGTTAAGGGCGACCCCGCGCAAGGTATTCGCGGTTTTTGGGCCGACGACCGGCTGGTGATGGACAGCGGCGAAACCCAAATCTACCCGAATGACCCGGCCACGATTGACGGTGTCGTCCACGTTTTCCACACCATCAAGACCCCGCTGCGCGATGCCGCCGGTCAGGTTTGGGGGGTGTTGGCCTTTGCCCGCGATGTGACCGATCGAGAGAAGTTGTTGGCCGACCTGGAAAAACTGACCCAAGTTCAAGTAGCCTTATCCCAGGCGACGAACGAGGAAGAGATGTTAACGGCCATTGTCGCCAACCTTGACCCTGGCCGGCCCGACCGCCTGATTTTGCAATATTTGGAAACCGACCAGGACGATCAGCCGACGGTGGCCGAAACGGTGGCAGTCTGGGACTCAGGCGCCATTCGCCCGGCCGACCCCGATCTCCATCAACGTTATCCGGTGGATCAATTTTCTCTCTCCAAATTTTGGTTGGCCGAACCGAATGATATCTTGGTCGTAACCGATGTGGCCACCGACCCGCGACTCGATGACGATCTACGCGCCCTGCTAACCAACCTGCATATCGGCGCCTTTATCAACCTGCCGCTGCGCAGCGGCAACCGCTGGCAGGGCCTCATTGCCCTGGATTGGACCGAGCCGCGGACGTTTGACGAGGTTGAGCAGCTTCTTTTCCGCTGGTTGTTAGAGCCGGCCGCGGCCGTAGTGGCCCGGCGACGAGCTTACCTGGCCCAGACCGAAGCCTTGAGCGTCGCCGAAAACCGGCTGCGTGAAACCCAAGTTTTGCAGCAGTTAACCCAGAGCCTATCCGGCACGGTCGAACTGGCTGAGATCGTTCGATCTTTCTTCTGGGCCTGCCAGCAGTTACTGGGGGCCGATTATGGCGTTTTCTCCCTGGTGGACCAACCGGCCCAACGGGTTAAAGCCGTGGGCGGATTCAATGTATCTGACGACCATCTGCGCCGGGCCAATCACCCCCTGGATAGCCGCGACATCATGGCCGACATCATTCGCACCGGTCAGACCGATATCATTACCGGCTGGGATCCTCGCTTTGACGCCGAAAATTTTGAAGCTGAAGGTATGGCCGGGTGGGGACTGCGGATTTTTACCCCCATTACCGTGCGGCAGGAACATATTGGCCTGGTGGAGGTCGGCTTCAAAGAAAAAGTAGACGTTTCGGTGCAGGAGAGTCAAGTTAAATTACTTCGCACCTTGATTGACCAGACGACCATTGCCTTGGAAAGCAGCCAGCGTTTTCAGGCCAGCCAAAAAATGGCCCAACGCGAACGGACCATTCGGGAGATTACCGACAAGATGCGCGCCGCTACCAGCCTGGAGCAGTTGGTCAAAACTACCGCCGCAGAGCTAGGCCAGCGCTTCTCAGCCGATTATACCCTGGTTGAGTTGGGGGTTGAGACTGGTTCAGCCTCTCAATCGGAGCAAGACAATGGCCATAACCTTTGAAAGACCTGTAATCTGACATCGGGTTCATTAGTAGTCCACCCTGGAGGTGTGAATTGTCCAATAATTCCTACCAGCTTTTTGCAAAACGTTTTTTAACCGGTTATTTAAGTTTGGCGCTTGGACTGCTGATGTTATCGGCATTCTTGGTTGGTTGTCGATCGTTGGTTGCTACCGCAGAGCCGACCCCGACGGGAGCAAGCCAGCCGGATTATAGCGGTAAGAAAATTGTCTGGGTCGACTCCTATCACCAGGGATATGAGTGGTCGGACGGGATTGAGGCCGGTTTACGAAGTGTGCTGGATGTCAGCAGGATAGAATTAAAAGTGGTGCGACTGGATACCAAACGCAACCCTACCGAGGATTTTGCTCGCAAGGCCGGTAGACAGGCCAAAGTCGAGATCGACCAATTCAAGCCGGATGTCTTGATTGCTACCGACGACAATGCCCAGAAGTATGTCGTGTTGCCCTACTATAAAGACACAGATTTGCCGGTCGTCTTTGCCGGGGTCAACTGGGATGCCTCTATTTATGATTATCCGGCTCAGAATGTGACTGGGATGATCGAGGTGGAACTGCCGCTGCAATTGGTAGGCCATCTCAAGAATTATGCTCAGGGCGACCGAATTGGCTATCTCACCGTAGACTCTGAAACCGAACGAAAAGTGGTTGATATTTATAATCAACGGTTTTTTGATGGGGGCATGACCGTTTATTATGTTAAAACTCTGGCCGAGTTCCAGCAGCAGTTCCTGACGGCCCAAAATGAGGTGGATATGCTCATTATTGGAAGTAACGCCGGGATTGACCGCTGGGACGAGCAAGAAGTAGAGGATTTTATGCGCTCCAATACCAGCGTACCCACCGGAACGATGTATGATTGGTTGGCCCCTTATGTCTTGGTGACGGTGGCCAAGAAGGCCGCCGAGCAAGGCGAATGGGCGGCTAAAACGGCTTTAGACATTCTGTCTGGCGTCTCTATTGCCCAAATACCTGTCACCGAGAACAAGCATGGGGTATTAATCTTGAATTTGGATGTGGCCGAAGAGTTGGGCCTGATTTTCTCGCCGTCGATGTTGCGGTATGCTCAAGTCTACACGGCCAGGGGAGGCGGTTCGTGAAGGCCATCAGCCGATTTTTCACTTCTTCTATTCAAAGAAAAATCCTGTCTAGCTTTACCATCGTCATTATTTTGGTGGTAGTGATGGTGGCCAACGTTTCTTACCAGCTCACCCAGGTTAGCCGTTCGGCTCGAGAAGTTATCCCCAATACCGATCAAATGGTCGCTTTGCAAGATTTTACCCTGGCTCTGTCGTCGTTGGAGGCAAACCTGGAAAGTTATTTTGTGATTGGCGGGCTTGAGACTCAGGAAAGTGTTACTCAAGACCTGGAAAACCTGGCCGACCGGTATCAAGCAATCAAAGAAAGGGGCGGTAAAACCGCCGGGCCGAACCTGGCTGAAGTTGAGTCGGTAATTACGGCCTTGAAACAAGATGTTACTGTTTTAATGCAAACCGCTCCGGTAGCCCAAAATTCCAGGCTCATCAACGAAAAGATTATTTCGGCCTACGACCAAATCGATAAAATCAGGCTCTTCAATCAGCAGCTTTTAGCCCAAACGGTCAACCAGTTGCAAACTGTGGCCCTGCAGCAGCAAGCCACCATTTCTAATGTAATTTTTCAGTTCCTGCTGTTGGGCGGGGGAGTGACCTTGTTAGTCATCGTCGCCTCAGTGGTGGTTACCCGCTTAATTGCCGTACCTCTGGCCAGTCTGGCCCAAACGGCCAGCCGAATTGCCGCCGGCGACTTGGATACCTCAACCCCAGTTATCACTCAAACCGATGAGGTGGGTCAGTTGGCCAACGCCTTTAACCACATGACCGCCCAGTTGCAGGAATTGATCGAAACTTTGGAACAACGGGTCGCAGCCCGCACCCGTCGCCTGGAAACGGTGGCCGTGCTCAGTGAACGGCTAACCGCCATTCTGCAACTGGACGAACTGCTGGCCGAACTGGTCGATCAGGTCAAAGAAAACTTTGGTTATTACCACGCCCATATCTACTTGCTCGATGACCGGCGGGAGCAGTTGGTGGTGGCTGCCGGCACCGGTGAGGCCGGGGTAGCTATGAAGGCCAAAGGTCACCAGATTGCCTTGAATGCGCCGACCAGTCTGGTGGCCCGGGCGGCTCGCTCTGGCGAAACCGTCCGGGTCGACAACGTGCGGGAAGCGCCGGACTGGCTGCCCAACCCGCTCTTGCCCGACACTTATTCTGAAATGGCCGTACCGATTGTCCTGGCAGGGCAAGTGGTGGGGGTCCTGGACGTGCAGCAGGATAAGGTAGCCGGCCTGGATGAAGGTGATGCCAACCTGCTCCGCTCAGTCGCCGGCCAGGCCGCCGTGGCGATTCGCAATGCGCGCCTCTTTACCGAGGTCAATACGGCTTTGGCCGAGGCCCGCGCCAGCCAGGAACGCTATGTCGAGCAAGCCTGGCAAAAGACTAAAATTGCCTCACGCTTGCCTGGTCATTATCTCTATATCAAACCGGGGGCCGAACCGCTGGATGAGGCCAAACAACAGGCGCTGTCTATAGTTCGGCAACAGGCCCGGCGCCAGTCTCACCCCACCGTTGTTGCTGTGGACGATGACGAGAGAGCCAGCTCGTTGGTCGCGCCCATTAACCTGCGTGAGAAAACAATTGGGGCTTTGCAGCTTTACACCTGCCAGTCTGACCACTCCTGGAGTGAGGATGATCTGGCGGTGATAAAGGCGGTAGTTGACCAATTTGCCGAAACCGCGGAAAACTTGCGTCTCTTTGATGAAACCCGCCGCCGGGCCGGTCGCGAACAAACCATCCGCGAAATTACTGAGAAAATGCGGGCCACCGCCAGCTTGGAGCAGCTCATCAAAACAGCAACCACTGAACTGGGCGAACGCCTGTCGGCCGGGCACGCCGTGGTGGAGTTGGGACTTGAACCAGCCGGCAGTCAAGCCGGGGAGGGAAAGAGAAATGGCCATTAAACGGATTTTTACCCCGCCTGTTTTTGAAGACGACGAGAAAAATCGGATTGCCCGGTTGCTCAACGTTATTTTGTGGGCCGTTATTGGCCTCTTAACGGGACTGGTTCTCTACAAACTCATCGTTCAGGGAGAAAGCTTGACCAGTCGTAGTGGAATTGCCAACATCACCTTAATTCTGTTGATGGTCGGACTTGGCGTGGTCATCCGGTCCGGCTATGTTAAAACTGCCAGTATTATCTTGATTGTGGTGAGTTGGTTAAATTTGACCTATCAGGCCTGGTTTAGCGGCGGCCTGCGCGACGCTGCTTTCATTGCTTACATCGTGGTTATTCTTTTGGCTAATCTGTTGCTCGGCTGGCAAGCCGGTTTGGTCGTCGCCGGGGTGAGTATTGCGGCCGGCTGGGTATTGGCCTATGCGGAAACAGCAGGTTTTTTGGCTGTCAATATTGATCCACCCTACGAAATTTCGTCGGAGATGACGGTAATTTTTGGTTTGGCCGCCATTATCCTGGCCTTAACTACGGCTGGCCTGAACAGCGCCTTAAAACGGGCGCGCCGCAGCGAGCAATCGTTGACCGAGAGCAACCGCGAGTTACAGGCCCTCAGTACCTCGCTAGAGGAACAGGTGATGGCTCGCACCCAGCGGCTGAAAATTGTAGCCGGCCTAAGCGAACGCCTCAGCGCCCAGCTTCACCTGCACGAATTGCTGGTCGAAGTAGTCCGCAGTCTTAAAGAAAGCTTTGGCTACTATCATACTCAAATCTATCTCTTTGATGAGGCCCGTCAGAACCTACGACTGGCCAGCGCTACCGGTCCGGCCGGCCAGGCGATGCTGGCCGGCCAGCATAGTATTCCCCTGGGTAAAGGGTTGGTCGGCCGCGCCGCCGCCAGAAACTCGGTTGTGCTGGCCCCCAACTTGGCCCGTATGATTGCGCCGGAAATCATCACCCCGGCCAACGTTGACCTGGTCTACCAGCGCCAGGCCGACCCGCTCTTTCAAACCAACTGGTATCGCAATTACATCAACCGTACCTTTGCTGATCTCGACCGTCTGGCCGTTTCGACTGACCGCCTGGCCAGGCCGCTCAGATTTGGCTATGTTATGCATTTCAGCGGTGATTTTACCAATGAAATCAAGCGCGGCGCCCAAGACGCCGCCCGCGATCTGGGGGTTGACATCGAAGTGGTCGCCCCTGGCAACCCGGCCGACCCCGCCGAAATATCTGGCCTGTATGACCAGATGCTGGCCGCCCGCAAAGATGGCCTGATTGTGATCCCCCAATTTGAAACGCTTTGGCCGGCCCGCTTTAAAAAGGCGGCCGATCTGGGTATCCCGGTGGTTACGGCCAACCTTACCGGCCCTGCTGTGGCCGGTTGGGCCTGGTTTGGCCAGGATGGTTACCAGGCTGGTTTTGTGCTGGCTCAGGAATTTAAGCAGACTCTGGCGGCTAACGGCCTCCACAGCGGTACGATTGTGGTCGGCGTCAGCACTTTTGAACCGGAGTTATTGGCCCGTTGCGAGGGTTTTAAGAAAGGGTTGCAAAACACCGCCTACACCCTGACCCCGCCCCAAGAGACTACCCTGGATGTTGAGTCTAACTTTAGGATTTGGGCGGGCCTGGTCGCTGAGCACCCTGATATGATTGCCGCCGCCGGTCTATCGGCCCTGGACATCCCTAGCTTGGCCCGCGTCAAGCAGCGTGACAACGCCGCCTGGCTCATTGCCGGCTTTGACCTGGAAGTAGCCACGCTCGATGCCCTCAAAGCCGGACTGGCTCAGGTAGCCATTGGCCAGCATCCGTATCTGCAAGGCTATTTGCCGGTGTTGGCCCTGGTGCAGCACCGGCGCCAAGGTAAGCCCTTGCAAGATTGGATTGTCGAAGGCTGGCTGCCCAACCCGTTGCTGCCCGATACCAAAGCCGAGCTGTCTGTCCCGATTATGCTTGGCGCAGAGGGGCAGGTGGTCGGCGTGCTGGACGTGCAGGCCGATAAAGTAGACGGCTTGGACGAGAGCGACGCCGACCTGCTCCGCTCTCTGGCCAACCAGGTGGCGGTAGCCATCCGCAACGCCCGCCTGTTTGAGCAAGTTGAGGCCGCTCTGGCCGATGCCCGCGCCGCCCAGGCCCGTTACCTGAAACAGGCATGGCAGCAAGTCAAGCAGCGCAAACTGGGCGGCCAATACCATTATGCCCGGGTTGAGGCGCCGCCGTTGAGTGAGTCGGCCATTGCGGTGGGCCGCCAGCAGGCATTGGCTCACAACAAGCTGGCGCTGGTGACCCTAGCAGAAGATGGCTCTGCTCCACAAACCATCGTGGCGCCAATTAAAGTAGCCGATCAGCCGATTGGAGCGTTGCAATTACATCCACTGGGGGTTGACCAGAGCTGGAATGAGGATGATCTGGCGGTGGTGGAGGCTGTGCTTGGCGAATTAGGCCAAGCTGCCGAAAGCCTGCGCCTGTTTGAAGAAACCCAAGAGCGGGCTGGACGCGAGCAGACCATCCGTGAAATTACCGACAAATTGCGGGCCGCACCCAGCCTGAATGCCCTGCTGGAAATTGCCAGCCGGGAGCTGGGCCAGCGGCTGGGTGTGCCCCAGACCGTGCTGGAGTTGGGGATTGACTCTTCGACTGAACTGGCTGGTCCAAAAAATGGACAACCATAAGCCAGGCGAAATAATACCTATTATTGGGAAAAAGATGTTGTTATCTTTCTTTCAGGAGGATTTAAAAAGTGAAATCATCTACCCTCATAGTTAGCAAAGTTTCTGTTCAAAAACTACTCTTTTTTGTCATGGTTTTGGTAGTTGCGGGGGCCATTGTTAGTTGCGCCGTGGCCAATCCATCTCCCCCTGTCTCATCTTCTACCCCCAAGACACTCGATCTCTCGGGGCAAAAGGTCACGATGCTGGCCATTACCCCCCATATTGGCACCGCGCAAGCCTTGTCCAATTGGTTCAAAGAGGAAACCGGTGCCGTTGTCCAGGTGATAGAGGTTGGTTATGGCGACATGTTAAACCGGACTCTGGAGGACATCAACGCCGTTAATCCTCAGTTTGATGTGCTCACGGTGTGGTACCCCACCTTGGGAACCCTGGTTGAGGCGAATGCCTTGGTCGATTTAAGTGATTTCATTAGCCAGAACGATGCGGTATTGCAGTCTAAAGATTTCATTCCCAGTTTTTATGATCCGTATACACTCTATAATGGCAGGCGGTGGGCCATTCCGTTTGATGGCGATACTCACGTCTTGTTTTATCGCCGGTCACTCCTTGATAAATACAACTTGACACCCCCGGAGACGTGGGATGATTATCTCCAGGCCATTCAGACCATCACGGAGCATGAAAGTGCTAATGGTATTTATGGTTCAGCCATTATGGCTAATAAAGTACCTCTGTTGATTGTCGGTAGTTTCTTGAATCGGTTAGGTGGCTATGGCGGTGAACTGTTTGATAGTGAAGGTCAACCGCAGATTAATGACCCCCAGGCGGTTGCTGCTCTTTCGGCTATGGTTGAGCAAGCCGCCTATGCCTTACCTACTCCCCTTGAGACAGATTTTGATGTCGCTCGAGATGCTTTTCTATCCGGTAAAGTAGCGATAGTAGAGGGTTGGACCGATCTGGGGCTGATGGCTGAAGACCCTAGCCAATCAATTATTCAAGGTGATTGGGGTGTTGTCCAGATGCCGATGGGCGATGGTGACCAGGCTCGCCACGCGCCGGCGCTTAATGCCGGCTTTAGCCTGGGAATTTCTACCAAAGCGCCTAACCCTGATGTAGCCCGTGAGTTTCTGCTGTTTGCCACCCGCTCCGATATTACCATGCGCATTAGCCAACTAAACCAGGGGGTGGATCCGACTCGTATTTCGGTGCTTACATCGGAAGAGTATCACGAGTTTGCCCCGCAAATTAGCGAGGCCACCCAAGCGGCGCTAGATGGGGCGACAGCCTGGCCAACCGTGCCTCAAATGCCGGTATTGTCGGACGAATTGACCAAAAATTTGGTGGCTGCTCTGGAAGGACGCAAAACCCCCCAGCAAGCGCTAGATGATACCCAGGCGAGTTGGCTTGAAATTCTGCAACAGTAGTAGTAGTAAATGGTGAGCTGGCCGGGCAGTCAGAGAGGCTGCCTGGCATCAACTTGATAATGTATTGATGGGTTCGGTAAGGTAGGGATTATGAGTTCAAAGCACCTTAACTTATTGCTCTGGCACAAATTATTACTCTTGCTGATTGGTTCTATGATCGTTTTGGCGATAGGGCTTGCTTTTGCAACGTGGCAGTCGTTAGGTCAAGCCAGCCAACAAATAGGGATCGATGGCAAAAATATTCTCTCTACGCAAACCGAAACGTTTCTAACCAAGCTGGTTGCAGGTCAAGCCGACACGCTTGATCTGCAATTAGGTCAGGCCGGAGCTGCTGCTGCTTATGGGACTATCCTGGTATCTGGTGAGTTACAGGAAATGGATCTTAATTTGGCTAAACTGGCCGAAGAAATCTTCCCAGTTTTGATGGCGCGTGCCAATAATAGTACCAATGTTTATTATGTCACCACAACCGGTGAGCAGCTGGTTTATCCTCCTTTGGATGAAGAGCTAGAGTTACCCCCAGATTTTAATCTAACCAGCGAACCATTTTTTCCCACTCCTGCCGACTTTGAGGGTCAAGACGAACAAATTACTTGGAGCCAGGTACACGTTAATCCGTTCGTTGTTGAACATGATCTAGTAGTCGATGCTATAGCGCCGGTAGTAGTTGATGAAGTTACTTATGGTTATATTGGAATTTCGGTTTCGTTAAACCAATTAATTGCCCAATTTAACCAACGTCAGCCAATTCGTGGGAGCTATTCTTTCTTGATCGATAACGAGCGTCAACTGGTGGCTGCTCCGCCCCACGCCCGGGTTGATTTGTCGCCGGCAACTGTTCCGGTCACGAAAGAGATCATCGACTTAGCCAATACAGGAAATGCTGACCTGGATACAATTCTACAAAATATGGTTTTGGGTTGGGCTTCTTTGAGCCAGGCCGTGATCAAAGGGGAGCCAAAATACGTGGCTTACCAGCCGCTCAACAATATTGACTGGCGTTTAGGGGTGGTCGTACCGATCCCGGTGGCCACTGCCGCGTCGGTGCAGTTGATTGAGGTGGTCGATGCTGCTAGCCAGCAGGCGTTGAGTAGAATGCTGATCTGGACTGGAGGTATCTTGGTAGTGGCCCTGGTTGTCGGCGGTTTCCTGACTCGACGCCTAATCTCTCCCTTACAGGATATGGTTACTGTTACAGAGAGTATTGCTGGCGGTGATCTGGAGCGGCGGATAGTTGTTACCAGACGTGATGAGATTGGTAATCTGGCTAACGCCTTCAATATTATGGCAGACCAGTTACAAACCTTGATTAGCGGTCTTGAACAACGGGTGGCTGACCGTACACGGCGGTTAGAAATTGTGGCAACGCTGGGCGAACACCTTAATACTATCCTCAATCTTGAAGAGTTATTGCCCCAAGTGGTTGACCAGATTAAAGAAAACTTTGATTATTATCACGCCCATATTTATCTTTTTGATGAACAGCGGAAGAGACTGGTCGTTGCGGCAGGTACCGGCCAGGCAGGTGCAGAAATGAAAATCCAGGGCCATAGTATCGCCTTAGATGCCCCGACCAGCTTGGTGGCTCGAGCGGCGCGTACCGGTCAGATTGTCAGGGTTGACAATGTTCGTGAGGCAGAGGATTGGCTGCCTAACCCGTTGCTACCTGATACTTACTCGGAAATGGCCGTGCCTATTGGTTTGGAAGAGGAGGTGGCCGGTGTGTTGGATGTGCAGGAGAACCGGATTGCTGGTTTGGATGAAGGTGATGCCAACTTGCTGCGCTCGCTGGCCAACCAGGTGGCGGTGGCCATCCGCAATGCTCGGCTGTTTCAGAAAGTTGAGGCCGCCCTGGCCGAGGCCCGCGAAGCCCAACAACGTTACCTGGAACAGGCCTGGGACAGAACCCGGTTAGCCCATCGCAGCGCCGGTCGAGTGCAGTTCAACCTGGCTGAAGTTGCGCCTCTTCTACCCGAAGCCGCTATTGCCGAGGCTCGACAGCAAGCCCTGGCTCACGCCGAGCCGGTGGTAGTGGCCCTTACGGCGAGCCGGCAGGGGAGCCGAGGCGCAGGGGAGCAGGGGAGTGACAACGATGACCCGCTGCTCAACCCGCCCCACGCCCCACGCTCCACGTCACATGCCCTGGTTGCCCCGATCATGGTGCAAAATGTGCCCATTGGCGACCTGCAACTGCACGGCATTGACCCTGAGCGGAACTGGACCGAAGGCGAGCTGGCGCTGATCGAAGCCGTTGTCGACCAGGTGGCCCAGGCCGCCGAAAACCTGCGCCTCTTTGAGGAAACCCGTGAGCGGGCCAGTCGCGAGCGGCTCATTGGCCAGGTCAGCGATAAGCTGCGCCGGGCGCCCGATATCGATACGTTGATGAAGACCGCGGTTGAAGAGTTGGCCCGGGTGTTGGAACCCGACCGGACCTTTATCCGCCTGGGGTCTGAGGCAGAGTTGGGCGTTACCCCAGGTAATGGCGCCAATAATGGCCAAGAGGCAGGGCAGCAAGAGGCGAGGCTGAAGCCATCGCCCTGAAAGAGCAAAGCCCTGGCAAGCTGAATCTTAGCTCGAAGAGCTTTGCTCTCTGAGTGCGGCGGCTTAAGCGCAGCACCCTATGGGTCAGCCCCGCACCTCAAGCCTCAAATCTGAGTTTGCCAACAGAATCTCATAGCCGGGGGCCGCGAAGCGTAGCCCGCGGCCGGCAGCGTTGAATTACCGAATGCTCTCTAAAAAGTAAACGATTGTTTGAAAAGGAACAACAGCCGTGACAAATAACTCCAAATTCGTCCAGGTTGGTATGAGCCAGAACCCTGACTCGAGGCAGGCCGGCGCCGAGGCGGCCAGGCAGGCGATGGCCGGCTTTGAACCGGGTCAAGCGGCCGGCTGGGCTTTAGCCTTTTGCGGCGGGCGATACGACCCGGCGGCCGTGTGGCAAGGCTTGCAGGCCGAATTGGGCCAAATCCCCATCATTGGCGGGGCGGCCATTGGTACGGTCACCAATAGCTCGCTGAGCTACACCGGCTTTGAGTGCGCCGTCGCCGTCTTCGCTGCGGCCATTCCCCAGCCCACCATCGTGACCGTTGACGATCTGGGCCAGGGTGAAATTCAGGCCGGCCGGCAGTTGGGCGCCAGGCTGGGGGAAGTGGCTCACGACGGCGATACCGTGTTGCTGTTCTATGACTCGCTCCGTTCCGGCCCGCCGCCGGTATTATACGTGGGCAGCCGGCTGTTGGACGGCGTCTACCAGGGGCTGAACGGCAAGTCGCTCCAGTTAATCGGCGCCGGCGTCATTGGCGACTACCAGTTCAGCCAAAGTTTTATCTTTGACGGCTGCCAGGGTGTCAAACACGCCGCCGTCGCCGCGGTTCTGCCGTCGCAGGTACGAAGTCAGACCACGGTCATGCACGGCTGCGTGCCGGCCAGCGCCTTTCTGGAAATCACCCGGATCGAAGATGCGGTGGTCTACGAACTGGACGGCCGCCCGGCCCTGACCGTCTTGCAAGAGCTGTTGGGCCAGTCGCCGGATAGTCCGCAGCAAGGCAATTTGTCACTGATGTTGACCCTGGGCGAAAAGCATGGCGACCTGTACGCTCCGTATGATGAGTCGGCTTACGTGAACCGGCTGATCCTGGCCTCCAACCCGGCCGATGGTTCGGTCACCCTGTTTGAAGCCGACTACGCCGTCGGCAGCAAGGTCCAGGTTATGTCGCGCGACAACCAACTCATGTTAGAGTCGGTCCAGCGGCAAACCGGGGCGTTGCTAGACTTGCTGCCGGCGACTAAGCCGATTTTCGCCTTCTACATCGATTGCGCCGGTCGAACCTGCGCCTTTAGCGGGGCCGACGTGGAAGAAGCCAGCTTGATTCAGGCCAAACTGCCGCCGGATATTCCGCTGTTGGGCTTTTACTCCGGGGTTGAGATTGCGCCGTTAATGGGGCGCAGCCGGCCGCTGGACTGGACCGGGGTGTTGACCTTATTGACGCTGTGAGGCAGATTATGAACGATCTCGAACGGGAACGAGACTTTTATCGGCAGCAGTGCAATGAATTGGGCGCCCGGCTGCTCTTGTTGCAGCGGGAGCAAGCCCAGGCCCGCCAAGAAGCCAGGTTTAGCCGGACCACGGCGAGGCTCATTCGCGAGGTATACCGCCTGGCTGATACCGCCGTCTCATTGCCTGAAATGAACCGACGGTTCCTCCAGATTATTCAGGATACTTTGCACGTGGACCGGCTGGCGCTGCTGAAATACCAGCCTGACTCCGGCAGTTTTGTGGCTGAGCATACTTTGGGTTTCTCCAAGTCGGAGCCGCTGAGTTTCAGCCCACCCCATCTGCCGGATGATTATTACTTTGTCAACTCGACCAGCCCGGCCGGGCCGCTCGGCGATTGCCTGCGCCAGGCTGCCGGTGCGCCCTACCTGGCCTGGGCCTTTGATGCGCAGGCCGGCCTGGCCCTGCTGCTGGGTAATGTCATCGAAGACCAGCACCTCCACCCGCCGTTCGAGATCGGTCATCGGGAAATTCTCGAGGGCGCTTTAACGGTTTTCATCGATATCACTGCCCGCCAGCGGCTTGAGATGGATTTGTCGAAGTTTAAGCTGGGCATTGAACGGTCAAGTGACGCTTTCTTCCTGACCGACATCGATGGTGTCATAACTTATGTAAATTCAGCCTTTGAAGAAATCTACGGCTTCAGCCAGGCCGAAGCGGTGGGTAAAACGCCCCGGATTCTAAAGTCGGGGTTGATCTCTGCGGAACACTACCAATATTTCTGGGAAACATTGTTGGACGGCGGCACCGTGACGGGTGAAATCGTCAACAGAACCAAAGACGGCCGGCTGGTTCACATTGCCGGCAACAACAACCCTATCCTGGACGAAGCCGGTAAGATTATCGGTTTTCTGTCCATCCATCGAGACATCACCGCCCAGAAGCAAGCCAACACCGAACGAGAGCGGCTATTGAGCGAGGTGCAGCGGCTGGCCGGCATTGTCAGGAACCAGCCGGACTTCATCGGCATCGGTTCATTGGCCGGCGAAACCTTCTACGTCAACCCGGCCGGGCTGAAAATGCTCGGCTTACCGCCGGATTACGATGTAACTCACTTAAATTTTAAGGAACTCATTCCCTCTTCAAAGATCGACCAGTTTCTCCAGGAGGCGCGGCTGTCTCCGCCGGTTACAGGTAGTCGTTCCTGGAGCGGTGAAGGCTACCTGCTGCGGGCGGACGGTTCTCAACTACTGGTAGAACGAACCGTAGTGGTCAATTATGATGCCGACCAGAAGCCGGTCAGTTTGAGCGTGACGATGCGCGATATTACCGAGCGGAAGCAGGCTGAAGAGGCGCTGCGCGCCAGTGAGCGGCGAAATAAAACCTTGATCGAGGCTATTCCTGATTTGATCATCCGCTTTAGCCGGGACGGCGTCTACCTGGACATCAAAGAGGCCAGAGATGTGCCGTCCATCATCCCCCTTGCGGACATCATTGGCCGGAATATGGCCGACCTGCTGCCGCCGGAGGTGGTGGAGCGGCAGATGCGCCACATTGAGCGGGCGCTTGATACCGGCGAGACTCAAGTCTATGAACAAGAATTTATGAGGGCGGGGCAGAAGAAGTACGAAGAAGTTCGAGTGGTGCCCGGTGGCGCCAATGAGGCCCTGATGTTCTTTCGGGACATTACCGACCGGAAGCAGGCTGAAGAGACCGTGGCCAAGCGCGCCGCCGAGTTGGAGACGGTTGCTGAGGTGGGTACTGCCGCGGCCACAATTCTGGCCGTCGATCAACTGTTGCAGCAAGTGGCCGACTTGACCCGAGAACGTTTTGCTCTTTATCATGTCCATATTTACCTGCTCCAGGACTCCTCCCCTGCCCCCACCCTTGAAGGGGGGGGAGAGGGGGGTGTGCTTGTTTTAGCGGCAGGCGCCGGCGAAGTGGGACGGCACATGGTGGCCGAGGGTTGGCGTATTCCCCTGGCCCGGGAGCAATCGCTGGTAGCCCGGGCGGCCCGGAGCCGCCAGGGGGTCATCGTCAACGATGTGCAGGCGGAACCGAGTTTCTTACCCAACCCCCTGCTGCCGGAGACCCGCTCGGAACTGGCCGTGCCGCTGCTGGTTGGCGACCGGGTGCTGGGCGTACTGGACGTTCAGGCTGACGAGGTTGGCCGCTTCAGCGAGGAGGATGTGCGCATCCAGACTATCCTGGCTGCTCAGATTGCGGTAGCCCTGGAAAACGCCGGCCAGCACCAGCGGACTCAGACGGCGCTGACCGAAGTTCAACAATCTCAAGAACTGTTGCGTTCTGTGATCGACGCCACCCCGGACTGGATTTTGGTGAAAGATCGGGAGCACCGCTTCCGGCTGGTCAACCAGGGCTTTGCCAACTCGATCCACCTGACCCCGGCCGAGATCGTCGGTAAGAATGACATTGAGTTAGGGTTTCCAGAGGAGATCGTCAAAGGCAACCCGGAGAAAGGTATTCGCGGCTTCTGGGCCGACGATTTAGAAGTGATGGATGGCGGCCAGATGAAGATCATCGAGTCCGAGCCGGCCGTGATCGATGGCCAACCGGCCTTTCTTAATACCATCAAGGTGCCGATGCGCAACGCCCAGGGTGAGGTTTGGGGCGTGCTGGCTTATGTGCGCAATATTACCAGTCTCAAGCAGGCGGAAGAGTCAATGGCCAAGCGGGCGGCCGAGTTGGCCTGCTTGAATGACATCGGCCGCGAGCTGGAAAGCTCGCCGCCGCTGGCGGAGTTGCTGCATTGGGTCAGCGGGCGTATTCCGGCAGCGATGCAGTACCCCCACCTGTGCGCGGCGGCCATTGAATATGCCGGCCAGCTTTACGGTGAGGCCGCGGCGCTGAAATTGCCCACCCAGATGACCCACGGCCTGTACGTTGGCGGCGAGATTGTCGGCCGTATCACCATTGCCTATACCGAAAAACACGACTTTCTCAATGAAGAAAGCGCTCTGCTAGGCGGTATTGCCAACCGCTTGAGCGGTTACATTGAAAACCGGCGCCTGTTTGAGCAGGCTCAAACCAGAGCAGAGCGAGAGCAAATCCTGCGTGAGGTGACGAACCGCATCCGAGGTTCCGTGGATGTACAGACGATTATGCGCATCGCCGCCCAGGAAGTTGGCCGGGTGTTGGGCCGGCCGGCCTTTGTTTACCTGGGCAATGGCGGTAATGGTGAGCAGTCATCAACCGGACCTGGAGAAAAGGAAGCCTGAGATGAACCATCCGAAAGGGCAAACCCATCGGGCAGATGTCGCAAATTCAAAACCTGTCTTGAGCAAAGGCGAAGGATCGCCCGAGCTATATCGATTACTATTTGCCGCGGCCAGCGGGGCTATCCTGGTGCTACAAAATGGCGGCGAGTCCGGTTGGCAGGTAGTGGAGTGTAATGCCGGCGCGGCCGGGTTGCTGGGCTATGAGCGAGAGAATTTGCTGGGCCAGGGCCTGTTAGCCTTCTGCCCGCCCACTCAGCCTGACGGTCGCGATTCGGCCGAACTCCTGGCCAGCAAGATCGCCGCAGCCCTGGCGGGTGAAAGTCAGCGCTTTGAATGGCTGTGCCGGCGTGGGGATCAAGCCGAGTTTGATGCTCACCTGGCCTTGAGCGCGCTAGAGTTTGAGGATGAGACTCTCCTGCAGGTCTCGTTGCAGGATATTTCCAGCTACAAGCAGGCCCAAGCCGAGCTGCGCCGCCTGGCTCAAGCCGTCGAACAGAGCGCCAATACGGTGGTGATTACCGATACCCGGGGCTACATTCAATACGCCAACCCCAAGTTTACCGAGACCACCGGCTATACCCTTGAGGAAGCCCTGGGCCAGCACACCCGGATTTTGAAGTCCGGGGAAACCTCTCCGGAGGAGTACAAAGCGTTGTGGACAACGATCTCAGCCGGTCAAGAGTGGCGGGGCGAATTTCACAATAAGAAAAAGAACGGCGAGCTGTACTGGGAGTTGGCCTCCATTTCACCAATTAGGGATCAAAATGGGATTATTACCCATTTCTTGGCCGTTAAAGAGGATGTGACTGCTCGCAAGGAGGCCGAGGTAACCCTGGCCCGGGAACGCCAGTTGTTGCGGACTCTGATCGACAACGTCCCGGATTACATTTATGTCAAAGATACCAACAGCCGTTTCTTGATTGCCAATAACGCCGTGGCCCGGCAGATGGGCGCGGCTGGCCCGGAGGAGTTGATCGGCCAAACCGATTTCGATTTCTATCCTGAGCAGTTGGCCGCCCAGTACTATGCCGACGAACAGGCGATCATTCACTCCGGCCAGCCGCTCATTGACCGGGAAGAGCAGGGCGTCGACCCGGCCGGCCGGGAGATGTGGTACTCAACCACCAAAGTGCCGCTGCGGGATGAGCATGGCCGGGTCATTGGCCTGGTCGGGATTGGCCGGGATGTGACCGAGCGGAAGCGGGCCGAGGCGGTCCGGCAGGAGGCAGAGGAGGTCCTGCGGGAGGCGGAAGCCAGATACTCGGCGGTGGTGGAACAATCCAGGGATGGGATTGTGATCATCCAGGATAATCTCTGCCAGTTTGTGAACCAGGCGTTGGCCGACATGCTGGGTTATGCCCGCGAGGAGGTTGAGAATTCGCCCTTTATCAATTACCTGGCCCCGGAGAGCCGCGAGCTGGTGGCCGGCCGGGTCAAAGCCCGGCTGGCCGGCGAGGAGGTGCCGCCGGTCTACGAGGCCAAATTGCTGCGTAAAGATGGCACGACCTTTGAGGCCGAACTGTCGGCCGGGGTGATCCAGTATCGCGGCCAGGTGGCCGACGTCGGCGTGATCCGGGATATTAGCCGGCGCAAGTGGGCCGAAGAAGCGGTGCGCGAGTCGCGGCAGATGTTGCAGCTCATCATGGACAATATTCCGCAATCCATTTTCTGGAAGAACAAAGAGTTAATTTACCTGGGGTGTAACCAAAACTTTGCCCGGGATGCGGGTTTGGACTCAGCCGATGAGGTGATTGGCAAGACGGATTATGAGATGCCCTGGTTGGACCAGGCTGAACTGTACCGGGCCGACGACCGCCGGGTGATGGAAGCAGGCGAGCCAGTACTTAATTATGAAGAACCGCAAACGACGCCGGCTGGCAACCAGATCTGGTTACGCACCAGCAAAGTGCCGCTGCACGACGCCGGCGGCAACGTGATGGCTGTGCTCGGCATGTATGAAGACGTTACCGAGCGTAAACAAATCGAGGTCGCCCGGCAAGAATCAGAACAAAGATTGGCAGACATCATCGACTTTTTACCCACCCCGACCTTCGTTATCGACCGTGAGGGGAACGTTATGGCCTGGAATCAGGCCATTGCGGAGGTTACCGGGGTCAAAGCCGAGGATATTTTGGGCAAAGGCAATTACGAGTATGCCTTGCCATTTTATGGTGAGCGCCGGCCGCTGCTCATTGACCTGGTCTTTGAGCCAGAGGAAGAAGTGACCCAGAAATATATGAATGTCCGGCGTGAAGGCAATAGCCTGGTGGCTGAAAATCGTGTTTTTCCCAGAGGCATAGAACGGCATTACCTCTTGAGCGCGGCGCCGCTGTATGACGCCCAGGGCAATCTGGTCGGGGCCATTGAGAACTTTCGCGATATCACCGAGCAGAAGCGGGCAGAGGCGGAACTCCGGCAATATCAGGATCAGCTCGAGGAGCTGGTTGCTGCCCGAACCACCGAATTGGAAGAGCGGGTGCGCGAGCTGAATGCGCTGCAGCGGCTGATGAGCCGGGAAGGCTGGCAGGAGTACCAGGCTGCTCGCCGCCAAGCCGCCCCCGCCTATTTGTTCGACCAGATGGCGGTGCGGCCTGTGGCCCGCACCGAGTTGGCCCTACCGGGCAACGGCCAGCCGCAGACCGAGCCAACTGGCGACTCCAGAACGGCGATCACCCCGCTGGCCGTTTCCGGGGAAAAGATCGGCGCCCTTGGCGTCTACAACAACGACCCGGCCCAGCCGCTCTCAGCCGAAGACCAGGCCTTTTTAGAGGCCGTGGCCGGCCAGGTGGCCGAAGCCCTGGAGCGGGCCCGCCTGCTCGAACAGTCCCGTATGTCATTGGCCGAAGCAGAGCAGCTCTACCAGGCCGGCCGCCGGCTAACCGAGGCCGGCAGTCTGCCAGAAATTCTGGCCGCCGTGATGGAGGTGGGTTCTATCCCGGTTATCAACCGGACCTTGCTGTTTACCTTTGAACGAGACTCGGCCGGTGAAGTGGAAACTATGACGGTGGCAGCCAACTGGCACAGCGGGGTAGGAACGCCGCCCACCCCCGTCGGCACCCGCTATTCAAAAGAAATGCTAACGGCTTTAAACTTTGTACTCGCTTCCGAGCCGGTCTTTGTTGCTGATCCTGAGCAGGACGAGCGCATCGATCCGGCTACGCGGGCAATCCTGCAACGGCTCAATATTCGCTCTGTGGCGGCAATTCCCCTGTGGGTTGGCGCCCGCCAGGTGGGCAGTTTGCTGCTTGAAGCGGAAGAAGCCCACCACTTTAGCGAGCAAGAGATCCGGCTCAATCTCTCCCTGGCCGACCAGGCCGCAGTGGCCATCGATAACCAGCGGCTCCTGCAAGAAACCCAGGCCGCGCTGGCCGAGGTGGAGGCCACTCAGCGCCGCTACACCCTGCAAGCCTGGGAAAGCTACCGGGCCAAACGGACCGCCGCGGCCAGCTATGAGCAGACGCGCGAGGGTGTGCCGCCGCTGGGCGAGGAACGGTTGGCCGAGCTTGGCCGAATGCGACCGCCGACGGCTCGACTCAGCTCGCCGAAGCCGGCAGACGGCGGACCGCCGCAGGTTGACCATGGTGAAGCCAGTTTGATTGTCCCGCTCACGGTGCGTGAGACCGTTATTGGGTTGCTCGGTTTGCAGGCTACGGCGGAGCGGGATTGGACGCCGGCAGAGGTGGCCCTGGTGGAGGCCGTAGCCGAGCAGGTGGCCCAGGCTGCTGAGAACCTGCGCCTCTTTGACGAGACCCAGCAGCGGGCGGCCCGCGAAAAACGGGTGGCTGAGATCGGTGATAAGATCCGGGCGGCCCAGTCGCTGGAAGAGGCGCTGCAAGTGGCCATCAAAGAGGTTGGTTTGAGTCTGAAAGCGCCGCAAACGATGGTGCAGTTGGAAGTTGAGTAGAGGTAGGCGGACTCAAGTTGTCATTAACAATCAAAACCGGTAATGTTATTTCGAACGTAACACGGAGTTCACAAAGAAGGCAGGCAACTACTCATGTCATTTCGAGACCGTAGGTCGAGAAATCCCTGCAGGGCGACAATGATGATAGTGACCGTTGGCAAAAATCCAAGCCAAATTCTGTGAATTCTCGGTGTACCTCAGTGTAATCATATGGAGTGCAGCGGAATAGGCATCGGATATGTCCCCATCAGCGAGGGCTGGAAATGACAGGCCAACGGACCTTTAGCGCCAAGCTTATGTACTTTTGGGAAGAACTTAAGGTACCAACAGCCCTGATTATGGTGACTTTCGCCACTACAAAAAGTTGGTGAGATTTAGTATAGTCATAAGCAACAACCCGGTTGCCCGAAGGATTTGGCAATTGGCCTGCAATGGAGAAATTCATTGAGTAAGGAAGACAGCACGGTGAAACTATTCAGCGATATCAAATCAATACAAGGCAAAATCATGTTGTGGGCCGGGTTAAGTTTGTTCCTATTGGCAGCAATCATTATTGGAATTGCGGCCCTATCGCTGCGTAATGCAGCCCAGGAGGCAGCGGAACAAGAGGTAACTGCAGTAGCCGAGAACGAAGCGGCGCGGATTGAAGCAGGTCTAAATCAGGCGCTGGATGCCGCCCGCACCTTGGCCCAGGCGCTGATGTCGATCAAAAGCGCAGAGATATCCACAGCGTTGAGCCGAGACCAGGTAAACGCTATGCTGCGGCAGGTATTGGAGGAAAATCCTCAATTTTTGGGCACTTACACCCTGTGGGAACCTAATGCCTTTGATGGCCTGGATAGCACCTATGTTAATACTGAAGCCCACGATGAAACGGGGCGCTTTATCCCCTACTGGGTTAGGGATTTGGATAATAACATTCATGTTGAGGCGCTACTGGAATATGAAACGCCGGGCATCGGGGATTGGTATTTACTCCCCAAGAGTACCCAACGGGAGCAAGTGCTCTCACCCTTCTTTTACCCGATTGGAGATCAGGAAGTTCTTCTATCCTCATTTGTGGCGCCAATCGTAGTTGATGGCGAGTTCTTTGGCATTACCGGGGTAGACCTCCGCGTAGACTTTCTCCAGCATTTGGCAGACGACGTGAACCTGCAAGAGAAAGGCGGCAAAATGGCAATTGTCAGTAGCGAGGGTACGCTGGCTGGCGTTACCGGTCAACCCGAGTTGGTCGGTGAGCCAGGATCGGCCTTTCTTCAGTTTTACGGAGATATTCAACCTCGTCTTCAGACAGGTGAGAAGTTCAGCTTAATCCGGCCAGAAGAGAATCTGCTGTTGGTTTTTGTGCCCATTCATTTTGGGAATACAAACACCAGTTGGTACACGGTGCTAACCTTACCACTGGATGTAGTTAATGCCCGGCCAACAGCTACTATGTGGCAGTTGATTGGTATTGGAGTCATTCTAACTTTGGCCGGCTTAACCTTGCTGTGGTTTGCTGCCAGGCAAATTGCGCAACCTGTCAAAAAAATCACCCAGAGAGCACAGGAAGTTGCGGCTGGAGATTTCGATAAACGGGTCGAAATCGAGTCTCAGGATGAAATTGGCCACCTGGCTGTTGCCTTCAACAGTATGACCGATCAACTACAAAATCTTTTTTATTCACTGGAAGAACAGGTACGCGCCCGCACCGCCGAGCTAACTCTGTCGATGGAGGTTGGCCAGCGGGCCGCGGCTATCAGAAACGTGGACGAACTGCTGCCGACCATCACAGAATTCATCCGAGCGCGGTTCGATCTCTACTACACCCACGTCTACTTTGTCGACGATATCGGTGAAAATTTGATTATCCAGGCCGGCACCGGCGCAGTGGGCGAACAACTTTTGGCCCGCCGCCACAGCCTGCCGGTGGGACCTGGCTCGATTGTCGGTCGGGTGGCGGCTGAAGGCCGATCCATTGTCGTGCCAGACACGGCCGCCAGCGACATCCACAAACCCAACCCCCTGTTGCCGCAGACTCGCTCAGAGTTGGCCGTGCCGCTGCTGGTTGAAGGCCGGGTGCTGGGGGTGTTGGATATGCAGTCGAACCGGGCCAACACCTTTACCGAGCAAAATGTGACTGTTTTTGAGGCTATGGCCACCCAGTTGGCCATTGCTATTGACAGCGCCCAACAGTGGACCCGCAGCCAGGAGGCGCAACGTCGCTCAGAAGAAGCGGTCCGCCAGTTGACTCGCGAAGTCTGGGCCGAGCGATTGTCTCGCCAACAGGGCGAGGTGGGTTTTGTCTATGATCTGGCGGCGATCACTCCCCTGGAGCGCGCTGGCGAGACCATAGCTGCCAACAACGGTTATGCCGTGCCGCTGGTGGTCCAGAACCAGCCGATTGGCCGCCTGTCCGTGGCCGCCCCGGCGGACCAGCGTTGGTCGGCCGAGGAAGAGGATTTGTTGGCGGCGGTGGCCCAGCAGTTAGCCCAGAAGGCGGAGAACCTCCGTCTGTTCGAGCAGACCCAGGAGCGGGCCAGCCGCGAGCAGCTTACCCGCCAGATTGCCGACAAGATTCGGGCCAGCCGCGATATCGAGACCGCCCTCAAAATCGCGGCCGCGGAGTTAAGCCGGGTATTGGGGACCAGCCGGGCGGTAGTTGATTTGCAGCTGACCGAAGTTGATGAGACCAGTAGTCAGTGATCAGTGATCAGTGGTCAGTGATCAGTAGTCAGTGATCAGTGGTCAGTGGTCAGTAGTCGGTCTAACTGATTACGAGAGCATTCGGTAATTCTATAGAAGGCCCTCACCCCCCAGCCCCCTCTCCCAATTTTGGGAGAGGGGGTGCCCGGAGCAAAGCGCAGGGCGGGGGTGAGGGCTTTAGAGGAGCAATTTAGTCTTATCGGATCAATTACCGAATGCTCTCGATTACCGGTAACTGATAACTCAAAACTGATAACTGATAACTGATAACTGATAACTGATAGAGCGAGTTATGAGATGAGCGATCAAAATAAGAGCAAAGCAGAACTTCTGACTGAGTTGGCCGAACTGCGCCAGGAAGTGGCTCGGCTGCAAGCGCTTCAAGCTGAGTGTGTTGAACTGAAACAGCGCCAGACCGGTTTGGGATTGGTTGGTATTGCCGGCGATGTTGCCGGGCTTAAACAAACTGAGGAAGCCTTAAGAGCCGATGAGGGCAGATATAAGGCTTTGTTAAATGCTATCCCAGATTTGATACTGCGGGTTCACCGCGATGGGACTTATCTGGATGTGAAGCAGCCCCGCGATTTTCCGGCCCTGGTTTCAGCGGATGATATCGGCAAGAATATGTTTGAGATATTGCCGCCCGAAACGGCCCGCCAACGGCAGTATTATATAGAACAAGCTCTGCAAACCGGCGACCCGCAAATTTATGAACACGAGTTGGTGCGGGCCGGTGAGAAATTTGCCTATGAGACCCGGATTGCGGCCAGCGGCCAGGATGAAGTGATCATTATGATCCGCGACATTACTGAACGCAAACAGGCCCTAACCGGTCTGAGTGAAAGCGAAGAGCGTTACCGCCGCCTGTTTGAGGATTCGCCCATCTCATTGTGGGAAGAAGATTTATCGGTCGTGAAAGCTTATATCGACCAGTTGCGCCAGGAAGGGATTACCGATTTTAGAACCTACTTTGACCAGCATCCGGAGGTAGTGCTCCACTATGCTAACCTGGCTCAGATATTAGATGTGAATCCAACCACTCTGAAGCTTTACCAGGCCGCTTCTAAAGAGAAATTTTTCAGAGAACTGGGCAATATCTTCCGGGAAGAATCGCTGGCTACGTTTAAGGAAGAGATGATTGCCATTGCCGCAGGTCAGAGCCGCTTTGAAGGTGAAAGTGTCCACTATACGCTGACCGGTTCCAAGATTTATGTAACGTTGAGCTGGTCGGTGGTGCCCGGCTTCGAACAAACCTACGGCAAAGTGGCCGTCTCGCTGATCGACATCACCGCTTATAAGGAAACTCAGGCCAATCTGGTCCGGCAAGCTGCCAACCTTGAAACCGTAGCCCACGTTAGCACGGCGATAGCCACTATTTTGGATACTGACAAACTGCTGCAAGAGGTGGTTGATCTGACCAAGGAACGGTTTGGGTTGTACCACACCCATATCTATATGCTAAATGAACTGGGGGATGAACTCAAGCTGGTGGCCGGCGCCGGTGAGGTGGGGCGGCAAATGGTGGCTGAGGGTTGGAGTATTCCTATAGACCAGGAGCAGTCGCTGGTGGCCCGGGTCGCTCGAACTGGCCAGGGCGTGATTGTCAACGATGTCCGGGCCGCCCCTGACTTTTTACCCAACCCGCTACTGCCTGAAACCCGCTCAGAAATGGCTGTACCGCTGTTGATTGGTGGACTGGTATCCGGCGTGCTCGATGTGCAGGCTGTTGAGGTTAACTGTTTCAGCGAAGAGGATAGTCGTATTCAAACAATCCTGGCCGCCCAGATTGCGGTGGCTTTGGAAAACGCCGATCAACACGCCCGTACCCGGGCCGCTCTGGCCGAGATGGAGCAGTCTCAAGGGATACTACGCTCGATCATCGACGCCACGCCGGACTGGATCTTTATTAAGGATCGGGAGCATCGCTACCGGCTGGCCAATCAGGGTTACGCCAACGCGCTGCATATGCAGCCTGAGGATTTTATTGGCAAGAATGATCTGGAATTGGGTTTTCCGGAGGAGTTGGTCAAGGGTAATCCCGAAAAAGGCATCCGTGGTTTCTGGGCTGATGACCGGCTGGTGTTGGAAACGGGCGAAACGCAGGTTTATCCCAGCGATCCGGTCACTATTGATGGTCAGGTGCACATCTTCCATACCATCAAAGCGCCGCTCCGCGATGCCAGCGGCGATATCTGGGGTGTGTTGGCCTTTGCCCGTGACGTGACGGATCTGCAGACAGTGGAAGCGGCCCTGGCCAAACGGGCCGTCGAATTGGAAACGGTTGCTCAAGTGGGCACGGCCGCTGCCACAATTTTGGAGACCGATCGGCTGCTGCAAACTGTGGTTGACCTCACCAAAGAACGATTTAACCTGTACCATGCCCACATCTACTTACTCAATGACCCCTCCCTTGAAGGGGGGGGCGAGGGGGAGATGCTTGTTCTGGCCGCCGGGGCGGGCGAAGTCGGCCGGCAGATGGTCGCCGAAGGGTGGGGCATCTCGCTCCAGCGTGAGCAATCGTTGGTGGCTCAGGCCGCCCGGGCCCGCCGTGGCGTCATTGTCAACAATGTTCAGGAGGAGCCGGGCTGGCTGCCCAACCCGCTGCTGCCGGAGACTCGGTCCGAACTGGCCGTGCCGCTGATTGTGGGCGATCAGGTGTTGGGCGTGCTGGACGTGCAGGCTGATGTTGTTAACCGTTTTACCGAGGAGGATGTCCGGATTCAAACCACGCTGGCCGCCCAAATTGGTGTGGCTTTGCGGAACGCCAGATCGTACCAGCAGGCCCGTCAGGCCAGTCTCCTGTTGCAAGAGCGGGTAAGAGAGCTGGACTGTTTGAATGAGGTGGGCCGGGAGATCGAAGAGAACCCGCCGCTGCCGGAGTTGCTACAGTGGGTCGCTGAACGTATTCCTGCGGCGATGCGCTATCCGGAGTTATGCCGGGTGGCCATTGAGTATGATGCTCAGACTTATGGCCAGGCTGAGGCCATCGATTTACCGAGCCAGATGGCCCACGGTCTGTACGTTGGCGGTCAGTTGTTAGGCCGAATTCATATCGCTTATACCGAAAAACGCGACTTTCTGGATGAAGAGAGCGCCCTGTTGGGCGGCATCGCCACCCGCGTGAGTAGCTACATTGAGAATCAGCGGCTCATCGAGCAGACCCAACAACGAGCCGCCGAACTTGAAGATACGACCAACTTCCTGGACTCCATTCTGGAGAACATTCCCACGATGCTCTTTGTGAAAGATGCCGAGGACTTACGCTTCGTGCGCTGGAATAAAGCCGGTGAGGAGCTGCTCGGCTACAAGCGCGAGGATATGATCGGCAAGAACGATTATGATTTCTTCCCCCCAGAGGAAGCCGATTTCTTTACAGCCAAGGATCGCGAGGTGCTTACCGGCGGCAAGCTGCTAGACATTCCAGAAGAACCGATCGATACGTTGCATCAGGGTACCCGGATACTGCACACTCGTAAAATGCCTATCTATGGCCCGGATGGAAAACCGAAGTACCTGTTAGGCATCTCGGTGGACATTACTGAACAGAAGCAGAACGAAGAGGCGTTGCGGATTAGCGAACAACGCTTTGCCCTGGCCTTACAAGGTTCTAACGATGGTATCTGGGACTGGGATATTGCCAACGGGACGCTGTACTGGTCGCCCCGTTTGAAAGAGTTGCTGGGCTATACCGATGATGAACTACAAATTGACTTTGAAATCTTTGCCTCGATGCTCCATCCGGATGACACTGCAACCGGCGCGGCCCTGGAAGCTCATCTGAAAGATCGGGTCCCGTATGACATCGAGCAGCGGCTACGCCACAAGTCTGGCGACTACCGCTGGGTGCGGGTACGCGGCCAGGCCCTGTGGGACGAAAACGGCCAGCCCGTCCGCATGGTTGGTTCCACCAGCGACATCACTGAGCAGAAGCAGGCCGAAGAAGCCATCCGGGCCAGCCAGGTTCAGTTAGCTGAGGCGCTTGAGATTGCCCGGCTGGCTTATTGGGAGTTTGATGTGGCCAGCCAAATGTTCACCTTTAACGACCAGATCTACTCGATCTATGGCGTTACCGTTGAACAAGCGGGTGGATATCAGATGTCCGCGGCCGAATTTGCCCGGCGATTTGTGCACCCCGCTGATGCGGCTGATGTTGGGCTGCAAATTCAACAAGCCCTGGAAACCACCGACCCGGATTATACCACCCAATTCGAGAGCCGGATTCTGCGGGGCGATGGTCGCGAGGTCTATATTACCGTTCAAATCAAGATTCTGAAGGATGAGCAGGGCCGGACCATCAAACTTTATGGGATCAACCAGGATATCACCGAGCGAAAGCGGGCGGAACTCGAACGGGAACGGCTGCTGGCCGAAGTTGAGGCAGCTTACCGCCAATACGTTCAGCAGGAATGGAGCCAATTTTTGGCCGAGCAGCACGGCGGCCACTGGCGGGTCGATCTCGCCCAACCCGGCCTGCAAGACGAACCGGGCGACAACGGCAACGGTAAAGCCGCCGTCGAAGTCCCGATTGCTCTGCGCGGGCAGCCGCTCGGCTCGCTGCGATTGGAAGACCTCAATCCGGGTCGCAAGTGGACGGCCGAGGAAAAAGCCCTGGTGCAGGCAGTGTCGGAGCAGTTGGCCCAAACGGTCGAAAACCTGCGGCTGTTTGAAAACACCCGGCAGCGGGCGAACCGGGAACAGTTGACTCGGCAGATTACCGATAAAATGCGGGCTGCCCCGGACGTGGATACGATCATTGAAACCGGCCTGACCGAATTGGCGAAAGCCCTCGGGGTTGCCCGCACTTACGTCAAGCTGACTTCCAGGCCCGAGTCGGCAGTGGCCGCCGATGCGGCCAAAGTTGAGGCAATTCGGGTACAACTGAAACAGAACGGTCATCCAGAGCTGTCGGCCGCGGCTGCTTCTTTACCAAAAAGGGAGTCCGGCCAGCTTGAGCAGAGTGAGGAGAAAGAATGATGGCCCAGTTAACCAACCAACCTCCAGACATTGACCAGGCCCAATTAGCCCAGCCAACGGAGGCGGCCAGCCGCGCCCGCCATACCAACCGTATCTCGGTTATTACCGCCCTGGCGATGCTTGTTTTTACCCTGTATAACGTCTACACCGCCTCTCTGGCCCCAAGTTGGCAGCAGTATACCCATATTGGTCTCACCGCCGCTGTGGGTGTTGTGGCTGCACTCAGCGCTTGGCTGAGTCGGCATCATGGCCGCTCAAATTTGGGCATAGGGCTGCTGATAGGCGTGATCTGGTTGGCGCTCTTCATTACCCCGTTTACGGTGGCCGGGCTTGGGTCAGCCCTCGGTCTGGCCGCAATTCTAATGACGTCCGGGCTGGCCGGCCTAACCTTACCCACCAGGCCGGCCAGGTGGGCCATTAGCGGTAGTGTTTTTGTCGGTCTGCTCATATTTTTAATTGACCTGTTTGGGCCGGAACGTCCCTCGGCCGTCTCGCCGTCTGTAGTTTTTGGGCTTCTTTTAGGGATAATTCTGATTTATAGTGTCTTCGTGGCCCGCCAGTTCCGTAACTATTCAGTCCGGACCAAGTTGATCGCCGCTTTCCTGGTGGTGACGGTGGTGGCGGTGGGGACCGTGGCCTTTTTCAATAGCCGCAGCACAACTGCGGCGCTGGAAGAGCAGTTAGGCAACAACCTGCGCAGCCTGGCCGACTCGCTGGCAGTTTCCGTAGGGGGTGAATTGGTCCGGCAGATAGACTTACTCCGGACATTGGCTGCCGGTAGGCCCTTGCAAGCCAGCTTGTCCACGGCCAATATGTTTCGGCTTACCGGAAGTTTGAGTGAAATTCAGGCCGAGATGTTGAGCCGAGATCAGTTGTGGGCCGCCGTCCCCGACTCGGACCCCTTGGTCCAGGCGGTCATTGCCGGTACTTTTGCCAGACAGTTTCAAGATATTCAGGCCAGATTTCCGAATCATGTTGAAATCTTTGTGACCGATCGATATGGCGGCCTGGTGGCGGCGACCCATCGAACCTCGGACTTTTATCAGGCCGATGAAGAGTGGTGGCAGCTAACCTTTAATAATGGCCGGGGCGCGGTTTACATCGGCCAGCCGGAATTCGATGCCAGTTCAAACACCCTGGCGATAAATATGGCGGCGCCGGTTATTGACGATAGCACCGGCAATTTGCTGGGCGTGCTGCGTAGCACCTATCGTCTTGAAGCCCTGGTCGGCTTGTTGACCGCAGTGCAGACGGGGGATGCGGATCTCTATTTTCCGGGTGGAAAAGCCCTCACCGCCGGCAAAGTCGGAGTTAATCCGGTTGAGCCTGAGACCGCAGCCCAACTGGAAAGCTCCGTTGAGCGAAATTATACTCAATTCTCTTACGAGGGGGTGCCCAGTTTGGTCAGCCAGGTTCCGGTCAGGGCGATTACCGGCGAATCGATCATCGAGCAACTTGGTTGGAGGGTAGTAGTGCATCAGCCGGAAGCGGAGGCCTTTGCCCCGGTAGTAGCTCAAATTCAAGCCAGCCTGTTGCTGGCCTTGGTCATTCTGGGGCTGGCCGCCGCGGTGGCCGTAGGTATGGCCCAACTATTGGCCGGACCGATTAGCCGATTGACCAATGTGGCCGGCCGGGTGGCCGAGGGTGACCTGTCGGCCTGGGCGGAGGTAGAGTCTCAGGATGAGATTGGCCAGTTAGCCGGTGTTTTTAATACGATGACTGCGCAACTACGCCAGATCATTGGCAGCCTGGAAGAGCAGGTCGCCGGCCGCACCCGGCAACTGGCTACGGTGGTGCAGGTCAACCAGCGTTTGGCCGGTATTCTGGAGTTGAGCGACCTGCTGCGACAGGTGGTGGTCCTGATCAAAGAAACCTTTGACTATTACCATGTGCATATCTATCTGCTGGAAGGTGAGACTCTGCTAATGGTGGAAGGTTACGGCGAAGCCGGCGCAGCAATGAAACGGCAGGGCCACCATATCTCGCTCAATGCGCCTAAGAGCTTGGTGGCTCGGGCGGCTCGCCAGGGGCAGATCATCACCATCGGCAATGTGCGGGAAGAGCCGGACTGGCTGCCGAATCCGCTTTTGCCCGAGACTCAGGCCGAGATGGCCGTACCGGTGATGTTGGGCGCCGAGGTCGTTGGCGTGCTCGACGTGCAGAGTGAAAAGATTGGCGGGCTAACTCAGGCCGATGAAAACACTCTGGCCGCTCTGGCTAACCAGGTGGCTATTGCGGTTCGCAACGCCCGCGCTTTTGCCGAAACCCAGCAAGCGCTGTATGAGGCCCAAAGATTGCAGCGGTTGTACACCAGTCAGGCCTGGGAGCAGTTCCGGGCCGCTCGCCGCACCACCGATTACGAGGTTCGGCAGGCTGAGGTGCCGCCGTTGCCGGAAACGCCCACGCCTGAGGTCGAGGCGGCGCTAACTCAGGCCCAAACGGTCACGTTGATTACCAATGGCAAATCTCTCCCTGTTAAAGCCGGCCAAAGCGACCGGCTAGCCCTGGTAGAAGCTAAGCCAGGAGTCAACCAACAAGTTGCCAAATCACGCAACGCCCTGGCCACGCCCCTAAAATTGCGCAATCAAATCATCGGCGTGCTGGGTCTGCACGATGAGAATCCTGACCGCCGGTGGACTGAAGAAGAGATAACCTTGATCGAGGCGGTGAGCGAGCAGATGAGCCTAGCGATTGAAAATGCCCGCCTGTTTGAGCACACTCAACGGGACGCCTGGCGCAACCGGGTGGTCAGCGAAACAACGGCCAAGGTATGGGCCTCCTCCGAAATTGAAGAGGTGATGCGGGCGGCGGTGGCTGAGTTGGGTGACAAATTGAGGGCATCAGAGGTTGTTATTCGCTTGGGTACAGAGTCCAAGTTAGAAGAAGAGCAGTCATAACATCATGCAGCGGCTTCTGAACGGTCAGGAGGTTTGATAGATGGGCGATAAAGAATTCAATCAGGAACAGAATATCAACCTAAGTCGAGCGATGGAGATGGAGTCTGCTGATCGAGCTTGGCCTGCTGAGTTCCAGGCGGACCAACCCAAGTTATCTCGTTCTTATGGTTTTTTTGGTGGCCTACGGGGCGCCTTGTTAACAGCTTTCTTGCTTATTTCTATCTTAACGATTGGCTTGATTGTTGCAGTGAGTATTTTCTTGAGTATTCGAGCCTCGCGGAACTTAGTGCTTGAACAGTTGGCCTCAGAAATTGAGCTAAAAGAGCAGGCTGTTCACAACTGGCTGAGTGAGCGAACCAACGATCTGGCTGTCATCGCCAACAATCCCGGCGACATAAAAAATGTAAAAGCGTTATTGGCTACTGATGATAAACTGTTGTACGAAACCTTCCGCAGACGGCTGGAGGCGGAATTCGGCCCAACCAGCCGATTCAATGAAATGTTTCTACTCAATCCGGTCGGGCAGGTGGTCGTTACAACCAATGAGGAAAATCTGGGTAAAACCTACGCCAACCAGAGTTTTTTCCTAAATAGCTTATCGGCCCCTTTTGCTTCTGCACTTTTTCACAACATCGACACAGGGGCGACCGAGATTGTCATTGCGGTACCGATTCGAGATGAATCTGGTGGTCTAATTGGTGTGTTGTCTGGCCGTCTAAATCTATCGGAACTGACTGAGCTTATCTTGGTTCGGACGGGTTCTACCCAAACCGGTGAAACTTACCTGGTTGATAGAAATCGCCGTTTTTTAACAGAACCTCGGTTTGCCCCCAGTTCCCAATCTGCTCGTTCCGAAGGGATTGAACGGGCCCTGACCGCCGGTCCTGACCGCAACGGCCAGGATATTTACAACAACTATAATGGGGTTGAAGTGGCCGGCGCTTATCGCTGGATACCTGAACTACAAGTGGCGCTTATCACCGAAAGAGATGCCGATGAGGCCTTAGCCGGAGTTCGCCAACTGGGCTGGTTCAGCGGCGGTGTTGCCGTCTTGACTCTGGTTATTGCTACCGTTATTGCGTTATATTTTACTTCTCGGATCACCAGGCCCATTTCTAGATTAACTCAGGTAGCAACTGCCGTAGCAGAAGGGGATCTAACTCAAACTGCGGATATACAGGTTCAAAATGAGATCGGTGTATTGGCTGAATCCTTTAACACGATGACGGGGCACTTGCGCGACTTTATCGAATCGCTCGAAGACCGCGTCTACGAACGGACCCACGCCCTGGAAACCAGCGCCGATATCAGTACTCAATTGATCGCCATTCGTGACCTTGACCAATTGTTGCGGTATGTCGTCAATCGAATTCAAGAGCAGTTTGGTTTTTATCACACCCATGTTTACCTGATCGAGGCCGAAACCGGCGATCTGGTGATGACCGAAGGCTCCGGCGAGGTAGGCCGGCAGCTCAAAGAGAAAGGCCACCGGCTGGAGGCCGGTCAGGGTATTGTTGGCACCGTGGCCAGCACCAACGAAGCGTTTCTGAGCAACAATGTCGATGATCTGCTTAACTTTGTGCGCAACCCTCTCCTGCCTGAAACCAAGTCTGAACTGGCAGTGCCGCTGCGCAAAGGCAACGAAGTGCTGGGCGTGCTGGATATTCAAAGTGAGCAACCCAACCGCTTCTCCCAGTCAGATCTGTCGTTGATGCAGGCCATTGCCAACCAGGTGGCGATTGCTGTTGACAACGTCCGCTTGCTGGAAGAAACTCGAGTCGCGTTGGATAAGGTCGAGCAACTCAACCGCCGGCTTACCGGCGAAGCCTGGGAGCAAACTACTGAGGAGAGACCTGCTACCGGCTATCGTTTTGTCAAGGGGGTTAGTTTGCCGGTTACCCGCGAGAACGATATGTGGCTACCGCCGATGAAGCAGGCGGCTATGACTAAACAGTTGATCAAGGCAGTGCATCCCGGCAACGGCGGGCCGCCCCGGGCCGAATTAGCTGTGCCGCTGCTCTTGCGCGGTCAGGTGATCGGTACGTTGGGCCTTAAGCGTGAGGAAGCCGCCGATTGGAGCGAGGATGAGTTGACCGCGGTCGAGTCGGTGGCTAACCAGATTACCCTGGCCCTGGAAAACGCCCGCCTGTCGGAAGAGCAGGCCAAAACCATCGTCCAGCTCAAGGATGTCGACCGGCTCAAATCGGAATTTCTGACCAGCATGAGCCATGAGCTGCGGACGCCGCTCAACTCCATCATCGGTTTTGCCGATGTGATCTTGCAGGGTATCGATGGCGACCTGCCCGATCTGGCTATGAACGATGTCAGGCTAATTTACAACAGCGGGCAACACCTGCTGGCTCTGATCAACGATATTTTGGATTTGGCTAAAATTGAAGCCGGCAAAATGGAGCTGGTCCGTGAGCCGATCAATGTCACTCAGGCCATTAAAGAGGTCCTGGCCGCCTCTCGCTCCTTGCTCAAGGATAAACCGGTCGAGGTGGTTGTTGAGACCGAGGAACATTTGCCGTTGATTTACGCTGATAAACTACGCTTTAATCAGATTTTGTTGAATTTGGTCAGTAATGCCGCTAAATTCACGGAAAAAGGTGAAATCATTTTGGAGGCCAGAGTTTATGACCCCGAGCCTGACAAAATGTTTGTGTCGGTAACCGACTCCGGGATTGGCATTCCACCGGATAAAGTCGAGACGATTTTTGACCGCTTCCGCCAGGCCGACAGTTCGACGACCCGCAAGTATGGCGGCACCGGCCTGGGGTTGCCCATCTGCAAGCAGTTGGTGGAGATGCATGGCGGCCACATCGGCGTGATCAGCCGCGAAGGTAAAGGTTCTACGTTTTACTTTACCATCCCGCTGGTTCAGGAAACTGTGGCGGTGGAAGGGTAGTCCATTGAAATCCAAACCCCAAAATAACATCCAGGTTTGTCAAAAGTGTTAAAATCATACCTCACTAGAATAAAATGTTTGGAATGTAATCAGAAGTTCGCTTATCACCCGGGTCTAGATCGCTGCCCGGCGTGCGGCGGCGCGTGGCTAGACGCCGAATATGATTATGAGGCGGTCGCCAAAATCTGGCAGTCCGGCCTGGCCGGACGAACGAACTCATTATGGCGCTATCTCGAGTTGTTGCCAATCCTGAACCCTGCTGAGGTGGTTAGCATGGGTGAAGGGTTTACCCCGCTGGTCAGGGCGACCAAAATTCAGCAGCGATTAGGCCATCCCTCCATTTTTATCAAGGACGAGCGCCAATCACCGACCAGCTCCTTCAAAGACCGGCAGGCCGCGGTGGCGGCCACAGCCATGCGTGAGGCTGGCATCAGCGAGTGCGTTCTGGCTTCTACCGGCAATGCGGCTGCGGCCTACTCGGCTTATTGCGCCCGGGCCGATATCAAGCTGTGGGTCTTTCTCACCAGCCTGGTGCCGGTACCCAAAATGCGCGAAGCCGCCCTGTACGGCGCCGAAGTCATCAAGGTTACCGGTACGTACGATCAGGCTAAAAATATCGCCGCCGATTTTGCCGCCCGGCGCAAAATTCATTTCGACAAGGGGGCCAAGGCGATCCCCGGTAAAGAAAGCATGAAGACGGTTGCCTTTGAAATTGCCGAGGAGCTGGCTCGTTATCTCCCCCCCCGTTCAGGGGAAGGCGCCTGGCAAGCCCCGGACTGGTACATTCAAGCTGTCAGCGGCGGCATTGGCCCGTTGGGGGTACAGAAAGGCTTTGAAGAGTTATACCGGATGGGGTTGACCGACCGGATACCCAAAATCGGGGTGGTTCAGGTGGCTGGCTGCGCGCCGATGGTGCGCGCTTTTGCCGCCAACCAGCCCAAAGCCGAACCGGTGACGCCGGAAACGCGTATCACCGTGCTATCTACCGGCGACCCCGGCTTTGGTTACCAACTGCTCTATCAGGCTAACCAAACCTATGGCGGCCAGATGCTGGATGTAACGGACGAAGAGGCATTTGAGGCTATGCGCTTGCTGGCCAAAACAGAAGGCTATTCGGTTGAACCGGCCACGGCGGTGGCTTTTGCCGGGCTGGATAAATTAGTTCAGCAAGGTTTCATCAAGCCCGATGAGATCGTAGTGGTCAACTGTTCCGGCCATACCTTCCCGGTTGAGAAGCACATTATGGACGAGGAAGAGCTGTTGGATGTGCGGCTCTCCCCGGCCGAGCGGGCGGCGCCGGGCGCGCCCATTGACGGTTTAGGGGCGGCTTTACAGCGTCTGGATGAGCAGGTCACCACCATCGTGGTGATTGACGATAACCCTATGGACAGCCGCCTGATCCGGCGATTGCTGCAGGCCAGAAAATCGTACCGGGTGTTTGAGGCCAACAGCGCCCTCGAGGGTTTGAAAATCGTCCAAGAACGGCTGCCCGATCTGGTGGTGAGTGATCTGACCATGCCGGAAATGGATGGCTTCACCTTGCTCGAGGAATTGAAAAAAGATCCCCAAACGGCCCATATTCCGGTGATTGTTGTCTCGGCCAAGGATTTAACCCCGGAAGACGAACAACGTCTGGCCGGTCAAACCTCGTCGATCTGGCTCAAAGGCGCCTTCTCAACCCAGGAGCTGGTTGAGCACGTGGTCAATACGCTGTCTGGCCCCGAGGCTGATGGGCCAACTGAGCCAGCTCGCCGCCTCACCGACACTCAAGAGCTTGAAGTAGTCCCGGCTGCTTCACCCTCTACTCAGGAACCTGCCTCTGCCGGGAGCAAAAAGGTGGTTTTGATTGAGGACAATCCGCTGGATGCTCGCTTGATCAGCCGGATCTTGCAACTGAGTCGACCGTTAGAGATCAAGTCGGTCCAGGCCGGCCAGGAGGCCATCCGGGTCATCCGGGCCGAACATCCCGATCTGGTCATCCTGGATTTGATGATTCCCGATAAAGATGGTTTTGAGATTTTGACCGAGTTAAGACATGATGAGCAACTGGATAACATTCCGGTGGTGGTTATTACTTCCAAAGATCTGTCAGAGGCTGAACGGCAGTTACTGAATGCTAATGGGGTAGCTTCAATGTGGCAAAAGGGCAAATTCGACCGCCAGAAGTTAGTCGCTCACATCGAGGCCCAGTTGGAGGAATAGGGATATGATCGAATACGTAGACTCTCTGGGATATTCGACAAATTTTTCGATGGAGGATGTTAAATAAAAAATGCGAATCTTGTACGTGGAAGATAATTTTGAAAATAAACTGTTTGTGCGTCGGGTGATCGAGTCGATGGGTCACGAAATGTTGGAAGCCGAAACCGGTCTGGACAGCCTGACAATGGCGGCCGAGGAGATGCCCGATCTGATCCTGATGGATATCAATATTCCGGGGATGGATGGTCTGGAGACGACGACCAAGCTGAAGCAGAATCCTCAATTAGCCCACATCCCGGTGATTGCCTTAACCGCTAACGCCATGAAGGGGGACAAAGAACGTTGCCTGGCGGCCGGCTGCGACGGATATATGCAAAAACCTGTGGGCGTTTCCGACTTGCGTCGCGAGATTCAACAGTATGCGGTTCGACCCAGGGCTTGAGCGGCAGGCCCACCCAGAGCCGGTCCGAGGCCGGTTGAACCATCTGCCCAAAACTTTCTGGGCGGTTTCAGCCTACTACTCGGCTGTATTTAGAGCTGGGTCTGCGCCGTGATGAATGTTACAAAATTGGCAACTGTTCAGGTGACTGGTGGAAAAGCACGCTTCATTTGCCTGATTCAAGCGCCAGTCACCTGGTCGGTTGAATAGTAACCCAAGATTTGCATGTCACCTCAGGTTGAGGTGACTTTTTTTAAAAAATTCACTGGATGGGTGGCAATAAAATTGATTTGTGGTATAATAGAAAAGATTTAACATAAGTCCCCCAAATGACCAAAGATACCTTTACCAACATCAGCATCAGTTCATATTTTAACTTGGACCGGACAGGTCCAGCTTCTTTTGAGCCGGATTGTATGTAACAAATCGAGGCGGGGTCAAAGCGTATCGCGCAGTTTGTGGAGGCAGGTTTGATGACAAGAAGGAAACGGGCAAGTTTGAAGGATAAAGGGCCCGAGGTTTTGGGACTTACCCCCAAAAAGGGTAAAGGTATTGACGTGTTATTTGGTGGACCAACTGGCGATCCGAACGCCTCTACTTCACCAGAACCCCCATCCGTATCCGAAGGATCAGAAGCTTCTGGTGAAGCTGAAGCGTCGCTTGTGACGGCCCCTGAAGTTGAGTCTGAAGAAACCAAAGATACTGCTGAGTTCAAACCAGGAGAACTGTCTATGTCTGATGAAAATGCTGAAAAACTACCCGTAACCGAGGCGGAGAGTGTGTTAGCAGCTCCTCCTCCACCGCCGTCAATGCCAGTTGCCTCCACGCCTGAGGCCGAAGTTGATGAATTTGGGTTGCCTGTAGCTCTGGAGACCCCTCCAACTGACCTCGAGTTTGCCCCGCCGCCGGAAGCCGCAGCGCCGCCAACCCTGGGGAGTGGGCAGGATGCCTTTGACCCCTCTTTGTCCCCCTTCGCCGCGCCGGCGGCGGCCCCTTTGGCCGAAGTTGCCGAAGATGATTTTTCCGGGCTGCTGGCCGAAGAGGGGTTAGCTGAACCGTCTGTTCAAGCCGCAGCCCCGTTTCTCCCCCCGATTGCCACCGTTCCGGCAGAGGAGTTTCCAACCGCAGCCCCGCCTGATTTGCCCGCCTGGTCGCCAGAACCGGCGCCAGCCCCGTTACCGGAGTTTGTACCCCCCCCCGCTCAACCTGTGCCCCCGGCCACACCGCCTGTGCCGGTCGCGGCCCCACCTCCGCCGCCTCGTACACCGGCGCGTATCGAGTCTATTAGCGGTATGCTCACCCAACCAACCGTAACCACTGAACAAGACCTGTTACCTTCGGATGTACAGCAGCGCCCGGCTGTCAGCAACATTATCCCGATGGGTGAAGATCAAGGCCTGGTGTCAGAAGACGTGCTAAAAGCGGCCAGAGTGGCTCGTTACGTGGGCAAAGAAAGACGCGAAAATCTGGATATGCAGATTGAACGTTTGTATGAGGATGTCGCCAGGGATTTAAGCGTCAACAAAGAAGACGCCGAGTATGCCTTGAGGACCCTGAGCGAAGCTCAGGACATTATCCTTGAAGATACTCGCCAGTATGATGAGGCCCTGTATCGAGTGGCCGTGGTCAAAACTATGCTGGCGCGCAAACGAAATCTACGGCGTTGGTCCTACACCTGGGGGATGAGTGTCTTTTTCTATGCCGTCATTTGGCTGGCTGCCTTCATCGCCGGCTTCCTGGCCACAGATATTTTGCGAGCCGCTATGGGTGACGTCAGTGAAGGGTTGATGGCCGTGCGCGGCGCCTGGTTTTCGGCCCTGGCCGGCGGTATTGGCGGCATCATCAGTATTCTTTACAGCCTTTACTGGCACGTAGCTATGAAGCAAGACTTCGATCGCCAATATGTGATGTATTACCTGGTGCAACCGATTATGGGCTTTATCCTGGGGGCGCTGATCTATTTCATTGTGGTGGCCGGTTACCTTCTCTTCAATGTCAGTGATACCGCCGTTGATACGGTCACGGCTATTGGGATTGTGGTGGGCTTTATCGCCGGTTTCCGCCAGCGGGTCGTCTTTGAAATGATCGATCGCATTGTCAAAAAATTGTTACCTCGAAGTCAGGATGAACCGGACGCCGCTCCGGTCAGTGTGGTGCCGGTGGAAGAACGGTAATGATTTGAGCAGTTCCTATCGATAAATCTGTCGTGTCGATTTACTATTTGGAGGGAAATTCAACAATGGCAAACCTTGATCTCAAAGAGGGGCAACTCTATCTCTTGGATGGCAATGTCTTGGTCGAAGCCTCATTTAACGATGTCACCGGTCTCTGGCAACTCTATGAACCGGAGGTTCGCAGCAATTGGATGGTTTCGCCCAATGGTAAGCTGATTGGGATGCAGTTTGATATTGCCCGGGATGTCTGGTTGTTGGACCGTGAACCCGATATTTGGGCCGTTGGGGATTTGATTCCGGCTACCGACAAGACCCCTAAATTGGCCAATTTGCTGCGCCAGGCTGAAACTGTGGCCGAGCAGAAGTATGGCGGACAGCTCACCTTACTGCGAGTCAATACTGGTTGGAAGGCTATGTACGGCGCCCCGGATTTTGAAACCGACGAGGGCCGCAAGAAAATTCAGGCCCTCAAAACATTCAAAACCCTGTATGAGGCCCTCACCTCGTTGGCCTGAGGCTTGCTGGCGTAACGTGACTGGCTGAACCTTTCGTTCCTCGTCAGCGCCGTTTGGATTTGACCCAATCACATACCATCAACTAAAATAACCAAGCCGAGGTACCCCCTCGGCTTTCAACTATAGGAGGATCATTACCAATGACCGATTATATCGAAACCCAGACCAAGGATGGTACGACCATTCGCATAGAAGTAGAATCAACGGCCAAGACCGGAGCCGGTTTTAGCCGCCCGTCGGCCGCGGCTGCGGTCACCGGCGAGGCCTCCAGGGATGCCTACCAGCAGGTGCTGGCAACCATTCAGGCTTGCGCCAACGGCATGATCGAAACCTTGCAAAATCTGGACGCCGCGCCCAGCGCTGCCTCGATCAATTTTGCCATCAAAATCGACGCCGAAGCCGGGGCGATGGTGGCCAAATCAGGGAATGAGGCTCAATTCAAAGTGGCTCTGAGCTGGAAGCAGGTCGAACCCGAGGCGGAAAACAAGAGCGATAAAAGTGAATAGGTGGGGCGTATGAAAATCACCAAAGCAGTCATCACCGCGGCCGGGCGGGGGCAGCGCACCCTGCCCCTGCAAACGCTCATCGATCGGGACGGCGCCGAAAAGTCTGTCTTGGGCATCATCATCGACGAAGTTCTCCGGGCTAATGTCGAAGAAATCTGCGTGGTGGTCCGGCCCGGCGACGAGACCGCCTATGTTGAAGTGGCCGGCGACCACGCCGGGCGGCTGCATTTTGTTCACCAGGCGGAGACGCTGGGGTACGGCCACGCCGTCTACTGCGCCCGCGAATTTGTGGGCGCCGACCCATTTTTGCACCTGGTGGGTGACCATCTCTACGTCAGTCGCACCAACCAGAGTTGCGCCCAGTACCTGATCGAAGTAGCGGAAGCAGAAGCTTGTGCGGTGTCGGCGGTTCAAGCGACCCGTGAGAGCCTGCTGCCCTATTATGGGACCGTGGGGGGGCGTCGGGTGGCCGGCCGCCCGGACCTGTACCAGATAGAAACTGTCATCGAGAAGCCCACTCCAACCGAAGCCGAGCAGCGGCTCATTGTGCCCGGCTTGCGGGCCGGCCACTATCTTTGCTTCTTTGGTATGCACGTGCTAACCCCCACCGTAATCGACTTGTTGGCGCGGCAGATCGAGGCGGCCGGGCGGCAGGGCGGCGTTACTCTCTCGGCTGCTCTGGCCCAACTGGCCAAACGAGAGCAATACCTGGCCCTGGAAATCACCGATTGGCGGTATGATGTGGGCGTCAAATACGGCTTGCTGACGGCGCAACTGGCCCTGGCCCTCAACGGTCAGGATCGCGCCGAAGTTCTGGCTAAACTCCTCGAACTCCTGGCCTTGCGCGAATTAGGCACGAGGTAATTGTGAATGGTGGTTACTATTCGGGTATGTCATTTCGAGCGACAGCGAGAAATCCCTGGGGCCGGTGCAATAGAGCTTGGTGTCTGGCAAAAGGCGAGGTGAGTATGCCAGATAGCCTTGAATTTGAATCAGTCTACTCAGGGATTTCTCGGCCTACGGCCTCGAAATGACATGAGGCAGAATAGTAACGAATAGTGTGAATAAAACCGTATCTGAGATATCATTCGCCATTCGCTATTCTCAAGGACGTCATATGAGTCAACTAACCAAAATAATCACTGCCACCGACCCTGAGACTCGCCATCGTTCGCTCGACGCTTATTGTCGGACCGCTTCTCTGGCTGAATTGCTGGCCGAATGTGGGGCCCTTGATCAGCTCCGCCGCCACAGCGACAACCTCTACGAACGAGTGCGAGCCTTATTCTTTCTTTACGCCATTCATCGCTTCCACCTGCCCCTCAAAGCTGGCCTGGCCACCAAGGGATTGATCCCCTTTGAAGGTTATACCAATCTGCTCAGTCGCCGTTTTGAAGAGGCCATCGAGATTTTTCTAACCAGCCAGGCCACCGCCGGACCGAATGACGGTATCTCCAGCGCCCTGGCTGCCGCCTATCACAGCCTCGGTTTCCAAACCCTGGCCGATCAGGTCCGGCGCAGCGTCCGTTCGGTGCGGGGCAACCAGTGGATGTTCCGCATCGGTCATCCGGCCGACCATCCGCTCCGGGTTCGCCCGGAACTGCTCCAGCGCAGCAATGGCTTATTCCCTATCCTGCACGAGGCCACACCCGTGCGCATGGACCTGACCCACAGCGGCTGGAGCGATATCTTTTTCCTGGGGATGGATTTTCCCGAGGGGGCGCGCGTGCTCAATGTTTCAATTGACTTGAGCGTGCGCGGAGGCCAGGGCGGGACGACGCCTCGACCGCCCGTGGAGGCCTTTTTCCGGGTGATTGACCGGCCAATCCTGCGCCTGGTCAGCGCCGACCTGGGCGCCGCCGCCGAGATTTCCACCCTGGCCGAAATCTTCGATTTTGCGCGAGATTACCTGGGCCTGTTGAAGGCCGCGGTGATTGCGTCCGGGCTGGTGCCGCCGGGCATGGAGGGGGCTGAACAACCCCTGGCCGAGCTACTGGCTCGGTTGGCCGGTCCTGGTTGCGGTCTCGAAATCGTCAGCCAGGTCAACGGCATTCCCAAAGGTTCGCGCCTGGCCGTCTCGACCACCTTATTGGCTTCACTTATTGCGGTTTGTATGCGGGCCACCAGTCAGGCCAGTTCGCTCACCGGCCAACTGGCTGAAAATGAGCGTCGCCTGGTCGCGGCCCGGGCCATTCTGGGCGAATGGCTGGGCGGCTCGGGCGGTGGTTGGCAAGACTCGGGCGGTGTTTGGCCCGGCATGAAGCTCATCCAGGGGGTCAAAGCGGCAGAAGGTGATCCCGAATTTGGGATTAGTCGCGGCCGGCTATTGCCCAGCCACCAGATTTTTGACCTGGACGAGGTATCGGCCGAAACCCGGCAAAAATTGCAGGATAGTTTGGTTTTGATCCACGGCGGCATGGCCCAGGATGTCGGCCCAATTCTAGAAATGGTGACCGAGAAATACCTGCTTCGCTCTGAAGCCGAATGGCAGGGCCGGCAGCAGGCGATCCGGATTCTGGACGAAATTGTCGCTTTGTTAAAGAATGGCGCGGTACGAGAGATTGGCTCAGCCACTCAGCGTAATTTCTTTGGTCCCATCCAAACCATTATTCCCTGGGTCACGAACCTTTACACCGAAACTCTGGTCGAGCGGGTTACTGCGGAATTTGGGGCCGATTTCTGGGGTTTCTGGATGCTGGGCGGAATGTCCGGCGGCGGGATGGGCTTCATCTTCAGCCCCGAGCGGAAGCCGCTGGCCCAGGAACGTCTGCAAATGATTATGAGTGAAACCAAACGCCGGCTCGAAAGAGCGGTGCCCTTTGGCATGGAACCGGTGGTGTACGATTTTGCCATCAATGAACGGGGCACTTACGCCGAACTGCTCCAGGGTGACGAGGCCCTGATGCCGCCCGGCTACTACACTCTGACCGTGCCGGCGCTGCTTCGTCTGGAGCGGCGCCAGCTTTCGCCCTTCCGCCGGGCCGAGTTAGATCGCTTTGGCCGGGCCTGCCAGACCAAACCGGAGCTGGCGGGCATGGTCCAAACCTTGTTTGATCGGTTGCTGCCTGGGGCCGGGCAGGAAGAGGGGGAACAGAGCCACAGTCTGGAGATGTTGCTGGATCAATACGGTTTTGACCGGCTGCAGCACGAACAAATTCGAGCCGATTTGCGCAGCGGTCGGATTGGCCTGGCTCAGAACCGGCTGCCGGTCAGCAGCCAGATCGAGGACGTTGGCCCGGACGACGTTTACGACGCCACCCCCGGACTGCCGGCAATGTACCGGGAGTTGGGGCTGAATGCCCTGGCCGAAGGGACGGTGGCGGTAGTCTCGCTGGCCGGCGGGGCCGGCAGTCGCTGGACCAAGGGGGCCGGCGTGGTCAAGGCGCTGAATCCCTTCTGCAAATTGGGAGGCAAGCACCGCACCTTCATCGAGGTTCACCTGGCCAAAAGCCGCCGGATTAGCCGGTTGTGCGGAACGCCCCTGCCGCACCTCATCACTACCAGCTATCTGACCCACGAACCCATCGAGGCTTATCTGCAGGCCGAGAACAACTACGGTTATCCCGGCCCGCTGATCCTGTCGCCCGGCCGGATTGTCGGATTGCGGCTGATCCCAATGGCCCGCGACCTGCGCTTTGCCTGGGAGGAGATGCCCCAACAACTGCTCGACGAGCAGGCCCAAAAAGTTCTCGACAGCCTGCATGCCGCCCTGATCAACTGGGCTTACCAGATGGGCGAGGGCAGCGACTACACCGACAACCTGCCGCGGCAATGTCTACACCCGGTCGGTCACTGGTACGAAGTGCCCAATCTGTTCCGCAATGGCGTGCTGGCCCGGTTGCTGGCGGAACGACCCAACCTGAAATATTTGATGATCCACAATATCGACACGGTGGGGGCCGATGTTGATCCGGCCATTCTGGGTTATCATATCGACCAGGCGGCTGGGCTGACTACCGAGGTCATCACCCGCCGTATCGAGGATCGCGGCGGCGGTCTAACCCGGATCGACGGTCATCTGCGCCTGATCGAAGGGCTGGCCCTGCCTCGCGAGGAAATCGAGTTCAAGCTGTCCTATTATAACTCCAGCACTACCTGGGTTGACCTCGACCGGCTGCTGGCCGTCTTTTCGTTGAACCGGGCCGACCTGGCCGACAGCGACAAAGTGGCCACGGCTATCCGCAACCTGGCCGCCCGTATGCCCACCTATATCACCATCAAGGATGTCAAGAAGCGTTGGGGTCAAGGCCAGGAGGACGTGTTCCCGGTGACTCAATTTGAAAAGTTGTGGGGTGATATGACCGCTCTACCGGAGTTGGCTAACCGCTTTGTGGTGGTGCCGCGCCTGCGCGGCCAGCAACTCAAAGAAGTGGCCCAACTGGATGGCTGGCTGCGGGACGGCTCGGCAGCCTATCTGGAGTCGTTGTGCGAGTGGGGATAAGACACTTTGGCTATTCCAGTGTCCGTATTGTGTGGTCCGTATTTCGTATCAATACCCTGACGCAACACGTAACACGCAATAGGTTTTGGAGGACATTAATTCTGGAACATCCTTACATAATGAACTGCTCCACAAATTTCAGATAACCTTGCTGCCCGCCCCGTTTGTTCCATTTCTGCACCGATTTGCGGATACGCTTCAAGCAGGCAATGATCTCGTCTAGGGTAAGCGGCGGCGGCTGAGGCGCTCCGCCTTGGCCGCCCTGCCTCACCAATTCGCCCCGTCCCAAACGCCAGTCGCACATCAATTTCACCGCCTCGTAGAGTTCCTGTCTAAGTTCGTTCAGCGGCGGCGGGTCGAACTGCCGGCCGGATTGCTCGGCCTGGTAGAGCCGGATCAAAGCCGCCAAAACAGTTTCGACATCATAATCGACCAGGTTGGCGCGGCGGTGATAGACGTTGACGATGGCAAACTCGATGTTTTGCAGCACATCCTGGTATTCTTCTTCGAAAGTCATTTACATTCCCTCCAAGGTATTCAATTGTATCATCTGTTGTCGCCTTATGAAATTTTTGAGGAACGCTCACACCGTCCCCCCCAAATACCACGGTACAAACTCGGCCTCACCCACCCCCTGCGCTTCACTCTTGGACGGCCGGCCTGAGGCAACGGAAATCACCAACTCGAGCAGTTCTGCGGCCACCTCTGCCAGCGTCGCGCCTTCCAACACGCGCCCGGCGTTCACATCCATATCGTCCGGCATCCGGTTGTAGGTCTCCGAGTTGGTGCATATTTTAATGGTCGGGGCCGGGACGGAACCAAAAACCGAGCCGCGGCCGGTCGTGAACAACACCAAGTTGCAGCCGCCGGCCAACATCCCGGTTACAGAGATGGGGTCGTAGCCGGTGGTATCCATAAAGGTCAAGCCGCGCGCTGTGACCGGTTCGGCGTAGTCGTACACGGCCATCAGCGGGGTGCTGCCGCCTTTGGCCACCGCGCCTAGCGACTTTTCATAAATATTGGTCAGGCCGCCGGCTTTGTTGCCAGGGCCGGGGTTGTTGTTGATTTCCACGTCGTATCGCCCGGCAAACTCTTCCCACCAGCGGACTTTGTCTAATAGTTTCTGACCAACTTCAGCATTGATCGCCCGGCGGGTTAGCAGATGTTCAGCCCCGTAAATCTCGGTTGTTTCCGACAGGACCACCGTGCCGCCCTGCCGCACCAGTTCATCGGCCACCAGACCCACCACCGGATTGGCGGTGATGCCCGACCAACTGTCGCTGCCGCCACATTCCAGGGCCAGCTTGAGTTCGGAGATGGGCTGCGGCGTCCGCCGGATATTATTGACCTGGGGCAACATTGCTTCAATTGCCGTAATCCCGGCCTGGACCGTTTTACGAATGCCGCCTAAATCCTGGATGGTCAGCCCAGGCGGTTGGCCTATTGCGCCGCTCAGGCCATAGTTCTCCACCAGGTCGGCCAGTTGGTTTGTCTCGCAGCCCAGGCCGACAATCAGGTAGGCGCCCACATTAGGGTGACGGGCCATCCCGGCCAGGGTGCGCTGCAGGATATCATAATCATAGCCGCCGGGCCGGGAAGCGCAGCCGGTGGTGTGGGTCAGGGCAATCACCCCGTCGACGTTGGGGTAGGCGACCAGCCGTTCGGGGGTAAAATGGTGGGCAATCTCCCGGCAGGTATGGGCCGAGCAGTTGACCGTGCCGATCACGGCAATGGCGTTGCGCGTGCCCACCTGACCATTGGCCCGCTGATATCCGCCAAAAGTCCGCCGCGCCGCGGGCGGCGTGTCGCTAACCGGGCTGGCTTCTGCGCCAAAGGCGTAATCCCGGGCAAAATTACCCATGCCCAGATTGTGGGTGTGGACGTGTTCGCCTGGCCGGATCGGCTGAGTGGCAAAGCCGATGATCTGGCCGTAGCGGCGGACGGCCTGCCCGACCGGAATTTCGTATAGGGATACCTTATGACCACTGGGAATAAACCCTCGGATCGGAATTTCAGGAGGGCTGTCGGTTAGATCAGAGTCAAGGGTCAGAACGGTACCCGGCTGCAAATTGATCTTGGCGATGGCGACGTGATCTTGAGGTTGCAGCCGGATCGCAACCGCCGCCAACGGTAGGCGACCGGGCGGTGTTGGTTCAAGCAGATTGATCGTTTCAGCAGTCATCATCTTCTCCTGTGTTAGAATTTTTTCATTTTGAGGCCGGTTGTTATTATTACTCTAATAAATATCTATTATACTTCTTATCAGAATCAAACACATATTGTTTATGGTAAGAGTGACAGGTTAGCTACGCTGGCCTGATTAGCTTTTATGTAACTATTCAGGTGACCGGCACTTTAGCTTCAATAAAGTGCGTTACTTCTGGAAAGTCAAGCCTCTTTTGCCTGATTTAAGTGCCGGTCACCTGGTAGTTGAATAGTTACGCTTTTATTTACCATAGGAGAGAGTGATGAATTTTATGGAAAGCGGCCGGACTACTGCCCACAGGATTCCTGTTCGAAACGGGCGCAATCATGGCCAGGCTGCCCCAACAATGCAACAACCTGATAACCGGCCGATTTTGGCCGAACCGGCAGTTTCAACCGATGTGACCGGACCGGCCTTGCCTGAAGTGGAAACCGATTGGCAAACGTTGGCCTTGCGGTTGCAAGCGGATATGGCCAATTTTCGCCAACGCCAGCAGCGCCGGGCCGATGAGGCCATTGTTGCGGAACGGGAGCGACTGTTGCAGTTGATGCTGCCCCTGGCCGATAACCTGGCTCGCGCCCTAAAGCAGGCTGACCAGGGCGACGCTGCGCTGCGCCAGGGGATCGAATTGACTCAGCGGGAGCTAATGCGAACTCTGGCCGCCGAGGGCGTTACCCGGCTTGAAACCGTCGGACGGCGCTTTGATCCCGGTTTGCACGAGGCCATTGCTGTTGTGCCAACTACTCAAGAAACGGATACAATTATTGAAGAGGTTGAGGCCGGTTATAAACTGGGCGACAAGCTTTTGCGTCCGGCGCGGGTGGTGGTGGCCGCTTAAAAAAACTGTAATAATTCAGGTGACCGGCACTTCTAAAGTGCCGGTCACTTGGAAGTTGAATAGAGGCTTGGCGAATGGAATACAAGGATTATTACAAAATTTTAGGCGTCGATAAGAAAGCAACCGAAAAAGAGATCAAGGCCGCTTTTCGCAAGCTGGCGCGTAAACACCATCCTGATATGAACCCGGGCAAGCCACAGGCAGAGGAGCGTTTCAAGGAAATCAACGAAGCCTACGAGGTTCTCGGCGACCCGGAAAAACGGAAAAAGTATGACCAACTGGGCGCGGATTGGCAGCGTTGGCAGCAGGCCGGCGGTCCCGGTGATTTTGACTGGAGCCAGTGGATGGCCGGGGCCGGCGGCCCTGGTGGGCAGCGGGTGCACGTGCGCTATGGCAGCCCGGAAGATTTGCAGGATCTGTTTGGCGGCGGCGGCAGCCCCTTCTCCGACTTCTTTACCAGCATCTTTGGTGGTATGGGGGCCGGCCCGGCCGGCCGGAGCGGCTTTGATTTTGGCCAGCGCAATCGCCGCGGCCATGATCTGGAACACGAAATCGAAATCAGCCTGGCTGAAGCTTATCACGGCACTACCCGCCTGCTGACCAAAGATGGCCGCCGTTTGAGCGTTAAGATTCCGGCCGGGGCTAAAACCGGCACCAAAGTACGGATGCGGGGTGAAGGTGAGAGCGGTCAGGGCGGCGCGGCAGCCGGCGACCTGTTTTTGAAGATAAAAGTGGCCTCCGATCCTCGTTTTGAGCGCAAAGGCGACGATCTGTATACGACCACGCCGGTCGATCTGTATACGGCCGTGCTGGGGGGGCAAATCAGGGTTGAGACGCTGTCAGGCCCGGTCGATCTTAAAATTCCGGCCGGCTCCCAAAATGGCCAGACTTTTCGGTTGCGAGGCAAGGGTATGCCCAAGTTGCATCAGGCCGGCCAACATGGCGATTTATACGCCAAACTCGACGTGCGGCTGCCCACCCGGCTGACTGACAGGCAGCGCGACCTGTTTGAACAATTACGAAAGTTGGAGGATTAATTCCTATGAATCTAAATAAATTTACAGAAAAAGCCCAGGCGGCCATTCTGCATGCCCAAAGATTGGCCGATGAATATAACCACAGCGAAATATTGCCCGGCCATCTCTTGCTGGCCTTGCTGCGGCAGGAGGGCGGGGTGGTGCCGCAGATTGCCCATCACCTCGCGGTGAACCCGGAGGCGCTGGCGCAGGCCGTGGAAACCGAATTGCAGGGCATCGGTAGGGTGTATGGCGGTTCTCAGCCGGGCCTGTCGCGGGCCTTGAACAATGTCCTTCGAGACGCCGAAAAAAGCGCCGAGAAGATGAAAGACGACTTCGTTTCGACCGAGCACCTGCTGCTGGCCCTGACCGACTCCGGCGACCGGGTCGCCTCGCTGTTGCAGCGTTTTGGCTTGAAGCGTGACGCGGTGCTGCAAGCGCTGACCCGGATTCGGGGCAGCCAGCGCGTCACCAGCCAGAATCCCGAAAGCACCTATGAGGCTCTGCTCAAATATGGCCGTGACCTGACCGATTTGGCTCGCAAGGCTAAACTGGATCCGGTCATCGGCCGGGATGATGAGATTCGGCGGGTGGTCCAGGTGTTGAGCCGGCGGACCAAAAACAACCCGGTCCTCATCGGCGATCCGGGGGTTGGTAAAACGGCCATCGTCGAGGGGCTGGCCCAGCGGATTGTCAACGGCGACGTGCCGGAAGGGTTGAAGCAAAAGCAGATTGTGGCCCTGGATATGGGCGCGTTGATTGCCGGGGCCAAGTATCGGGGTGAATTTGAGGAGCGGTTGAAGGCAGTGCTGCAAGAGGTCACCGGCAGTGAGGGTCAAATCATCCTGTTCATTGACGAGCTGCACACCGTGGTCGGCGCCGGCGCGGCCGAAGGGGCTATGGACGCCGGCAACATGCTCAAACCGATGCTGGCTCGCGGCGAACTGCATGCCATCGGTGCCACCACCCTGGACGAATACCGCAAACACATCGAAAAGGATGCCGCGCTGGAGCGGCGCTTCCAGCCGGTGCTGGTGGATGAGCCGACGGTTGAGGATACCATCAGCATTTTGCGGGGCCTCAAGGAACGGTACGAGGTTCATCACGGCGTTCGGATTCAGGACAGCGCCGTAATTGCCGCGGCTACCCTCAGCCATCGCTACATCTCTGACCGCTTCCTGCCGGACAAGGCCATCGACCTGGTGGATGAGGCCGCGGCCCGGTTGCGGACCGAGATCGACAGCAAGCCGACCCAACTGGACGCGGTCGACCGGCAGGTGATGCAGTTGGAAATCGAGCGGGAGGCGCTGAAGAAGGAAAAGGACAAGGCCAGCCGGGAACGATTGCAGAAGCTGGAAGCCGAATTGAGCGATTTGAAAGAGAAAAGCCGCGCCCTCAGTGCCCAGTGGGAAAACGAGAAGCGGCTGATCGGTGAGTTGCGGGAGACCAAGGAGCAGATCGAGCGGACCCGCATCGAAATCGAGCGGGCCGAGCGCCAGGCGGATTTGGAGACGGCCTCCCGGCTCAAGTATGGCACGTTACGCGAGCTGGAGGCCAGGCTGGCCCAGCAGGAAGCCCGGCTCAAAGAGTTCCAAACGCAAGGGGCGCTGCTGCAAGAAGAGGTCGATGCCGAGCAGATTGCCCTGATTGTGGCCCGCTGGACCGGCATCCCGGTCAGTAAGCTGCTGGAAGGCGAGATCGAGAAACTGGTGAAGATGGAGGAGCGCATTCACCAACGGGTGGTGGGCCAGGATGAGGCCATCCGGGCGGTGGCCAATGCGGTTCGCCGCAGCCGGGCCGGGCTGCAAGACCCGGATCGACCGATCGGCAGTTTCATCTTTCTGGGGCCGACCGGAGTCGGTAAGACGGAGTTGGCCCGTGCTCTGGCCGAGTTCCTGTTCGACAGCGAAGAGAATATGATCCGGATCGACATGAGCGAGTACCAGGAGCGCCACACCGTGAGCCGGTTGATCGGCGCGCCGCCCGGCTACGTGGGTTACGATGAGGGCGGCCAGTTGACCGAAGCGGTTCGGCGGCGGCCCTACAGCGTAGTGCTGTTCGACGAGATCGAGAAAGCGCACCCGGAAGTGTTCAATACGTTGCTGCAACTATTGGACGACGGCCGGCTGACCGATGGCCACGGCCGTACGGTGAACTTCAAAAATACGGTGGTCATTATGACCAGCAACATCGGCAGCCACTTTATTATGGAGTTGGGGGCCGAGGCGGCTGAGGAAAAGGTGATGGCGGCGATGCGCCAGCATTTCCGGCCGGAATTTCTGAACCGGGTTGACGAGGTGATCACCTTCCACAATTTGAGCCGGAGCGACCTGGTCCAGATTGTGGAAATTCAGCTCAGGCGCTTGCAGCGATTGTTGGCCGAACGGAAGGTGCGGTTGGAGTTGAGCGAGGCCGCCAGGTTGCACCTGGCCGAGGCCGGTTACGACCCAACCTTTGGCGCTCGCCCGCTCAAGCGAGTTATCCAGCGGGAGATTCAGGACCCGCTGGCCATGGCCCTGCTGTCTGGTGAGTTTCAAGATGGCGACACGGTGCGGGTTGATTACCGCGAGGGTTCGATTGTTTTCGAAAAAGTCCAGGAGCGGCTGGTGGAGCTGGTAGCGTAAATAGAAAAATAAAAAAGGGCAGGCTCTTGCCCTGCCCTTTTGTTGAACTATTAGCAAAAATCTTGGTCCGCGTTAACAAAATTCTAACACAGATTGTGTATAATTGGGGATTGTGAAAGCATAATCAATACAAAATAAGGAGGTTCAAGCATAATGTCATCGTTGAAATTTCGTCCTCTGGGGGACCGGGTTTGGGTGGAGCCGATTGAGCGGGAAGAAATGACCGCGTCCGGTATCGTTCTGCCTGAAACCGCCAAAGAAAAACCAATGGAAGGTAAGATTTTGGCCGTGGGACCGGGTGCTCGTAATGACAAAGGCGAGCGCCAACCGCTGGACGTAAAAGTCGGTGACCGGGTTTTGTTTGCCAAATACGCCGGCACCGAGGTTAAGCATGATGGGATCAAGTACCTGATCATGCGCGAGAGCGACCTGCTCGCCATCATTGAATGATTCACCCAGCAATCCCTAACCAACTAACCAACCAACTAACAAACTAACAAACTAACAAACAAACTAACCAACCAAACTAACAAACTAACCAAACAATAATGAGGAGAGATAATAATGGCAAAACAACTGATTTTTCAAGATGAAGCCCGGCGACAGCTCAAAACCGGCATTGATACTTTGGCCAAGGCCGTAGCCACCACCCTGGGGCCAAAAGGCCGCAATGTGGCGCTGGATAAGAAGTGGGGCGCGCCGACCGTGACCCACGACGGGGTGACCGTGGCCAAAGAGATCCAGTTGGAAGAGCCTTATGCTAATATGGGCGCTCAATTGCTCAAGGAAGCGGCGACCAAGACCAACGATATCGCCGGTGACGGCACCACTACGGCAACCGTTTTGGCGCACACGATGGTCAATGAAGGTTTGAAGAACGTGGCTGCCGGGGCCAATCCGATGCTGCTGAAGCGCGGCATCGAGAAAGCCACCCTGGCGGTGACCGAAGCCATCAAGAATATGGCAATTTCCATCGATACCAAAGAAGAGATTGCCAGCGTCGCCTCCATTTCGGCCCAGAACCGCGAGATCGGTGAGCTGATTGCCGAAGTGATGGACAAGGTTGGCAAAGACGGTGTTATCACCGTTGAGGAGAGCAAGGGGCTGGCCTTTGAAACCGAGTACGTCGAGGGGATGCAGTTTGATCGCGGCTACATCTCTCCCTACTTCATCACCAATCAGGAATCAATGGAAGCGGTGTTGGATGAACCGTTTGTCCTGATTCACGACAAGAAAATCTCGGCCGCGGTTGATTTGGTGCCGGTTCTGGAAAAGTTGGTCCAGGGCGGTCGGCGTGAACTGCTGATCATTGCCGAGGATGTGGATGGCGAGGCCCTGGCCACCCTGGTTTTGAACAAGCTGCGCGGCACCTTTAATGTGGTGGCGGTCAAAGCTCCCGGTTTTGGCGACCGGCGCAAGGCGATGTTGCAGGATATCGCCATTCTGACCGGCGGGACGGTTATCAGCGAGGAGATGGGCCGCAAGCTGGAAAGCGCCTCCCTGCAAGACCTGGGCCGCTGTGATAAGGTGGTGGTGAGTAAAGAGGAGACCACTATTGTGGGCGGCCACGGCAGCGATCAGGATATTAAGGGTCGCATCAACCAGATCAAGGTCGAAATCGATAACAGCACCTCCGATTATGACCGGGAAAAACTGCAGGAACGGCTGGCCAAGCTGGCCGGCGGTGTAGCCGTGATCCGGGTGGGGGCAGCCACCGAAACCGAGTTGAAAGAGAAGAAGCACCGCGTGGAAGACGCTTTGAGCGCCACCCGGGCCGCGGTTGAGGAAGGGATTGTTCCCGGCGGCGGGGTTGCCTTGGTCAACGTGATGTCGGCCCTGGACAAGGTAACTGATGAGATGCCCGATGTCCAGACCGGAATTAATATTGTCCGCCGGGCTTTGGAAGAGCCGATGCGTGGCATTATGCGCAACGCCGGTCTCGACGGCTCGGTGGTGGTGCAGGAAGTGCGCCGCCGCCACGTCGAACAGAAGAATGAGCGGATTGGGTACGACGTGATGACCGATCAATACACCGATATGGTCAAAGCCGGCATCATCGACCCGGCCAAGGTAACCCGCGGGGCCGTGGCCAACGCCGCCTCGATTGCGGCGATGATCCTGACTACCGAAGCGCTCATTACCGATATCCCCGAACCGGAGAAGCCGGCCGCGCCGCCAATGCCGGAATACTAAACTAGGCAGTTGGGGAGATTAAGAGATTGGGAGATGGGGCGATTGCTTGTTGGCCGGAAATCTCCAGTCCCCAATCTCTAATCTCCAATCCCTTGGATTATGCACGGGATCACTGATTTAGCAGCCACGCGGGAGGCTCTGCGCCAACTGGCCAGGATTGTGGCTGAAACCCGGCAGATGCTCGCGGCGATGTTGGAGAGTCATCAACCTGGCCGGCGGCCTCTAGGCCGTCAGCCAGGTCAACTCGCCGATACGCTGCAACATCTGGAAGGGGTGCGGGAAGGCTTTATCCTGAGCCAGCGCACCTCGCCCCAACTCAGCCTCACCGAGTTGCGGGCGTTAGTCAAATACATCTTGGTGGATTGGGATTGGCTGGGGTCGTTGAATCTGGCCCTTACCCCCGGCGACCAGATTGAGTTTGTGGGCCAGCAACTTGTTGCTTATCATCACGCCGTGGTGGCGCTGGCAGTTCTGCCCCATTTGCCGCCCGAGGCGATCACGTTTCCCCAGAAAAATCTAACCTATGCCGATTTGACCGCGCCCTCTTTGCCCGGTGAGTTGCTGGCCCGGATCGAGGAGCTGGAGCGGGTCATTTACCAGGCCGAAGTCAGGCCGACCAGTCTGCCGGCCTATGGGCCATTTCGACGGACGTATGCCTTTTTTGAGGCCAGCACGTGGCTGGTTGATCATCATTTGCAGGCGCTGCTGGGTGAGTAACCAGAGTTTGCTAGAGATCGTGGGGTCATAAACCCGGCTTATTTTTTAGTACTCTGCCAGGCCGGTTATCCTGACTCTTGACTCATTCTTCTTATATTCCTCTAACATTTCTCCAGCGCGATTCTAATACAATTTGTCTAGACTCAAGTTAAATCTTGATTGTGGTAGTTAAATCAACAACTTTAGAAATTTGTAGGAAGGGGTGGAATTTAATTGCTGTGCCTCGGCTGAAGCGGAAAAACCCAAGAAGATTGCCGTGAAATCAGCATGATTGCAGCTAAATTGAGGTTGAAAGGAGGTTGTTGACGATGGCTATCAAAGATTTGATCCCATGGCGAGGGAGTGAAAAGAAAGTGCCGGTGCGGTATGAAGTGGACAACTCTTTTGAGGCCCTTCGACGCAGTTTTGACCGATATTTTGATGATTTCTTCCGTGGGTTTGAGTTAATGCCCTTTGAGAGGTCCTGGTCTGAGTTTAGCCCGAATATCGACGTGGTTGAGGGTGACAAAGAGATAAAAGTTACGGCAGAATTACCTGGCCTGGACGAAAATGACATTCAGCTCTCCCTGGATCGCGATTTACTTACCATCAGCGGCGAGAAGAAGACCGAGCAAGAGGACAAGGGCAAAAATTACTACCGGATGGAGCGCTCGTATGGTTCTTTCCGCCGGGCGGTATCGCTGCCGTGCGAGGTTGAAGCTGACAAGGTTGAAGCAACCTTTAAGCAAGGTATCCTGACCGTTACCCTCCCCAAGTCGGCCGAGGTGCTCAAACAGACCAAGAAAATTAAGATAAAGAGCGGATAAGTATTTTTTTTCGCAGCTAACGGTATTTCTATTAGAGTTGAATTGTTCCGCTTAGTGAGGTTAACAACTTGCACAGCAATTCACTTTTACCCCATCCGTCTCACTGACGGATGGGGTATTTTGATTCCTGTGATTAGAAAGACAAGGGGGGGATTCTATTTTTACTCTACTCTCGGAGTACCCGCTCATCGCCAACTCGCCGGGTGAGGCGCTGCTCGTCGCTATATTCCAGCAGGGCCAGGGCATATTTGCGGCTGGTCTTAAAAATGTCACGTACCGTGGCCACATTGACTGTTTGATGTTGACAGAGATACTCTTTGAGCCAGTCGACAAACTGCCGGTACGTTTCGGTCAAAATGATGACGTCGTCGGAAAGACGGGTCAACTGGCCACCTTCAATCAAGGCCAGCATCACGTCCTCGCCAATGGTTGCAGCCACATCTTTGGGCAGGGGGGTATTGTAGGGGGCGTGACGAAATTCAGCCAGAAGTTTATCAATGGTTTTTTGCTGTTCTGGCTTGAATGTCACCTGATGTTTAGCCAGCCGTACGCTAGTTTCAGTGGCCACCAGCTCGTTTTCCTGTTGGCCGCGCTGAATGGCCTCGTTGAAGAGGCGGGCTTCCAGTTTGAGCCGGCTTTTCAACTCACCGCGGGGCATCCCGGTTCGCAGTGGCAGGCGGCGATGGTAGTCGGCTAAAGCCGCCTTGATTTGTCCCAGCAGCCCAGCCCAACCCGCCCGCGAGGCTAACAACGCCTTTGAATCGGTCAGGGTCGCGCCGGTGGCCGGCTCAACCTCGGTGAGACAAAAGACCTCTTCAGTCCGAAGCAAATTGGCCAGGGCCGCGGCGGCAGTCTCGGGGGGTAGTCCGCACTCGGCGATCACTGTTTTGGCCGGTAACGGGCCGCGGCGGTTCAATTCGGCCAGCAGCAGCTCTTCCGGTGTGCCGGCCATGAGAGTTTCTAACCGGGTGATGACATCAGGCCGAAAGCGGCGATGACGTCGCCGGGGTAGCGGATCAACCACAATGCCGCCGCCGATCGTCATCGAGGGGGAGGGCTGGCGGATGATGAAATGATCGCCTTTAACGATGGGGATACGGTCCATCAGCCGCAACTGCACCCAGCCGCTCTGGCCCGGTTCCAGGGTGCGGAGACCCAATAGGCGCGTGTAGGCTCCAATTTCGGTCGTGCCACTGAAGAGTTCCACCTCCTGGTTGTGACGGAGGGCTTTGGGCGCGTCGGGCAGAAGGTTCAGATAAACGTCGATCAACTGGGATGGCTCCAACCAGCCGGGGGTAGTTAAAACATTGCCGCGGGCCAGGTCGGTGGTGCTGAGACCGGTCAGGTTGACGGCCGTGCGCGAGCCGGGTTCAGAGACCTGCACCGTTTGCTTATGGGATTGCAGCCCCCGGATACGGCTTTTGAGCCGCTGCGGCAGAATTTCCACCTCCTGGCCCACCTGCAATTCGCCGTCGAGCAGGGTGCCGGTGACGATGGTGCCAAAGCCGCTGACCGAAAAAACTCGATCGATGGGCAGGCGGGGGCGGCCGCGATTGAGCCGCGCCGGAGCTTCGGCCAAAAGCTGGTCCAGAGTTTTCAGAAGCGTGTTGAGGCCGCGGTTCTCCATAGCCGAAACCAGGACCATGGGCGCGTTGGCCAAAACCGTGTTCGAAACTGTCTCGGCAATGTCGGCCTGGACCAGTTCCAGCCAATCTTCATCCTCAACCATATCGATTTTGGTGATGGCAATCAGGCCGCGGGGTATTTCCAACAAGTCCAGAATAGCCAGATGCTCGCGGGTTTGGGGCATTACTCCTTCATCTGCAGCAATCACCAGCAGGGCCGCATCGATGCCGCCGACGCCGGCCAGCATATTCTTGATGAAATCCTGGTGACCGGGCACATCGACGATGCCGACCGACTCCCCGGAAGGTAGGGTTAGCCAGGCAAAACCCAGGTCAATGGTCATCGCCCGTTGCTTTTCTTCTTTCAGGCGGTCCGGGTCGATGCCGGTTAGGGCTTTGACCAGCGTAGATTTGCCGTGATCGACGTGGCCGGCGGTGCCGATAACTCGCATAGGTCAAGCCTGCCCATTGGCCAATTGTTCAAAGCGTTCTTGCCAATCGCTGGCGGCCAGGGTGCGGGCCTGAATATCCTCCTCGATAATCTGGAAAATGATAGTCAATTGCTGCTCGATGGTTTGATTGAACTTGTTGAACTGGGCGATTTGTTGTTGGACCTGCTCAATAGATTTTTGCAGGTCGGCAATTTTGGGCTGCCATTCGATGCCTTGCTTTTTCCAACGCTGGTCATACTCATTTTGCCACTTTTCAATTGACCCCCAAATCCGTTCTTCGGCCAGGCGCTGCAGCTCCTGGGCCTGGTGCTGCTCTCGCTGTAACCGCTCCTGAAAATCCTGCAACGAGGCCAAAGCCCTTTTGTTGAGCTGGTAATGTTCGGCGTACCGCTCCATCAGCCCTTTGTATTCCTCGATCCGGCTTTCCTGGCTTTGGGCCAGGTCGGCCCACTTTTTCATCTGCCGTTCCCGTTCGGCAATCTGGAAATCGGTCTGTTCTCTGGAGCGGCGAATTTCATTGCGCAGCTCTTCCAGGGCGATATCATATTTGCCAAACTGGGGGATTTGTTGCTCAACCAGTTTGATCTTTGACAGGTTCGCCTCGATTTTTTTGGCGAGTTCAGGCAACTCAACTTGCAGTTCGGCTATTTGCCGTGTGTCAACGCGGCGTTGGTCCTCAAAGTAGGTGATGGCGCGCGTTCGCTCGTCGAGCTGCTTTTTAAGCTCGTCAATTTGGGTTTGGAAAGTGCTGACGCTTTTATTCACCCGCTCCATTTCGGTGCGGGCCAGGCTGATTTGTTCTTCGTAACGCTGAGTTTTGTTGACTTCTTTTAAGAGATTGTTCAGCATCTTGGTATGAGTTTCAAGCTGGGCCGCCAGGGTGCTGGTTGGAATGATTGTCTCTTCCTGATGGCTGCTGTAACTCCGCTCAACCAGATGCAGCAATTCGCCGCGCAACCGATTGAACTGCTCATCAAGTTGAACCACCCGGGTGAGTTGGCTCTGGGTTTCAGCCAACTCTTTTTGTAGATCTTCAAGCCGGAGCGTTTGTTCTTGCAGTTGGTACTCTTGCGCCTCGATCCGGAGCTGAAGTTTGGCAATGATCTCTTGGCTGGCCTGATAGCGCTGTTCTAACTCGTCGAAGTGGGAGGAAAGGTGAGGTTGGTCCATTGGTATGTTCTCTCCCTGCCCAAATTAAGCTTAAATAGAGACGGTTATTGTATCACGACTCAGGGGGGACAGCAAGGCAAGGAAAAATGGGGGGATTGGATTATGGTCCCCAGGAGAGGCGCTCGTTGATCCAGGCTCGGTCGCCATCACCCCAGGGAGCGGCGGTTGGTAAATCAAATAATTTGCGAGGTTCACCGCCATTAATTGAATTTACCCAGATAGCCCAGTGTTTGTCGCGATCGGAAACATAGGCGACATAATTTCCATCAGGAGAGATCGTCGGGAGGCCATCACTAGAAGTGGGGTTGTTGGATAGATTTGTGGCTCCGCTTCCGTTAAGATGCATCACATAAGCTTCCCAATCGCCGTCCCGAAAGGAAGTAAAAGCAATATGATTTCCTTTGGTATCCGAAGGGGTGTCATCTGGATATGGGGTGAGCTGCTTGGGGATAAAACCGTTGCTTAGACCTTTGGTTGACGCTGAGGGAACAACATAGATTCCACAGAGGCGGGAGCCGGCCCACGTGTTGCAGCCTTTATAGGCAATCATATCATCAGCCGTCCAGAGGGGATGGGTGCCCTGGATTTCTCCCATTTGGCCAGCCGGTACCAGTACTCCAAGTCCAGCTATGTCTCGGCAGCGAGGTTCCACCTCTAGATGTGGCGGCTGCAAACTGCACTGAACGAAAATGAAAGGGCGCCGCTGACCATTGGCTGCAACAACAAGCTCTGGATTACTATAAACAACCCGGTTACCCCACCGGTCATAAAAAGGAAAAGAATCCCGCGGGGCGTCACTTACTTGGTTGACAGTGTTATCGGTTAAATTGTATTCATAAAGATTTTCTGTGCCGCCACCCTCCTTATTGATGAGGAGCCTTTGACCATCAAGATGGAAATTTGGCTGGCGGGCGTTGGGTATTCTGGCCAGTTCTCGACCATCGGGTAGAGAAAAGATACTGATGTCATAGTTGACCTGTCCGTTATCGATTGGCACTGCTAATTTGCCATTAACACTGGCAGGTTGACCGACGGTAATAGCGTCTGATGATGGAGATGCATCATACCCATAATAGATTGGGCTGTTGATACCTGGTTTGTTCTCAGTCTCAGCTATCTTTGTGTTTTCAGGTTGGCCGGCTATGGGAGTTGGCAAAGATTTGGTTACGTCCGGTTCGTTGGTGTCGAGCCAGACGATTTTTCTGACAGACTCGTACCGGGTCAATTGCGGGAGATTGCTGTCAGGAATCCAATCGCTTGGGGGTGCAGGTTCATAGATTTTAATTCTGTTATCTGACCGGCCAATCCAACAAAACTGTTGCCTGTTCTTAAGAAGGTGATATGGTACCCAGATCGCGACCATCTTTCCGGCAGCCAACTTGTTTAGAGTAACTGCCGAACTTCGATCCCAACGCTTCCGATCTTGATCCCAGGGGACAAGGTCAGCCTGCCCTGTTTTATGATTATAATTAACTACATATTCGGCCCCAACTCCTCGTCGTTGAGATCCTGTATTAATGTTACAATCCTCATCTACATAAATGGTATATTCTAAGGTCCCCTTAGGGTCTATATTCCCGGCGGTGTAGAAATTTATTTGTAGATCAGTTTCATTTTCTATAAAAGCTATAGAGGTTAGGTCGTAGTTTAAAAAAGGGACATCGCCGATTGGGTCGGAGATCACATGCTGAACAACATTGGGCTGCACCACGATATCTCCACTTATAGTCTCGTCTTGAGAGACAACAGTTTGACCAACTCCTCGACCGGCGTTTTTCCAGCTAGCCCAAGCCCGAGTTACTAAGAAATTTTCTGTTACCTCTGTGGTAGAGACCCTAAAGCTCAGGGGGGCGATCTCTATAGCTCGTTCCAATTCCACAATAGAGAATGACACCTCTCGACCGTCGAAGTTGGCTACAAATGGGGGAGGTGCTTTGGCATCAAGAAAAGTAGTGCCGTCAGGAATTACTATATTAATCTTCAAATCCCACATCCGCCGCCAATTCGTTTTCACCGGATAGATGTAGTAGGTTAACACGTCATCGGCAGCTACGGCCATTGCATTCAATTGCAGGGGGGAAGGGGGTGGACTGTCCCAGTTTAATGGCTCTCGCGAAATGTCGATAATCACATCTTGAGTTAAATAGTCTCCCGGTTGATCTCCTTTCCAGGTTATCCAGGCGCGGGCCGCAAAATCAGTTTTGGTTGGATCTGTAACCTCAACCGTAAAGAAGGCATTTCTGATTGGCCGGTGGAAAGCTGAGGTAAAGAAGGTTACCTCTCTCCCATCGAAGTTGGTGCTGGTGGCTGGTTCAGCACCCCCTTCTAAAAAACGAGTTCCCTCCGGGAGTGGAATCTTGATGGTAACGTCACTCATCGACCAATCTACCCGGCTGGAAAATTGAATGTAATAAGTTATTCTTTCATCTTCATAAGCAGGGTTTATGGAGAGCCGGAACGGAGGCCACTGGGCCTGAAGCTGTTGGGAAGTGACTGATAAGGTCAGAAACAGGGTAATGATTATTCGTATAATAGATCTATATAAGGTACTGACCATTTTGTGCACCAGAATATCTGTGAGCAGATTTTACTTCAGACCAACTATGCTGCCCGGTGAGATGCATTTGCGCACCATTTCACCATTACCAACAAATTCCTTGATAGTGACCGTTTTTTGAGGTAATAATTTCCCCTAGCCGGATCAGGTCGATGACATGTTGCTCGGGGGTTATTTTGTCAAGGAGATCATTGCCATGCGCCAGCCGATTACCGACGACCAGCACCTCGGAGGTGGTCAGGACTTCGTCCAGGGATGAACGGAGCAAAGTAGATAGATGGGGGATGACCTTTTCTATATACTCCTTATTGGCGCCGGTGAGACGAGCCAGCGAAACATTCTCATCGTAGATCTTGATATCGCACCCTTTGCCTAGCAGCGTCTCGGTCAGGTAAACTAACGGGCTTTCCCGCAGGTCATCAGTGCCAGCTTTGAAACTCAAGCCGAGGATGCCGACCCGCTTCTTGCCGGTTTTTAGCACCATTTCCACCCCCAACTGGGCCTGTAATTCATTGCTACGCAGGATCGACTGTAGCACCGGCAAATCCAGATCTTCTTGACGAGCACGCTGGAGCAATGCCCGCAGGTCCTTGGGTAGACACGAACCGCCGAAGGCATAACCGGGCTTGAGGTAAGCGGGTGAGATGTTGAGTTTTGTATCTTGGGTGAAGATACGCATAACTTCGTGGCTGTCTACCCCAACTTTTTTACATAAGTTGCCAATTTCATTGGCAAAGGCAATCTTTAAAGCGTGGAAGGTATTGCTCACATATTTTATCATCTCAGCGGTCACAAGTTCAGCACGGATAATTGGCGCATTGACCTGCTGATAAATGGCGGCTACTTGGTCGCCGCTGCGCTCGTCCCACTGGCCAATCAAGGTAAAAGCTGGATTGTAGAAGTCAGCTACGGCGCTACCTTCACGCAAAAATTCAGGATTGGCGCAGACCCCCAAATCTATACCTACACGTCGGCCCGACTTTGCCTCCAAGAGAGGGATAACCTCTGTGGCGGCGGTACCTGGCAGGACCGTGCTGCGAACGGCCACCACATGATAGCCAGTCCGGCCGGCCAGAGCCTGACCAATTTCGGCAATAACGTTACGTACAAACCGGAGATTTAGGCTGCCGTTCTCGTTACTGGGCGTGCCCACACAGATTAGCGACAGATCAGTCTGGGTCACAGCCTCGGCGGCTACTGTGGTGGCGGATAACTTACCAGCGGCCACGGCTCGCGCAATAAGTTGATCTACCTCAGCTTCGATAATTGGGCTTCGGCCGGCGTTAATCATTTCCACTTTTAATGGGTTAACATCTACCCCAATTACCTGATGTTCGCCGTTAGCAAAACAGGCAGCTGAAACGCAGCCCACATAGCCTAAACCAAAGATTGCAATACGCATAAAAAGCTCCTTAGATAAATCAAACTGAAGCCATACATTCGGTTTGGATCAGAATACTATCTGTTATGAACAGCGCCGCGTACGTTAGAGCCAAACCTACTTCACGATGAGGGGCAGGTATACTTTTTCCATGGCTTTACCCGGCTCGGGGTCTTCGCCATCAGGTATGCCATCACCGTCGGTATCGGGATCGTTAGGATCGGTGCCCAGTTGTTGTTCTTCGCCATTGTTCAGGCCATCGCCGTCAGGGTCACCCAAGGCCCCATTATCCCCGGTCGGATCGAGCGGATCGAAACCATGCCGCACTTCCCAGCCATCCATCAACCCATCACCGTCGGTATCAGGGTTGTTCGGGTCGGTGCCCAGTCTGTACTCGGTGATATTGTTTAAGCCATCCTTGTCCGGGTCGCCTAATGCACCGTTGTCGCCGGTTGGATCCAGCGGGTCGAGGTTATTATCAACTTCCCAGCCGTCGGGCAGGCCATCACCGTCAGTATCAGGGTTGTTTGGATCGGTTCCCAGAATAACCTCGTCGTGGTCGGAAAGGCCATCGTTATCGGTATCTAAAACCTCGGCTGCCACCAAGACATCATCAATATACCAGAAGTCGTTGCTGGCGCCGCCGGCAGAGGCGAGTTCAAAGCGCAAGGTCAAGGCCGGCTGGTTGGCAAAGGCGCTTAGATCAATTACTCGGGTTTTCCATGAATACAGGACACCATTAAACGTGGCGATGGTTTGCCAATCGGCGCCGTTGCTGGAAACTTTGACATAGCCCGCTTCGCTGCCGCTGAAGCGGTGGTAGGTGCGGAACTTCAACAACGGTTGGAAGGTATTGGACAGGTTAATTACGGTGTCAAGAACCGCGTTAGCATTGGCAGCGCGCCAGGCTTGAGTAGGGCTGAAGTAGGCCCGATTTTGAGCAATTTCCCAGGGCGACTCAACATTAGTCCACTGACTGGCTGTCTGCTCCATGTAGTCCTCGAACACAATCTTGTTTCTAACCGGCGACTCGAATTCCTGGAGATGATAACTGCGGGTAGTAAAAGCCACATCAACTTCATCGTTGATTTCGTTCCACTTGAGCGGGCCGGTGTAGAGCTTCAACGCCACCAGGGTAAATTTTTGAATGGCCAGGCCGCGTGTTTTCATATAATCGGCCAGCGCCCGCCCATTGTAGGTCAGGGTCAGTTCTTGCGGGCCAGCCGCCAGACTGAGGGAGCCAGTTTGCGTCCAGGATACCAACTCACCCTGCTCATCCACCAGCCAACCTTCAAGGCGGTAATCATCGGGAGTAACTACTTGCACGCCCACCTTGATTTGCAAGGTATCGTACTTGCCATTAGCGTTGGTATCAATGGGAACGTCAAGGTAGGTAGTGGCGGTAATGCCCACGCCTAAAGTGCCTAAACCACCGCTATCCAGGGAGGGTAACGCAGTAAATCCGGAGACAGGCTGGCCCTGGGTCACATTTTGAGTGATATAGGCCCGTTCAAGCTCATCCAGACCCTGGCCGTCGGCCCGGCTCAGGCGCAAGTTGCGTAGTTCAAAGGGGCCGGAAACCCCGGCAATCTGGTCAAAACGAAGGATGGCCTGGCTATCCGTCCCGCTCCAGGTGGCTTCACCTAATAACAAGGCATTACTATCATATAGCTCACCAACAACAGTATAATTACCCGGGCGGTAAATATCCAGTACAGCCTCTATCTCGACCCCCTCGGCAAAACCATCTTGATTGAGATCGATGGCCCGATCACTGAAGCTACGGGTAAACATAGCATCCGGAGTTTTGAAGTCGTTGAATTTGTAAGCGGTGGTGACATAGGAGTTGTTTTTAGAAGCAATCGCCTCATTGGCAAAATCCAACGGGGTTGGATTATCCACATCTGTCACCAAAAGGTGCATAAGTTGATAAGGCCCATCTATCCGATTGCGCGACAGGCTCAGACCGTCAAACAGCAGGTTGACCAAGTGCCGACCTTGTTCCAGGTTCACCTGAAATTCGTCAATCGCAATAATACCGGCCGACAGGGACGCTGCGGGATGATTCGTACCCAATTGGCCCTGAATCCAGTAGCTGCCTGCTTCCAGAGCTTCTACCTCAACCTGAAGCACCAACCACTCGAATTGGCCGTCGCTGTCTTCATCGAGGCCATATTCGTTGATCACCTCGCCCAGGCGAATTTTCAGGGAGTCGGCGGCTGGCTCATCGGTCGTCTGAAGGGCCATCAGTTCTGGCGAGCCAGCTTCGGCAGCCAAAAGCGAGGTAGTGCCGAAGTTAACAGTTACGGACTCAATGTTGCTCCAGGTGGCACTGGTGCCGGCATAATTCTCGGCGCGCACGCGATAGTACCAGGTACCACTGGGTTGGCCGGTAATATTCTTGGTCTTACCGGCCCCGTAGTACCGGGTGGTTGGAGCGGTAAAGGACGGGTTGTTATCCTCTTCGAGTTGATAATATTGGGCCTCGGTCGCGCTTGTCCAGTTGACGGTATAATTACCGTCACCATCGGCGTTAGCAATGGGGTTGAGGGTAGGGGTGCCGGGCGGAGTAGTTGGTAGCCAGTCCGAAGGAATGGGCTGGTTCCAGGCCGGTGGATTATTGATTTTCGGGTTACCCAGATCAACCGGTTCACTATTTACCTGATAATTCGTGTTCCAATAGGGCATGGCCAGAGTTTCCAACCAATCGTGGCGTACGATATTATATTTATCCCAAACTACCCATTTGTAAATAGGGCCGGAGGAACCGCCGCGAGTGTCTTCCGCTTCCCAATTTTCATTGGCGGCCATTATCAGCCATTCATTCCCGTTTGAAAAGCTGCCCCGTGTAGGCCAAACTTTGTAGTAGGGTTTGTAACGGTTACGTCCCCATTCGGGACGGCTAACCCGGGGATAATAGCCGTTAGCCACATTAGTCTGGGAGCAATACCCCAGATTGTTAGGGTCGCCTTCATTGGCAACAAAAGCCCGAGTTGTATACCAGCCATAAGAACTGGAGGAATTTGGGCGCGTCCAGATTTCCGCTGAAGTATCAAAATTACTGCCCCGGTGATCCACGGCCACCATTCGTGCGGGGATACCCACTGAGCGATGCAGTGATGTAACCAGTCCGGCAATGTTGGAACATTGATTGTTCAAATTGGTTGCACTGGGAAAAAGAGTATTCCAGGCCGTTGTGCGGGGGGTCAGGGGATAGGCAAAACATGTAAACGCATCGGCCTGCCGGGTTAAGCGGTCGGAAGCATCCCAGGTTGTACTTAGCCCGTGAACTACCTGGATAGCACTGGGGTATTGACTGGCCGTTTTGCCATAATATCTCACGGCTTCAGCCCCGTCAAAGATAAAAGCCGCGTATTGGCTCAGGTCGTAGGTGGAAGCATAGAACCTGATTTTTAAATCCTGATCCGGGTCAGAACCGTTGCCATAGAACCAGACCCCAGTTTCGTCGCGCCGATTGGAGCGGTCGCCGTCGTATAAATAAGCATCAATTTGAGCCTTGTTCAGACTGGTTGGCAGCTCAAAAATAACGTTCACCACCAGGGTGTCAGTCCAGCCTTGCCCATTGCTGGCTGTAAGTTTGTATTTTCCCACCGTGCCGTTAGATGGTACGGTGACGTTCCAACTGTTACATTGGTCGCCGCACGGGTTGGGTTGGCCGATCGTCAGCGGGCTTAATACACCGGGGTTTCTCAGTCCATCCGACCAGTTCAACGTAACCGCAGCTCCATCAACGATTCTGGGTCCGCCGACGGTAAAGGTTGTCCCCCGGCGGATAACCAGGGTGTTGAGGCCAATCATCCGATGGCCGTGGGGACGATAGAGGCGGGAACGAGCTACCGGCGTCCAGGCAAAAATGTACTCGCCTGTCTCAAAGCGATCTTCATAAATTGTATAAAGGCCGGGACTCTTAGCATCCAGGGGATTGGTGTTATACAACATTTCTTCGCCATCGGTCAGGCCGTCATCATCACTGTCGGCATCGTAAGGATCGGTAAAGTAGGGAACGCCCCCCCCTTCGTCATTGACTCTTTCATTCACCCAGCCTTGAAGTTCGACCGTATCGGGCAGCCCATCCAAATCAGAGTCCGGTGGCAGGATTGGACCTTGCGCCTGGGCTACCGGCATATTCAGAGGTTCGGGCAGAGGCAGCGTGCCCACAACTACGGCTACCACCATGAACAATCGGCCTAAAAATGCTATCTTGGTGAAACATTTAGTCATTCTACCCTCCTGCTCCTTCAATTATCATTGAAACGCATACTAATTATGCCACGAAAAAGTTTGAATTCTGTTTGAGATCCCTTCAATTAAACGAAACGGGTACATCCGAGGTAGTTACCAGGAATTTACCGGCGGCGGTGGTAGATATCTCGTCGGTCACGGTGATGGTCAGGTTGACCGGCTCACCTTCCAAAACAGCCAAACATCGCTGTTTGACCTGCTTCACAATTGTTTCGTCAAAGCCTTTCCCTGGCTGCAAGAAAACCTCAATCTGATTTCTGTCAGATTGATGTACCCGAAATTGGCGAATAGCCAGGGTGTCTTTTAAGACGATATGCCGAAAAATGCCTCCATACAATAATTTACCACTGGGTAAGGTGAAAATACTGGTTGTGCGACCAACCAGCTCGCCTAATACCGGCAAGCCGCGCCCACATGGACAGGGCTTGCCGGCAAGGATCGCAATGTCGGCCATCCGATAGCGAATAAGCGGCATACCGAAGGTGTAAAGAGGGGTGATAATGACCTCGCCCATCTGCCCTGGCCTGGCTGGCTGTTCATCAGCTAGAATTTCCACGTAACAAAAATCGTTGAAGATGTGTTTACTGTGTTCTGAACATTCACCGGCGATTATGGCGCCGGCTTCGTGGCTGCCATACCGGTCTGATACAGGACACTGGAATACCTGGGCAATTGTTTCACGTTCATGAGGCCAGATGGTCATTCCTGTTGTTTCTACGACTTTTGGTTGAATACCGGTAATATGTTGGCTACGCAAATACTCAGCGAAGATATAGATAACATTACCATAGCCAGCGATTATCGCCGGTTTCCACTTGAGTAACATTTCAGCATATTGTTCCAGTTTTTCGGGAGTTGGACGATAACCATCCAACCAGCGTTCACGTTTTAATCGTTGCGCCAGGGTTAACCCCGAAATATCACCGCGCCTGCCCCAAATCCAGGCAATTTTGTCGCCTGGTTCACACCCGAACCAGTGTCTATAACGGGTGAAGGCAGCTACATCGACTAAATCGTGGTCACGCTCACGAAACAAGACAAGGGGTACTCCGGTTGAACCACTGGTCACGTCACGTTTTAACCAGCTTTTATGATAATTTCTAGCCAGAAGTAAATCGGTATGTTTATTAATATCCTCTTTAGTCAGAAGTGGGAGGCGGAGGAAATCCGCCTCTGTCTGAATGTCAGCCGGTGTCAGGTCAACTTCCTGGAAGCGTTGTTGATAAAAAGGTACATTGACGTAGGCATGTTCAAGTAGCTGCTTAAGTTTTTGCCAGGACACCTGGCGCAGTTCTTCTGCACTCAACCATTGATTACGTTCAAACTCTCGAAGGTACTCCATAATGCGACGTTCACGACGATAGTTAACGGCAAGTCGCATTAGTCGATAGAAATTGCTATATACCATAAAGCTCCCTTGAAAATAGCCCTCACCCCGTCGCTGAGCGACTCCCCTCTCCCAAACCTGTCCTGAGCGAAGCCGAAGGATTGGGAGAGGGGTTGGGGGAGAGGGCCGCTACCTCACCCCCATTTTCATTCATCGTTGCCGTGCCGCAGGCTGGGTCCGTCTCCTCTAATTCGGAGGGTTTGTACTCATAACGATCCCAAAAGAGAAAGCGGGTATGGCAACTCTCACCAATTTTGAGATAACCGGCCCGTTGCGCCACTTTCAAGGCCGCCGAATTATCTTTTGAACAGGTGATAATCGAACGCGTGTAACCGTGAGCGCTCAGAAATTGCAGCCGGCTGGCAACCAATCTTTGGGCAATGCCTTGCTTTCGAAAAGCCGGAGCCACAAAGAGATCGTAAAGACAGGCGTCGCCTGGGCGCAAGGGCGCCTGAACCCGATTGGTTTGTGGGTCAATTTTGTCGGTCAACCAGCCCCACCCGATTACCTGGCCCTTCAGAAAGGCGCCAAATACAACCGCACCCAACTTGAACATGCGCTGAAATCGGACCATATCGGTAGCTCCGGCCAAAGGTTCCAGGGAGGCCACCTCCGCTTGGGTGATCAAGCGGCGCACTACCAGTCCCGGCAATGGGTCGGGGGGCGGGTCGGCTGGGAAAAGGGCTTTGGCCAGAACAATAAACTCATCCCGGCTATAAAATACCCGCCGGGCGGTTTTAACCAGCCGGGTCAATCCGGCGCGCCAACCTTTGGCCCGGAAGGTCTGGAAAGTGTCAACCAGTTGATAAAATAACATCTTTAATAAGCGCACTAATAAATTCCTCTTTGGCGCAACCAGAGATTGGTTTGGTAATAGCTGCGCCGCAGCCAAAGGTAGAACGAGCGCGGGATATATTTTTTATAGCCGACCGGCGTTTCTACCGACGGAGAAGGCAGTGGTCGGCGCACCAGCGTTGCCCCAAATTTTTGGGCCAGGCGCCGGGTGAAGGCTTCAAACTCGGGCCGGGAGGGGTGGGAAAAGTCGGGTGAATAGCAGACAGAAATCTGTTCGGGTGTTACCGCCCATTCCAGCCCCAGGAATGATTCTACCTGTGGCTGAATTTTGTCGGGCGGATACTCCAGGCTGGCAAAAAAATCCCAATCAATATCCAAAAATTCTCCCTCGGCCAGACCAGGCCAGGCTGGAAATTCTATCACTTCGTAATGAATCGGCATCGCTGGACGGCCTTTGAGAGTCAAAAGCTGGCCCAACCAGCGTCCGGTCAAATCCGTTTCATATTTTACCGTGCCGACATCATACTGACGCCCTCCCGGTAGGTGATGAACCCAACGCAAGCGTTGCACCCGGCCTTCCATAATAGCGTGGGTTAAAAAGTTACCTTCGTCTAATTCAGGGGGCTGATCGTTGATTTGATAGGCTTGTTGGGTACGGCGATTGATGAGCAGGCCGCGCAAGTCACAATGAAAATCCAGATGAACAACCTGTAACTCGACGGCCTGTTGCTCGCGCCACAAATGTAACAACTGGTCGTGCTGTTCAATCACATAGAGAATGGTCACAGCCTGCCATTCCTCCTAAAAAAGACGATCGGTCAATTTGGCCACTTGATCCAGCGATCCAAATCGGGCGGCGGCAAGGGTGGTGGCCCGATAGAACAGGGGGTTATATACATAATCATAGGCGCCAATGTAGTAGACAATCTGCTGGCTAAAAGCGCGCTTGAAGTGATAGACGCCCCACAAACCGTCATAACGATTTTCGGGTAGGGGTTGCCCGGTTGCCGCCAGTTCGCCAATCTCGCTGGGGATACCCCACAGGTCAAAACTGTGGCAGCCTTGTTGGCGGGCCCAACAAATCGTGTCCCAAACCAGGGCATGATTGATTTTTAAATGGGGAAATTCGCTCACAAAGCCGCCATGAAACGAGGCCGCCTGCCGCCCGAAAGTAAAGGTCATATCCACCGCCACATCTACTCCCTGGTAGGTGGCCAGGGCTAACCGGGCACGGCCAGCCTGCAGGAACAGTTGAAATTCATGGGTGTAATAATCACGGGAACGGATAGGAAAATCGGCCCGTTTGCCGGTAGACTCCATAATCCGCAGAAAGGTGTCCAGGTCGTTTTCGTGACCGGTGCGGATTTGCACACCCTTGTTTTGGGCGGCGCGTACCTTTTTGCGGGTGCTTTTCGATAAACGATTGAACAACTCTTCCGGGCCGGGGGTCAAATCAACGATCAAGGTGCAACGGGGCTGGTTGGTATGGGGGTGGGGTTGGAAGCCATAATGCTGCAACCAGGCGTGAGTCGCCGGGCTGTCTTCCAGGGGCGGCTCCAGGCGCAGAAAAATAGCCCGCTGCTGCCGGGCCACCTGGTGGATGGCCTCCAACAGACACGTAGTCACAGGTTGGTTTGACCAGTCAACCAGGGGTCCACGCGGTACATACACAAAGCTGGCCAGGCCCAACGGCATAGCTTTGATAAGCAATTGTGCCCCGGCCACCAGCCGGCCTTGTTGCTCCACCCCCAATCGCACTGCCTGCCAGCCTAACAAGGCCTTAAATTCGCCCCATTCCCAGGATTGGAGATGGGCAAAAAATTTATCCTGGGCCACAAAATGATTCCATTCGTCACGCCGGTCAGCCATTAATTGGACTACTTGCACAAGACTCTCCTTAATAGAGGCGATTTTTCAGCAAGTCGGGGACAGAACGAATGAGCAATCCTTTTAAGCCAGGGGTTGCATATTGCTTGCGCCAACCGGCTTCAACCTCAGGTGTCAACTGGTCAGGGGTGTCGTTAATGATTAAACCCCACAAATCTTGCCGTTGATCCAATACCAGACATGGATTATCTTTAAAAAATTGACGCACCGCTGGCGTATCCCGTCGAACCTGCAGCCAAATGCGTTCATAGCGGTTGGGTGGAACGCTAACCGTCACCCCCCATTTACGCTTATACAAAAACAAGCCGGTCATATAGGGCCGGCTGCCCCAAAAATCAACGGCTTCATAGCCCTGTTGATGGGCCCACTGGATGCGAGAGTAGTTGATGGCGGCGACAGCCCCCTCACGCATCAGTTGTTCATCGCCTTCCAGGACGCCGATCATAATAAAATAGAGCACTTTTTGTTCGGGATAACAGACGCCCCCGGCGACGTAGCGTCCATCGCGCTTGACCCGCAACAACAACCCGCGCCGAAAATATTCGTATGCTTCCTCAAAGGTTAGCAACAGATCGACCACCGCATGGCGGCGCTGCATCATAGGCAGGTACATGGTGTGATAGAAATTCTCAAAGTCGCCCCGGTCATAGCTGATATCATAGCCATAGCCAAACTTTTTGGCCTTGCGCACCTCATTCCGCCGGGCGTCTTCGCGGAAACGTTGCTCAACTTCGGCCCACTCGCCCCGAATATCGAGCACGGTCCGTGTCCAAAAGGGTAGTACTAGGCTATTCTGGCGCGGTAGTTGACCAACCAGCCGTTTACCGGCTACCACATAACTCAAGTCGCTGTCGGCCAGGCGGTTGAACCGGCTCGGCTGCCATAGCGGTACCCGCTCCAGCTCCGTTTCTTGGGGTTCCGCCACAAACAGCAGGCTTTTGAGGTAGGGACGAGCATACTCAAACCCGGCGTAATTGACCCGGAGGGGACCGCCACGACTCTGGCCTTGCCATTGGTAAACCGTCAGATACGGCTCACTCAAGGTTAGGATAATTTCCTTGCTCTCATGCAACAGGGGTTGTAACGGCGGAGGCAGGGCCAACTGCGCTTTAAGCCAGAGCATGTGCCGCCATTCAATTAACTTTTCCACTACAATCCCCTTTTTGGACCTGCGATTAGGCCGCAAAATCTGCTACCCGACCTATTAATAACGAGTTTAAACCAGGGGTAGCGTATTTTTTTCCCCATTCTGCCTTTTGCTCGGCCCTGGCCAAGGCCGGGTCATCAACCACGATCAGGCCGTGTAACTGTTCTTTTTCGTCAATAATCACCATTGGATTATCTTGTAAGAACTGGGCCACCGCCGGAGTGAGATGGTTGATTTTCAGCCAGACCCGCCGATTTCTAATGGCGATCTGCGCGCCCCACTTGCGTTTGTATTGAAAGATGCCGTCGTCCAGGAAGGGCGCACATTCCCCAAAACTACACGTTTCAAAATTGGATCCGGCGGCATGTTCGAGCAGCATAGCCCGCAACGCCCCCAGCGCACCTTCTTTTCTTAAACGTTCATCGGCGTTCAACACCCCCGAGGCAATCAAAGTCAACACCTTTTCTTGGGTATGGCACAAGCCTCCTGCTACAGGTTGGTTATCTTTAGCCCTGATAAGGAACAAAAAGCCGTAGCGCAGGTAGGTCAGCAGGTCGGCTCGGGTTAAGGGTGTGTTCAAATTGCCATGCCGGTCGGCCATAGTTGGTACATACATGTGATGATAGAAATCGTCAAAATCGGCCAGGTTGTGGCTAATTTGGTAGGTATAGCCATTTTTTTGAATTAGACGTAGTTCGTTGCGGTAGACCGTTTTATGGAAGCGTTGTTTGACTTCAGCCCAGGAACCGCGCACATCCAGCAGCAGATAAAGCCGCAGCGGGATGACCAGAGCTTTGTGGCGAGGTAGTTTACGGATGATCTGTTTACCCGCTTCGACCATGATCATGTCGCTGTCGGTTATGGTCGCCAGTTGCTGCAGTTGCCAGATAGGCCGCCGGTCTAATTTTGTGGCAGTCGAGCTTTCAGAGAAAAGATAGCCCTTGAATTGGCTGGAGGAGCGCAGCTCTTTGGTGGTACAGTAAGTAGTGGTAAACGTTCCGGCTTGGTTTTGACCCTGCAATTGCGAGAGGCTGAAGAACGGGTTTAAAGCCAGACGAACCAATTCCTTACTGGCAACCACCGGGTTGATCATTGTTTTTTGAATCAACGAGGGTGCGCCTACCTGCGCTTCAAACCAGAGCTTATGACCTAATCGTGAGACCGTGTGCATCATCCTGTGCCGCTCACCCTAGCCCTGTAACGAGTTGATGAGGTCAACATACTCAACACTGAGTTTGGCCCAATTATAGCGTTGATTGAAGGCATCGGCCTTTTGAGCCAATTCGGCCCGCCGGGCGGGCTGGTGATAAAGTTTCAGGATACTGGCGGCCAAATCCTCCACATTTTCAGCAGAAAAATATTCGACCATGCTGTCATCGAAATACGCCTCAACCGCCGGAGTTCGGGCTACTATAGTAGGTAAGCCCAAAGCCGTATACTCCATGAGCTTGGTGGGCAAAATACCATCGGTGAAAACATCGCGGCGATAGGGCACCACCCCTACATGGGCCTGGCGGATCAAATTCGGCAGCTCCGCGCTGGGCACAAAGGTGGTGGTAAATTGGATGTAGTCGTGCAACTTTAACTCATCGGCCAGTTTTACCAGTTCTTCCCGATAATCGCCGCCGCCGTGAATCATCAAGCTCAAATCAGGGGCTTGCCGTCGGGCCAGATCAACGGCCCGAATGAGCAAATCAATGCCATAGCGTTGGGTCAGATTGCCGTGATAGATCAGCCGCATACCACCGTTGGGATGGGCCGGAGCCGTCTCGGGTAAGCGCTGAAAAATCTGGTCATCGGCCACATTCATGACTACGTGGACTTTTTCCGCCGGCACGCCGCGCTGGATCAAACTCTCCCGCCAAGATTTGGTAACAGTAATCACCCGGTCGGCAAAACGGCAGGAAAGCCATTCTTGCCAGTGGATCAACCGCATAGGCCAGCTTGACCAGTTGGGGTTGTTAAAGCGAGCTGCGTAAAATTCGGGCATCAGGTCATGAATATCCAAGATCAGCTTGGCCCCCATCAGTTTGGGCAGCAGGCCGGCAAACACTAAAAAGTCGGGTAGGTTATGTACCTGCACCACTCCGTAACGTCGCTGCCAGTGCAGGCGGGCCACTTTGAGCGAAGCCAAAACAAAGAAGGTTAGGTATTCAAAGAACTGAGATTTAGCCTCGCCCTTTTTGTTGCGCTTAACCGGTAGACGATAAATATTGACCCCATCCTTGGTTTCAACTTCCGGACCTTTTCTGGCCCACAAGCAGATCACATCTACCTCATAGCCGTGTTTGATTAAGGCCAGGGCTTGCCGCTCAACCCGGGTTTCGCCCAGGGGGTAGTAAGCATGAACGACCATGCAGTGTCTTTTGGGCTTCGCTTGACCCTGGGGGGTGACCATAAGATTCAATAACTCCTCTTTATCTTATAAAAAATGGCGGTAAACTTCATAACCCTGCTTACTCAACTTTAGCAGGGTCGGATTATGCACATAAACATTACGCCCAAAATTGACCAATTCACCGCCAAACTTAGCCTTGAAGTCGCGCACGCCATATTCCTCATCCGGTTTGCCCGCACCGCCAAAATCATAAACGTGATAGCCGTTGTGGGCACCCCATTCCAAAATGTGCCAGATCAGCATTTCGTTGGGTAGATAATCGCTGTACTCTCGGTCTGAGCCGCCATACCAGCCGTAAATCACGTTTTTATAAGGCAGCTCAATAGAACAAGCAACGGTCGCGCCATTTACCTGGGCCAATAAGAATTTGGCCATACCTTTAGAGTATAACTCATTGAAAGCGGCCACAAACAGGGAGCGGTCAGCCAGCGGTACCTGGGCGTTACGGTAGGTTTTTTGCAAAATATCGTACCAATGTTCTAACTCGGCGAGGGTGGTGGCCTCGCTTATTTGGACAAAGCCATCGCGCAAGCCTTTGCGAATCTTTTTGCGGGTGCGCTGACCGATACTTTGTAACACCTCTTCGGGGGAGCGGTTGAGGTTGATCAGGTAATTGAGGTGGCCTTCATAGGCAAAGCCCAAGTTATTGAGGAGGGATTGCACCTGGCTCAAATCCGACAGATTGCGTAATTCGGTAAACAGGGCGCTGCCTTTGGCTTCACCTTTGTAGGTTTGTAATAACAGGGCCAGAGCCGTCTGGCCTTCCGGGCCGGAGGCGCTCAAAATACTGCCGTAAGCAATCGCCCGCGTGGTCAATTGACGCAACAGGCCATCCAGCAGCGTCACTTGCACCGGCAGCAGCAGAGCCAACGGGCAGTTATCACCATCAACCACGGCCCACAAGGTTGACTTGTGACCTTTTGTCTGATTGAATACCCGAAACATTTCCGGGGTGTGAAAAATATTCCCCTGCGGCTGCCGGTCTACAAAGTCTCGCCACAAGGCTTCATTCAGTTCTTGAACCACACGCATTTTTTTCCAACAACCTCATTGCCTTCCGTAACCTCAAGTTTAACGATAGAGCATGTTAAACACACAAGAAAACAATTAGAAAGAAGTTAGAGTCTCATAGTCTCATGCGGGCCGCCAGGCGATTTAATTGCCGATAAAACGCAGACCATAATCCCATAAAGTCAGCGCATCAATGTCGCCGGTGACGCAAAGGGCGCCACATGCGCCATTAGGCCAACGCCCTAAACGAATGAGGGGGGCGGCGCTGGTCTCTATCTGTTTCAAGACCGATCGTTCCTCACTCGCGGAAAAGGTGGGGTAGTTCAGATAGATTGAATAAGCTTGAGGGTCCGTAGCAGTTTCTAGCCAATAGCCCTGCTGCTTAAGGAAGCCATTCAAAGCCGGGTCACTCTCTGGTGAAAGGCCAATACACGGCTTCTGGCTGGCCTGAAAATGGAATGTGTTCCCTGTAAGGCGCTTAAAATTACCCGACCACGGGCCAGGATTAGGCTCAGTTATCACATTACGGACTAAAACTGTCAGGCCGGCAGGACCGGTGATAGAGAGTTCATAATTGTTGGGTTCGTAAGCGGTCAGTTCAAAGGTAGCCTCACTCCTGGCCCGCCACCACCACGTGATCTCGTCAAGGCGAGCCAGCCAGACTCCCGGCGACAGAGCACGCGCCTTAGCCAGAGTACGGGCCAGCGGCTCGTGCAACAGGCTAATTCGTTCCGGGTGTAGACCTAACGTAAATAATTCTCCTAATTGATAGGTCTCTTCCAAAATGGCTAACCAAATGTTAGTCATTGGCCCCGTATCAACTAACTTTAGCCGGTCAATGAGGGCTTCATCATCAGGGACACAGTAGGGAATCTGCACAATTTTACCCATTATCTTTGGTAAGGCGGGATAGTCACGGGCGGGTTTAGACCCGTAAAACTCCAGTACCCGCTGGTAATCAGCCGTAGCGTAACCATCAACCACATCCCAATACAACGCCTGGCTGCTATCATAACTCAAGTTATTGTCAGCTACAGCCGTAAGGGTCTCCTCATTCCAACGCAGATAAGGACAGCGAAAACCGGACAGGTTAATTTTTTTCGCTTGAAAGATCTGTCGGGCCTGCTGGAGGTGCACATTCTGTTGGGATAAAGCAAGTTGCGAATAATCTATATGAAACAGGCCGTGTATCGCAAACTCAATGTTTTGGGCTTGATATTTCTCAATCATTACTCCATTACGAGCCAGAGCTGCGGCTGTGATAGGAAATGTCGCGCCGCATTCATACTTTTGTAGGGTATTGACGAATAAACGTAAGGCGCGGTCCATCTTAGCAGCAGTAAAGCCGTAGCGGTCGCTGATGGCGCGGGCGCGTTTTATTAAGGCTGAATAACCTTTGCCTTTGGCAGCTATAGCAATGGGATTGGTCATGTTGTTCATCCGTTTGACTATACCTTCAAACGTCCACTTGCCAATTTATCAGGCCAAATAGGTCCAAGGTGTAGTAGGAAACTGGCAATGGTGACGGCAACAAATAACATTACGTAAGGCATTACCGGAACGATGAAACGAACATCAACATGGATGACGGTGTATCCGGCAACGTAATAAAGCAGTAAGGTGAATAAGGGCACGCTTCGCTGCCACCATTTATCTCGATAATAAAACCAGGCGATAGCAGCCAAGAGGAACAGTAACCCATGTTGGATTAGAACGAGATAACTCACTATCGGCGAGGATGTCCCATGGACAGATGCACCGTAGACGAAATACCATAGTCTAAAAAATCGCACGGTTGAAAGAACGAGATAACGACCTGGGGATTGCCTAATAATCTTAATTGCTTCCTCCTTAGCCGCACGATCGTATTGAGGTTGAGTCAATTCCTCATAGGCAGGACCAAAACGCAATTGAAGTAAACGATTTAAGGACTCTCTGGCTTCCGCGGAGCTGCGCGGTCGTAGAAAATCGGGTTCACCCAGGGCGTGATTGCTCTGGTAAAATGGGAACCCAAAAAGTGAGCTAACTGGAATAAATTCTCCAAAAAGCAAGTAATTGCGTATTGTCCAGGGAGTCATCATAATGATGAAAGAAGCGGTTAAGGCAATCGCCCACTTAATCATTGTCCAACGGTGGGTATACAATATCCAAACCAGCACGGCTATAGCGATAAGCAAATAATACTGGATGATGGGGCGCGTTAGAGAGGCAAGCCCCAGTAAAATCCCGGCAATGACAAACCTCAAGGTTGAGGGTGAACGCAAGGCCTGCAAAAAACCCAGCACAAATGCGGCTAATAGCATCGTAAATAGTGGTTCACTCAGGGCTTGCCAGGAGTAATTCATTCCGGGACCGTAAAAAGCAAACAAAAGGGAAGTGATTACGGCTATCGGTTTACTGTGGAAAAGGTCAAAGGCGATCGGATACAAAAGGAGACAGGTAACTGCCTCAACAATCCAATTGGCCAAAGCAATTGAGAGAGTATGGTCGCCAAAAAGCCACAAAACTAAGGCGAAAAAATAGACCGGGATCGGTCCTCGAGTAGCGGTCGGCTGCACTTTTTCGCCCCCAGAAAAACCCTGGCCAGCTACCACATTGCGGGCTATTTCCAAATAAATATCTCTACTTTGGGCTACAGGGTTATACGGTACAACCACAAAAAAGAAAATTGCCCGAACTGCGACAACCAGGATGATTATAAACAAAAACCACCGGCGGAGCTCCTTAAAATTCATTGCCTGATTCTCCCGAATGTAAAAGCTCCCCTATTGACCGTCAAGGGGAACTGGGGTGGAAAAAGGGCCATTAGCCAACCCTACTAATCCATCATCACTGATCCCTTCCAGATCAAACAGGATCACGCCATTTGAGTTACTGGCGTAAACTTCCTTAATTTCGGCCAGCAAGCGAGCCGGGGGCTTGCTTGCTTGACTGCGGCGGTGATCGTAGACGCTTACCCCCAGCATCAGCCGACTCGACCGGTCGAGCGTGGGCTGCCAGGAAGCAATAACCGGAGCAAGAGGCTCAACTTCACTTACGTAAGCGCGAGGAATAATTAAATCTACATACTGCCCGGCCAACCAGGCCTGCCAATCCAGAAAATGGTTCTGCACCAGGGTCTCTTGATTCGCCGCAACTGTAATTGTCATCAAGACGTGCGGAGATTCTTGCCTGAGGCGATGGTATACGCCTTCTAATAATTGATTGATGCCCTGTTCTCGAAAGGCTGTCCATTGGGCATTAGCCAGCCGGTAATCCTCTAAACGGGTTGAGCGACGATTATCGTCGGGGATCAGATCATTGGGTTGAGTCGCTAACAGGAGGCCCGTTTCTCGAAAACTCCTGCCTCGACCTGTCATCCCGGTAATCGCCTGAACATTTTCATCGCCAATTGATGGCGTAGGGCCATCAATAAAAATCAGTCCAAGACCTTGATAAACCAGCTTCGCCAAGTCAGCAGCAACTTGCGGGTTGATCAAGTAGACGCTGGGCATCACCAGAACTGATCCTGGGTCAAGTGCGGACATATCTTCCTCAGATACTTCAACTGGTGAGTGATCAATATCGCTTAACCAAATAAAGCTTCGTTTGAAATCACTCCAACCATATTTCTGAGCATTTGTTTGTGAACGTAAAATATAAACTCGACCGTCGTCGCTCCGTAGATAATTGATGCTGCGGCGCAATATTTCGCTGCCGGCAGCTATCTGCCGTTCATCCGCTTCCCAGTTAAACAGGATTACCTGGCCATCGCCATATTTGTTGAGCAGGACCGCCGGTCGGCCATTATCAAATTCGGCCAGAACCTGGGCGGTGTTTACCTCCATAAGAGGATTGCCGCCAAAGACACCGTAGGCGGGCAGATCAGCATAACGCAAACTTTCAAGATCGAGGCCGGTCTCTTGGGCAAAGAGTTGGCGGCTATAAGGATCGAAACCCCATTTCCAGCCGAAACTGGGATAACGAGTATAATCAAAGTGAATGCCGTCCACTTGGTAGTTGCCGGCAATTTCCAAAGCCACATCGCTGATAAACTGCCTGACATCAGGCCGATTATAGTTGAGCCAATTAGCCCTTTCACCATCCACACTGCGCATGGCCCAATCAGGATGGCGGGATAGAATCGGTCCTTCCAGCCCACCAACCGGCCCGGCAATCAGCCAGGCGTGAACCTGAATATCACGCCGGTGCGCCTGTTCAACAACATAAGCCAATGGGTCAAAATTAGGGGCAAGGTCAGTAGATTTCTCTAACAAGGTGCTGTTATAATTAGCTCGGCCAAATACAAAAGATTCGACAAAGATGGCTGTGAATTTTCCAGCTTCCACCCGAGCCAGCATCTCATCTGCTTTTTCAGGTGTTTTAATTGATCTTGATTGCACCCAGGCGGCGCGTAATCCGGGCAATTTGGGGACATAATCAGACGAGGATTGAGAGATCGTCCCCAAAATTATTAATAGGCTGCCTAGCACGAGCAAATAGTTTAATCGCATGAGAGCTTGTCACTCATCACCAAATGTAACCAATGTAACTATCAATATTATGTTGGGTAAAGTTAAATACCTTTCTCTATATATATGCAGCGACAGCAAAGCCCAAATTCTCTGAACTGAGGGGAATTTGGGCTTTTTGGTTGAACATTACCATAAATAAATATGACTTTAATATGAGGGGACGGATAGTTTTATCCGTTCCCTATCCTTTGGTAATGGATTGTTCAATTAAATTTGTCAGAAGTGTAACCTTTTCTTGCCACTCTGACTGTTGCTGACGCCGAAGTGCTTGAATACCCACCTGGTAGGATTCATAGTGCCTCTTCATTTCCATTATCCCATTCTGGATTGCCTCGCAGGTGTTTTGCACATGAACTGTACCTTGATGAAAATAAGTGCGTAGCAGCGGCCAATCCGACGTGATAATCGGTTTACCCAGCGACAAAGCTTCGCAAGCGCCGCGTTGCATAGTATGATCACGGGTGGTTAAACACATAACCGTCTGGGCATTACTCAGTAACGTGTAATAATCCGCGTCGGGTAAGAAATCGGTAAAGTGAACATTGGCGGGGGCAAGAGCCAGGGTATCGGGTGAGGCCATCCTTTTTTTGCCGGTTATGTAGAACTCAACTTCAGGCAAGTGCTTTGCTGCTTCCAGCGTTTCGGCCAAAGGTTCGTCCTCAGAAAAGGTATTAACCACCACAACATTGAAAGTGTGCTCAAGGGGATAACTCCCATTTTGCTCGAAATTGGTCGGAATATCACGCAAGATAAAAGCACTTGCTCCCCAACTTTGAATCTGCTGCTGAAAATGCTCGTTGGTGACAATGGTAGTGATAGCCCGGCGGGCCAAGAACTGATGCAGCCAGTATGGTCGTGTCCAAATCCGGAGCTGTAAGGCTGAACTATGGGCATCCACCAGATATTTACTCCCGGTTAGCGCACAGTAAAGATAAACAAAGAATACAGCAAAACTGGGCGGGCTTTGGACAAAAATCAGATCGGGGCGTTCACCAAAGAGTAATCGCAGGGTCGCCCAAGCCTGGTAACTGTATTTGTATGGAGCAGCCCATGCCCCGCGCCGGGTAGTCGCGTGAACATAATGCAGCGCCTTAAGGCCAAGTTCCTTAGCCAGAATCCGGCTACGAGGGCCGTGGCTGGGTGGCCCCCAAACCAGGAAGGCGGATTTGAGTTTTGAATTGAGAAATGGCTTTGTTCCAGTCATTTTCCTCGATAATGATACGTCGGGTCATCATCCCAGGTTCGGTTTGTTGCCCGGATTATTGAGTGGTGTAGCCAAAACAAAGGTGATGTTTTAACTCATCGGTTTAGCTTGAACAACCGGCGATGTTTTTACGTCTTTCTCAGCTATTGCTTCCAGGAAGAGATCGGCCAGGCGGTGAATGCCTTTAAACAACTCAAAATCTTGGGCAATGATGGTTCGGCCGTATTTACCCATTTCAATTCGTTTAGAGGGACCAATCAGATTCATCGCTTTGATAGCCTCGGCCAGAGCAGCCGGATCTTCAGGGGGAACCAAATAACCCGCCTCTGGCCTGATCATCTCGCCGATACCCACCAGATCGGTTGAGATAACAGGTATTTCCATGGCCATCGCTTCTGCCAGCGAGACAGGCATACCATCCCGATCGCCGTTTTTGGCAACCACACAAGCCAGTACAAACACATCAGATTGACTTAGTTGAGCCAGGACCTCCTCCTGGGGTTGCCCGCCCAGTAAATAAACCTGTTGGGTCAAGTTGTAACGAGTTATCATTTCTTCCAATTCTGATTTAAGCGGACCATCACCCAGAATTCGACATTCAAAATCCACGCCTTCTTTTTGTAGCAGGTGACAAGCTTCAATCAGATAATGGTGTCCCTTTTTCTCTACCAATCGTCCTACAGACATAATCCGGAGCCGAGGATGATCAGTTCGCGTCCCCGTTAAGCGGAATTGGGAGAGATCAATCCAGGGATGGTGGGCGAAAATTTTATCCGGATTCAGTTCAGGATAATGTTTCAAGAGATAAACTCGGTTAAATTCGGAATCGGTTACTGTAAATTTAGCCTCGCCGATTTTTTCGGGAATGAGGACCGGTTGGACATAAATATCTACCGCATGAGCGGCCAGGCTATAGGACACCCGCAACAGGCGGCTGACACAAAGTGCTACTGTAGCCGCCCGATCAAGGAAATGAGCATGAATGTGGTCCCAATCCAAATTCTGCAGAAGATAGGCCGCATAAACACCTTCGGCAAAATGCAATAATGTTTTTAAGCGCAGCTTTAAGCTGCGATGGGGTCGTGTGAAGAGAAATAGGAGGAGCGTGAAATAGGCAATGGGTCGGAACAAAATGAAATAAAGGTGGGCTGCCGTAAATTTGATCCAATCTACCGGTAGCAGATAGATAATACTCTCTTTCATCTGGCTATATTTTTCAGTTAGAGCGGCATGAGGTCCCGGCCGGCGAATGGAAAGAATTTGAATACTCACCCCCATCTCGTGTAAAGTCTTTATTTCCCGATCAATGAAGGTAGTGCTCAACGTAGGATGGGTACCGATGATATAGGCCAGTCTTAGTTTTCTTATTGATGTCATTGAATTATTTTTATTGTCATGCACGGTAGATTATCTCGAAACGCTTATCAAAATGAGTTGCTTGACAGGCGACGATATAAGGTCAGATGATCTTCGGCCTGTTTCTGGGCACTAAAGTTTAGCGCTACATATTGTTTGGCTGCCCGGCCCATTGCCTGAGCTTGGGTTGGATCTGCCAATAATCGGATAATAGCCCTGGCCAGGGCCGGGCTATCGGCGAAGGGCACAACCAATCCGGTTTGGCCATCAACCATCGCTTGAGTTGTCCCTGAAACGGCTGTGGCGACAATCGGTTTAGCAGCAGCCATTGCTTCAAGTAAAGCCACTGATAATCCCTCCCAAAGTGAGGGTTGGACAAACAAATCAATCGCCGCCAGCAAGCTTGGCACATCGCTCCGCACACCTAAAAAGTGAAAATGACTCGATAGATTCATCTGTTGAATCTGGTTTTGCAATTCGTCGCGCAGCTCTCCCTGCCCAATGAAGAGAAAGTGGGTCTTGGGGTAGGTTGCCAAAATAGCTGGCGCTGCCTCGATCAAATAGCGATGTCCCTTTTGCTCAGTTAAACGTCCAACCACTGCAATAAGATGCGAATCAGCGGCAAGATTCAGCTGCTCGCACAAAGGAATTTTGCCATCCATGGGGTGCTCAAAAGGGGCCATATCCACGCCATTGCAGATGGTAAAAATTTTGTCTTCTGCTAAGCCAAGCTGTTTCATGGCCAACTGACGAACCTGGTCGGAGACAGCAATAAATCCATCAACCCGGCTGCTTAACAGGCGATACAGCCACTTGTAAACAAAACGCTTAGGCTTCATCAGCCAATGCTTGTGCCGTGGTAATAATTCGTTGTTCTGCATGGTCCACAAGACTACCCGCAAAGGTGTGCCATAACGCAGCGATAAGACCAGAAAATCGAGTACCTCCAGGATGTGCGTTTGGGCTACATCAACTTGATTAATCCTGATCAAATGAGCCAGCTCGCGCCGGATACGCAACATCTCTAGTAAAAATATGGGCAAAAAGATAATACTGTAACGGGGCCGACGGAGGATCTCAACCTTAATACCCAGTCTCTCAATATCAGCCCGTACCGGACCATCGGCAAAGGAACAAACGATAACTCTGCAGCCGTTCTTTTGTAAATATTCGGCCAGGGTTCGCACAACTTCTTGCGCTCCAGCCCGCTTCAGATCCAGAACAATTTGCATAACGCTTAGTTGACGAGTTTGATCGGTCATCTTCTGATCCTTCCAGTAATTAGTTCGGCCAGGTTGTTGAAACAAAGCCATAATAACGACTCTGGTTTGTCAACCTTGCGCCTGTAGCGATGTTTTCAACCGGATCGGTTCAGGTACGTTCAGCTGGTCTGGATTGAGATAAGTCTGCACAATACTGGCGATAATCCCTAAAATCAGCCACATCATGGTTAATGGGATTAGGAAAAAGCGATAATCCACCGTTTGCCCAGTGATTAACTGAAAGATAATCGGCAGCCAGGCCACCACAAGCAAACGCCAACTCCAGAAACCTGTTCTGGGTAAGCGTGGCAGAACTCTTAGGGAGAGACCGAACCACCAAACCAGGGGCAAGAAGTACAAGATAAAACCGACCAGACCTGTTTCGGCCAAAATCGTCAAAAAGGTATTATGAGAGGTGCCTCTCTGGACTTGCCACTTGGTTGGGGTGGTATCGTTAACCCGTTGCATAAAGCGCCAATCGTAATTGTCATACTGGTTGTAGCCCCAACCCAAGAGCGGCTTGGCTAAAAACATCTGTTGACCCGCGTAAGCCATAACCATCCGACCTTGAGCCGATTCCTGGCTATTCAAGCGTTCGTGCGCATGGCCAATCTCGTCGGTCATGACAGTCGCTCCCAGAATGACCATAATGGGTAAAAAGATGCTAATGAGCAGGAAGGTGGGTCGAGGATATAAAAACAATAAGCCAACCAGGGTGAACAAACCAGCTACCCAACAAACCCTGGTAAAGGTAAAGAAAATGCAGACCATCCCCACACCGAAGGTCAGAATAAGGAAGGTCCGCACAATCCCCTTCTTGATATTCATAGCGTAGTGATAAAGAAAGACCAGGCAATACATCAACATGCTACCATAGACTTCTGATTGCGAGAATGTGCCTACCACCCGATCTCCAACCAGGCGACTTATCCAGATTTGTGGCAGAGCTTGGGGCACATACCAGCCCACCAGACCAATCACTATCTCAGCCAAGGCCAGGAACAGCATCACCCCAGCCAATCGTTTCAACGCTTGCTCATTCGGACTCAGTAATCGCATGAGAAAATAGGCCATAAATGGTACCAAGCTGCGGTCATAAAGAAACATTATGACCTTTTGGTTATAACCAGTGAATAAAATCCAAACGATAACCATAGCGCCATAGACAATCAAAAACCAATCAATCCATTTGAAATGCATAGGCTGATAATTTTTAACCTTAAAAGCTCGCGCCAGGATGGTCAGGCCAAACACAAACGGGATGAGCACGCGGTGAAAAGCGTAATACAAGTACTTATATTCGCCAACAAAAGGAAAAAAAGGCAACACAATCAACCAGATCATAATCGCTGCAAACGGATACCGTATGATAAGAATAAGTGCCGGTATGAGAAAGATGAGAGGCAAAACGAAGACCCACTGGTCACGAACAATGAGTGCTGCTAAGATTGGCCCCAAGATCAAGCCGGCCAGGAGGGGCAAACCTTCTGGGAGTAGCAAGTCGTTCCAAATATCTGCCAAACTCCTGGTGTAAAACATTTTGGGAACAAAGGATTTAAGGGTAATCATAAAGAAGTTACCAAGATGCCTGAAAATGCCTCTAACTGTTTTTTTCGTAACGCTTCAAACCGATTGATGATATCCTCGGGTTTGCTGCCGATTTTTAGGTAAACCAACCAGGTTGCCATCTTCAACACCAGGTGAGCCTCTGCTCGACTGCGATACAAACTCTTGTCACGTTGATCTTTTATTTTTAGGCCGATAAATTCCTGTAGCCGATTGAATTCAAGATCAGTGGTCATAAAATCTCGATAATTCAAGACTAAAAAATCCATCGGCGTATTTTCGAGACAACTGAGAATTTTAGAGTTATACTGATGCCAACCCATCATCAGCCGCCAGGCGCTGTACGGATTCTTAAAGGTGTGGTACCAGCGCCGGTAGCGAAAGCGTGGCCAGATTTCGCCCGGCGAGCGATAAATGGCAATAAGTTTGTGTTCGGGTAACTCCGAAGCCCAGAATGGATAAACCAGAGCCGTGCGTGGATCTTTGAACCCCCAATTATCACAGGTTTCATTACAGTGTTGGATAATTCTACGCATGCGAATACGTTGATTGTCAGTTAGCCGTAATTTGGACAAATCCAAGTTGGTGATTGTACTGCGAGTCATTGTGGTGAGACCCAAGATTTCCATGTTTAGGGCCAACGTCGCCTCGCGCTCGTATTTATTACCTTGATCATAGGAAATCTTGGCATCAAGCTGCTCACCCATATTAATGCCAGAATGATGCAAAATCTGCGAAACTAAGGTCGTTCCCGATTTATGCATACCAAGAATAACGTAAATCATGCCCTTTCCTTATTTCGGCTATCAATATTGGGTTAGCGGCTTAATCAACATATCCTAATTGGCGCAGGTACTTGCCAAACCAAAAGGAGAACCACCGCTCTATCCAGGGAGAGATCTGGTCTTTCCAACGGGTAGCAGCCTTTTTATCAAATCCGCTCTTGCCCAACTCAAATCCCTTGCTGACCACCACCTGCTCCAACATCTTTTCCTGAAATTCGACCCCTAAGAAATCACACACATCCCTTATCTGTCTTTCCGGATCTGCAACCAAGTCTTCAAACTTTAAGGGATAGTAGTTATCAGGGTAGAGTTTTTTGTATTTGAAACCACGCGTAACACTTTCAATCCAGGTCACTGTAGTCTGTAACACTACATAAAGTGTAAAGAGAGAATCAAAATTTTTCAGTTGTTCAAAGGGGGGCGTAATCGGCTCTGCCTTCCGCGTCCTTAGCTCTGACATAAAAATACCACGCGGATCTCTGATCATATGGATAAATTTGCCATCGGGAAACCAATCTATTAAAGTGGAGACATAGCGAAAGTGAGCCGGGGTCTTTTCGCCCATAATTGGTTTGCCAAAGTGATCCGCAAAAACCTGCATCATCACCACAAACAAAGCCCGTTCACTTCTATCCGAGGCCAGGATTCTTTGCAAAAAATCCTCTCGATCAACCCACTCCATGATCCAGCGCCAGTGATAACTAAACGCTCGATACCTTTGCACACTCCGTCGATACTCACCAGAGTAGATATAATCCACCAGCCGCCGCACATTGTCATCATTCGTTAAATCGCCAAATCGTCGAAATTTATACCTGGCTCCTTCAAAAGGGATTAAGTGTCCCAGAAAGTGATTTTCATTGCAGATGGCAATCTGGTCAGAGCTATTCAAAATAGTCCGCATAAGGCTGGTACCACTTCTGCTAACGCCAAAGATAAAGACATATTTTGTGCTCATCGGTTATCTCACACTTGAAAAAGATTCCAGGAAAGTAATAGTCTTTTTGATATTTTTGACCTTAACCCTGGCATGTACTGGTAAGGCCACAATCTTGTCCGATATCTCTTCTGAAATTGGACACATGCCCTGGCAATAGCCTAGGGCTTTCCACTTAGCCTTACGCCACGAAGGATAGACCGGGGAGACGAACATATCAGATAACTCTACATGTGCTTTAGGCGCTTTTTCAAAAATTTCCTGTTTACGCTCCGCTAAGATGGGATATTTATAATAAATTGGCTCTACGTTACCATCCAACTCCAGGGGGTTAAATTCGGTTTGCGCCAGCAGTTTTTCGTACGCAGCGACAATCCTTTTTTGATGAGCAACCAGGCGATCAAAGTGACTGAGTTTTCTAAATAATCGCTTCTCCTGAAAGGGAATGATTCTACTGCCGTGAAACCTTTTGGCGCTCACAGTCTCGGTTTTACCACTCCAATTGCTCGACGTTTTTTTGCGCCGCCATGTACCCGAGATTACCCCATACTTAGATAGGGTACGGTAAAGACCCCGCATCATCCAGAAGAGAGAAGGACTCAGCAACAAATCATAAGCAAAATTTTGGACATATAATCCAATCAACTGTTTTTTCGAGGGGGTCACAAATTCTTGATAAAGTTCTGTCATCTTATGGTGAAGCGCCGGATTATGGACTATTGCCGCCCCGCCTACTCCCAGTACAATTGGTTTATACCATCCAAAAGAATAAATGGCGGCGTCGCCAAGAGTCCCCACTTCACATCCGTCGTACCTTGAACCCAGGGCGTGGCAACAGTCTTCGATAATGCAGAGGTTATATTTCTGGGCAATCGCCAGAATTTCGGTCATCTTGGCTGGAATGCCAAAGGTATGTTGAACGATTATCGCTTTTGTTCTAGGGGTAATCTTGGCCTCGATTTTACCAGGATCAAGATTAAAAGTTTTGGGATCAATATCAACATAAATCGGTGTAGCACCCAAACGTACAATAGGTGAGGGCACGGCGGGGCAAGTAAATACCTGCAATATTACTTCATCACCTGGCTCAATGTCCATTGCCCATAACAAGGCATACAGAGCCACTCCTCCCCGATAGAAGAAAAACGTTTTATCTGATTCTATATTAGCTATAAATTGATACATTTCAGATCTCATGCTTGAGCCGTACAGCCTTTAGACGTTGCCCGATACGGTTTAGCACCAGCCGATCTTCTGGCGAAAGGCCCAACAAAAGGATCATACCCCCATAGGCCGCCAAGATGATGAGAATATCCACAAAGATAAAAATTATATGCATCTCCGAAGCCTGGAGTGAACGTAATCCCCCACTCACCCATAAAGCTACCACACCAGCAAAGATAGGTTTGGCAAAGCTTAAATTGTACGGCAGCAACTTAAACAAAATAAACACCTCTGTCAAGCGTAGCAAGTTAACTACGGCCGCTGCCACCAGCGCTGCTGCTGCTGCGCCCACTAAACCCCAGTGAGGAATGAGTATGATATTTAGAGCCAACGTTAATGAAACTGCCACCACAGAGTTGAGCAACTTCAGTTTAGTGTTTCCAGTCATATCTAACATAGCCCCGCAGATCCCGGTGGCCACATTGATCAGGTTAGCCCATGCTAACAAGACGAGCGCTGTGGTTCCCCCCACAAAGCTCTCACCAAAGATTGACAGGATTGGCATTGGGTAAATTATAACCACCAAGAATAGAGGCAAGTTCACAGTGAGTGTCCATTTGGTCACAGTCTGATAAAAGCGACCCAAACGTTCACGATCTCCCAGGTCATAAAGCTCGGAGATAATCGGCATCGAGGAGGTGACAACCGCAGTATGAAATAGTTTACCCAACAGATTTACCTGAGTAGCCACGGCAAAAATACCTACATTAGCAATTGTACTCATAGTCCCAAGCAATACTGTTTGAATATTACCGCCAAAAGCCCCAATCAGATTTGACAAGTAAACCGGCAGTGAAAAACTCAACATCTCTCTCGGATTACGTCGAGCTGTCCTGATAGGTCGCTTTAGAGAAAAGTGCCGGTGCAAAAAGTAGAGGAATAAAATACTACTGGCTGTATTGGCCAGAATGTACACTATTATTGCCCTTTTAGCAGTTAAACCGATCAGGACAGCTATGAAGATAATTAAAGCAAGCCTGACTAATGGTTGAACCACATTTTGGGCAATGACCATATACTGCATTTTCTTGAAACCCTGGAGCGCTGCAGCCAGAATATCGTTTAATCCTAACAACGGGATAAGTATCGCAGCAAAATATAGGAGGGGTTCCAGTCTCGGCTCGTTAAAAAGTTGCACAGCGATCGGGTTAGCCAAGAGATACAAGCCAATTCCAGCCACTAAACTTAAAATCGTAGCTCCACCCAAAGCGACCTGAATTACTCCCCATATCCCTTTCTCATCTCGGCGTCCGGTGTATAGAGCCACATAGCGCACGGTAGCCACATCTAGCCCTAACACAGCCAGACCGGTAGCAAACTCGGCAGCGGTCAAGGTGAGGTTACATAATCCAAGTTGATTAGCTCCCAATAATCGAGCCAATAAAACACCGATTAAAAACCGCGTCCCATTTTGAAAAATACTGCCAATAAATACAAGGCCTCCCCCTTTGGCAGCTGTGGTAATATTTTGATCGGCTTTGATCAATGGTGGAGAAATAGGGCCGGCCACCTCTACCTGGGGTGACAAGTTAGACATAGACTACACTCGCTTGTGCCGGGCTTGCCAAAAGACAAAGGCAAAGATAACGATGACCAGGAGACCGTTCAGACCAACCAGCGGAAACAGCCAGCCCGGTGCATTACTGCCTCCGGGGAAGGCCGGTCCCGCTGCCATCGCTGTAGAGGCAGAAGGAGTTGAGGTTGCCGCAGGGGGTGGGGTAGCCGTCACGGTGGCCGTAACTACCGGGACCGCTTGGGACATCACCGTGGCCATGGTCATGGCAGCCTTTGTTCCGGTTAATCCCCGTGTATCCAGGGTTTTGACGTTTTCACCTCTAATCAAGGCCAGGTTACCTCTCAGCGTCCATGGCCGCGCGGCCAGGGTAGTGTTGGCTTGAGCCACCCCTTCGTCGGTGGTGCCTGTAACCGCCAGCAAAGCGCGTTCAGGGTTCCAGGGTGAGGGCAGCAGTTGTAGATAGCCCAGGGTCAGCCCAGGGGGTAACCGAAAAATCACGTTGTCGAGCCGCTGCTCAATCTCATCGGAGCCGGGCAGAAAAGGCTGGGGCAAGACGGCATTAATCTCTTGAAGCAGGGTATTTCGTGACGGCCGCCCGAAAGCAATGATATGATATTTGGCCCACTCCTGGGCCGGGGGGGCTTGGCCTAACGTTGCCGCCGGTGAGAGCATCTTTCCCGACGCGGCGTTCCCCAGGCTGGCGGCTAATTGTAAAGTCTGGCCCCATTCAGCCGCATCCGGCGCGTCGGGTAAAACAAACAGCAGATTACTTAAAGTTGGGTCGGCCTGAAATGGATTGGGGAAATGATCCAGGTCAAGATTTAAGCCGGCTGTCTCGGTATGGGCCAGGGAAATACGAGATTTAGCCGAGATTACCAGCCAGTCCCGATCGGCATTGGGCGCAAGGCATCGGTCGGTCCGAACCAGATTGACCTGGACGCCGAACCGATTTGAGCCAGGCTGAATATTGGTTTTCGTCAGATCAATACGCAGGTGCCCATTATCCGCCGTCTGATCGTTCAGGAGCGTGCTGCTGGCCGGCTGGCGATTGAGAGACACAGTCAAGCTGGAATTTTTGTCATCAATTAGCCGGGAGTGACTGAAGTAAAGATCAAAGGCTGCCGTGTCGGTCAGTTGCCAGTTGTCGGGCAGAGTAAAATCATAGTTAACCGTCTGTTGTGATCGCCCCCGGATGACCCGGTCTTGGTAGCCCAGGTCGGCCAGGGTTAGCTCGCTCTGAGCCGCCTCCAAAGCGGTATTTTCAACCGGAGCTAGAATCTTTTGCACCAGGGCGACCGGCCCATTCATGCCTGGAAAACCGGTTTCGGAACTCATTGCCTGGCTGGCTTTGCCCACGGCTTCGTCACTCAAGCCGGTAATAATCAGCACTGTTCGATTTTCGTTCCACGGGGAGGGAATTTCCAGCACAATGCCGTCATTTTTGGCTACAGCGCGGTCATTGTAGACAAAGAAGTAACCGTCTGTCCCAACCGTCGAGGTCTTCCGCCCGGCCTCGGATAAGTCGGTTGCCATCGTAGTGGTCAAAGTATCGGCATTGAGCGGTCCTTGTTCGCGCTCGACCACCAGCACAGTCTGCTCGACCACCCCGGTTAGGATGTTGGTCGCCTGCAAAGTGAGCGAAATGTTAAGGCTCTCGCCGGCTGCCAGACGGTTATCGCGCCAGACAATCGTTTGGTCGGCCTCATTCTCAACACATTGGGGCGTACAAGCGGTTAAACGGGTGGCCGGGGGGAGGTAGCTGAACAAAGTTAAATTGGCGGCGCGCTCGGTGGTATTGGTGACGCTAAAAGTGTAGGTCAAGAGACCGCCGGGAGCCACCTTTGCCGGCCCCTCGAGGCTCAGTGGTAACTGCCGCGCGTGGAGGGCCACCGGCAACTCGGCCAGGCGGTTGAGCGTGGTAATTAATTGATTTTCTTGAGGCTGTCCCATTACAATCAGATGGTCAGCCAGCGGAGTGGACGCTGAGGTTAGCAACTGGCTGAGTTCCAGATCGGTGGTGGGGCTAATCACCAGGCGGTTGCCGGTTAAGTCGCCCAGTTTGGCAGCAACAGCCAGGGCCTGACTCAAATGAGTGGCCGTAGGTTGCGCCGGTAAGACAAATCGAAGGGTATCGGGTGTAAAGGATTGCTGATAAAAAGGCCGCGGATAGCGCCTCAAGTCAAGCTCTAATGGGCGCTGGACGTAATTGAGCCACACCACCGAGGTCGGATGAATAATTAAGGTGGCTTTATGCGGCACGGCGCACAGCGAGGCGGCGTCAAACTCCAGGCTGATCAGATGTCGTAAACGATCCGGGGTAAAGACGGGGGCCGGCAGTGGGATACTCAAGCGATAATTATCAAGCTGTTGGGCCTCGATGGGAAAAACTTTCAGGGTTTGCTCATTGAGCTTGATGGTCAAATCGCCAAACTGGCCCGGATAATTTTGGGGTTCAGCCTGATTGTAGATATAACTCAAATCAAGCTCCAGCCGGCCATCCCCTTCAATCAGCCAATTTTCCGGCAACCTAAAGGAGTACTCGGTGACACCGAAGGGGCTGTCCAGAGTGGTTTGACCGTACCCCAGAGCCGCCAGGGAGATGCTGAAGGTTGGGCTTGCCCCAATCACCTCCGGCGTAGCCGCTTCACCGGGCAAGGTAACGGTAACGGTGGGCGTAACGGTGGCTTGTTGGGCTAAAACTGGCCCTTCCGGCAACGGTGCAACTTGGTTGGCCGAAGCCTGAACAGCAGCCAACCTGCTGGCCAAGAGGATGAATAGCAAGGGGCCAACTACCGCCCATATCGCTCGGCCTAAACGTTCTGGGGAAGCTAAGGTAGTTTTAAGCATGGGGATAATCCGTGGTGTGGGTATCAGCGATCAGATAAACGTTGCCATTTTCATGTACGGCGGCCAGATGCAAGGCCCGGTCTGCCTGAGCCACCAGATCGTCGCGACTGGTGTTGTTGTGATCGTAGGCGGCGATGCCAAAAATACTCTTCAGATTGAAGGCAGTGCCGTTGCTGGTCGACTGAAACGGTAGCCAGCCAATCTGGGTTTGCAGTTCCTCAATGAAGGTTTTTGCCTTTTCGCCGGTCATATCAGGGAGTAAGAGGGCAAAAGTTTCATCGCCGTAGAAAGCAATGATATCTTCTTCTCTAAGTTGTCGGCTGGCGCGGCTAGCAACTTGCTGCAGCATCTCGCTGCGTACTTTGGCAGAATTATTGCCTTTAAGCAATTCAAGGTTATCAACTCGCATTAAGGCGACCGAGAGGGGGTATTGATTCCGCTTGGCCCGAACCATTTCGTCGCCCAGCCTCATCATGAAGTAATCCTTGTTGAAAACGCCGATTTGTTCGTCGAACATGCTGACGGTTTCGGCCATTGAGCGAGTTGGGGTTTCTAAGTAAGTGGATAGAAAAGCTAACCCTGCGCCCAAGACCAGACCCAGAATAGCGGTTAGGCTAAGGTTAAGAAGTGGATTGGGTCTGATTGGACTGGTCGGTGTGACTGCTTTATCCAAAGAACGAAGAACAAACACCTCATAAGAATCTTTAACGTATGCTTCCGTAGTCGATCCAATCGTATTGGCTAAATCTCGGGTTACGATGGGATCAGGACCCTGCACCATAAGCTCAATAATGTTGGTCCCGGCCCGTAATTTACCAGTAATGGTATAATCACGCCCTGACGCCAGCGAGATTGAGTTTGTCGCCGCTTCTTTTATGCTGCGACTTGAAGCGATTTCGGCAAAGGTCGTTGCAATTTCATCGCGCCGTCCCAGCATATCTAAGCCGTTGGCAAAGCTTTTGGCATCGCCCATCACTGGGCTAGGGGCGACAACGTAGGTTGTTGTAGCCCGGTAAATCGGGCTTTGGGTGTAAGTTAGCACCATCCCGGCAGTAAGCGTGACCAAAAATGTGGGAATTACTATCCACCATTTTTTGAGTAGGATACTGAGATAAATTTTTAATTCCATTTTTCGAGACTTTCACTCAACTAATTCCAAGAAAAATGGTTGTTCCGGGTTTTATACCAACATCCCGGGCAACCCAACTCTATCAACTACCAGCTTGGCTTAACCTTTTCTGGCGCACCCGCAATTCTATCACGTAGAAGTTTGAATTTGGTTTGAATCTGGTGACGTTGTATTGTACTTGGTGGTTTAGCAGGCTGTTGGAGAGAGTGTTTCGTGCCGAAAATCTTTCGTTAAACCTGCCTCATCAAAAGCGATATAAACCCGATTGCCGGCACTCACCCCTGTTGCAACTGTGATTTACTCTGAAATTAGCTACTGCAATTGGTAGTTATTTTACCGTACTTTGGTTCTATTCTGCCCCGTTGCCAAACAGAACTGAGGCAAACGTCCACCAGAGAATAAGCAAATCCAGTTTCAGGCTCTGTTGCTCAATATATTCCACATCGTAGCGAACAATTTGATCAAAGGTGATCCCGCTTCTGCCCCGCACCTGAGCCAGGCCAGTAATGCCGGGTAAGACTTCCAGTCTTTCGATGTGCCAACCGTGATAAGCTTCTACTTCCCAACGAACGTTGGGTCGAGGTCCCACCAGGCTCATTTCTCCTTTGAGGACATTGATCAGTTGCGGCAGTTCGTCTAAACTGGTCTTGCGCAGCAGGCGTCCTACCCGTGTGACCTGTTCCGCCCTGAACGGTTTGAAAACCTTTTGGCTGCCGTTAGCGGAGATTTGCCCGCTGACATATTGCTGCATAAACAGCCGGTGCGAGCTATCATCTATTTTGTAGTGCATAGTGCGGAATTTGATCATCTTGAACAGTCGCCCCCCTTTGCCAACCCGCTCTTGCACAAAGAAAACCGGGCCGGGCGAGTCAAGCCGGATGGCCAGGGCAATGATAAGCCCAATGGGCAACAGGAACGGTATTGCTGCCAGACACAGCAGGGTTTCCACAATTCGTTTGGTAGTTTGGTAATAGGGCTTGTATAGTTTTACCCCGCGACGCTCGATAACCAGCCAGGTCATATTGAATTTATACCTCCTGGGCCACCGCTGCTTGGTTGGGTTCGGGCTGGTACTGGCTCTCCCAACGCTGATCCGCATTGTTGATGGCCAATTCAACCAGGCTCTCGAATGTGACCGCTTCGTTGGGAAAACTGGCCGCCCCGATCTGCACCACTATGCCAAATTTGTCTTTGATCGCATTTTCCAGCCGCTGCACTATTAGAGAAATGTCTTGCGCCGATGTTTCAGGCATGGTTACAATAAAATAATTGTCGCGCAGGGCAATGGTGTCGAAGCTGAGCAGACTCTCATCCAGGCTCTTGGCAATACTGGCCAGCGTAAATTCTTTCATCATAGCCTTTTGAACATCTTTGACCATTTGCGGCAGGGGGGTCTGGATACTTGCCTCATCGAGTTTGACCGCAACCATGGCCAAAGGGCGATTATAACGGGCCGCCCGGCGAACCTCACGGTACATCTCACTTTGTTCCTCGGCAAAAGGCGTTGGCCGGGCGCCGATATGACCAAAGGTGATCCTGGCAATAACCTCTTCAAATTCGCTCAAGCTGTAACTAATTTGCCGGGCTAATAGCCCGGTCAAGATGATGGCGTTGATTTGGAAAATCGTGAGCAGAGATATAGCATTGGCTTGAGGATAATTGACCGCAACGCTTCGCCCCCACCTTGGATTCTGATACCATATATACAGAAATAGGGCAGTGGTAACAATGATTAAGCTTGAGAATGACAGATTTCTGAGCCGTGGCAATAGGAGCGGCACCAGAGCAACGACGGCCACAAAAATGTAAGTATCTGACCGGATTATGTTTGCGTCGAAGCGATCTAGTATAATCCTTTCAATGTTGAAGAAAAAGGTCAACCAGATACCGGTGACTATTACCCAGAAGCGTAGTCTTCTCATAATTGGTTAGCTTACTCTGGCCAGATGGGTAAACGCTATATTCTTATGAAGCATATCACAAAGAAGTTTGATTTTGGTTTGAATTTAGTTTAAATTTGGTGAGAATAGGGTTAAAAGCCAAACTATTACCTCTCCCATTGTTCATCCAAAATCGGAATATGCCCCTCTGTCTGGCCGGTTTGCTCCGGTTGTGAAAAGCCGGTAATATACCTGATGTTATCCAGCCGATCAGCGGAGTTTCATTACAAATGGTCAATACTATCTACCCCGATGCCCCTCGCCTGGCCGTGGGGGCCGTTGTCTTCCATCAACACAAGGTGTTATTGGTTCTGCGCGGCAAAGCGCCGGCCAAAGGGATGTGGGCTGTGCCCGGGGGCAGCGTCAATTTAGGCGAAACCCTCCAGGCCGCGGCCGAACGGGAAATTTTGGAAGAAACCGGCTTGCAGGTCAAGGCCGGCAAAGTCATCTATACCTTTGAGAAGATCGAACGGGATGAAGCCGGTCGAGTCCGCTACCATTACGTGATTTTGGATCTCCAGGCTGAAGCGGTTGATCCAACCCAACCCTTGACCCCGGCCGACGATGTGGTCGAGGCCGGCTGGTTTACCCTGGCCGAGCTGGAGCATTTGCCCGTTTCCGATACCACCCTGACTTTGCTGCAACGGGTTATGGTAGAGCCATGACTGAGGCCAATGAGGCGTCTGCTAAACGTCGATTGCGGATTACTTTTGCCAAAGAACAGCCCCTCAAATATATCGCCCACCTGGATTTAGTGCTGGCCTGGGAGCGAGCTTTGCGCCGGGCGGGGATTCCGCTGGCCTACTCGCAGGGCTATAATCCCCGGCCCAAAATTCAGATCGCCTCCGGGTTGCCGCTCGGTGCTACCGGCTCGGCCGAAATTATGGATATCATCCTCTTTAAACCGGTTGACCCGGCCGACGCTCTGGCCCGAATTAAGACGGCCTTACCGGTTGGCCTGGCTATTCACGCGGTTGAAGAAATTCCACTCGACGCGCCCACGCTCCAACATTTGTTGCGCCAGGCCGACTATCAGGTAGTGGTCGAAACCGAATTATCGGCCGCAGAGCTAACCGGGCGGATTGAAGCCCTCCTGGCCGCAGACTCGGTGATCCAGACTCGCCAGCGCAAAAAGCAGCCGGAAAAGATTGACCTGCGTCCCTGGCTGCATGAACTTCGCCTGGAGGCGTTGGCCGATGGCCAGGCCCGGCTGCACATGCGGTTAACGGCCGGCCAATTTGGCCATCTTCGCCCCGAAGAGATTCTCAAGGCGCTCGGCCTCACCGGCAGTTGGGCTGAAATCGAGCGCACTAGCCTTATCTTTGCAAATGACCCCCGGCTCTCCTGACTACCTCCAGCGGGTCAAAAATTTCCTCCCCCAACTTCTCAATATTGCCTACTTATGTTATAATCTTATGTGAAGTAACTTTATGTCATGTTGGTGGGTCTAGGGAAGCGGCCTGGCCCCAAATCTTTGTTTCAAGTTAAGGAAGGGGTTACCACTGATGAAAAACTTGTCGCGGCGATTTCTGATGCTAGTCGGGCTGGTCGTTTTGTTGGTTCTGGCGGCCAGTACGACCATTTTGGCCCAACAGGGCGAAACGGTTTATCTTACCACGCCCACGGCCGGGCAGACTGTGTCGGGCCTTGTCACCGTGACCGGCGCGGTCGACTTTGCCGATTTTCAAAAATATGAGCTGTTTCTAAAAACAGGAGAGCAGTTGGTCTGGGCGGCCACCGTGTACGCGCCCGTGATCAACGGCGATCTGGCCTTTTTAGACACCCGAACTTTCCCCGACGGGGCCTATCAATTGGTCGTCCGCATGGTTCGAAATACCAGCAACTATACTGAATTTATGGGGCCGACTTTCTACATTGAGAACAATTTGGGCGCGCCGCTGCCCTATCCTGAAATCGACTCTAGCCCCCTGTATCCGCCGGTTTCCGGGGCCGTCGCCCGCATCAGAAACTGTAGCGGCCATACCCTTGAATTTGACTACCATAGCCCCACCGGTTTCTGTAGTGGGGGAAATCTCTCGGTCATGTTTAAAGACCAGAATAGCCCTGTCTGTCCTTATCAGGATGTGTTGCTGGTACCCTGTGAATACCGCGGCACGGCCACTGGCCAGGGCGAACTCCGCGGGGCTGGCTACAGTTTTGTGGCCGAAGCCGGCAAAATATATGAGCTTAATTATCCGGGGGGTGATGTTATCTACATTGCTGAGGTAGAAGGTGATGAGCGGGCCGCCACCGACCTGGGCGGGCTTGTCCCCGGTGATCCTGCTCGCCAGCAGCCGGTTCCGGCGGCCGAGGCCGCGGCCGTGACTGAGGTCACCGCGGCGATGGAGCAATCCCCGCCGCCGGCTGATGTTTCAACTTCGGCTCCTGCCGTCGTGGCCCCCAGCGCCCCGGCCAGGGTAGAGACGATGCTACCGGAGTCAGGTCAAGCCAGCCGATCCCAAACCATCTTTGTGATAGTGGCGGCCGGCTTGATCTTGCTGCTGATTGTGGGTGGAGTGGTGGCGGCTCGCCGGCGAGGCTACCCGGCTTAACAATTTCTACCAACCTGGCTAAATGATGATAGGGCAAGATATTCTCTTGCCCTATTCTGTTCAATGACCAGCCAATTTTTATCGCCGATTGACTATCATCCTTTTACCCAAACGGCTGAGATGCTGTGGGAGCCTATTTGGCAACTCCAGGTAACGCTCAGCCCGTGTGAGCAGGCTTTGCTGGCCGCCTGGCCGCTGCGGCGACTCGGCTTTGTGCGGACGTTTGGCGCAGGTGGTTTGCTGCTGCCCACCCAACATTCTCGCCTGTCGCACGTGCGGGGCGTCTTTGCCCTGGCGGCCCACTTGCGGCCCGATGATCAGGAACTGCGGCTGGCTGCCCTGTTGCACGATGTTGGTCACGGTCCCTTTTCCCATTCAGCCGAGCGCTTGCCCGGTTTTGATCACCACATCGCCGGCCAGGCCATCATTCTGGGCCAGGAGATCGGCGGCATCTTGCGCCAGTTTGGCTTTGAGCCGGCTGGAATTGTGGCTTTGACGGAAGGTAATCCCCCCAATCCAATCCGGACTCAAAATGGTCTCCTCCATCTGGATCATCTGGATTTTTTTGTACGCGACCCCTTTGTTTGCGGTTGGCACACCCCCCTGCCGGCCGAGATATTGTCTCATCTCTATCTGGCTGAAGCCAATGTGGCCGCCGACCTGGCGACTGCCGAGCATCTGGTGGAACGCATCCTGTTTGAACATCGTCTTTTTACCGCCCCGATCAAAATTGCCGCTGAGGCGGTATTGCAGCATCTTTTCAGGCTGGGGAGTAAAAGAGGGATTTTGAGCGCAGATCACGCCGCCGTAACAGCTATGACCGATGCCGACTTGCTTGCCCGGCTGGCCCGGGCTAACGACCCGGAGATATCGGCCTGGTTAGAGCGGTTACTGCGCCGGCCTCACACTCTCACCGTGCGCCGCGCTCAACCGGCCGAACCATTGCCGTCAGCCGCGCTGGCGATTCGTTTTGACCAACCTTATTTGAACGAACCTCTGGTCGATGGCCGGCCGGTCAGCCAACGCTCTGAACGAGCGGCCTCGCTGCTGGCAGAGGCGCGCTCGCTACTGGGGACGTATCTGGTCGAGCTGTCAGCTTGAGTGGGCTACAGGGTATCGGAGAAGAGCATTCCGCCCAGGCCAATAATGACCCCAACGTGCAATAGCCATTGCCCGGCGGTTAAAAAAGTGAGCGCCGGAATGAACTGAGCTAAAAAGCTGATCAACACCAAAACCAGCCCAATGAGGACCGGTAATCCTTTTACCAATGCGATTTTATCGAGCATGGGAATCCCTCCAACCCCATAACAAATTTATACCCGCGCCGGTTCCAGCCGATACCGTTCGACCATACCTCTGAGATGAGCAGGTACGTACACTTCTAAACGAGTCCCATCGGCTAGATGCGTTTCCTGGTTGATGATGGCCTGTTCGTGCAGCAGAGCAACTAAATCCCCCCGGTCGTAAGGAATCAGCAAGGCGACCATCTGCCTGGTCGATTGCAGAATGCCCTCGATCCTGTCCAGCAGGGCGGGCAAGCCCTGGCCGGTTGCGGCGCTGATAGCCAGACTGTTTGGATACTGGGCTACCTGCTCAATGGCTGCTTCAGGATCGGGTAGCCGATCGATCTTGTTCAAGGCGACTACGGTCGGAATGTCGTCCGCTTCCAGGTCAGCCAGGGTTTGGGCCACGATGGCCGCTTGCGCCGCGGCATTGGGATGGGTGATATCGACCACGTGCAGGATGAGATCGGCCTCGGTGATTTCTTCCAACGTTGCCCTAAAAGCCGCGACCAGATCGGTGGGCAGCTTTTGAATGAAGCCAACGGTATCGCTCAAGAGAACTTCATGGCCGCTGGGTAAAGTCACCCGCCGCGTGGTTGGATCGAGCGTGGCAAAAAGTTGGTCCGCAGCCAGCACCTCGGCGTTGGTGAGGGCGTTGAGCAAGGTGCTTTTACCGGCATTGGTATAGCCAACAATCGCCACCACCTGGACGCCGGCCTGGCGGCGCTTCTGCCGGTGCCTGGCTCGATGCGCCCGCACCTTCTCCAGTTCCTGTTTGAGATGGGTGATGCGGTGATTGATTTCGCGGCGGTCAACCTCAAGCTGGGTTTCACCCGGGCCGCGCACCCCCACTCCCCCACTGGCCCCGCCGGCTCGACCGCCGGCCTGGCGGGCCAGGTGAGTCCACATCCGGGTTAGCCGCGGCAGGCGGTACTCGTATTGGGCCAGTTCCACCTGGAGTTGCCCTTCGCGAGTCCGGGCGTGTTTGGCAAACACGTCCAGGATCAGGGCGGTTCGATCCAGAACCTTGATGTTGAGCCGCTTTTCCAACTCGCGCTGCTGCCGCGGGCTTAACTCGTCGTCAAACAGAAAAACGTCGATGAACAGTTCATCCCGGTACTGCTCCAGCTCTTCAACCTTGCCGCTGCCGATCAGGGTGCTGGGATTGATCTGTTCCAGGCGTTGATACGTCCCGCCGACGACGGCCAATCCGGCCGTATCCGCCAGCGCCGCCAACTCCTCCAGTGAGTCCTCCACGCTGAAATTGGGCTGTCCATTGTTGGGCTGCTTTAGTTCAACCGCCACCAGAAAGGCTCGCTCGGCGGGTGACCGGGTGACTATAAAACGATCATTTTTGGTAGAAATAGAATCACTCCTTCAGTATTTCCAAATCTCCGGCCAGAACGAACTCGGTGGAGCCATCGCTCTGCTTCAACAGCAAGGCGCCATCTTCATCGACCCCGACCATGATCCCATGGTAAACTTTATCCGGGCCAGTGACCATTACCGGGTGGCCCAGCCCGACCAGGCCGCGGCCCCATTCCCGGTGAAACAGCCGGCCCTGGCGGAGTTGCTCATAGCGTCGTTCCACGTTTTCCAAAAACCGTTGCAGAATGGGCAACCGGTCGGCGCTGGTATCCCGGCCCAAAATCATCGACAGGCTGGTCGCGGTTTTGAACAGGGGCGATCCCCGGTTGCCGCCGTTTCCGGCCGGCTGTTCCAGATTGGTTTGCTTGTTGAAATCAAGGTTCACATTCAGGCCAATCCCCACCACCACCCAGTTCAGCCGGTTCGCTTCAATCTCAGCTTCGGTCAGGATGCCGGCCAGTTTTTTGCCGTCAATCCAGAGTAAATCGTTGGGCCATTTCAGATCGGGTTTGAGGCCGGTTTGCTGCTCGATGGCCTCAACCAGGGCCAGGGCGCAGAGCATGGTCAGTTGCTGGGCCTGCCTGGGGGCAATCACCTCGGCCGGTCTGAATAATAGGGACAGCAACAGGCTGCTGCCCGCCGGAGCCAGCCATTTCCGCTCTTTGAGCCGTCCCCGCCCGGCCAACTGCTCGTCGGTCAGATAGAGCAGACCTTCCGGCGCGCCTTGCCGGGCCAACCCTTTTAATTCGGTATTGGTTGAGCCAATCTGGTCAACACAAACCACATTCTGTCCAAATACTCGGGTAGCCAACTTGTGGCGCACCAGATCACCCGATAGACGCTCCATAATGCCCCCATTTTAACGACTCAAAACCGCTCACTATAAAGTTTACTGATTAACCTGGTTTCGATCAAACAATTCTTGAAACTTCATCGCCAGCATCACATCGCCCTGGACCTTGATTTTGCCGGCCATGAACAGGCTCATCGGATTGGCTTCACCCATCGACAAGGCGACGTAATCGCTGGCCGCCATCCCCAAACTCAAGTTGGGCGAGGCCGCCTGCCCCGCCTCGATGGCAATGGCCCTGTTCGCTATTTTAACGGCCCACTGCCCCCCACCCTCGCCGGTTAAATCCAGTTGAATGGTGGCGTTCATAGCCCCGGCCTTGTCAGCAACAAAGGCTTCCGGCATTTTGCTCAAGATTTCCCGTACATCATCGGCTACGCTCATTGAACTCAGGCTCCTTTTTGGGTTCCACAAAATGATTGATCTGAGTATAATCGACCTGCCACATCCTGTCAACGCTAATTCCTGCAAGTCCGGTTGACGATCCTGGGGCAAGCAGGTAGAATACGGCCAAATTCACTTGCGCTCTAGGAGAAAACTATGGAGTTAAAAGTTACACCCTGGTCCGGAGATGCTCCTCCCACCGAAGAGGAACTGCGCACCCGTTTGACCGCTCAAGAACTTAATGTCTACCGCTGGTCGAATGGGCCGGGCGATGTGTATCCTGGCCATACTCACGGTTACCACAAAGTCCTGTACGTGGTCGCCGGCAGTATCAAATTCGACCTGCCGACCCGTCATGAAACCTACAATCTCAAACCCGGCGACCGCCTTGAACTGCCGTCGGGCACCCGTCACAGCGCCGTTGTTGGGCCGGACGGCGTCACCTGCCTGGAAGCTCACATCTACTAAATTCTTATCGCCCCAGAACAGACCCAATGACCAACGAAACTGAATCCGCGCCTCGTTATCACCTGACCATTCACGATTTCCCGCTGGGAGAACGGCCGCGTGAGCGGCTGCAATATTACGGGGCCAGCGCCCTGTCTAATGCCGAGCTGCTCGCCATTCTATTGCGGGTGGGCACGCCCGGCGAAAATGTGCTGACACTCAGCACCCGCCTGCTCAGAGATTTCAACGGCCTGGCCGGCCTGGACAAAGCCGGCTTTGGCGATTTGGCCCAGGTCAAAGGCATTAGTACGGCCAAAACGGCCCAACTCAAGGCGGCGCTTGAGTTGGGCCGGCGGCTGCTGATCTCGTCGCCCGATGCTCGTCCTCAGATTACCTCCCCTGCGGATGCGGCCAACCTGCTGATGCTGGAGATGGGCAGCCTGGAACAGGAAAATCTGCGCACGATCTTGCTCGATACTAAGAACAGAGTTTTAGATACCCGCAACGTTTACCAGGGCAACGTAAATTCGTCCATTATTCGGGTGGCCGAGATTTTTCGTGAGGCGGTTAGAGCCAATGCCACGGCCATGATTGTGGCTCATAATCATCCGTCGGGCGACCCAACGCCTTCTCCTGAAGATGTGCAGGTCACTCGCTTGATTGTGGAGGGGGGCCGCTTGCTGGGCATCGAAGTGCTCGATCATCTGGTGATCGGTCGGCAGCGCTACGTTAGTCTGCGCGAGCGAGGGCTGGGCTTCGATACATAGAATCGGCGCTTATATGGCGGTGTCTGCACCGGCATCGGCACACAGCGATGCCCGTTTTTGGGTCAAAAGCCCAATTCCATAATATTTTACAAATCACCAGCCGGGTGTTATACTTTTGCCAATCACCTGGAGAGGCGACTCCACCCTACCCTACTCAACCCGGTTGCCACAACGTTTACTTCTGCCGTAGGATAATGCTGTTAGGAGAAAAAGGGGCCTATGCCTTTACCAAAAGATGGCAGTAATCCGATTGCCTGGCGCATCGAGAAGATGAATGAACGGGTGCGCTCGGCCCGGGAACAAGACCTGTACCTCTACTTACAACCGGCCGAAAAAGTTGAAGGGGTTTATGTGACCATCAAGGGTCGCAGAATGCTGCAATTTGCCTCTTATGCCTATCTGAACCTGTTGGGCCATCCCAAAATTCAAGCCGCGGCTCGAGCCGCCCTGGACGAATTTGGCGCCGGTACGCACGGAGTGCGGGTTCTGGCCGGAACCACCCGCATCCACGTGGAACTGGAAGAAACAATTGCCCGCTTCAAAAAAACCGAGGCCGCGGTAGCCCTATCCAGCGGTTATGTGACCAATTTGGGCGTTATTGCCGCGTTGCTGGGGCGTAACGATGTGGTTATTTCTGATAAGCTCAACCACGCCAGTATCGTTGATGGCTGTCTCCTTTCCCGGGCCAAGTTTGTGCGCTTTGACCACAATGATATGGCCGCCCTGGAAAAGGCTTTACACGAGGCGCCGCGCAACGCGGGTAAGCTGGTGGTGGTTGACGCGGTTTTTAGCATGGATGGCGATATTATCAACCTGCCGGAGATCATCCGGCTGTGCCGCCAGTATGAGGCCCTGTTGATGGTTGACGAAGCTCACTCCGTGGGGGTCTTGGGCGAGACCGGCCATGGCATTCTGGAACATTTTGGCATCGATGACCCCACCGCCATCGACCTCCATATGGGCACCCTCAGCAAAACCATTCCCAGTGTGGGGGGCTACATTGCCGGCTCGGAAGCGTTGATAACCTATCTCAAACACTCGGTGCGAGCCTTTGTCTTTTCGGCCGCCTTGCCGCCGGCATCGGCGGCCGCGGCCAAAGCTTCGTTTGAGGTGATTGAACAGGAGCCGGAGCGGGTGCAAGCCTTGCAGCGGAATGTCGATTATTTTATCAAAGGGTTGCAGGAGCGCGGCTTTAACACCCTCAACAGTGAAACGCCGATTGTGCCAATTATTACCGGCGATGACGAGCGGGCCTGGATGATGGCTAAGCTCTCCCAGGAACGGGACATTTTTGTGCTGCCGGTGGTCTCGCCGGCGGTTCCGGCCGGAACCAGCCGCCTGCGGGCCAATGTTACCGCCGGGCACACCCTGGCCGAGATCGAACGGGCCATGGATATTTTTGAAGAAACCGGCACAGCCGTGGGCGTGTTGCCCGGCTGAGTCTGGTCTGGCCGGTGAATTACCAGCGGCAAAGGCCGTCGGCGATGGGGTTGTCTGGCCGGGCGGCCTTTACTTTTTTTCATGAGGCAGGGATGTGTCGGACAGAGTCAAGGTCATTCTGAGCGGTTACGGCGGCCGATTGCCGGTTCAGGCCAAGGTGAATCAGGTTGAACAAGCCTTGCAGTCCACCGATCTTAAGTATGAGTTGGAGTTGACCCATCACCCCCACCATGCCATAGATTTGGCCTGCCGCGCCGCTCAAGAGGGCTGGCCGGTTATTGTAGCCGCGGGCGGCGACGGCACTGTGAATGAGGTGGTCAACGGACTAATGCAAGCCGCCGGGGACGAAGAAATTGGGCGGCTGGGTATCTTGCCTCTGGGTACCGGTAATGACCTGGCCGATGGCCTGAAATTGCCGCGTGATCTCAAACTGGCCTGTGAACGCCTTAGAGCCGGTTGCACCCGTCTCATTGACGTTGGCCAGGTGAACGACCGTTATTTTGTTAACAACGCCGCCGTTGGGCTGGAGGCCATAGTGACGATGAACCACCGGCAAATGCGCTGGGTCAAAGGCAACGTTCGCTACATTCTGGCCGCCTTAAAAACTGTCCTTCAGGCTCAAGTTTGGCAGATGCGGCTCATCTGGGACCATGGGGATTTTGAAGGGCCGATGGCAGTAGTCTCTGTCGGTAATAGTAACCGTACCGGCGGTTCATTCTATATGACCCCCCACGCTCGCCCCGACGATGGCCTGATCGATTTTGTTTATGCTCTCGGTATGAGTCGCTGGCAGCTCCTGCGCCTGCTGCCAAAAACCTTTTCCGGCGCTCACATCCATCATCCGCTGGTAAACTATCAACGCACCACCCACCTTTCTCTCCGCTGCTCACCGCCTACCCCTATTCAGGCCGACGGTGAGATCATCGCTGAAGACGCCACTGCCCTGGAATTTCGCATCCTGCCCCAAAAATTGCGGGTCATCATCTAGCCGCCAGCGCCTTCACCTACTTGACCTTTGACCATTATCGATTGTTCATTGCTCATTGCTCATTGTTAATTGTTATGTTGCCTTGTGGATTGATCAGATTTGGTTTTTATCTGCTGTATCATCAACTGTCCTGGAGCTACGAACTGGTAGCCTGGTTGGTTTCCTTTGGCCAGTGGGCGGCCTGGCGACGGCTGGCTCTGCTGATGATGCAGCCGGGACCAACGCTGGAGCTGGCTTTTGGGACGGGCGTCTTTTTTCTCGATTTGGTCGCGGCCGGCCACCGGCCGGTGGGTCTTGACCTGTCTCCCTACATGGCCCAACAGGCCGGTCGGCGATTGCGCCGCCACAATTATGCCCTGCCTCTGTGCCAGGCCCAGGTCCAGGCCATCCCGTTCCCCTCCGATCATTTTGTCAATGTCGTTGCTACGTTTCCCACCGATTATATGCTCCAACCTGATACTCTGGCCGAAATTCAGCGGGTCTTACGGGGACCGGCCTCTAACCCAGCCGGCCAGCTTGTTATTGTGGCCGAAGGGCAGCTCCGCGGCCCCTGGCCGCTCCGCCCTTTGATCCACTGGCTTTACAAAATCACCAACCAGCGCAGCATTCCACCCGAACAGCCGCTCGCCTTATTGGCTGCCCACGGTTTTGACCCTCGCTGGGAGATAGTTGAGCACAATGGCGTCCGGGCCAGGCTGCTCATTGCCGGTAAACGCTGTTGAGGTGACCGCCTGACCTGCTGAGCATAGTATCGCAAGGTGCGCTTCGGCTTTGGAGTCGAGGCTTCGGCCGGTTTTGGCCCCGGAATTCACCGGCAGGCTTCGATCAGCCTTGTCTCCGTAAAATTTGCCGCCAACGTGAACCGCACCCCACCGCGCGGCAACTTTTTTCTTTCGGGCTGTCCGGTGGTATAATTGATAATTCCGCGGTCAGTAAGGTAGCGAGGTAGTACCGTTGCATCTTGCAAGGAGATTGATCGAGTCTTGGCTTTGAGAGAAATTACCAATCCCTATCGGCCCGGTGAGCCGGTTGTAGAGGCGGCGATGCTGTTTGGCCGTCAAGATGCCGCCGACTGGTTGGAGTTGCACATAACCGGGGGGATCCGAACGCTTGTCTTCAGCGGCACGCCCCTGATCGGCAAGACCTCTTTTATCAGACATGTTGGCGCTTTGCAGAGTTTCCCGGCCTTTAACCTGCTGGTCTCACTCTCAGAGCTTCACCCAACCGCCAGCCAGGCCGTTATCGACGCTGCGGCCCAGCCTGAGTCGCCAACCATCAACTCGGTTTTGCAGGCGGTGATCGACCAACTGATCCCGCAGTTGACCTTGCTTGATCTGCTTCCGGCTGAACCGCTTGGATCAGCCACTCAAACCGCTTCAGTTTTGAGGATTCTATTTACCCGGGTTAACCAGCGGTTGGGAGCACAGCGGCTGGTGCTCTACTTTGATGATCTCCACCGGCTGTGTACGGACGATATGGCCCTCACGGCCGGCTTCTTGACCTCACTGATCCCCTTATTAGACGAGTGCCCTCAACTGCACCTTGTATTTACCCTGAATCAGGATAAACTGAACCAGATTCAGCATCCCCTGTTTGAAAATGTGCCGGTTTATAACCTGGGGTCGCTGCCAACCGATGCCGCTCTCAACATGGTCACGTTGCCGGTTAAAGATGTTTTGCGTTTTGACTATGGCGTCACTAAAAGGATTGTCGAAGTCAATTCCCATCACCCCTATTACTTGAGTCTCTTTTGCCATACCCTGCTCAACCGGCAGGTTTACGATGGTTGGGTCAACCAGCGAAACTTTGACGCTGTTCTGGCCCAGGTTTTGGATACGCCAATTAAACCGTTTACCCAAATTTGGGATCATTCCAGTTGGGTGGAACGAGCCGTCCTGAGTGGCATGGCCTCTATTCAGGGTACCCACGGTCCGCTGACCAATCTGGAAATCACCCGTTTCCTCCAGCGCCAGGATAGCCGAGCGACGGCCCCGGTGGTTGAGCAATCCCTGGTCACCCTGGCAGACCGAGGCGTGCTGGTGCCGATGGGAGCCATCAGTTATCGTTTCCACGTGGAACTGCTGCGGTTGTGGTTGCGTGAGCACACCCACCTGCCCGAGATTCTGCGCGAAGTCAACTGGGAGCGGCTGGCTGCCCAACTTGACGCCAGCGCCAAACAACTCAAAGCCTCAACTCCGCCGATTGCCCGGCGCCAAAAAGCTAAACCGGCCCGTCGTCGCGGGATATTGTGGCCGGTTATGGTGGCCTTATTGCTGGTGCTATGTGTGTTGGTAACGGGGGCCGGCGTGGCGATGCAATATTTTGAATTGTCGCCTTTCCCGGCGGCCGAGCCTACCGTCACCGTGGCGGCCCTGGCCCCCACCGGTGAGCAGGCAAGTGGGCTGCCGGTCGTAGCCGTCGCTCCGCCTGAACCGACCCCAACAGTTACTCCAACTCCGCCCATGGTCGTCGCCCGAAGTTTGCCCTCTATTACCTTTATGGGCCGGGATATTGGCCAGGATTGGCGAATTTACGTGATGAACGCCGACGGCTCCGAGGTGACGGCGCTCTCCCCGGCAGGGGTCAATGATACCTCACCGGTCTGGTCGCCTGACGGCCAGAAGATTGCCTTTGTTTCGCAGCGCGACGGTAACCGGGAAATCTACGTGATGGATAGCAACGGTCAAAATGTGGTCAACGTTACCCGCCATCCCGCCGATGACTGGACTCCTTCCTGGTCACCGGACGGTTCTCGTTTGGCTTTCTCCTCTATCCGCAGCGGTGGCTGGGAAATTTATGTCCTCGATACGGCTTGCCTGCCTGTGCCCGAAACCTGTCCTGATCTGCTGACCCAAGTTACCAGTGATGGCAACGCCAATATTCTGCCGGTCTGGTCGCCGGACGGCTTTCGCTTTGCCTTTAACAGCAAAGCCAGCGGCAATTGGGATATCTACACCATGGCCATCGATGGCGCCGACATCCGCCAGGTTACCACCGCGCCCGAAAATGACCTGTCGCCAAGTTGGTCACCCGATGGCGCCCAAATTGCCTTTGAGAGCAACCGCGACGGTATTGTGGAAGTCTATGTAGTCGACGCGGCCGGGGCCACCCCTCCTCGCAATATCACCAATCTACCACTGGCCAACGACCATGGCCCGGTCTGGACACCGGATGGCCAGCAGCTTGTCTTCTACTCCAATCGCGAAGGCAACTGGGACATTTTCTCGACCACCCTGGATGGTCAAACGGTCATCAACCTGACTCAAACTCCGGAACGGGATGAGCAAACTCCGGCCTGGCGGCCCTGAGCCGATTGTCAGTAGAAGCGATTGGTTATGCCTCAGCATGTCAAACTGAAACGCCGACTCCTGGCTGTGGTCATCCTCCTGCTGGCCTTTGCCCTGCGTATCGTCGCTATCAGCCATATTCCGCCCGGCCTCTCTCATGATGAGGCTTACAACGGGGTCACCGCCCTGCAACTCCTCGACGGGCAGCACCGGATTTTTTTTGAAATCAACAAGGGTATCGAGCCGCTCATCATTTATTTGGAGGCGCTGGCCTTTTACGCCTTTGGGGTTGGGCCGGTCCAATTGCGCCTGGTCAATATTTTTTGCGGCATGCTGACCGTGGCCCTGGTCTACCCCCTGGCGACTCGCCTCTTCAATCACCGGATCGCCTTGCTGGCCATGGCTGGTCTGGCCCTTTCCTTCTGGGCGGTCTTTGTCAGCCGGTTGACCTTGCGGGCGGCGATCTTTCCGCCGCTGCTCATCCTGACCCTCTATTTTCTCTGGCGCGGTCTGACCGGCCCGGCGCCTCTCAGGTTCTTTGCTCTGAGTGGCCTGGCGGCCGGGGCGTCGATGTACACCTACCTCTCCAGCCGATTTGTGCCGTTGCTGGTTATCGTTATTTTCGGTTATCAGCTCATTCGGCGTCAGATCAACCGCCAGCATTGGCTGGGGTTGCTCATCCATCTGGCCATCTGGGCGGCGTTGTTGTCCCCCCTGGCCGGTTACTTCTGGCAAAATGCGGCCAGCTTTAGCGAACGTTCCAGCCAGGTTTCGACTCTGCCTTATCTGCTCAACGGTGAGTTTGGCCCAACCATTCACAGTACCCTGCGGACGCTGGGCATGTTCACTTTCCACGGTGATGACACCGACCGCTACAACCTCGACGGCCGGCCGGTCTTTGACTGGCTCAACGGCTTGTTTTTCTACCTGGGCCTGGGGCTGCTGCTTGTGCGCCTGCGTCGACCGCCCAGCCTGGCTGGACCGGCTGCGCTGCTGCTCCTGTGGCTCTTTTGCATGCTCCTGCCCGACTTCATCACCGACGACAGCCCTCATTTCTTGCGGACCATCGGCGCGCTGCCGGCCGTCTACCTCACCTGGGCGGTCGGCCTGGCGTGGCTGCTCCAACGCCTTCCCAACCAGCTTGCTTGCGCTCTCCGCTCTCCGTTCCCCGCTCTCCGCTCTCCGCTCTTCGCTCCCCGCTCTCCGCTCTTCGCTCTTCGCTCTTCGCTCTCCGCTCCCCGCTCGCCGCTCATCCCTGCTCTGCTGCTCAGCTTGCTCCTGCTCTTTACTACTATCCACACAGCCTATGATTACTTCATCCGGTGGGCCTCTGCGCCCCAGGCTCGCTCCATCTATGGCGCCGATATTGCCGAGATAGCGACTTATCTCAAAAATGCCAAGAGTGATGATTTGGTGGCTATTTCAGCCGAATATTATCAGGATTTAGACCCCTTTCGCTTCACGTTGCACTTTCAGGGGCAGCCCCCCTGGGTGATCTGGTTCGATGGCCGCCAAACCCTGGCCATACCCCCCCCGGCAAGCGGTCTATCGCCCCGTTACCTCTTTGCGGCCTCGGCTCCGGCTGCGCCGGAATGGCTGCCCTTGTTACAGGCTGTACCGGGGGGGTCCGGCGCGGCCTACACCCTTTATCGCTTGGCGGCTGGGGCTGGTCAGCCGCCGCTTCAACCTCCCCAGCTCTCCCCGGAAAATCGCCTGAACGTCAACATCAATGGCGATCTGGTTGTATCCGGTTATGAGGTTCTTGGCTCGGTCATAACCGGCGGCAAGTTTTTGGTGCTGTTGGGCTGGCAGCCGCTGCGCCCCTTGCCGCCCGGCACCGATTATACCTTTTTGGCTCGACTCCGGGACAGGCAGGGGCATCTGTGGGCCGAGGCCGATGGTCTGGGCTTGCCCCCGGTTTATTGGCAGCCTGGCGTGCAGGCCTGGCAACTGCTCACCTTTCGTCTGCCGGGCGATCTACCTCCCCGTGTCTACCAACTAACGGTCGAATTGGTCAACCGTAATAATGGCCGGGCCTTGCCCGCGATCACCGGCGAAACGGTTGTCCCGTTGACTACTCTTACGGTCCAACTGGCCCACACGCCCCGCCTGATCGACCCGGCTCGCTTGCCCAATCCAATCCCGGCCGCGTTGGCTCAGAGCGGGTCGACGGATTTGGCTCTGCGTGGGTACCGGCTGGATAAGCAGGTGGTCACACCGGGAGACGTTCTGGTTGTGACGCTCCATTGGCAGGTCCACCAACAGCCGCAGCAGGATTACCGCTTGCACTTTTATCTAACCCCAGAAAACGATGCTGGGATGCCCCTCTACCAATGGCCTCTGCTCGATCCAATCGGCGGGGAGTGGCCCACCAGCCACTGGCCGACCGGTTACTGGGTGCAGGATAAGGTGAACCTGCCTGTTGCAATCGCTATCCCTCCCGGCAGATATAAGCTGGGAGTGGCCCTTGTCGCGGCGGCGGCCGGCCCCTTGCCCTCAAACCGTTCTGAGGCAGTGGGATCAAGCCATTTTGCGCTGGATTCGATCACGGTAGTCGATTAGACTTGCGGCCTGACTTTAGGTTCTGTTGACATTTGCCGATTTCGCACGCTTCGATACGCCTTGGGGGCACTCAGCGTGCGAAATCGGCCCGAAAACGCACCCTGAGTAGGCGACAACCGTATCGAAGGGTGCGAAATTGGGGTAACTTGATGAAATGTCAACAGAACCTGGTAATTCTTGGCAAAACGCCACAGTAGCCTCACGTTGGCTGTCACCTGTCCCTCTCGAAGTTATAACCAATCTATCACTCTGCAATTCAACTTGTCATAGTCGTTGGCTTGGTGCTATAATGCACTCAAGCCTCGTCAGAAGCCGGAAAAACGGTGGGCTAAGGCTATCTTATCAGTTGGGAGTCAGCCGATGTCAACATTAGAAGATGCCATTCAAGCCATCAGAATGGGGGATCTGGAAGAAGGACGTCAAATCCTGGAAGAAATCCTTGAGGTCGACGAAAATGACGAAGAGGTCTGGCTGTGGTTGAGCGCGGTCGTTGATAGCGACGAAGATCGTGAAATTTGTCTGGAGAACGTGTTGGCTCTGAATCCTTCAAATCGGATCGCTCAAAAGGGGGTAGCTGCTCTGAAAGGAGGCGCCTTTAATCCTCACCTGATTTTGGATGAGCTGATTGAAATTGACAAGATCGAGACCCCAGACACGACCTTTATTGACGATTTTGTGCTCACGGATGAGGATTCCCTGGCGGACGAGGAGCTTAAGCTGCCCAGTACTATGGCCGCCGCCCAACGAAAGAAAGAAAAATCGAAGCAAGGCTGTGGTCTCAGTCTCAGGGTTATCTTGATTGCCTTGGTTGCATTATTGATCGTCGTTGTCCTGGCCGGCCTGGCTGCAGCGAACTTGTTTTTGGGGGGCGATGGTGGCAATGGCGGCTCGACCGAGGGTCCATCTCAGGAAGTCCCGGCGGAAGGAGATACCGGTGAGCAATCCATTTCACCAACCGCCACCGAGACGCCGCTGCCAACTCCAACCGATACCCCAACACCCACCCACACCCCCTTCCTGCTGCCCACGCCCAAACCAACAGACGAACCAACCCCAACGGCTACTCAGGTTGTGGCCCCAACCCCTAATAACTGATAGGTTGCTCTAGAAAGAAACAAGCCCCGGTCATAAACAGCGCCGGGGCTTGGTACTTTTTGTGATTAAAATACCTGTTGCCCCCCCTGTCAAGATATGGTAAAATAGCCGCCAACTATCACCAAGGAGCCTGCCAACAAACGTGCCAGGGGTAATCGCCGCCGGTCATCCTCAAACTGCCGCCGCCGGAGCCGAAATATTACAGCAAGGCGGCAACGCCGTTGATGCCGCTGTTGCCGCTTCATTTGCCTCTTTTGTGGCCGAGGCGGTGTTGGTCAATATTGGGGGGGGTGGTATGGCCCAGGTTTATGATCCTACCACTGGCCAGGCAGTTGTATACGACTTTTTTAGCGCCATGCCGGGCTTGTCTCACCAGGCAGAGCCGCGCCCCATTGACATTGATTTTCGCCAGATCCTCGTCGATTTTGGCCCGGCCCAGCAACCCTTTTACATCGGCCGGGGCAGCGTGGCCGTGCCCGGCGTGGTGGCCGGTTTGTGCGCTATGGTCACCGAGTTAGGCCGCCTGCCGCTTCCCCAGATCCTAAGCCCGGCTATTCGCCTGGCCTGGGCCGGGGTTGTTCTCAACGAGCCGTTGGGCTACGTTGCCGGTATCCTGGCCCCCATCCTGACCGATACACCGGCCATAAAAAAAATATTTGCCCCTGGTGGTCATGTGGTCGCGGCCGGCGACCGGCTCTACTTGCCGGAGCTGGCCGACACTTTGGAGCAGTTGGGCCGGCAGGGCGTCTCCCTGTTCTATACCGGCCCCATCGGCCGGCAAATTTTGGCCGACCAGCAGGCTCACCACGGCCTGCTGACCGAGCTTGACCTGGCTGGTTACCAGGTCTTCCGCGCCAAACCCATTGCGATTGACTATCGCGGCTATACCATTCTGCTTCCGCCCCCTTCCTCCAGCGGGGGCGTCTTGATTGCCTTTGCCCTCAAATTGTTAGCCACGGTCAGCCTGGCCGGTCTGGCTCACAACGGTTTTGAGCATGTGCGCCTGCTGGCCGAAGTGATGCGTTTATCCAATCTGGCCCGGGCCGAGTGGCAGAATGACTGCGGCCTCTATCCGACCGCCGCTCCGGCCGACCAGGCCGCCTGTATCGACAAATTCCTGGCCGATAGTACCATTCAGCGTTATCACCGGCAGTTGGTTGCCGCTTTGGTCGGCGGCGAAGTACAGTTGGAGCCAGAGCTGCCCAAAGGCCCGGCCAGCACTACCCACGTCAGCGTGGCCGATGGCCAGGGCATGATCGTTGGGATTACCACCTCGGCCGGCGAGAGCGCCGGTTTTGCCGTTGGTAATACCGGCGTAACCCTCAACAATATGCTGGGTGAAATCGATCTCCACCCTACCGGTTTTCACAAGTTGCCGCCCGGCCGGCGGCTGATGACGATGATGAGTCCGGCTCTCATTCTGCGTCAGGGCCAGCCCATCCTGGCCGTTGGCAGCGGCGGCAGCAATCGCTTGCGCACGGCGATCATCCAGGTCATCAGCAACTTCATCGATTTTCGCCTCCATCTGGCTGAGGCCGTCGACGCCCCCCGGGTTCATTTTGAAGATCAGGTGCTGCAATTGGAAGGGGGCGTCAGCCCGGCGGTGGTCGATCAACTCGAGGCGGCCGGCTACGCTGTCAATCGCTGGCCGGATCGGAATATGTTTTTTGGCGGCGCCCACGCCGTGGCTCGCGACGAGGGGCGATGGGTGGCCGCCGGCGACCGCCGCCGGGGCGGCTCCATCGTGACCGTTTAATGGTGAGGAGTTCAGCAAGGATGACCCTGGTTGAAATTTTCGTCAATGATCAGGCCGTGGCCGGAGAATATATTGCCCAGGCTTTTTTTGAGTGGCAAGGGCAAGAATGGGAAATGAGCGTCAAGGCTGCCTCCAGAGCGGAGGCTGAAGCGCTGATCAAAGCCCAGGCCGAGGCTTATCTGCAAGAATGGGCGGTGGATCAAACCACGGCCAACGAAAAATATGGAGTTTACATGTTTTAGGAGTCTGTCAATGACCGAATTACTGCGCGCCTACCTTGATTTTGCCATTGAGACCGCCTGGGAAGCCGGCCGGCTAACCCTGGGCTACTTTCAAACCGACCTCCGCCCGGATTTCAAAAGAGACGAGTCGCCGGTGACCGTGGCCGACCGTAAGGCGGAAGAGTTGATCCGGCAGCGGATCGAGCAACGCTATCCCGATCACGCTATCTTTGGCGAGGAGTTTGGCGGCGCCGCCGCTGCCACGCACAGCCACCGCTGGATCATCGACCCAATCGATGGCACCCGCTCTTTTGTGCGCGGTGTGCCTCTCTACGGCGTGCTCATTGGTCTGGAAATTGAGGGCCAGTGCCGGGTTGGCGTGGCCAATTTTCCGGCGATGGGTGAGTTGATTGCTGCGGCCACCGGCCACGGCTGCTGGTGGAACGGCCGCCGGGCCAGGGTGTCGCAGGTGGAGCAGTTGAAAGACGCCCTGGTGGCCCACTACGACGCTGCTTCTTTTGCCAGGTTTGGCCGGACCGCCGCCTGGCAACGAATCCAGCAGGTGGCCGGTTACCGGGCCGGCTGGTGCGACGCCTACGGTTATCTACTGGTCGCCACCGGCCGGGCTGATTTGATGCTGGACCCCAAAATGGACGTGTGGGACTGCGCCGCCTGGCCGCCCATTCTGACCGAGGCCGGCGGTTTTTATGGCGACTGGCAGGGCAATCCCACTATCTACGCCGGCGAGTCGATTGGCACGACGCAAACTCTACTGCCGGAAGTTTTGCGCCTCCTCAACGACGATTGATACAGAATTCATCAATTAAGCCTTCTCACCTATAGTCAATCGGTTGATTTTGTGCTATGCTACAGCCACAACCTGATTGAACCTTGAGTCTTGCTCTTACCTACAGTTAGAAATTCAACAACTATTCATGTTGTCTTATTCAGTCCATAGATGGGCACAGACCGCGAAGCGCACAGATTTGGCTGATATCTTTGTCGAATTTTTTATTTTATCTGTGTCATCTGTGTGAATCCGTGGACCTCTTCTGTCGTTCTACCAACAAGGTGAACAGTTACGAGATTCATAGGGTCAAGGAGTTTTTTGACAGCCAATAGCGGAGGCGATATGTCGGATTTGATTGGAAAAACAATCGGCCAGTACCAGATTGTCGAACAGATTGGCCTGGGCGGGATGGCCACGGTCTTCAAAGCTTACCAGCCCTCGATTGACCGTTACGTAGCCGTCAAAATTCTGCCCAAACAGCTAGCCTACGATCCCAACTTTGTCAAACGTTTTCAACATGAAGCCAGGGCCATTGCCGCCCTGGAACATCCCCACATTCTGCCGGTGCACGATTTTGACACCGAGGGTGAATATACCTACCTGGTGATGCGTTACGTCGAAGGCGGCACCCTGACCAATCTGATGGGCCAGTCGCTGCCGTATGAGCGGATTATCCAGATTGTGGGCAACATTGCCCGGGCTTTGGATTACGCTCACCGGCAAGGCGTGGTTCATCGCGATATCAAGCCCAGCAATATCCTGATCGACAAGCATGGCGAGGAGTTGCTGACCGATTTCGGCATCGCCAAAATGGTCGAAGGCTCCAGCGACACCCAGTTGACCAGCGCCGGCAGCATCCTGGGCACACCGGCTTATATGTCTCCCGAGCAGGCCGAAGGCAAGCCGGTTGACGGTCGCAGCGACATCTATTCCCTGGGGGTTGTGCTTTATGAACTGCTGACCGGCCAACCGCCCTATCGAGCCGAAACACCTCTGGCCGTCGTGCTCATGCATCTCAACGACCCCCTGCCGCCGCCCCGGACCATCAAGCCCGGTATTCCGGAGCCGCTGGAGCGGGTTGTGCTCAAAGCGATGGCCAAGAAGCCCGATGAACGTTTTCAAACCGCGGCCGATATGGAAAAGGCGCTCAAGCAGGCGCTCAGAGAGATCGAGAGCGGCTCGACAACGGCCGATCTGCCCCTCTCGCCGCCCCGTACCGAGCCGGTGCCGGCGACTCCGCCGCCCAAATCCGGCCGGGTCATGACGCCCCTGTTGATCGTCGGCGGACTGGTAGTTTTGTTGTTATGCCTGGCCGGAGCCGGGGTGATCGCCTGGGCAGTTATGATCACGCCTACCGATCGGGCCACCAGTACTTTGGTTGCCAGCAGCCAGGTTCAAGCCAACCTGCCCACGGCGACGGCTACCCCGACCACGGTTGCCACGCCCACCACGCTTGCCACGGACGAACCGGCGCCGACCGCCACCGCCAGCCCATCCGCTACGCCGGTCCCCACCAGAGTATCCGGCGATACCGTCCTCTATCCCACCGATCAGGCAGGCGAGATTCTGTTTGAAGAGCGTTTTGATTCGAATGAACAGGGTTGGGAAATTGGCGAAGAAACGGATGAGTACGGCCAGTTTCGGGCTGAAATTGTCGATGGGCGTTATCGGCTTAGCCACCAGGCCGACCAGGGTACCTTTATCTGGGAAGAGCCGGCCGAGGTCGAGTTTGACGACTTTTTTATGTCGGTCGAGGCCAGCCCGGTGGAATACAGCGCCCCCTTTGCCTATGGTTTGGTCCTCCGCAGCAACACCGCCGACCGGAATTTGTACAGCTTTGAAATCGATACCGATGGCTTCTTTTTTGTCAACCTGCTGCAAGACAATGAGTGGCAAACCCTGATTAAATATACCGAAATGGCCGCCATTATTCCTGATGGCCCCAACATTCTGGCGGTGAAGGCTGTTGGAGCCACCCTGACCTTCTTCATCAACGGCCAGGAGGCTGCCACTATCGAGGATGACACACTGGCGAGCGGTTCCGTTGGCGTGGCCATTGAGCTGTACGAGGCCGATGACCGCGCTACGGTTGATTTCGATAATCTGGTAGTGCAAGCGTTTGAATCCGCCGAACCGGAGAGCGGCCCCCAGATCTTCTTTGAAGACTATTTCGACTCTGACGCCAGCGGCTGGTCCACCGGTCAATTTGAGGACGACTACACCGAGTATGAGATTACCATTGAGGATGGCGTCTACACCCTGGACGTTACAGCCAAGAAAAAAGCCTATGTCGAAAAGATCCTGCCCAACCGCCAGTTCTCAGATTTCGTCTTGACCGTAGAGGCGACGCCTCTGGATGATGAAGAGCATTATTCTTACGGCGTGGCCTTTCGCGAAAATAAAGATTTGCACACCTACACCTTTGAAATCGGTAACGATAATCTCTACAGTGTTCAGCTTTACGACGGGGAATGGAAAACCCTCAAAGCCTGGTCCAGTACCAACGCCATCAACGTGGGTGAAACCAACGAGTTGATGGTGATTGCTAACGGCAGCCGCCTGACTTTTTTTGTCAACGGCCAGCGGTTGACCACCTTAGAGGACGACACCCTGGCCGCGGGTACGGTCGGCCTGGTGATGGATATGTTTGAAGAGGGCAAGTCGGCTGCGGTTGAGTTTGACAACCTGGTTATCCGCGCCATTGGCCCCGACGAGTAGTTTTGTGTACATCCGACGAAATTCTGACGAGCTTGACAGTTGGTGACCGGACAGGTATACTAAAATTTATTGTGATTAAATGCCAATAAACACGAAAAAATAACAGGTGCATCAGAAGCTTTTTCGTGAAGAACGCCTGCAATTGATTAGCGACCTGGTCAGAACTCGCCGGAAAGTGCATGTCGATGAGTTGGCAGAGGAGTTCAAGGTCAGTCCGTCCAGTATTCGTATCGACCTGGCCGAGCTGGAGTCCCGCGGCTTGCTCAAACGGACGCATGGCGGCGCAATTGCCGCCGCCAAACTCCAGGGCCGCACGGTCACCCAAAAATCGCCCCTGGAACTGCGCCGGGCGGCCCAGCAAGCCGAAAAGATGGCGATTGGCCGGGCGGCGGCCGGCTTGGTTGAAGATGGCGACACGTTGATGATCGATGGCGGCAGCACTACCCTCCACGTGGCTCGCCATTTGCTCGATAAACGCGGCCTCACCATTATCACCACCGCTGTCTGTCTTTTGCCTCAACTGATGGCTATTCCTGACGGTCGAATTTATGTGGCCGGTGGGCTGCTCGATCCCAGGTTTGAGACCCTGGTCGGGGATATCACCCTCGACAGTTTAGGCCGGTTCCGCACGGCCAAGGCTATTCTGGGCATAGACGGCATTTCCGTAGACGCCGGTCTCAGTGTCACCGACCCGGCAGTGGCGACGAGCAAACAGAAGATGATGCGGCTCAGCGACCGGGTGATTATTGTCTCCGACCACACCAAACTTGACCAGGTTTGTTTGATCCCCATTGCCCCCCTTGAAAAAATTGATTACCTGGTCACCGACAGCGGCGCGCCAGCAGAAATTGTTGACGCTATTCGGTTCTGTGGCCCGCAAGTGATTGTCGCGCCGGTAGAGGCAACCGGGCCGGTGGACGCGCTCCCTTGAAAATAGCCCTCACCCCGTCGCTGAGCGACTCCCCTCTCCCAAACCTGTCCTGAGCGAAGCCGAAGGATTGGGAGAGGGGTTGGGGGAGAGGGCCGCTACCTCACCCCCATTTTCATTCATCGTTGCCGTGCCGCGGCTGGGTCCGTCTCCTCTGAGCGGTAAAGATTGCTCATCTTCTCTCGTATAGATGGTCAGAAAGTTTTTTTCCTTGTTTTCATCCCCTAATCACCCAATCCCCGCAAAAATTTTTTTGGAGGGCTATATCTAACGAACCGATGCTGAAACTTCTGTCACACCCAGGCGGTGGTAAGCCGCCACAATAGCCTCGGTCAGCAACTCTTCGGCGCTGGTCAGCTCACACAGTTCACGCACAACCGCGGCCAGCTCGCCTTCCCTCAGTTGTTGCTGCACGTAGACCGCGCCGGCATCGGCCGGATTCTTGAAGGTAAGGGCCGCGGCAATGGCCCGGATGAGATGGGCAGCCGGCAGACCATGTTTGTGGGTGAGCAACAGTGGTCCGACCAGCCGGTCGCTCCGTTTGAGTTTGCGTCGCGGGTCGGCTCCATGCCGGGCAACCGTGTCACCCAGGGTTGGATTATCGGTCTGGCGTAACACATTCTCATTCCAGCGGACCATCTCGTCGGTCCCAAAACCGTATTCAAGCTGCAATGCCTGGCTAACTTCCGCCAGCGCGCCCTCGGCCTCGGCCCGCACTTGGGGATCATGCAGGCACTCTACGGCCAGAGTGTGGCCTCGCCGGGCGCCGTGATAGGCCAGCACGGCGTGGCCCATGTTGTAGGTGTATAACTTGCGCATCTCCTCAGCCCGCATGTCGTTGACCAGGCGCAGGCCGGGCAAAGAAGGGATTTCCCCCTTGAAGCCGCGGCGGTCGACCGGCAGCTCGGCGTAACCGTTGGTCCAGACCAGCAGCGGCTGGCGTTGTTTGAGTTCGGCCGGCGGCTCGGCTACCATGCGGATGACCAGACTCTCGACCAGGCCGAGGCGGCTGGCGGCGTAGGTTTGCAGCTCCGCCGGCAAAAGCTGTTGCAAGTGGGCCTGAAATTGGCCGGCCGCATGTGACAGGTTGGTGCACAGGATGATATCCAGGGGAATGTCAGGCCGCTCCGCTTGCCGGCGGGCCAACCCCGGTATTAACTGCCGGACCACAGCGGGGAAATCTTGGGGAAAGACAGCTACCACCAGGTAGTCGGCGGTTAGCACCGCGGCGGCAACCTCGTCGGTTTGGCTAGGCAGCAGGGCGGAATAGCCGCTGATAACCTGATCGAAGCGTTCCTCGGCGTTAGCCGCTCGTACCACGGTGAACTGGCCGGCCTGGCGGAGTTGCATTACCAACTCGGCCGACTGGTCGATCAGAATCAGTCGATAGCCGGCCGCATTGAACAGGTCAGCCATAAAGCCGCGCCCGATTCGACCGGCGCCCCAGATCACCACGCTCTTGTTGGTCATAATTACCTCGTTATCAATTAGCGTTATTTCCAAGTAGTTTATAATAAATATGAGATAACGTCAAGCAAAAATAAACCAAAATAAGAGAAAATAATGATAATTGACAGAAAACGCCAAATATGTTAAGGTAGGATAATTCTTACAAAGCTGGAGGTTTAGCCAATGGGTGTGATCCATCATTTTAGAGGTCATGATGGGAGGTGGGCTTGGGCAGACGTCCCCTTGCAGGATTATGGCCCTGTCCGGCCTGGGGTTACCGTGCAACGTTTTATCAGCCGCCAGGACAACTCCAATAATATGGAATTGCGCTATTTTGAATTAGAACCGGGTGCGTGTAGCAACTATGAACAACACAATTACGAACACGCCGTGCTGGTTTTACGCGGGCGAGGAACCGTCCGTCTGGGTGAAGAACTCTTGCCCATTCAATTTGGTGACGCCATCTTTGTGGAAGCAGATGAGATTCACCAATTCCGGGCGGCCGACGATGAGCCGCTCGGTTTTCTGTGCGCCGTTTTGGATAAAGAGTTGCGGGTGACGGTGCATGGGGAACAAAAGCTGGTTATTTTTGACGATGAGACGGGTGAACCAAGCAAAAACCCCCGCCTCAATAGGTGAACGGGGGCTATTTTTGTAAGCTCAGTCAGTAATCGCTAATCGACCTGATCCGGACTCAAGTGGGAGCCGGGGGCAATATAATCCTCCGGTTTCTTCAGCAGAAACGGCCCCATCACCAACTGGTCGATGTCGGAGGCGGTGAAGGTGTTGATGGCTTCCTGAGGCGTGTTGACAATCGGCTCGCCGCGCAGGTTGTAGGAGGTGTTCAGCAGCACCGGCACGCCGGTCGCCTCGCCGAATTTCTTGATGATCTTGTAGTAGGGCCGGTTCCACTCCTCGCGCACGCTCTGCAGCCGGCCGGTGCCGTTGTGACAAACGGCCTGGATTTTATCCCACTTATCCTGGGGAATGTCGGAAACCATCAGCATGTAGCGCGGCGGGTATTGCTTGTCCAGGTTGGGCGAAGAGAAATATTCCTGGGCCCGCTCCTCGATGACCACCGGAGCAAAAGGCCGGAACGGTTCCCGGAATTTGATCTTGGTGTTGACGACCTCCTTCATCTCCTCCCAGCGTGGGTCGGCCAGAATGGAACGGTTGCCCAAAGCCCGCGGCCCCCACTCAAAGCGGTCGCGATACCAGCCGATCACCTTTCGCCTGAGCAGGGCGTCGACTGCCTGGTCGAGCTGCTTATCCTCGTCGTCAAATTCCTCGTAGGCAAAGCCGGACTGCTTGATCGCCGCCAGCATCTCCCCTTCAGAATAGTCTGCGCCCCAGTAGGCGTGTTCCAGGGTGAACTGGCGCGGCTGGCCGAAGATGACGTGATAGGCGTACAAGGCCGCCCCAATCGCCCCGCCCGAGTCGCCCGCAGCCGGCTGGATAAAAACATTCTCAAAGGGTGTTTCCCGCATAATCCGGCCGTTAGCCACGCTGTTAAGCGCCACCCCGCCGGCCATCACCAGATTCTTGGAGCCGCTCTGGCGATGGGCTGCGTAGGCCATCTTCAACATAATCTCTTCAGTCACCCGCTGGATGCTGGCGGCGATGTCGGCGTATTTTTGATTCTGGGCTGCCGCGGCCTCGCTCCAGTGGGGATGGTCTTTGTGGGGATGGGTGTTGGCTGTGAAAAACTCCGACTCCGCCTTACGCACCGGGCCAAACAACTCGATAAACTTTTGGTTAAAAGTGTGCTCGGTGGAGTGGTGGAAGCTGAAATAGTCCATGTTGAGGGTCAGGCCGCCGTCATCGTCTACGCGGACTAATTTGTAAACGTCATCCATATATTTTGGCTCACCGTAGGGGGCCATGCCCATCACCTTGTACTCGCCGTTGTTGACCCGGAAACCCAGGTAGGCGGTAAAAGCGGAATAGAGCAGTCCCAGCGAGTGGGGGAAGCGGAGTTCGCGAGTCAAATCGATGCGATTTGGCAGGCCGTTGCCGTTCCAATTGGCCGTGGCCTTGCCCATGGTGGCCGTGGTCCACTCCCCAACGCCATCGATTGTGACCACTGCGGCTTCTTCAAACGGGGCGCAGAACATAGCGCTGGCCGCGTGCGTCAGGTGGTGCTCCACAAACAGAATCTTGTTGGCCGGCACGCCGATGCCGGTTTGCAGCTTGCTCTTGATCCAAAGCTTCTCGTCAAACCAGGTCACCATCGACTCCCGAAAGACGCCATAGGATTTGGGGAACATGCTCAGGGTGGTCTGCAAGATGCGTTCAAACTTGACCAGCGGCTTTTCATAGAAGACCACATAATCCAGGTCGTTGGCCGTGATGCCGGCATGTTTCAGGCAGAACTGGATGGAATGTTGTGGAAAGCTGCTATCGTGCTTTTTGCGGGTAAAGCGCTCTTCTTCGGCCGCAGCTACCAGTTGGCCGTCGACCAGCAAGGCTGCTGCTGCATCGTGATAGTAACAGGAAACACCTAAAATATTCATGCCTCTAATATTGCCTCAGTGTATCTTCCAGAGTTTGGTCGCCGGTGCTGCGTGGCCGCCACAGGGTATCCGGCACCGTTTTGATATGGAGGGGATCACTAAATAGGCGCACGCCCAGGCCAAAGGGAACCAGGATGGTAAAGTAGAAGATCGTCAGCACCAGCCGGGCCAGCCAGTCGCCCATAAACTGGCCAAAGGCTTTCCAGCCATGCCAGAAATCCTTGATGAGGACAAACCCCAGGGCGATAAACACCACGCAGGCAAGCCCCATGATCGAGCGGATAATCACTACGTTGGGTTCTTCGACCTGGTTGCCCATCATCAACCTGACCAGGTTGAGCAGCGCTCTGATCGAGCCGAGGAAGGTCAAAAAAGCCAGCAACAGCGAGCCGTACAACGGATAGCTATGCTTCCAACGGCCTTGCAAGACGCCAAAGAGGGTGATGAGCACTCCAAACAGGGTCGGCGTCAGCTTGAAGAAGCCGGTCTGACCGGCGGCGCTGTAATAGACCAGCCCCAGCCCGGTTAACAGAATCCCGAAAATGATGGTCAAGATTTTCATAGACTGTCTAGAACAGGGTGTAGATGAACGGCGCTACGCCCGAAGATGACGCAAAGACCAAGAGTAGTCCGAATAATAACAAAACAGTGACCATTGGAATGAGCCACCACAATTTACGGGCCCACAAGAACTGGATGATTTCTCCCGCCACGCTGGTATTGGTCATCATCCCTTTAAAAAAGTTTCCCATAATTGATTACCCCTTTACGAATTTCTACAAAATTTGTGACTACTCACCACCTGCCCCAAACACCTATAATTTTGCCGGGATTTCGGGATTGGGGGAAAAATCCCCTAATCTCCTAATCCTGGCCCTAAAAACGAGCATTTTTTCGAGCCTGGTGAGTAGTTACCAAAATTTATGCCTGATCGTACATCTGTACTAAGATTCGAGCCGGCCCGGGTGGAGCGGCAGGCGGCGGTCAGCCCGCAGCGCTTCAGACAGGGAAGGCGCCCGTCCACCCCGCTGGACATTGATGATTTCAGCGATAATGCTGATCGCGATTTCAACCGGATTTTCGGCGCCGATATCCAGGCCGATCGGCGCATAGACCCGTTCAAATTTGGCCGGATCGATGCCTTGCTCTTGCTCCAACAATTCAAAAACTGCCTTGACTCGCCGTTTGCTGCCGATCATGCCGATATACCGCGCTGGCGAGTCGAGCACCTCCAATAAACATTCTACATCGTGGCTGTGACCACGGGTGACCAACACGATAAAAGTGTCGTTGTCGATGGGCCACTGGCGCAAGGTGGCCCGGAAAGGTTGGGCCAGGACTTGATCGGCCATCGGAAAGCGTTCCCGGTTGGCAAATTTGGGCCGGTCATCCAGGACAACGACCTCAAAATCGATCATTTTGCCCAACTGCGCCAACGGCAGAGCCACGTGGCCGGCGCCCACGATGATCAGAGTCGGCGGGCGGCGCTGGACCTCCACAAACAGTTCCAGCGAGCCATCATTTTGTTGATAACTCAGCAATTGGGGCCGGCGCTCGGCCAGACATGCCCGGACCTCGGCTACAAGCTGGTCATTCAAGAATGCCGTGGTCGAGTCGCCAACCGGTACTTTATCCAACCAGACCAATGCTCTCTGGCCCAGCGCCTGACTGTAAATGCCGGTTGCCTTGACTACTGTGACCAGAGCAACAGATTCGTGGCGCTCGATTGAGGCCAGCAGGTTGTCCAAAAGTTGGTTGGTCATTGGTTGGTTGTGGTCTGGTTGGGATTTGTAAATTGAAAGGCTATCGGCTTACTCGGCGTATGATCTAGGGCCAACATTCAACATAAATATCCATAATCCCGCCGCAGACGCCCAAACTCTGCATACTGATGTCTTCAGTCAAATCGACCTCAACCAGCTGCGGTTGGCCGCTCTCGATCACGTCCAGGCCGGCTCGAATAACATCCGCTTCACCACAGCCGCCCCCAACGGTGCCGTAATGCTGGCCCAACGGGTGGATCAGCATCTTGGTGCCGACTTCCCGCGGCACTGACCCGCGCACTCGAACTACCGTGGCCACGGCCACAGGGGTCTCTTTGATCGCTTCGTTCAATTTTTGATAGAACGTTTTGGCGCTTTCCATAACCGTTAATCTGCCAAACCATCCCCAACCAGGAATTCACAAAGGATTATTTTAGCATAACCACTAAGGAGGGGCAACAATTTACCATTCATCATCTTCGGGTAATTCCTGGGCCGGCATATCCAGCCTGACCAGTTCGCCATGAATATTGACGATAATCTTGAAGCCCATCATGCCCAGCATCAGCCGGGCATCCTCAGGTAAACCCTGCTGCATCACCTGTTCGTCCATTTGCATAATCGAAGAGTCGATCATCGCTTTGGTAAAAATATCATCTTTGCCCAACAACTTCATAATTTGTTCCGATACCAACTCTTTATTGGCCGTAGCCTGCTGCTTAATCCACTCGATCACCTGGCGGTCAATCTCTTCGGCCGCTACATGGCGTTTGAAATCACCATCCATAATGATGTAATAGGGTTCCTGGCCGATAAAAGTAGTTTCGACCGGCTGGCCAGCCTCGTCGTACACCAGGCCGGCAAAAAGGGACTGCCTGTAAGTCGACATCTGCATCACCTGTGTCTTTAATCGTGCTCCAGTGAAATATTATACCATGAAATCGAGCGCGAAAAATTCAGGTGGACCTGGCTTAAGGCTTAGCCTCAGATGGGATATTCTCGGTGTAACGGCAGCCCTGGTCATAGCGCGAGCAGCCCAGGAATGGACCAAACTTGCCTGTTTTGACCACCAGACGGCCTTGCCGGCATTGCGGGCACGGCTGGCCGGCCCTGGCTGATTGGGGCAATGGTTCCGCTCTTTTTTTCGATCTGCCCCCTTTTTTCGATTTGGCCGGCCGCGCCGCCGGTTGTCGTTCGGCGGCCGCAGCTATCATGGCCTGATCTACCATCGCCTTGAATGGCTCATAAAATTCCTGCATCACCGTTAGCCGGTCGACCTCGCCCCTGGCAATGCGATCCAGATCGGCCTCCATGTGGGCGGTAAAACCAACGTCGACGACCGGGGGGAGGTGTTTTTCCAGCAGCGCGCACACCTGGTCTCCCAGCGCGGTCGGATAGAGTCGTTTTTGTTCCAGGCCCACATATTGGCGCTCTTTCAACGTTTCGACGATGGTGGCGTAGGTGCTGGGCCGGCCAAGTCCCATTTTTTTCAGCGCGCCGATGAGTTGAGCTTCCGTGTACCGCTGGGGAGGCTGGGTGAAGTGCTGCTGCGGCCGCAGTTGGTGCAGGGTCAGGTCATCCCCTCGAGTCAGGTCGGGCATGGCTTCGTTTTGAATCTCGGCGCCGGTCTCTTCGGAGTCACGCGGCTCTGTCGCCGGCCGTTTCTGCTGCGTTCGGGCCTCCTCAGCGTCGGCATCGATCCCGTACACCTTCAAAAAACCGGCAAAACGAAGCGTACTGCCGCTGGCCCGGAATAGATAACTGGTCGGCCTGGCTGCAACGAATGTCTCGATATCAACGGTGACGGTATCGTACACCGCTGGTTTCATCTGGCTGGCGATGAAACGTCGCCAGATGAGCCGGTACAGTTTGTGCTGCTGAGGGGTCAAATATGGTTCCACTGCTTTGGGAGTTTGCCACGGGTCAACCGGGCGGATAGCCTCGTGAGCCTCCTGGGCGGTTTTGTCGTGGGTCTGGTAGAGGGGTGGTTGAGCCGGCAGGTAAGCCTCACCCCAAAATTTGGTAACCACCGCCCGGGCGGCTTGCTGCGCTTCCGGCGCTACGGCCACGCTGTCGGTGCGGATATAGGTAATGAGTCCTACAGTTTTGCCCTCGCCCAATTTCACCCCTTCGTACAACTCCTGGGCTAACTTCATGGTCAAACGGGGATTAAAGCCCAACTGGCTCGAGGCAGCTTGCTGGAGCGAGTCGGTAGTGAACGGCGGGTATGGTTTGCGTTGGCGGGTTCCTTTCTCGACTTGTTGGACTCGCCAGACCGCGCCCTGGAGATCGGCCAGCACCTGTTGAGCGTCAGCCTGAGTCTTTAACTCCGGCTTTTTTCCTTTGATCTTGAACAAGGTAGCCCAAAATTTCTGCCGGGCCGGATCAACCGTTTTGGAGAGTTGGGCCTCGACGCTCCACCATTCTTCCGGCACAAAAGCCTTGATGGCTCGCTCTCGCTCCACCACCAACCACAGCGCCGGTGACTGGACTCGCCCGGCCGAGAGGCGCTTCATCCCTGAAAAGCCCTGCCACAGCACCGGGCTGACCATGTAACCGACCAGGCGGTCGGTGACCCGGCGGGCTGTTTGGGCTTCGACCAGGCGCCGGTCGATTGGGCGAGGCGCGGCCAGGGCGGCCCGCAGATCGTGCTCAGTAATGGCCGTAAAGGTGATCCGCTGAATCTTGCCGGCCACAGCCCGGCCTAAGCGCTCGGCCACGTGTTGGGCAATGGCCTCTCCTTCTCGATCCATATCGGTGGCCAGGTAGACCACCTCGGTTTTAGCGGCCGCCTCCTTCAAGGCTGCCACTTTCTTCCCCTTGCCGCGCATCAGGTGCAAGGTGGGGCTGAAATCTGGCAGATTGACGTGCAGGTCGTCGGTGGGCATCTCCAGAATATGGCCCCCCGTCGCTTCGATGATATAATCCGGCCCCAACATTCCTTTGATCGTGCGGGCTTTCTTGCTCGACTCGACGATTAATAATCTCTTGGTCATACGGCCAATTATAATAGGAATGTTTTTGAAATCAAGGCGAGCTGCAAACTTCTCTCAAAAATCACCAAATTTTTGGGTACAAAACTACTCGATTATTTGATAGAATGATAATATGGCTTATTGGCTTTAATATTTGATGGGGACAGGAAGTTATGGTATCTTGCTCCATAGGCTGCCGAGGCTTGGTTGTTTGAGATAGGGTTATCATTTGGTCTTGGTTATGTTCTGGGCCAGCCCGTTACTTTTTGGGTTAGAAAAAGACTCTACAAGTAGGCGGGGTCAACTGCGAAAGGAGATGTCTGGTTGTGGATGATGAACGCTCTCTATTGGAGCGGATTGGACAGCACGACCAGCAGGCCCTGGCTCAAGTTCACGATTATTATTTTGATAGAATCTATCAATACTTGAGCTACCGCCTGGGCGAACCGGACGCAGCCGCGGATTTAACCGGCGAAGTTTTCTTGGCGCTGGTCAAGGCCTTAAAAGCAGGTAAACCACCCCGAACCTCTCTGGGCGGCTGGTTGTATACCGTAGCCCGAAACCTGGCGGCCGATTACATCAAAGAGCAAACCAGGACTGTCCCCTTGATGGACGATATAGCAGCCGATGAGCCATCGTTGACGGATAAAATCCATCTAGCTCAGCTTGCGCCGTTGTTGCGGAAAGCTCTGTTACAGTTGACGGAGGAACAACAGCATGTAATTGCGCTCAGATTCGGAGAGGAATTGAGCCTGGCCGAGACAGCCCGGTTGATGGATAAATCAGTCGGGGCGGTCAAAGCGCTGCAGCATCGGGCTTTGGCTTCGTTGGCTCGCTTTATGCCGCAGGAGGTGCGCCGTGACGGATAGATTTGAATCTATCCTGGATGAGAGCATCTCGGCTTTGCAGGCCGGGGTTCCGCTTGAGGAGATTTTGGCCGAGGTGCCTGACTACGCCAGTGAACTGCGTCCACTTCTTTACGCCGCCATGGTCCTGGCCGAGCCAAAGCCTCAGTTGGCGCCGGCAGAAAAAAAAGCAGCCCTGCGCGCTGAATATATGAAGCAGGTGGCCGAATTACCGCCGATTACCCGCTCACCGTGGCCGGAAAAATCGCGAGCGATCTTCCACGTTATCAAAAAACGGACCACCCGCGCAGCAATTCTCAACGATCTGATAACGATTGCCATTACAGTTATTTTAACGCTTGTCTTGATGATCTTGACGTTAAATTATCTGGCTGCGGCCACGATTCCGGGCGATTTTCTGTATGGGGTCAAGCGCCTTTCGGAGAACGTCCAGCTATCAGTAACCTTTAATCCAGAAAATCGGGCCGAACTGGAACAGATATTCAATCAACGCCGTCTATCAGAAATTGAATCGCTCATCGAGCAGAACCGAGCCGCCGTGATCCAGTTTAGAGGTAGATTAAAAACAAAAGGCGAGAATTTGTGGATTGTTGAAAACCATACTATCTTCCTCCCTGACGATGTGACCATTGACGCCAATATCCAGGAAGGAGATATCGTTGAGGTAGTAGGTTTGTTGCGAACCAATAATGTGCTGGTGGCCGATACAATCAACCGCGTAGATTAATCAGGCCGACCGGAGAAACCCAACATCTGCCTTGACTTGGTATGCATATAGGCCAAATTGGCTATATGCACGCTCAGGACAAGGGGATATGATAGGTTAAAATTGGGCTAATTCTATCGATTTAGAGGGCTTAATTTTTAATTGTGTGTAACAGTGCTAAGATATATCTTAATTGGTATAGCTGATGAACTGTTTACTCAAAATTTGTAGAAAGGAGGTGACCCCATGATTATGATGTACTGGCTCTGGCTGAAGTCATTTCTGCCGCTGTTGCTGCCACCCCGCGACAAAGGACAGGGTTTGGTTGAGTATGCTTTAATCTTGGTCCTGGTGGCCATTGTAGTTATTGCTATCCTGCTCATCCTTGGTCCGGTAGTGGGTAACGTATTTAGCAATATTGTGTACAATATGACCCACTCTCGCGCAGGGGGCGGTGTTTGGTGATCAGTTTAACGGCGGCGCTGAGTATATGACCCACTCCCGCGCTGGGGTGGGTGGAGGTAAAGCAATCTCCGATAGTGATTTTTAAGTTGTTGTAAACGAATATTTTATTTTGTAAGCAATTTTATCATCAATTTACATTCAAGCAGGCCCTATGCCAGATTTATAGGCATAGGGCCTGCTGCTTTTTAGATGAGTTCAAAACTTGAGGACCAATCTGCTGATTAGCCGATTAAAGTTGCAGCCATTCGGGCCAACTGCATATCTTCTTCCTCCGGCAAGCCGCTGACACCCACTGCCCCAATCACCTTGCCCTGATATTTGATGGGCACGCCGCCGCCCCAGGCGGTGTAACGCAAATCACCAAAGTTGGTCATAGGGAACTTTTCCTTGAGCGAGGCCTGGCCGACCGATTTTGATTCGGTTTGCTCACGCGCCGCGGTAAAGGCCTTGTTGATGGCAATATTGATCGAGGGCAGCTTGCAGCCATCGGTCCGGAGAAAGGCAATCAGCTCGCCGTGGGCATCGGCCACTGCGACTGCGGCGCCCTTGTTGTGTTTCTCCAGTTCAGCCTGAATAGCGGCAATGATCTTCAAAGCATCCGGGTGAGATAAGTTGTCGGTCTGATACATCGGTCACTCCTTCCTCTCTTGGCTATCAATATTTGGACTCAATAAAGGGGGGATTTCAGGCGGCTGCCGCTCTATCCCGGCCACAATCTTATCGTAAGTATCATCTAACGCTTCTGGCAATACCCGCGTTTGGCCAATCACCGGCATAAAATTGCTATCGCCGCTCCAGCGGGGCACCAGGTGCAAGTGGAGATGATCGTCGAGGCCGGCGCCGGCTGCCCGGCCGATGTTGAGACCGATGTTGAAGCCATCCGGGTTCATAAGTTGAGACAGCAACTCGGTGAAGTAGGCTGTCAGGGCCATCATTTCAAATTGGGCTTCCGTTGACACATCGACCAGGGTAGAAACGTGGGCCTGGGGGATCACCATCAAATGGCCGGTGTTATAAGGGTAAATATTCATCATTACAACTACACTTCGGCCTCGATACACCACAAAATTTTCCCGATCCTGTTTTGTCTCTGCGGCGATCTTGTTACAGAATATACAACCTTCAATTTGCTTATGGGTTGAAGTTACATACTTCATCCGCCACGGTGTGTACAATCGCTCCGTCATTGATTTCACCTTGCTTACCCGCTCAATTGATCGGCTTGACTTGAGCAGGCCAGTTGATTTGGCGGGAATGGATCACGCCTCGTGAAGTTTACTATTCTACCAAAGGGCGTAGGAATCGCCAAGCCGGGCTAAAGGGTGAATGTGTCAGATTTTGGGCGCGTTTTTGGGCATAGGGAGGATACCCGATTTGTCGAATGCCTGAATAGGGTCTGGTGGCCGGTCAGTAAAGGGTCAAACCTGGATAGATTTGCCCAAAACGTGATCCTGAGTCATGATAATAGTTATGCGCGAAGAAATCTACCCTTTAACCTTTCAGCCCGTTTTTCGAGATTATATCTGGGGAGGCCGTAATCTTGAAACCAGGCTGGGCCGAACGCTGCCACCCGGCATTGTGGCCGAAAGCTGGGAGATTTCCGGCCATCCCTCCTCACCCACCAAAGTCGACAATGGCCCGCTGGCCGACCGGACATTGCCGGAATTGCTCGATCTGCTGGGGATCGATCTGGTGGGCCGTAACTCCCAGGCTATGTTGGAGCGGGGCAAGTTTCCCCTGTTGGTTAAGTTGCTCGACGCCAACAAGCCCCTGTCGGTCCAGGTTCACCCCGACGATGATTATGCCAATACCCACGAAAACGGCGAGTTAGGTAAAACCGAGATGTGGTATGTTCTCTACGCCGAACCGGGAGCGTACCTGATTTACGGCCTCAAAACGGGCGTAACCCGCGCTTCTTTCCGCCAGGCGCTGGAGGCGGGTCGATTGGAGAGCTGCCTGCACCGGTTGCCGGTCCGGGCCGGGGACACTATTTTTATCCCGGCCGGCTCGGTGCACGCCATTATGGCTGGTCTGTTGGTGGCAGAAATCCAGCAGAATTCTGATACCACTTACCGCGTGTACGATTGGAATCGGCCTGGCGCAGATGGCAAACCCCGCCCGTTGCACGTCGATAAAGCTCTTGACGTGATCAATTTTGACCAGATCGAATCCGGGCCAGCTACACCCCAGTTGTTGGCCGGCAGTGAAGGGCTGCGCCGCGAGTTAATCACCACTTGCGCTTACTTCAACGTGGAAAAGGTCTCGTTTGAGCAGGGCGCTTCCTTCAAGGCTGAAACCGATGGCAGCAGCTTTGAAATCTGGGGGGTTATCTCAGGGCGCGGCCAGGTAGCCTGGAATGGGACCCCGGTTGAACTTGAGGCGGTCCGTTTTAGTTTACTGCCGGCTGCCCTGGGCGCATTTGCAATTGAAGCGCTGGCTCCGGCGACGATGTTACGGGTTTACGTGCCGAAATCGGCCTAAAATCATTGAGGAGGAGAGATCCGGGCTATGAATCAAGAACTGGCGAGGAAGGGCAAAGCTGCCAAACAAGCGGCGCGAGTTCTGGCTAATCTGAGTTCTGCTATTAAAAACAAAGCCTTACAGATCATTGCAGACACGATCATGGAGCAAGAACCGACGATTTTGGCCGCCAATGATCAGGACATCGAGGCCGGGCGGGCGAATGGCTTGAGCGAAGCCCTGCTCGACCGGCTCCTGCTGACGGCGCCGCGGCTGGAGGGCATCGCCAACGATGTCAAGTCGATTGTCAATTTACCGGACCCGGTGGGCGAGATGTTTGAGAGCCGCCGCCTGCCCAACGGCTTGCAGGTGAGCAAACGGCGCATCCCCATTGGCGTTATCGGCGTAATCTACGAGAGCCGCCCCAATGTCACCATCGATATTTCGGCCCTATGCCTGAAGAGCGGCAATGCCGCCATCTTGCGCGGCGGCAAAGAGTCGGCCAAATCCAACCAGGCCCTGGCCGAAGCCGTGCGGATTGGCTGTGAAGCGGCCGGCCTGCCGGCCGCCACGGTCCAATTAATTGAGTCAACCGACCGGTCGCTGGTCAAAGAGATGCTGCGGGCCAACGGTCTGATTGATATGATCATTCCACGCGGCGGCGCCGCCCTGCACCAGTTTGCCATTGAAAACGCCACGGTGCCGGTGATTACCGGGGGCATCGGTATTTGCCATCTCTACGTGGATTCGTCGGCGGATTTGACCAAGGTCATCCCCATTGCGGTCAATGCCAAAGTGCAGCGCCCGTCGGTCTGCAACGCCCTGGATACGCTGCTGGTTCACCAGGCGGTGGCGTCTCAAATTCTGCCGCGAGTGGCTGATGCCTGGGCTGAACACAAAGTCGAGATGCGCTGCGAGCCGCGCGCCCTGGCCATTCTGGAGGATCACCCGGCCGTCAAACCGGCCGGCCCGGAGGATTTCGACACCGAGTTTCTGGCGCTGATCGCGGCGGTCAAAGTGGTTGACAACATCGATGAGGCCATCGATCACATTTACGAACACAGCACCGGCCACACCGACGCCATCATCACCGAAGATTACACCAAGGCGATGCGCTTTGTCGATGAAGTCAACTCCGCCGCAGTAATGGTCAATGCCAGTACCCGCTTCAACGATGGCGGCCAGTTTGGCCTGGGGGCCGAAGTCGCCGTGAGTACCCAGCCATTGCACGCCCGCGGGCCAATGGGCTTGAAAGAGTTGACTACCTACAAGTGGGTGGTATTTGGCAACGGCCAGGTGCGATCCTGAAGATTTTTGATTCTTAGCAACCCCTTACTACCCCAAAGGTCGATAAATTTGCAGAGATTTGGAGATAGGGAGATTCAAGTGTATCTAATCTCCCAATCTCTTAATCTCTAATCTCCTCCCCCTAATTACGATTTTTGTGTCGCTTTTGTCTTACCGGGTTTCTCATTTCCCCAACATATAGGTGTTCTGCCTCTTATACCACAACCTATAGTATGTTTTACCTCGATTTGCCGACTCTTCGTTTGTTATGTATACTTGTTATGTATATTTCTTTGACGTAATTCAAAAGGTTCTGCGTTATGCCCGGCTCGACGAAACTGAAAGCAGCATCGGCCGCGTGTTTGTCTGGCCAGATCAGGCTGGCGCTGACCCGGCGGTCCTGTCCAGGGGTCGCCGCCGGTAGCCAGCTTCAACGTATGGCGCGGCTGGGCTTGTTGCTGCTAGGCCTGGCCGTGATGATAGCCCCACCACCGCCGGTCCAGGCCAATCGAGCCTTGCCCACCGACCTCTCTTATAGCACCGAAACTACCTGGCTCTTACCCGGCTTACCCGACCTCAACGCTACCTCGGGTTACATTCCCCACAATTTCTCCCACGGCGAGGCTATTTTCAATACCGGCAGCGAAATCATTCACGGTTTTCGCCCCGGCAAAGTCTACCCGGAGATGTACATTCGCGATATCGCCTGGGGGATGGAAACGGCCCAATATTACTATCCTGATGAATACCTGCGCGAGCCGATCGAAGCCTATCTGCGCCGCCAGTACACCGCCAACAGCCGCAGCCTCGACGGTGATTTTGGGGTGGTGGCCGGGGCCGGAGCCATTGGCGGGATCATCACTCCCGATGGCCGCAGCAACAAGCAAACCATCACCACCGACGAAGAGACCAGCCTCATCCACGCCGCCTATCTCTATTACAATATGGCCTATGACTCCGACTGGCTGCAGAAGCCGATCAACGGCCTGCCCATCATCGAGCGGCTTAACCTGGCGGCCGATTGGCTCTATCGTCACCGGCTGGACGCCGATTTACAACTGCTCTGGCGCGGTCACACCACCGATTGGGGCGACGTAAAATTTGAGAAAGGCCCCGGCTACACCGATTACAATCCGGCCCAGGATCATTTAACGGTTTCTATCTATGACCAGGCCTTAGCCTACATGGCTCTGATCGAGTTGGCCCGGATGAACGCCGCAGTCGGCCAGACGGCTCGGGCCGACGAGTGGCAAAGCAAAGCCGAAGCCCTGAAGCAGCAAACCAATCGACTCCTCTGGCAGGCCGACAAGGGCTTTTACCTCATCCATGCCCATATCACCCCTTTGGAGCACAGTTTTGACGAGGCCAGCATGGTCAGCATTGCCAATGCCCTGGCCGTCTATGCCGGATTGACCGATTTTGAGCAGAGCGCGGTGATTTTCAAGCGGCTGGAAGAAGCCCGCTTGGCGGCCGGGGCCAAAAAACCAGGATTGTCGATCTATCCCTACTACCCCAACCAGTGGCCCAATCTTTTTTTTGATTACCTGGGCATGGGCTACGGCAACTATCAAAATGGCGGGGTTTGGGATTGGTGGGGCGGGGTGCAGATCAAAGCCGAATTCAGCCACGGCTTTGCCGAGATTGCCCTGGTGCACCTGCTCCAGGTGGCCAATGATTGGCAGAAACATCCCGGCAACATCATCGAGTGGCAATCCACCACCGACTCCCGCCACGAGGGCAGCCATTACTACAGCGCTGCCGCCGGTACTATGGGTAGCGCGATTATCGAGGGCTTCTTTGGCGTCGATCTGACTGGCCAGGGCTTGACGCTGCAACCCCGGCTGGGCCTTAACGACGGTTTCATTCGCGTGTACCAGGCGGCCACCGATCGCTATGCCGCTTACAGTTACGACTGGGATCAGAATGTGACCAGACTGGATTACGGCACCAACGCTGCCGGAGCGGTCACGGTCAAGTTGCTGAAGTTGCGGTCGGAGAATGTGCGGGAGGTGACCATCGACGGCGCTCCTGTTCAATTTACGGTTGAGACCGTTGGCCACGACACTTATACCGTTTTTTCGGCCCCGGCCGGCCAGCATCGAATCGAAATCTTTAAAGGTTCTGTCCAGGTCCAACCTGCGGCGCTTGAAGTCGCCGCGCCGGAGGAACAACAAGCTGCCGCCGAGCCAGAAGCGTCCCCAGCCAGTCTGGCGCCTAACCTGGCCCCGGCCCCGGCGACAGCCTCACCCCCGGCCGAGGCCGCGGCGGCTGTTCCCTCCCCGGCTGTTGAGACGGTTGAACCCAGCGTCGCCATAACTCCGGCGGAGACCGAAACCCCGGACAACTCGGCCATTGTGACTGTTTCCGAGAGTAGAACTCAGCGTAATTTTGAGGAAACTCGACTGGCCATCCTGCGTTTTATCAGCGCCAGCCTGATCATTTTGACCAGCCTGGCCTTGATGGTATTGGTGGCGATCCGGCGGCTGCATGGTTTAGGGTAGCTGTATTCCCGGCTTCCTTTTTGCTTCCCCCAACCTTATAATAGTACAATGGATACTATTCAGCCCCATGTCATTTCGAGGCTGTAGGCCGAGAAATCCCCAAGTAGGTTGATTCAAATTCAAGGCTACTTGGCAAACTCGCCTCACTTCTTACCAGACGCCAAGTTTTATGGCAACGGATTCAGGGATTTCTCGCTACCGCTCGAAATGACATGCCTGAGCAGTAATGGACAATGCTACAAATTGGACCTGGTAATCTGCATGAATCCTGAAAATCGGGTAGTGATTCTCACCGGCGCGACCCAGGGCATTGGCCGGGCCACGGCTCAGTTGCTGGCTCAGGCCGGTTGCCAGTTGGTCCTGGCAGCCCGTAATACGGCTACGCTCAATGCTTTAGCGGCTGAATTGAGCCGCCCCGATTACCCGGTTCTGGCGGTGCCAACCGAAATGGCCGACACCGCTCAAGCCGCCGCCCTGGCCCAAAAAACAGTAGAGGCGCTTGGCCGAATCGACGTCGTTATCAATAACGCCGGGATTGGCGTGCGGGATTACCTGCTCGATCTGGACGAAATCGAGGCGCGGCGGGTGATGGATGTCAACTATTTTGGCCCGGTGGCGCTGATTCAGGCGGCCATACCCTCCCTCAAGGCCAATGCCGAGGGTGGCTTGATCATCAATGTCTCGTCGATTGTGGGCCGGCGAGCTATGCCCGGCATCGCCGGTTACTGCGCCAGCAAAGCCGCCCTGGAGAAAATGGCCGAAAGTTTGCGGCTGGAGTTGCGGGCCGATAATATTCGGGTCAGTACCGTCTATCCCGGCGTAACCGTGACCCACTTCAACGACAATTCACTGGGGCGCAGCCAGCACGGGCGAGGGCGGGTGAAGGGCGTACCCCCTGAGCGAGTTGCCCAGGCCATCCTTGACGCCATCCGCCGCGAGCGCCGCGATGTCTTTATCACCCTGTTTGATCGGACTTTTGTCACCGTGAGCGCCCTCTGGCCGGGGTTGATGGATAAAATTTTGGGCAGGTATCTTGAACAAAAATAATCGATCTCAAATCTTCAACTACGCCATCCTGAACGGGGCGTGCATCCCCCAAGCCCAGGCCCAGGTGTCGATCTTTGACCAGGCGCTCCTCTCCAGTTTTGGGGTGTATGAAGCCATCAAGGTTGATCAGGGTCGCCCGTTTTATCTGGAGGAACATCTCCAGCGGCTGTTGAAATCTGCCGAGCTGCTCGATTTGTCGCTGGGGGTTGATGTGCCGACTCTGGTCGACTGGTTCAATCGGCTGAAGCAGGTTGACCCTCAGGCCACCTGGCGGTTGACGATCATCGGCCTGGGTACGGTTGAGGCTGGCAGCCGGCCCGTTGTTGCCATGCAGCCCGAGCCGCTGCGGAGTTATCCGGAGCAGCTTTACCGGTATGGGGCCAGGGTGGTGCTGTATGAGGGTCAGCGGGCCTTGCCTGCCTGCAAGAGCTTGAACACGCTGGTCAATTTCCTGGCTCGCCGGGCGGCGACGCGGGCGGGCGCGCTGGAAGGGTTGCTCCATCATGCCGGTTATTTGACCGAAGGGGCGCGCAGCAATCTGTTTGCGGTCCGGCGGGGCCAACTGCTAACTCCCCCGGCGGCAACGGTGCTGGCGGGCATCACCCGCGACATTATTGTGCAGGTGATGGCCGACACGCCTTATCCAGTTGTCGAAGTTTCGTTGTCAATCGATTTGTCGCAGTACGAGGAAATTTTTATCAGCAGCACCAGTATGCACGTGATGCCGGTCACCGAGATCGACGGCCAGCCGGTTGGTGCGGGCCAGGTTGGGCCGATCACCAGGGTAGCGATGGCTCGCTTTAAAGCGCATTATCAACAGGTGATGGGGGGTGGATGATGAATAATCTCCGGGAACAGCTCATCGAGGCTTTGCAGCTTTCACACCGGAAATTAAGCGACCTGCTGATGTCTGTGGCCGATGACCAGGATTGGCAGCCGGCCCCTGGGCAGTGGTCGTTTCGCTATATCGCCGCCCATTTGGCGACGGTTGAAAAGGAATGTTTCCAGGATCGGCTGCGGCGGATTGCGGCCGGCGGCCAGCCCTATTTTGAATATTACCTGAACACCGGTCGAGATTTTAGCCGGTTGGAATTGACGGACTCAGTCCGGGATTGGGCCATGACTCGCCGGGAAAACATCGACTTTGTGCGTAACCTGGCTGAAGAGCAGTGGGCGCTGGCCGGGGTGCACGAAACTTTTGGCTCGATGACGGCGCTCGATGCGTTCAAAGTGATGGTGGATCACGATCAGGAGCATTGGCAGGAATTGGTCCAACTACTGGCTGAATACAACTCAAACATGCGCTGAAACAGATGGTTGTGACCACGGAATGGCTGCGATTGCGTGAATTCGCCGAGTCGGATTGGCCGGATTTGGGACTTTTAGGTCTATTGTAATTTCTTCAAAAGTTCATTACAATGTTAAGTAAAGTAAGGGTACAAATTCTTGGGGATACCAATCCATTTGTGCATTTGTCCAATCTGGTCACATCTTAATAGTCCCCCGCTTCATTTTTCAAAATCTCCTGCTCGTCTATCTCCACGGGTGAGAAAATCGAGCCAGGGGCCTGTCTCAATAGAATAGCTGGGTCGCCAATGAGCCTGATCGGCCTAACCCTGGGGCAATATCAAATAATCGAACCCATCGGCGCCGGTGGGATGGCTTCTGTTTATAAAGCCTACCAGCCAAGCCTGGACCGTCACGTAGCCATCAAGGTATTGCCGGCCCAGCACGCCCTGACGCCTGGCTTCAAACAGCGGTTCATTCGGGAGGCCAGAGCTGTGGCTCAACTCAGTCACCCCAACATTTTGCCCATTTACGATGTTGGCCTGCAGGGTGATCTCAGCTACTTTGTGATGAAATATGTGCCTGGCCAGACCCTCCGGCATGTGCTGGGCCAGCCGATCGACCTGTTCACCGTTTGTGATTACATCGAACAGATTGCCGGCGCTCTGGATCACGCCCACCACCACGGCATTGTCCACCGCGATATCAAACCAACCAACATCCTGATGGAGGATGACTGGCTGCTGTTGGCCGATTTTGGGTTGGCCAAAATTGTGATGGGCAACCAGGAGTTGACCGGCACCGGGGCCATTGTCGGCACGCCGACCTATCTTTCGCCCGAGCAGGGTGAGGGCAAGGCGGTCGATCACCGTTGCGACATTTACTCGCTGGGGGTGGTGCTGTACGAGATGGTCACCGGTCAGATCCCCTTTGACGCCGACTCCCCCATGGGCATCATCTTCAAGCATATCTACGAGCCGCTGCCCCCACCCCGGCGCTATAACCCGACCCTGCCGGTAGGCGTCGAGCAGATCATCCAGAAGGCGATGGCCAAAGAGCCGGCCGAGCGGTACAACAGCGCCGGCGAAATGGCTATTGCCTTACGCCGGCAAATCCACTCTGACTCGGCCGTGATCATCCCGGACACGACCGAAGCCGTTCGTATCTTTATCTGTTACAAACGGAACGTCGAGCCGGATGAACAGCTGGCTCACTATCTGCATGACTTTCTAACCGGGCAGGCGCATCATGTTTTTATCGACCGGACCATGCGCACCGGCGTCGATTGGCTGGCCGAGATTGACCGGCAGCTCAGAGAGAGTGACTTTTTGATTGCTCTCCTCTCCAGAGAATCGGCCGATAGTGAGATGGTTCAGGCCGAAATCAAGCGAGCCTACGAGTATCGCAAACTCCAGGGACACCCCCGCACCTTGCCGGTTCGGCTGGCCTACGAGGGCTTGCTGCCCTACTCCATCGAAGCCTTTGTTGATCCGTTGCAGTACGTAGTCTGGAATGAAGCCGCCGATAATGAGCGGGTTGCGGGCGATATTCTGGCGGCCGTGGAAGGGCGTTTGCCGGATCGAACTCCGGTGGTGTCTGTTTCCGGACGATTACACCGGGACATCTCCCTGGCCGAAGATGGCCGGCCGGTTACCAAAACCGACAGCCTCCATCCACCCTTGCCGGAGTTTGATCCGCGCGGTCTCGAAGCGCCGGGCGGGGTGGTCAAATTGCGTGACAAGTTCTACATCGAGCGCCATACCGATACTCAACTCAAAAACGAAATTTTGAAGCCAGGGACGACCACCACCATCCGGGCGCCGCGTCAAACGGGCAAAAGTTCCCTGCTGGTCCGGGGGGTTAGCGTTGCCCGCGAGCACGGCGTCCGCAACGTCAGCCTCGATCTGCAACGGGTTGATAGCGACCGCCTGGCCTCGCCCGATCTGTTCTTGCGCGATCTGGCCGAGTTCATCGTGCGGAAGCTGCGGCTGGATGTAAATGAGGTGGCCAAAGCCTGGCAGAGTTCGCTGGGGCCGCAGGATAAGCTGACCTATTTGATGGAAGATTACATTTTGCCGGAGAGCGACGCGCCGATCATCCTGGCCCTGGATGAAGTGGACCGGCTGCTGCAAACCCCCTTTCACAATGATTTCTTTGCTCTGCTCCGTTCCTGGCACAACAGCCGGGCGCTGGACGAGCAGTGGGACAAGCTCGATATCGTCATGGTCATCTCCACCGAGCCTTATCTCCTCATCGCCGACGCCAACCAGTCGCCTTTTAACGTGGGCCTCAAATTATACCTGGAGGATTTCACCGAAGCCCAGGTGCGTGACCTCAACCATCGCCACGGTGAGCCGGTGTCAGACGGCCACTTCCCCCAGTTGATGGCGCTGTTATCCGGCCATCCTTACCTCACCCGCAAAGCTCTGTACCTGTTGGTGACCGGCGAGCTGACCTGGGAGGAGTTGATGCGCGTGGCGGCCCTCGATCAGGGGCCGTTTGGCGACCACCTGCGGCGGCAGCAGTGGCTCATGCGGGATGAGCCGGCTCTGCGCGCCGCGCTCAGGCAGGTCATCGAGCAGGGGCGCTGCGACGACGAGATGGCTCTTTTCCGCTTGTTGCAGGCCGGCCTGGTCAAGGGCAGCGGCAATCTTTACGCCTGCCGCTGCGACCTGTACCGAGCCTATTTCAAGGACAAGTTATGACCCCCCAGGCCACTCAGCCCTCAGACTTTTTTGTAGCCGGCGGCACCCTGCGTTACGACTCGCCCTCCTACGTGGAGCGACCGTCGGACGCCGAGTTATTCAACCTGGCCCGGGCCGGTGAATTTTGCTACGTCTTGACGGCGCGGCAGATGGGCAAATCGAGCTTGATGATTCGCACGGCCCGGCGCTTGCAGGAGCGGGGCGTCCACTCGGTCATCATCGACCTGACCCAAATCGGCACCGATGTTGACATTGATCGCTGGTATTTGGGGCTGCTGTCCCAACTCAAACGGAAGTTACGGCTGGCGGTCGATCTGGAGGCGTGGTGGCAAGCGCACAATGCCCTGGGGCACGTGCAACGTTTTACCGATTTTCTGCACGATGTGCTGCTCCAGGAGATCGAGGGGCAGGTGGTCATCTTTATCGATGAGATCGACACCACCCTGAACCTGGCCTTTTCCGATGATTTTTTTGCCGCCATCCGCTTTGTTTACAATGCCCGGGCCACCGAACCGGCTTTTGAGCGGTTGACCTTTGTTCTCCTCGGCGTGGCTAACCCGGCTGATCTGATCAAAGACCGCAGCCGGACGCCCTTCAACATCGGCCAGGGCATCGACCTGAACGATTTCAGTCAAGCTGACGCCCGGGTGTTGCAGCCCGGCTTGCGGGCCGCCTATCCCGAGCAAGCCGGGGCTATTTTCGAGCGGATTTATTATTGGACCCACGGCCATCCCTACCTCACCCAGAAGTTGTGCCTGAGCGTGACTGAGTCGGGCGCGGCAGCGTGGACGGATGCGCAGATCGACGAGCTGGTGGAGCGGCTATTTCTCTCGAAAGAGGCTCAGAAAGAAACCAACCTCCAGTTTGTGCGCGATAGCGTTGAAAACAGCCCCAACAGACAACGGCTGCTCGGGCTTTATCGCAGGATATACTCCGGCAAAACCATCCAAGAAGACAAGCGCTCGCTCGAACAGAATCGCTTGAAATTGTTTGGGCTGGTGCGAGTTGAAAATAGTGTCTTAAGAGTCCGCAATGAAATCTATCGCCGCGCCTTCAATCTGGATTGGATCAAAGCCAACACTCCGGTTGATTGGGGCAAGCGACTCACCGTTGCCCTGGTGATTTTTTTGATTATTCTGTTGGGCGGGATTGGCTTCTCCTTTTACTGGCAAGGCGCACGGCTGGCCCGCTCGCTCATTGCTGACTTCAAAGCCAATACCGACCCGAATGCGCGTATTACCGATCTGGCCAGATTATATGAACTCCCCGGTTATGAGGACGAGGCCAGGGCGTTATTTTATGATCTTGCCCCGGAAGAGCGTCTGGCTCTTTTTCGGACGGCCGACCCGCAGGCGGTGCAAGGGCAGCTCATCATCGTGGTGAAACGGTTGTATAGTGATTTTGAGAATAACGACCGGGATAACGCCTTGTTAGCAGCGATGGCTCAGCCGTTGGAAGGCACCCTCCTGGCTGCTGAGATCAAGCAATGGCTGCAAGGGCGAGAGTTGTATGATGAAGAGGAGTTTGAACAGGCCGTGGGGGTCTATAGCGCCGTGATCGGTCAAAATGATCAAAATTCGGGTACCTACTTTGATCGAGGTCTGGCTTATGTGGCCCTGGGTGAACCGGCCAAGGCGCTGGCTGACTTTGAAGAAGTGCTCCGGTTGGATGAACAACGCCGCGAGCGGATCAGGCAAATTGTCACCGGTGATCCGCTGCTCTACGAAACTATGATTGCCAACCGAGGCTCCTATCTGGCTATCGCCGCCTTAGTGCCAACGCCGACCTCCACGCCAACCGTCACGCCGACGCCGACTTCAACGCCCACGCCCACCCCAACCCCGACCCCCTCGCCAACTGCCACCCCCACCGCCACCCCAACGGCGGAGCCGCCCACAGCGACGCCTCTCGCCGCTCCGGCAGAGACGTCTACCGAGTCACCCCCCCCCCCCCCCCCCCCCCCCCCCCACCCCCCCCCACCCCCCCCCCCCCCCC
>CAYNLK010000010.1:0-172815 GCA_964398055.1 uncultured Caldilineaceae bacterium
CCCCTCCAACTGACCATCGTGACCCTTCTTGAGGGTATACATCGTCACAATGGTCCCGGCTTTCCCATTCCTGGCCTTATCCCCCTTCTGCCGCCGTTTCTTGGGCCCGTGTTGTTGTCGGGCGGCTCGACCCCGATGCCGCTGCGAACCCGGATGGGGATTCGCTCTCCGGGGTCCGCATCGCTTTTCCAACTCTGTCTCCGTGGCGGTCGGAGTGGCCTTGCTGTCAATCTGGATAACCACGACCTCTCCATCCCCAACTGGCGCAGGGGCGTTTTCGAACCACGCCCCGGTTCGTGAATGTAATGGGCGGTCCAACGCTTGCCCAATGTCTGCCAATCTTCGGCCACCGCCCTAGCTTTGCGCAGGATATCATCATCGATATCAGTCACATTTTGAACGTAACGCACCCGATAGCCCTTATACTCCAGATAGCGAATCAATACATCAAAAGTGGTATAGGTAAAGGCGTGCCCCAGGTGAGTAGTATCGTAAGGGGTAATGCCGCAAACGTAGATCGTTACTTCGTCTCCCTGGGGAACAAAAGTCTCAAATTCATGGGAGAGAACGTTATAGAGTTGCATAGAACCTCCGGGTACGGATTAATGTTGGCGCTGATAGCATACCCAAGAGTCGATGATATTTCAACCCTGGCGGCTGGGGTTTTTCGAGGGGTAACAATCTTGCTACAATAATAGCCGCCGAACCAAAACGAAAAGCCGAGGTGTCGCCGGCAGAAGATGCCCCTCGGCTTTTCGTCTGAAAGATGTTGAACTATTTCAAGTCTACCAAAACATTGTTTGAATCTCGTTTGAAACAGCTTGAAAATTGGTCAAAAAAGAGATCAATAGCCCATCAATCGACCAGATGACTGGCGCTTCAAACAGGTCAATACCACTCGGGTTTCCACCGTTGACCCACTTCTTTTAAAGCCAAAGCGCCAATCACCCAAATAGGTAGGCCGGAAATAAGAAAAGCCGGGGGGGATAACCCGGCTTTTCAAAGAAGGAGAGAGGATCTGTTGTGCTGGTGAAGCAGAAATCGTGGCCGATCTATGGTAAAGTATAACAAACCCAGGTTTGAATTCGGTTTGAAACCTTAAGAAAATGGAGTTTTATAATGAAATCAGGTCAAATAGACGTTATGGGAATCGCCTGATGAAGAGGATCACAATTGCCGAAAAGTATAGCCAGCCAGAGGTAGTCAGCTACTGGCAAAATTTGAGCCAAGCAGGCCTGCAAAATGCGGAATGGGAACTGGCGGCGCGCTACTTGCCGCCGGCCAGCCGGGTGTTAGACGTTGGCTGCGGCGCGGGCCGAGCCGTACTGGCTCTAAGCCAGGCCGGACACCAGGTTACGGGGATTGATTTGAGCCTGCCGATACTGGCCGCCGGGCGTCAATTGTCGGCTTCAATGCGGCTCGGTGGCGCTAATCTGCTGGCGCTGCCCTTTGCCGACGACTCTTTTGGCGCGATCAGCATGTTTTTTGGGGCGCTCCAGCACATCCAGGGACGGGACAACCGGGTCCGCGCCCTGACCGAGTTGGCCCGGATCAGCCGTTCCAGGGGACGCATGCTGGTAGGCCTGGATAACCTGGCCCCAACCTTGAGCTGCTATGCTTACTGGCTGGCCAAAAAGCTGCAACCGGGCAAAACCAGCTCCACTGCCCCGGCGACAAATCCTTCAACAGCCGCCGATATGGCCTTGTGGAGCCGGAGCATGCGGCAGGTCCACCCGGTGATCTGGCATCTGCGCGGTTTGGTCCGGACTCTCCGCTGGCGGAGCTGGCCGGGGCTAATTGACCTGATCCGCCAAAGTGGCCTGGTCAGGCAAATGGAACCGGGCGATATTTATGTGGCTCAATTCAGCTTGCAGACCACTTCCGGCCAGATTTACTATCACCGCTATCGAGCGGATGAATTCACTGCTGAAGCCGCCAGAGCCGGCTGGCTTCTATTAGGCTACCACAGCGGCAGCGAGTTGAGCGAGGACCGACTCTATCCACCGGTAATTCGCGGCCAAGATAAGCAACTCTTTTTTGCCCTTGAAAAGAGTAGTTGAGATTTACATAACTACATAGAAAAGCTTTTATAACCATTTTGGGCAGGGATTTGATGGTCTAAACCTCCCGGGCGTCAATAACGTGGTCGCCCAGGGCTTCCAATGTATCGATCAACTGCTCCTTGCTGACCTCCCGCACCTTCATCACCAGACCATCTTCCAACGGCTTGGCCTCAATTGGGAAAGAGCCTACGCTGAGAATTTCGCCGCCCAGTTGAAACACGGCCTGAGATATCCTGGCCAACACGCCCTTGCCCTTGGGTACTTGTAGGGTGAGACGTAACCCGGACTCGCCGCCGCCGAACATCGCCACCAGGGTCCTGAAAATATCGGTCTCAGTGATGATCCCCACCACCTGCCCCCCCTCCATTACCGGTAAGCCGCCAAGCCGGTGGACCACCATCAGATGAGCCGCGGCTTCCAGGACGGTATCGGGCGTGGTGCTGATAACCTCGCGAGTCATCAGCCGTTCAATCTTTATTTTAGACAACATATAGTTCATTTCCCACACGCTCAACGAGGTAGCCGGCGAGGGCGAGGCATACAACAAATCACGCTCGGCGACAATGCCCACAACTCTGCCTCTGGCATCAACAACCGGCAAGCGCCGGAACTTGCGCTCCTGCATCAGCCGCAAGGCATCCTGAAAAGGCATATCAGGGGGGACAGTAACAACTGGCGAACTCATGATATCGCGTACGAACATAGTATGATCCTCCGGGTTTGCTAAACTTGAGTAAAAAGCAAGTGCCGGGCACTTTTGACGACAAAACCTCGACGTATTTGGCGAAACCAACCACAAATTATGATTGTTGCGTGCCCGGCACTTAAATTCCGATCAACTCCGATATTCAATCTCCACTGAGCCAACTTTGGCTGTAATTACCGATTCGCTCGACCAGATAACGGGGGTAAAATAGAAATCCGAGCCAGGGGTGGCTCAAATTATATTTTACCACAAGTTGGCCCAGCGGTGGTAGCAGGGCAAAACGAATAATGCCCAATCGCTCTCGCAACGAACTGGCAGTCAGAAAAGTTAGGTGGTAATCCTGGCCCCTGGCTCGACGCCGGTAGTCGGCGGTAAGCACATCATTGATCCCTTGCTTGACCAGCCATTGCCGAAACGGCTCAGGTGTGATCGCAGTAAAACGCTGCCAGATGTGGGCCGGCGGCAGCGGAGCTGCAAAAATTCGGTGCGCCAGAAACAGCGAAGCATAGACAAAACGGCCGATGTGGGCCTGAGTGACCTGAGACCAAATAAGCTCCCAATCTAGCCAGGGTATCTGCCGGGTCAACCGGGCCAGGTCCAACAGTTGGTTCAACCGGGCTGCCCGCTCGATCAGGTGGCCGGCAAAGTGCATCGCCAGATGAATCAGCAGCTCTTCATCAGCCAGGAGCTGCATCGACTCGCCGGCGACGGTACAACTCCGAGCACAAGACCACACCTGGGTTAACTGGCTTACCTGCAAACCCCGCCAGCTTTGCTCCCAAAGCTGAGTGTGCAGCTCGACCGGGCGCGGGTAGTTGGGGTCAAACAGGTAGCCATCCCAGCTATAACCATCGTTGCGCCACAGCGGCGGCAAATGTTTTTCGATCCACTCATCCTTGGCCGGCAATGGTTTGAAGCCGGCCGCTATTAAAGCCTGGTGCCCGGCCTGAGCCGAGCCAGCCGGGACCAGGAAATCGTGATCGTACAGGACCCGGTGGGCCGGCTTGAGGTAGAGGCGCTCTACCAGGGGCCAGCCTTTGAGGACCAGATGGGGCACCCCGGCTGCGGTCAAGAGGTGATGGATTTCCAACAGTTCCCGGCAAATCTGCTCATTACGGGCGGCATTATCGGTATAAGCCCGGGCCAGCCGGGCGCCGATGTCGGCGGGAACGAATTGGAGGGCGCCGGCCTGTCGCCACACGTCATAGAGCAAAGGGGTTAAGCTGTGGCCATCGGCGTGGTCAACCAGCCTTGGCCAGTCGACCTCACGGGCCGCGGCCAGGCGCGCCACCACTTCCATCGGGGTAACCGACAGGCCAAGAGTAGAAACCATAAGCTGGGCGACGTTGAGCAGCTTGTTATTCATCAAAAATCAAGGACTCGGGTGATTTTGCTTACTGTGGTGATGTGATTATAGTGAGATGACCCTGAAGAGACAAATTATGTCTATCAACACTCGGTTGAGTGCTACAAAACTTATTCCGGTGGTGCTGCTGGTCGCCTTTGGTTTTGCGGCGATGTACCTCCTCACCGCCTGGCCTCGCCTTGTTTACCCCTATGATCTTGATTTTATCGAAGACGGTATCTTGATGACCTCCCTACGCTTGAGCCAGGGCCAGCCAATTTTTATTGCTCCCCAAGCCGACTTTGCGCCTCACGTCTATATGCCGCTGTATGCCTGGCTGGGCGGACTGCTTTTTAAGCTGACCGCTCCCGGCTATGGGCCGCTGCGCGGCCTTTCGTTGCTGGCGACGCTGACAACTGTAGGTTTGATCTTTTGGATTGCCCGGCGGGAAAGCAGCCACAACTGGCTGGGGTTGGCCTGCGCCGGTCTGTACCTGGGCGGCTACCGGATCAACGGCTTTTGGTATGAGCTGGCTCGGGTCGACAGCCTGTTTGTGGCCCTCTCTTTGGCCGGGTTGGCGCTGGGAGTTTATGGCCGCCGATCCAAACTCGGATTGGTGGGCGCAGCTATGGTCCTGGCCCTGGCCTTTCTGACCAAGCAGACCGCCCTCGTAGTGGGGATTGGCTTGGGTATGTATCTACTGATCACTATTGGTCGATGGGCCTGGCTGTATTGGTTACCGTATGGGCTGTTGACCATCACCCCGGTTATCCTTTTGAATTGGTTGAGTGACGGCCGGTTTCTGTATTACACCTACCATATCGCCTCGATCAACCCGGTCGAGCTTGGACGAGTGCTGAATTTTGTGGGCTTTGAGTTGCTGGGGGTTATGGCCGGCCTGACTTTGATGACCATCTTGGCGGCCCTGCTCACCTGCCGGCAGAACGGCCTGGCCGGTCTCTGGCGGCAGCCGTGGTTCATCTGGATCGGCCTGGCAGTGGTGATTAGCGGGTTGGGCCGGGCATCGGTTGGCGGGAATCTCAACAACCGGATGATAGCCTACAGCCTGCTTTGTCTGGGGCCGGCCTTGTTGATGGATAGCCTTATTGGCTATACGAAAACGAGAGCGGGGCGACGAATCGCGATAGTCTCGTTGTTGATCCTGAGCCAATTCGCTCTGGGGGGGTACAATCCGCTCCGCTACATCCCCACCCCGGCGATGTCAGCCAGCGGCAACCGCCTGATCGAGCGGATTGCGGCGGAGGAGGGCGAAGTGCTGGTCCTGCTGCATCCCTACTACGCCTGGCTGGCCGGCAAACAGCCGTCGGCCCAGATTGCAGCGCTGTGGCACGCCCGCGAGCGAGGGACGTTGCCCCTCCCCGCAGATTTTGTGGCTCGAATCGAAAGCCGCTATTACGCGGCCATCATCGCCGATAACAGCTTGTTCGAAACCGAGCCTGAATTGCAGCAATTGCTCAATCTGCATTACATCCCTGCCGAGACTTTGGCCCCGGACGAGTCGCCGCCCACCCTGACCGGCATGGTCGTGCGACCGGAGATTGTCTATAGGCCGCGCCAGGGCGAATTATTCAATTTATGCCAACATTTGGGTGAAGACCTGGATAATTCCGGCCACTTGACTGCCCAGCGTCAAACGATACAAATCGGCTCGCGACACCAAAGCCTCCAGCGTGGCCTGGTGGTGGACCAGGCGCGGGGCTTCGTCCCAATAAACGGTGTTGGCGATCAGCCGCGGCCAAACCTCAGCCGGTGAGAGGGGGCCAAGTTGCGTTTGAGCTGTATCGCTCCGCTCGACAAAGCAGAGATGGATAACGGAAGGGCTAATGACCGTCTCGACGAGTCGCTGCGGGTGAGCCGCCCGCAGGTTGACCACGGTCTTGCGCTGCTCCCTTACCCGAACGGCCTCGCCGATGTACTCAGCGAATAACGACAATACGTCGTCCCGCAGCTTGACCTCCCCAATCGGATAGCCGCCGACGCTGAAACCAGCTTCAGCCTGTTTGATCAAGACCATCCCGTCGGCCAAAAAGTGGTAACCGGCCCGTAACAAATGCAAGGCCGTGGTCGATTTGCCGGTGTTGTGGGAACCAATCAACACAAGCAATCGCTGCCGGTCAGGGTCAAACAGGCCGGAGGCGTGGAGCATGGCCCACTCGGTCAGGAGGAAGTTGAGCAGGTAATGGTCGATGAAATAGCGGCTGACCAGGCGGCTCTCCGCCGCCAGAGCGGGTGACAGAAAGACGACAGCCTCTCTGGCCTCCAGGTTGGCCAGGCCGTGTCCCCACACCCCGGCCGAGACGGTAATCCACTTACCGACGCCGGAGTAGACCAATCGTTCCGGGAAATCATCAGGTACCGGTTCGGTAGTCTCCGATCTGACCACGAGCTGGAGCCGCATGGGTTGGCCGTTTGAGGTCGCCGCCCGGCTAAAACGGCCGGCAGACAGGCGAGCCGCAGCGAGCACATCTGACTGGTTGGCCGTAATTGTGGCCGGAATACCCAATGGTTCGAATTCAAACAGTTCGGTTTGGGCGTTACGTTGGCGGGACCAGAAGTCGGGGAGTAAGTTTTGAGTTTTTAGTTTTGAGTTCTTAGTTGAGTTCTTAGTTTTCAATTTTGGGTTTTGAGGTGTTTCTTTGGATTGAGGCATGGTCACGATTTTTGACCCGTTGTTTTGACAATGCCAGTCAGGATACGAATGAGTTCATCGCTATGTTCGAGTTCTGGAGAAACATCGATATCGACCAGGTCTGAGGCTTGCAGCAGGCGCAACCAGTAGTTCGTCTCACGGGCTTCTTTAGAAGCAATCGACATTTTGGACAGGAAGTCTCTCCGGCTTTGACCTGCCAGGGCTTCTTCTACATTTGCTCCGATGCTGGTACCACTCCGCAACAATTGCTTTGAGATTACGTACTCCCGTTTTTCCTGCAATTTCTGGTACAGCTTGATGATCTCCAAAGCAGATTCAAAACTCTTCTTCTGAACAATACTATCAGCCATACAGATTCCCTAACTAAAAACTCAACCCTAAAAACTTAAAACTCAAATTGGGCCAGAAGCGGCAAATGATCAGAAGCAACTTTCACCGCCTTGATCTCGTCAACCACCCGGCAGGCGCATAAAGCGGAAGCCAAGGCGGGAGGGGCGAGAATGTAATCGTAGCGGGTGGTCAGGTTGCCGGGCATCCAGGTAAAGCCATCGTCATGGGGATGCAAATGGCGGAAACAATCGACGTAACCGGCTTTGAGCAGGCGAGGCAATGCCAGCCGGAAAATCAAGCCCAGTTGCCAGGCCATCACCCGGCGCATCTGGGGCGGGTTGCGGCGTTGGAGCACCCGGTCGCCCGGGGCGATGGCGTTCAAATCGCCCACAATCAGGTGGGGACCGGGCCGGCGCGCCCGGATAACCGCCAGCAATTTGCCGACCGCCTGCCAGCGGCGGATTTCAAAAGGTAGCAGCAAGTAGGGCAGCAGGTGAACGTTGTAAATTATCAGCGGGCCGGCCGGCAGGTCGAGTTTGGTTTCGAGGACGGCCTGGGTTAACGGTGGTTTCCGGTAAATCTGCCAGTCGAGAATGGGAAAACGGGACAGGGTAGCAATGTGCCGGTCGCCGCTGCCGGCGGCCCAGATGTGGGTCATTTCCAGCCGCCGGGCCAGAGTGGCAACAACCTCGGGATCATCGGCCTCGGTCAGGGTGACGATGTCGGCCTGGGCATCGGCCAGCACGGTGTGGATTGGCTCCAGCCGGTCGGCGCCGCCCAGGTAGAGATTGTAGGTGAGGAGGCGAAACATTTAACCTGCCGGGAGATGACTCTCAATTTTACTTTTGTGGGTATTGGCGTTGTATTGGACCAATTTGTGGCCGTAGCGATCACGCAGTCGCCGCAAGGGGCCGACCTGCTCCACCAGCCGCGCTCCGGCCTGCTTCAGGAATCCCTCCCAATAAAAGCCAAAACGCTGATTGAGCCAGCGCCAGCGCAGAAGGGCATAGTACGGCCCCAATAGCCAATGGCCCTGACTGCGGCCAACGTAGAGGATATCGCTGATGTCGCACATGGCTTTGGCCTGCGCTTCGCTGATCCAGGGGGTGTTGCCCCGGTTCAGGTCGAACTCGGCCCAACCCTCCTGACTGGCGGGCGGAACGTAGCCGCGGGCCAGGGCGTCGGGCCACAGCGGCGTGCCAGGATAGGGCATGTAGATGGCAATGGAGCAACGGGCGTTCGGGTTGAGCCGGCACAGACGATCGATCAGCTCAATGGTGATCTGCCGTTCCGCCTCATCCTCTTCCGGCAGGCCAAAAATAAAGCTCAAATTGGCCTCGATATGGGGGGCGTACTCGGCCAGGTTGCCCACCCCCCACTCGATCATCTCGGCCTGCTGGTCTTTGTTGATCGAGTCGAGCACTTTCTGGCTACCGCTTTCGGCCCCAATGTTGACCCACTGGCAGCCGGTCCGGTTCATCCACTGCACAAAATCCGGTTTGAGCAGTTGCACCCGCACCTGGCCGCTCCAGGGCATGTTGACCTTTTCGACCAGCCGCTTCATTGGACGGGGCCGGCCAAAGAGGTAATCGTCGGCGTAATCGACGGCATTGACGCGGTGGACCTGCTTGAGCCAGTCGATTTGGTTGAGGATGAAGTCATCGCTGTGCTGCCGCCAGCTCCGCTTCATGACCACTTCATTGTAACAGAAGCCGCAGCGAAAGGGACAGCCACGACTGATGTAAACCGGCATCGCCCGCTCGTACGGCCCGGATTGCAACAGATAGGCCTCCATCTCCGGCAGCAGTTCCCAGCGAGGGTAGAAATCATCCAGGTTTTGGATAAAAGGCCGCTCCGGATTGACCACCACCCGGCCGGCTCCGTCTTTCCAGGCCAGGCCAAAGACCTTACCCCAATCCCGGCCATTCTGGAGTTGATAGGTAAATTCCTGGGCGGTCACTTCGCCCTCATTGATCACCACAAAATCGACCCAGGCTTCGCCCAATACCTCGGCCGGCATGATGGTGGCATGAACGCCCCCCCAGACGGTAGGGATGCCCAGGTCATGCACCCGCCGGGTCGCCGCGATGGTGGGCCGGAGCTGCGGGCCGGTGATGGTGCTGAAGCCAACCCAAAGCGGCCTGGCCTGTTCGACCCGGCGCACAAATTCGTCAAGACCGGTCGCCGTCTGGTGCCACAGCTCCACTTGGTAACCCTGCTGCAACAAGGCATCGGCCACGTACATAATGCCAAAGGGCGGGTACATGTCCCGCTCGTTGCGGAAATTGACTAAAAAAACATCGGTCATAACGACAATCCCCCCGAGTTCAATTAGCAATTAGCAATTAGCAATTAGCAATTAGCAATTAGCAATTAACAATTATCAACTGTTCATTGCTCATTGCTCATTGTTCATTGCTCATTATTCATTACTCATTGTTCATTGCTCATTGATGATGACTCTAAAACCGGTGCCTTGCGCCCGATAGTCTACACTGGGAATGGTAATGCTACAAGCACTGCGGCAGTTACAGGCGGTGTGGTGAGGACTGTAGCCCCACGACCCACCTTTGACCACGTGAAAATGGGGAACAGTTTTATTATACAGGCTGAGCGTCCACTCCCAAACGTTGCCGGCCAGATCATAAACGCCATAGGGTGACACATTCTGCGGAATCGCCCCAACCGGTAGCGGCGCGCCTAGCCGCCAATACCAGCCACTGCGGGCCAACTCTGATCGCGGCCGGACAAACAGGTTGTAAATGTAGTAAGTCAATCCCAAGGTATGGGTTGCTTTCAGGTGAGCCAGCTCCGGCCGGGGCAGTTCTTCCCCCCAGGGATAGGTCCGGCCGGCGGGGCCGCGGGCCGCCTTTTCCCACTGAAACTCGGTGGGGAGGGTGCAGGCCAGGCCCAATTCGGTGGACAACCAGTCGCAGTAGGCCAGGGCATCGGCCAGGCTAACATCGACGATAGGATAATTAGCCATTTGCGCCGGATAGTCAGGCACAACAGCGAACCTGCGCCGCCAGCCCCGCCAGCCAGGTCGAATCGCCCACCAGTTGCCTGGCCAGGTGTAACCGGTAGCATCCAAAAAGGTTTTCCACTCGACGTAAGTGACCGGATAACGGCCGATCCAAAATTCGTTCAGGGTTAGCTCCTGGCGCGGTCGAGCGGATGGGGCCAGCTCCAGGCGCTCGTAGGTCACTTCCGGACCATAAATGAAAGGTCCCTCCGGCACGTGGACGAAGGACAGCGCAGTTTTGAGTTGTGAGTTTTGAGTTATGAGTTCAGGCCCAGTCAACCAATACCCAACTTCTCAACCAGTGCTGACAATCGCCAGCAGTATAGCGACACCAACTACACTGCTACCCCCCAGCATCGACCAGGGTAACTGCAAATCACGGTGCAGCAGTAAATTCAAGCTGATGACACTGGCGGCGGTAGACCAGACCAGGGCCACGGCCGCGCCGGCAGCGCCGTAACCGGGGGCCAACCAAGCGGCCATCGCCGCAAAAACCAGCAGTCCCAACCCTGACGCCCCAAATTTCACCCGCCCCTGCCCAACGACCGTGGCCAGCACGTTGCTGGCCCAGAGCAACGCCGCCAGCGGAAAGGCCAGGCTGATCCACTTGAGAGCAGCCGCGGCCGGGCCAAAATCGACCCCAAAGAGGAACGGTACGCCCCAATCGGCGACCAACCAGACGATCACAATCCCCAACCAACCGGCCAGCCAGCCATAGCGGATAAATTGCCCCAGCCATAACCGGAGTTGATCTGCTTGACCCTGGCTTCTGAAACTACTCAAGGTCGGAATAAGACTCTGGGCAAACTGGCTCAGGGTCACGTAGACCAGCATAAACAACCCCAGGGCCAGATTGAAATAGCCGGTTTCAGCCGGCCGGCCGGCAAAAATCTCCACCAGCACCGGGCCGGAACGATATAGGGCTACGGCTGCCAGATTGGCTAAAAAGAAGCCGACCCCGAATTTCAAAAACGGCCGCAAATAATCCCATTTCAGGCGCAGCTCGGCCGCTTGCCAATGGTCACGCACCCACCACCAGCCCAGGCCGCAAAAAATAAGCTCCATCAGCAAGATGGCCAGCAGGGCGCCGGTCAATCCCCACCGGGGTAATAGGAGCAGCAGCAAGAACAGCAGCGCCCATTGACGCCAGGCCTGCTCGGCCATCCAAGTCCCTACACGGTTGAGGCCCAACGCAAATTGAAACGGCACCCAGGCGATAACGTGCCAGGTTACGCCCAGACCGGTTAACAAAGCCCACTCCAGACGCATCCAATCACCCAAGAGCAAGGCTGCGGTGGCCGTAACCAGGCCAGCCAACAAGCCGACGACCCCTTTAAGGGCCAGCGTCCGCATGTAGAGCCGGCTGGCCTCTGCCGCAGTCAGCCCTGGCACAAAGCGCCCCATCACGTCGAGCGTGCCAAAATCGCCCAGAATCTGGCCTAAATAGGCCAGTGACAGCGCAAAAGCAAAGCGGCCGTAATCCTCGGCCCCAAACAGACGGGGCACCAGGACCACCGTGACCACCAACCCCGCTACCTGCACCACCTTGTGCAGCGATACGGCCGATAGGCTGCGCCAGGGGGAGGCAGTCACTTTTTCCACATTCATTTTCACCAAAAAGTCTATAGACCGATCAGTGAATGCAGGTGACTCAGGGTCTGAGCTGGAGTCCACACGGTTATCGTACCATTCAGCCGGGTCAACTGCTGCTGATCGAGGGTTACCAGGATCGTATTATAGCGCCTGGCCACCGCGGCATAGACCGCATCGGCGCCCCGCAAGCGGTGTTGAGCCGCCAGACGAGCGGCTTCATCGGCCAACAGATCGTCCAGAGATACCCAAACCTGGCCCGGTAGAAGACGCACTGCTTGAGCTAAAGCTATCCCCTCAGTCGAATTGTCAAATACGCGGGCTACAACGGCAGCTAGCTCCACTATTAACAGGATAGGAGAAAAGACGAGCTGGAGGGGTAACGGCCTCTCGGTTGGCACATCGGCAGCTGCAGGGTTAAATAGCCACTCCAGCAAAGCCTGACTATCTACGGAACCGCTCTCCCTGGAATTGAGGGCGTTGATATGCACACTGGCATCAATGGTGAACATTGGCGGTTCAGTCGCGACGAATATCGTTCAAGGTAGATTGGGTAGGCACATCAGCGGGCCAATTCTGCTGTAAGGTCTGGCTCAAACGAGCATAGGTTTCCCAATTGCTACCAACGGCTTTCTTACCAGCCTGGACCATAGCAGCCTCAATCTCTTCTGACGAGACCGGCAGTAACAAAGCCACCGGGTGTCCCTGATGAGTAATAATATATTCTGTTTTTTCCTCACGCACCTGGCGTAATACTTCAGTGGTCCGCTGACGTAATTCCCGCACGCCGATCAGAGGCATTCGCCACCTCCTGCCCAGTTGTCGATCAAATGTAGGCACAAATGTTTATCATTTATGAAACAATTGTATCTATGAAAACAGTGATTGGCAAGTTAACCTGAACGAAGACCCTTTGAACGCCCCAAAATCGAATAAGCCAGCCAGATCAAACCGGCTATGAAAAGCCCAATGAACCAACCTTTAGTTCGCCCTTCAGCCGTTTTGAGGATGGGCCGCTGGCCATTTCTAAAGCCGGTCAGGGTCGCTACCTGGCCCACGGCCACAGCCGTCAGGGCGGCGGCAGCCAGATCGTCCTGGCGATGACGCTTCAATAGAACAGCAACCAGCGCGCCCAGCGGCGCCAGCAGCGTCCATTTGCGTAATGGCCGGGCCGAGAGCGCCATTTTCAGGTCACCCACCAGACGCTGAAAGGCCGAGAGATGATGGGTGTGGGCGTGTCGATGTTCGCGATCAAGCCAGGCCAACAGATCCCGATTTAAGTTCTTGAAAAACAGCAGGCCGAGGCTTACCAGAGATAACCAGCGCCAGAGTTTGAAGGATGAAGGATGAAGGAGGAAGGATGAATTGGGAAGTGGGAGGGGGGATATGGGATATGGGGTATGTAATTTGTAATTTGTAATTTGTAATTTGCTAAGCCCGCTGAAAACAGCCAGACCGACGGGAATTAGCCAATCCAGGTTATAACCGCGGTACTCCTCGATGCCCAGCAGGTAGTCGTTTTCGGTCGTTATGGCCGTCAGGGCGGTGGCGCCGGCAACGGCGACAGCCAAATTGTGGACCAGAGCCGCCGCCGGGCCGGCTCCGTTGGCCGCCACAGCCGCCACCGGATAGAGAACGGCCGCAGCCAGGGATAAACCCTTGGGTGCATAAGCCGTAATCACAGTCCGGTCGGGCGGATGGTGATGATGGTCGTGATTATGATGGTGGTCGTCGTGATGATGGTCCTGGTCGTGGTGATGGTGATGGCTATGGGCATGATGATGCAGGTGGGGCTGGTTGTGGTTTGATTTCTCCACCAATGGCAGGCCGGCCAAGGCCAGCGAGGCCGCGCCAATCGCCGCCATTTTGAGCGAATCACCCACGGGCAGCAGATCGGCGGCCAAGCCGGCTGCCCCGGTGATGCTCAAACCGGCCCAGCTCAGACGGAGGTGGTCCCGTTGGAGTTGATAGGGGCTGAGATCGATGGCTCCGGCGTGACCATCGTGCCACAACCCCATGTGCTGCAATGCCCTGCCCAGCTCCTCCACGTAAGCCAACGACTCCAGGGGATCGGCGGCATGCAGAATTCTGAAAAAGCGCACCGAGCACAGCCGCACCCCGGCCTCGACCGCCAGGTTAGCCCAGCGATAAGAGATGGTGAACCAATCCTCTGCCAGCAGCTCGTCAGGCTCAAACTCGTGGGCCAGAGTGACCAGGCCGTCAGCCGCCAGATGCTTGACCAGGAACCAATCGCCCTTTTGATGGCGACTTTCCCGAAAATAGGCGTAGGTCAGCCGGTTGCGCCGCATAGCCTCGACCGTGGCCTGGATGTTGAATTCGTGGCCGGGGATGAGCCGGCCTTGAAAGGCGATCAATCTGGCCCCCAGGCTGGCGGCCTGATCCAGAGTGCGCTCGATCATGGCCGGCTGGACCCAACTATAGCCAATCGGGCGAGGCACCGGCTGCAGACCGGCCTGCCGGGCCAGCTCGGCGTGGGCCGGGTTGAACCCAAGTCCGACCTCGGCCACGGTGGGCAAATCACCACTGAAAGAGATAAGCCGATCCTGGGCCGGGGTTAAGGTAACGCCCAGATGGGGCAGCCGGGCTTGCAGTTCAGCGGCAACCAGGTCGGCCATTTGGCTCTCTCTGGCCAGCAAATAGACCCGCTCGGCCGCGGGTCCCTGGCTGACCACCAGCTCACCCCTTTGCAGCAAGCGGTTCAAGGTCAGTTCGGGGATGGACAGGTGCGTGGCCCCCTTTTCGCGATACCGGCGTAGTAAAGCGACCAGGGCAGCGTCGCTGCTTAGTGAGCCGTCGGCCTCATCGACCGCGATCATTCGGGTGGCCACGGCCTGGACGTCATCCCAATCCAGCATTATGGCGGTATGCAGATTGACTTCAGCCCACTGCCAGCGATCGAGCCAGGCGCCGGCCGAGGCAACTGCCCCGGCTGCCATCAGACTATAGGAAATGAGACGATGTGGTTTCAATGGCTGGATACCTCGTTAGTTGGTTAGCTGGTTGGTTGGTCACAAACGCCAATCTCTAATCTCCAATCCCTGATCTCCAATCCTTAATCTCCAATCTCCTGAACATGCACCTCAGCGATGGCTAAAGCCGCCACGCCTAAATAGTCAACTTCAAAACTCAAGGCTTGCTGGCGGGGATTGTCAACAACCAGCACAAAGTCGTGATAAAGGTTGGGTTGGGAGAAATGGCTCGGCCGCAGCGACTGGACTAACAAATTCTGGTTGGCAGCAGTTCTGACCCGTAAACGGGCCAATTCCTGGTCACCGGACACAGGCTGAGGCAATTTTATTCGGAAAGTGATATGATACCGGCCCTGGTCGTAAAAATCAAAAGGGCCGTAAACGGCTTGCTGCGGCGGATCAACCCGAGGATCGACCAGCCAGGCTCGACCCCGGGGCGCAACCGGGTCGGCCACAGCCTGGCCGGCAAAATGAGGCAGGTCGCTGGCGGCATAGGTCCGCCCCGAGCGGTTGGCCTGGTAACCCAGATAAATCGCCGCAGCCGCCAGGAATCCAATGAGCAATCCCCAACCCAGATACCTGGGCCAGACAAACAGGCGCGCCGGCGCGGCCAGGGCCGCTTTTGGCCGATTCAGGCGATACCAGGCCAGGAACGCCCCGGCCACGATCAGTCCCAGATAAGCATACGGCAGCAACCAGGCATAGAACGGGTTGGGGGCAATAAGCAAATCCTGGCCCCACACCTGGCTGGCGCCGGTACTGACCGCGTGAAAGATTAGCGGCGTCCGCCAGCGATCAACATTGGGGTTGAAAAATGAATAAGTAACCCGCCCATAGCCGCCATCAGCCGGCAGGTCGGCGGCGGTGATCACCCGGTTAAAAAGCTGGCCGCCGCCCAGATAATTGGCCGAGAGACGCATGATGGCTGTCTCCGGGGGCAGGTCAGGCTCGATCCGCACCGGCCAGCTCAACCGGTAATGGCCAAAGGGAAGCTCCGGCCGCGGCCCGGATTGCAGGATAACCTGCGACTGACCGGCCGGGGCAAACCATACCGGCTGGCCGTGCTCAATTGCCCCACTTTCGGCCTGGGTTGGGGCGATACTGGTATGTCCGGCCAGATCGGGCAGCAGGCTGGTGAGCGGCGCGCCCAATCTTTGACCGTAGAACAACGGCAGCGACGACTTGTAGGGCAGTTCGGGATTGCGGAGGATGACCAGACTATTGAGCAGACTGACCGTCGCCAGCAAAATCGTCAACCCAACCCACAGCGGGCGATGGCGGTAGTAACGCCAGGCCAGGGCCAACAACGGCGCCAGAGCCGGCAGAGCCACGACCAGAAAGCGGGGACCCACTTCCCAGGCGATCCAATAGCCGCCGGCCAGGCTAGTCACACTGACGGCAAGGACAAAAGGAAGCAGAATCGACCAGTGCCGATTCTGGCGTCGATAACTGTCAGAAATCAGAAAAGGTACACCCCAGAAGGCCAAAAGATAAGCCGGAGCAAAGATAAACAGGCCCCGCTGCTGGTCGATCAACCAGCCGATCCCCCGGCCCAGGCGCGACCACAGGACCGAAGCATCAGGGGGAACGATAATATCGATCCGATCCGGCTGGCTGAGCCGGCTTTCCAACCACCACAGCAGGGCCAGCGAGCCGGCGGCAGCGCTCACGGCAACAATAGCGGCCCAGGAAGATTTCTTGCGCCAGCTCCAGGCCGCCAACAACGCCAACACCAGCGCCAGCGGACCAAATCGGCGGTTGAGCCAGGGCAAGGTTACCAACGCCAGGAGGACCAGGACGATGACGCCGGGAGTGGGTTCGTCTCGGCTGATGAGAAGATACAAGATCAGGGTGGTCAACAAAGCGCCCAGCAACTCCGGATAAACCAGATAATGGTACAGCCACACCGGCGGGGTCAGGGCAACAAGCAGGGTGGCCAGCAAAGCGGCCTGTTCATCCTGACTGATCACCAGCGCCAGCTTGAAAGTGAGGCCGGCCAGCAAGCCACCCAGGATGGCCTGAAAAAGCAGTACGCCGGCGCGGCCGGCCAGGGCATAAGCCGGGGCAATCAGAACCGGCAGAGCGGGCTGGTGATCCAAAATCTGCTGGCCGGCCTGGTTCGTGCGAATCTGAGGTTCAATCTGCCGGCTCACATAGAAGGCCAAATAGTCGAGTTGAGCATAATTATTGGCCAGGTTGAAATCCAAATCGTGGACCAAAGAATGGGCGGCCAACAAATAGTGAGGCTCATCGCCGGTGGCCCGCCAGGTGCGCTCGATGGTCGGCAGCCACATCAGGTAGATCACCATTACGCTCACCCCAACCACCAGCGCCCAACCGGGGCTAAGCAGCCTGGCCCGCCACGCCGGCAGGACGGCCTTTAGAGTTGGGGCAGGAATAACAGTTACCGGTCTGGCGCTGTCAGTTCGCATCTTCAGCCTGCTGAACCGCGCCCGTCGACGTCATGGCCGTCAACCAGCGCGGTGGGGGCGGGCCGGCGCGCCGGGTTGAGCTGCTCTTGCCAGTAGAGCCACAGGCCGCCGCCAAAGGAAATAGCATTGTAAAAATAGTAAAGCCAGTGTAAAGGAATTGCTCTCAGGGTAAATAAGAGGCCCCGTTTCTGGTAGAAAAAACGATACAAACCGGCGTTGAGCCACAGGAGCAAGGCTGTCAACGCCAGAACCACGGCCAGCGCCAGGGGCTGGAACAACCCGGCCAACAGAGCCAGCAACAGCCCATACAGAGCTACCACACTGACTCGATTGTGAGTTTGCAGGTTGAGATCACTTAGAAAATCATGACTGCGCCACATCAACTGGCTCCAGGGCATTCCCCGGTCAAGGATGTCGCTGCGGAGCAAGCCGGGCAAAGTCCACGCCTTGAGGTGCTTGACCTGCACCTCTTTGGCCAGCCGGATCCGGCCGCCGGCCTGCTTGAGCCGGTAGCCCAACTCGATGTCTTCGATGGCCGGCCGGCGATAGCGTTGGGCATCAAAACCACCCAGGGTCAGGAATATAGAACGTTTGATGGCCCCGCAGCCGGTCCAGAAAGTGGAAGCCTCGGGGGCGCTATGCCGGTGAACATAGTGATGGAACAGATTCTTATATTGGGCGATGAAGTTGGGGGCGGCGGGCGAGTCATCATAACTCCCGAACAGGGCGGCCAGATCAGGCTCAGCCTCAAACTGGCGCGCCGCCCGGCCGAGGGCGTCGGGGTGCAGCTCACAATCAGCATCAACAAAGAAGAGGTAAGTACCGGCCGCCAGCCGGGCGCCCAGATTCCGCGCCGCGGCCGGTCCCTGCCGGCCGGCGGTTTGGAGCAGCCTGGCCCCAAACTGGGCTGCAACGGCAGCCGAGCCATCGGTGGAACCGTCATCAACCACAATCAATTCCCAATTGCTGAAATTTGAGCGCGGCAGCGCAGCCAGGCTGCGTTGGAACTGGTCGCCGCCGTTGTAAACCGGGATGATGACGGAAAAGAAGGGCGGCTGGCTCATAGGCGGACTCGTCGTTCTTCCCACCAGCGTGGGGATTGGCGGAGGGTGCGCCATAAGCCGGCCGCAGTCATAGCCATATCGAGCAGAAAAAAGAAAGGTAACCAACTCAGGCGAAGCCACATTGCGGCTGGGGCCTGCTCCAGCGCCAGGGCGACCATTGTTTGGACCAGAGGCGTCAATAGAGCGAGCGGTAGCAGCCAGGTCAACGGGCGTTTGACCAGGCCGGTGAGCAGCAAGAGGCTGCCGGCCGCCAGGGCCAATCGATCCAGATAACCCAGCGCGAACAGCAGCAGCTCCAGCCGGATTGGCCAGGCCAGACGTCGATCCAATATCAGGGCGACTCCCTCCTCCCGGGCCACTTCATTGAAGCCCCGGGCCCAACGGGTATGTTGCCGCCAATAACCGGCCAGCGTGGTCGGGACCGTGTGGTGACTGACCGCCTCCGGTTCAAAGCGGCTCTGCCAGCCGGCCCGGGCCAGGCGCAGGGTTACGTCGCTGTCTTCCAGCAGCGCGCCCGGTTTGAAACCACCGACCTGAGCCAGGGCGGCTCGACGGTAAGCGCAGTTTGAGCCTAACATGGCCGGGGCCAGCTTCAATCTATCCTTGGCTTGCATCGTGACCAGTTGATGCACCAGTCCCTCCCAGGTGGTGTAAGTAGCCGCCGGGCTGGCCAGCGGATTGAGCACGGCCCGCCGCCCGCTCACGCCCCCTACTCGCTCATCTTCAAAATGGCGAACCAAACGCTGCAAGGCTGCGGGGTGGGGTCGTTCGTCCGCATCGTAGATGACGACCAGCTCGCCCGGTTGCGCCAGGGCCAAAGCCGCATTGAGAGCGGCGGCCTTGCCGATATTGCGTTCCAGGCTGAGCAAACGCCAATTCTTATGAGCAGCAACCTCAGTCTGCAAAAATTCGCCGCTGCCATCGGTCGAACCATCGTCGATGAAGATAAGCTCAAGTCGCTCGTCCGGGTAATCCAGTCCCCGCAAAGCCAGGGTCAGCTCGGCCAGGCCGGCCCGCTCATTTCTGACCGGCACAAGCACCAAAACGGCAGGCCAGGCGGATGGCTGCTCGAGCTCGCCAGGGCAGCGCCATCCCGGCAGCGCCGCGGCCAGCAAAAAAAGCCACCGCCTGAGCGTAAAAAGCAGTAAACTGCCGCTAACCAGCCAGGCAGCCAAACGCAAGATTTTTCTGATCACGCCTGAGCTTTCAGTTTCTGCCGCCAGAGATTGGCCGTATCGGTTTTGTAAAAGGCCAGGGCCGTTTGCCACACTTTCCACTTGCCGCTCCAGGAGCCAGCCCAGCGAGCTGTTTCGCGACGGTCACTCAAGCCGCGGCGGAGACGCTGCCGTAAAGTTACCAACGGCGGCTGTTGGCTCCGCTCGAAAATCCCCACCGCCCCCAGCGATTGAACATAAGCCGCCAGGTCTGGAGGACATTCTTGCGCCAACACGGTCAGGGCGTCCGGCGGAATGGGGGCGTGGTACAACTGTCTGGCCCAGTAGAGTCCGGCGTAGAGAAACGGCTCAGCCCGGCAACTTCTGGCCATAATCAGTAGTTGCGGCCAGTCGATCTCATGGCCCCAGGTCGCCGCCACCTGCTTGAGATCATAAAGCTGTACAAACACGGCCGCGCCCATAATCAGGTGAAAGGCCGCGTGGACCGCCAGGTGCAGCAGCAGATCATTGGTCGACAGGCGAAAAGCCGGCTGACCATACAAGGTAAGCGGCGTCGCCCGCTCCCAAACGCCGGGTGTAATGTCGATTTTCAGGCCAAACCAGGCTTCCTCAAGCGAGCCATGGGGTTCAACCGTGCGATCACCGCCGGCGCTCAGGTAAGGATTGGGCGTAGCGCCTTCGCCACCCTCACGGCGGTAGGTGCTGAGATGCTTGGCGACGCCCGGACCCTGGTCGGCCGATTTATGCTTGCCGTGATATCCCAGCCCCTCCATCACCGGCCCGACTTCAGCCAAATCCTCAGGCCGAAACAGCAGGTCGATATCATTCATGGGGCGCAAGGCGGGTTCGGGATAGGCTGTCGGGGACAGAAGGGCGCCCTTCAAAACAATGACCTCTATTTTCTGGGCGGCCAAGGCGGCCAGCAGCTCGGCCAGTTGTCCGGCGATGGCTTCATTCCGTTTGGCGTGGGCCTGCCGGGTGACAGCCAACTTGGCCAGCGCCAGCGGGGGTGGGGTGAGGTCAAGGTGAGCGAGGTGGTAATGGAACAGCGGCGCCAGACCTAAAGCGATTGCCGTAACAACCAGAGACTCCCAATCCTCATCACTCAGGGATCGCAGCGCCGCGGCCGGGGGAACGCCGGCCAGGCAATCGACAATTGGCTCGATCGGGGTAACACGCACTAACGGCATAATTGCGAATATTCTCAATTGAGATTATAATCATCAAGAAGATTTCTAAAACATCCCCTTACAGAAGGCGCGCCATCTCTATTTTTTAGAAATCAGAAACTGAGAGGTGAATAAAACTGAAGCGCCGGTCCTTTATCGTCCCATTGCCGTACGGGTCAGGCAGCGACCCAAAAATTCAAGGCACGCGGCGACTGGGCTGGCGCGTCTGGCTAAAGTTAGTGCGAGCTAAAGGTGACTGACTTCAACTCGGCGTGCTTTTTCAATTCAGGCTTGGTATATTTCTTCATCCGATGGTCTCCTTTCACCTGCTTCATAACGAAAAATTACGGGATAGCGCGCCTTCTGTAAACGGACGTTTAACCTAATCTCAGCTTTTGCTGGCGTCTGCCAAAAAACCAGTTATTTCATCGATACTTACCCTGAATTACAACATCGGTTTTGACAGGAAAAATTGGGGGAAATTCTGGCAACGAGGTAATTTGGAAAGAATTATACAACAGTTTTCTTGAAAAGGTCAACTGAAATCACAACCATCTCATACATTTGAGCACGGCGCTCACTTCTGGACCAACTCTGATCATTGTCTCCCCCCTGAATTCATGATCCCCGGCAAAAACACAAACCCAATTCAGACCAATTTATGTTATAATAGAGGTGTTGATAAGGCCATTGAATTCAGCGCGGGGTTCAGATGCTACGACCGTTCAACCCTTCTCCGGCTGCCAATCGATTGGGTCATCTATCTGGCCGAGAGGCTGAGCCATTAGCCTGGCTGGTTCGATTAATGCTGGCTGTGGCGGCGGGGATGAGCCTGATCGGGTTGAGCCTGGGCGCATTGACGGCAACCGAACATGCCCGGGCCGCGCCGCCAACCCTTCCAAATCAGGCAGAACTTAATAATCCCATTTGCAATGACATTGACCTGGAAATAAGCAAAACGGTCAATAATGTAAACCCCCAAGAAGGCGAAATTATCACTTACACCATTACTCTAACCAATCATGGACCAGATGAGGCCGATTGGATCGAGGTCACCGACGCCTTGCCTCCGGGCGTCACACTGCTCTGGTCTGAATCAACCCACGGACTCTATACCAACAGTGTGTGGACTGTAGAAAATCTAACCAGGCAGGAGAGCGCCGGCCTGACATTGGCGGTTACGGTTGATCCGGGTACAGCCGGTAGCCCCATCACCAATACGGCCAAAATATCCGCCGCCGAACCCTCCAATTCAGCCTCTTACCCCGATGAAGCCAGGGCGACCATTATGGTGATAGGGGCTGATTTAGCGGTCAGCAAATCGGTTCACCTGACCGAATTAGATGAAGGTGAGGTGATTACTTATACGGTCACCGTAACGAACCAGGGACCGGATGATGCAACGGGAGTGTGGTTGAGGGACTGGTTGCCTGGGGAGATTCATATTACCGGATATACGGCAACTCAGGGTATCTACTCCACTGGCCTGTGGCAGGTGGGGGAGTTGGCGAACAGAGCGACGGCCACCTTACTGATGAGTGGTCGGTTGGGTAGCTGCGCGGGGGGTGGAATTATCACCAACACAGCCAGCATCTCGGCAGCCGACCAGGCTGACCCCAATGACGAGAATAATGAGGCATCGGTGGGGATTGTGTCGGCGGGGGAGTATTGTTTGTATTTGCCGGTGATTATCTGGCAACCCTGTTCTCCTGCTGATACATTCACGAACCGAGAGAGCAGTTTCAATGAATGGCCTCTTGAATTAAACGATTTTATTATGGATTACGATAAAAATCGTGGGGAATATCGTATCCGAACTGCTGATTCAACTTCGCCGGATTTGTTTTCCACAAGCAAGTTCTATATTGCCCATTTAATGAATGTACGTTTTTATGAGTACAACTATAGAATAATGGCTGATATGCATTGGCAAAACGATAGGAATTTAGGTAAAGAGTATGGATTAGTATTTGCATTTATTCGTGAGGGACGCTATTCAGCAGAGCAGGCATACCGATTTTTGTTAGATGTTCGCGATGGTGATTATCGTTTAGAACGACATCCAAATCCAAATGCCTCAAACGACTTTTGGGGGCCTATTATTTCAGGTAATATTTCTCAATATGTTAATAATGATTTCATCACCAACACAAATAACTTAGAAATCATTCACAATGATGATAACATTCATCTGTATGTCAATAATCACTTCATAACTAAAACCAATGATCATATCCCAGAAAAAACTATTCAAGTCGGTTTTGGTGTTTTATCACAAGAATACCAAGTTGGAGAAGCACGGTTTGACAATTTCGTTTATTGTCAGCCGGGTTTAGCTAGTAAAAAGAACGTTGATTTAGAAATAACTGACGTTGACAATTTACCAGTTGTCACTCCTGGAGAATAATTTATGCTTCCAAGAGTATTTTATTCACCAGGCAGAACAGTTCCACCCCCATCACTACCACCACCGCTCTTAGTATCTTTTGGTCTGTCACGAGGAGGCACGCCAAGACCAATTATATTCCGCTCATCGAACTCTGAGTCGTCACGCCAAACCGGTTTACCATCCGGCCCTAATAATGGTTTACCATCTTCGCCAAGCACTGGGGTTGCGATACCCACACCCCAATAATATTCACCTGTTAGACACCCATATTCTGAAGGTGTAACATCAGTTTGTGTTTCTATGCTACTTCTTGCTTCCTCGTATTGATAATGAAAGCAAGCATCTCCAGGCCCTTGATCGGTGCGATAAAGAATTACAGAGTAGAACTGGCCTGGGTGAAGACTTTTATTTTCCCACTTGAAGGTTATGAAATAATCAGCAGGACGCTGCTCATATGGTTTAGGGTCAACCAGATGAGGTCCAAACTCAAAAATGGGCGGAATATCAGCCAAATCCTTATTGATTTTTATATAACCAACTGGCACATAACCCACAACCGGTTGATCACTACTGTCTACATTGACTCTAACTTTAATCCAGTCATCATTGCCGAGAATAGTTCTTAAAACATCCAGTTTGGTGTTCTGAGGGAGCAGCGGAAACAATTCAACCGGATCGTAATTATCAGATGGACCGGTGCGCAAATTTACACCGTTAGCGGCAATCACCTCGGCATCGGGTGGCGTTGGGGGCGGAGGAGAGGGAGTGATGGTAGAGATCGCTGTGGGTGACGGGGATGGGGGTATGTTGGTCGGAGTCGGGGTTGAAGGTGGAGTTGATGTAGGAGTTGGGGGGGTGGTTGACGACGGCGAGGGTGAAGCAGTCGAGGTGGAAGTAGGGGTTGGAGTTAATGAGGCCGTATTGGTAGGCACAGGAGAGGGAGTTTGGGTGGATAACGGTATACCTGTGGGTGTATGGGTCAAACTAGACGTTGGAACGGGTGTCTGCGTTGGGATAGGAGAAGGGGCAGGGAGTGATGGGGTTGGAAGCGCCTCAGTTGGAGTAGACAGCGGCGCAGCAGATAAACCAATGTTTTGTCCACTCACCAGCAAGTAACTGACTGCCAGCACCAATGTTACAAAGAAAACCAGGGGCACAAACGATAAATATTTCTTACTCACCGGCTACCTCCTTACCATAACCGCCTGCCATCATCGGGTCTAATCCCGCGATCGAGGCGAAGCGAGGTAATAAATCCACAGGTAATAAATAAAACAAGCCAATAATAGGGCCAAAGCAACCCATCTAAGGATCGACAGGCCAGGTAAGGTCTCGATTTGGGAGGCTATGAGTCCTCCGGCCAGCAATGCCGCCATCAGCAATACCGGAATAAGATACTTATTAATCTCGTGTTGCTGATGAGGCTTATCAAGCTGCTGTTGCAGCAAGGTCAGGCTTTGCTGCAACTCGGATGTTTCGGCCCGAGTCTTTGCCAACTCAGCCTGCGCCTGGGCCAACTCCGCCCGGCTGTGTTGCACTTCTGATTTTAATTCTACAATCGTCTCATCCCGCTGCCCAACATCACCGATTAATATTTCAACCAGGCGCCGCTTGATGCGCAGTTTCAACTGATTAATAGTCTCACCGATGTGGACGTTGGCAGACACCGCGGCTTGCAGGCTGTCAAGCATTGGATCTTTTTCAATCGCCTGCTGCTCGATATCGATCTGGTTCAAAAATTCGGGAATGTTCTTAACCGGGTTACTGGTCGAGAGCAGGGCTTCAATATCCTCGATTTTTTGCAGCCACTCCTCCACCTTCTGAGCCTTTTCATTGACATCGATCTGGAAGAAAAAGTCCCGCTGGGTTTGGATTTGGCGTTTAACCCCGGCCAACTCGTTATCGCATTTTTCAATATCAACGGCCCTGGCAATGCCGTGGGAGACTGCCTGAGCCAGTAAACTCTCGATATCCTTAACCTGTCCTTCGTAATCGGTCAGCAACTTATTTTCGCGGGCAATAGTTTCCAGAATTCTGGGTTGCGACCACGGTTCAAGTTGGGATCTCATCCGCTGGATACAACTGCGCCCCGTCTGCATCAGATATTTGCTGAGCGAGTCAAAACCGGCCAGGCTGTCCCATTCCAGCGGAAGTTTGCCGTCGTGGTGCTTGGCATACACCAGGCCCCATAACCACTTGGCTACATCTCGATGCTCATAGTTGCCGGTTTGGATGAACTCTTTGTCAAGGCCTTGCAAGGCCCGGTCGTAATCTTGCTGGTCGATCAGTTTTCTGATCTCTCTGTATTTACCGTCAAAGTCGGCTTTGGTTTGCAACTCGTTGATTTTTTCATTTAAGTCAAGGGTTGTCTCAAGTTCCTTAACAATACCCGGATGTTTTTTCTCAATATCGAGGACAGAGCGATAGTAACGCAGGGCAGCCTCATAATCCGGTTCAAACTTACCGGTTGCCCGTACGGCGAACAATAAGCGACATTCAACCTGTTCCCTTAATTTTTTGCGCCGGCCCTGGACCCATTGCTTATGCTCAGGGTCAAGGTCAAGTAGACCTTGATAAGCCGCGTCGATCAGGGCATAATGCTGGAAAATATCTTCACTACTGAAACGAATCTGACTACCCTGAGCATTGATCTCATTGATGGCGCCCTGGGCCATTTCAATATCGGCCTCATATTTCCTCTTTCTAAGGAGGCGCAACTTTTCTCTTAGCTCGGCGCACTCATTCTCAGCCTTTAACTCGACCAGATGGTTCACTTTGTCTTGCAAAATTGTGATGGCTGCTTCGATATCTTCGGGAGCGCCTTCGGCAAAGGCCGCATTACCTTCATCGTAATGGAATTTGATCAGGTGAGTCCGCGCCCGTTGTAGAATATCCTCAAGCGCCTCCGCGCCATCGCCGGCATCCGTCAGGAGTTGAATGATACAACTGTAATACTCTATCGCCTCTGGCTGCAACTCTCGCTGCCAGAACTCTGCGGCTACCTGATCCAGGGCAGTTAGATATTCGACGCCAATATCGGAGGCCGGGTTATTCACCTGCTGGTAGGCCTGCCAGTAATCGGCCATTGCTTCTTCTACCTGACCTTGCTGCAGGCGAATTTTACCGCGCAATCTCAAAGCATCCCGGTAGCCGGGGTAAGTCTCCAGCGCAGCCTCCACCATGGCCAAAGCCCGTTCGGGGGCGTAGCGACCTTTTTGAATATAACTTTGGGCCGCGTCGATGATCGTGCCGGCCTGGTATTCGCGTTCGACCCGCTCTACTTCTGCGGCCTGTCGATTGGCCTCTCCCAGGGCCTCCAAAAACGCAGCGATGGTTGGAAACCGTTGGGCGGGATTCTTATCGGCGGCTCGCGCCAGAACTTCATCAAAATAAGGACCCACTTCAGGAGCTACCGCGGACAATTGCGGCAGATTCTTATTAATCAGTTCAAAGGGAGAGTTCAATTGAAAGGGGCGTTGTCCGGACAGCATCTCAAAACAGGTAATGGCCAGGGCATAGACGTCGGTGGCCGCGGTTGGCGCCTCCTGGCCCAGTTGTTCGGGGGCCATATAATCGGGCGTCCCCAAAATAGTCGTACTCTGGATTTGAGTCGAAGACTCACCCGACAAGACCTTGATCAAACCAAAATCAGACAAGACCGGGCGAACAGGTTGCTGCCGGTCATCCAACAGGATATTGTTGGGGTTGACATCGCGATGGATAATGCCCTCCTGGTGAGCATATTGCAGCGCCGATCCGACGGCGTTGGCAATGTGAATAGCTTCTGAGCGGGGTAAAGGGCCGCTTTTTAAGCGATCACGCAAGGTGCCGCCGGGAATGTATTCCATCACGATGTAAAAGATCTCCTCGTCGCCGCCAACCTCAGCCTCAAGAATTTGCACAATATTCGGGTGCGCCAGTTTGGTAACGGTTACCGCCTCCTGCTTGAACCGCTTCAGTAAATTCTTATCGCCAATAGTATGGGCCTTGAGAACCTTTAGCGCCACAGACTGGGTTTTATCGGCTTCTTCGATCTGGGCCAGATAGACGGTCGCAAAGCCCCCCTGGCCGATCTCCTGGAGAATTTTGTATTTACTGGGAATAGGGGGGGACAGAGTTTTTAGAATCTTTTCCGCCCAACTTGCGTCGAATACGTGGCGATAGAGCTTGTTTCTCACCTCCAACTTGCCATCCTTGGCCACAACCAGCCCATACAGTTTAAGTCTATTCTGAGCTACTGAACGTTCATCCTCCAGAACAGTTTTACCTTCCAGGATTTCCTGATAGGTTAACAACATTTTCCGAGCAAATTGATCATTCTTGACCCGGCTCTGCACCACCTGGATGTTATCATCACTGCGGTCCTCGGTGGTCAAGAAAAGTTGCTGCACCACGGTCTCAACTAAATCCGGAGCGTCTTGGTGGTGAGGTTGTTTTAGCACTGCCTCGCACAGTTTTTGGGTGAGATAAGGGTGCCCAGATGTCCAGCTATAGATTTGCTCAAAATAACTGCTCTCGTGGGACGGAAATTGGGCTTCAATTTCAAGGCGAAACGGGTCACATTCTGCCTGGGTAAAATCACGCAAGCTAATGGGCCGACCAATATTGAAAGGCGTCCGGTTGTTATCCTGGATCAGCTCATCTGGCGTGGCCACCCCCAGTAACACAAAGGTTAAACGGTGATAAGCCTGGTAACGAACACGATCATTGTAGAAAGCCCGGATAGCCGCAAAAAAATCATCCGTAAAACTGAGCCCCAGGGTCATATCTATTTCATCAATAAAGATGACAATAGGCTGGCTGATCTCCTTTAAAACCACATCCCGCAAGAATTGAAGGAAGTGCCGCACCGGGGTCAAACGAGACCGCTCATCCCACCAGCTCTGCACATCAATCTCCAGATTTAGCTCTCTGGCCAGCACATCTAACAAACTGATGTACCAGCTTTCCGCATCTTTGGCCTGGCCGATCTTGTTCAGATCAATCGTGGCAGTTTCGACTCCGTCCTGGCGCAACCGACTGGCAGTTTCAAACATTAAACTCGACTTGCCGATCTGGCGACAGGCCAGGACATAAGAGAACTCACCGGCCTGGCAGGCTTCAAACAGCTCGTCATCTGCCGGCCGTGACAGATACGTCCCGGCCTTGGCCTGCACCGGCCCGCCGACAGAAAATTTGACAGTTTTATTGGCCACTCAACCGCTCCTTAAAATATCGATCATACAAATTATTGCGCAAAACAACCTGCCGATCGACCCGCTTGACTAAACCGGCCCCTTTCAAGCGATGGAACGTCTGGTCCTCTTCGTGCCGATGATGATGACAGATATAAGCCAGAGCTATTTTGAGCTCCTCCCGACCCAATATCCAGCGCAAATAATGACTGAGATGCTCTCTGAAAGGGCCCGAGTCTTCGGTAGCATGAGCGAGTAACGTCTTCAGATCGATCCTGTTCGTTGCCAACAGATACAAAGCTCGTCTGATCAGGTAAGGATGTCCACCGACTAAATCCATTAAGCTGCTAATCTGGCTCTGGCTCAGGGGCGAGTAGTGGCGCCGATTCAAATCCATAACCTCTGGTAGGCCAAAATCCTCCAGCAAAATTAGCTCGGCGATATTAAAGGGAGATTGACTGGGATTATCAATGAAAAGATAAGGTTCGGTCGAACTGCTGAGAAAAATGGTCATCCTGGCCCAATTCGGATCGACGCCACGGTCATTGTGCCAGGTGCGCATCATTCCAAAGAAGTTATTTCGCAGCGAACTATTGAGCATTCGGTCTACTTCATCCACGGCCAGAATGAAAGGTTCACCCACATGCGGAATGATGTACTCCGACAAATAACGGCTGCATTTGATGATGGCGGTCCGGCGTCCCCGCCAGTAATCATCAACCCGTTCGGGTATTGCCAGCGCCTCGCTGATCATCAGGCAAAATTCAATCAGAAAGCTTTCTTCATCAAGAAAATATTCCTCGGGGAATTTCTGAAAATCGATAAAAGCGTATCGCCGTTGCAGCCTCTCCTCAGCCTGAAAAAGCATTCGACGCATCAGGGAACTCTTACCCATTTGCCTGGGCGCCTGGACAAAGAGCGTGGCCGCCTGGGTTTGGCTAAGATAGTTCCAACAGTCATCATCAGCAGCGCGCCCGATATAAAATTTAGAGTCAGGCGGCATGGTACCGTGTGGGGGTTCTAGGTCCATGACCAGAGCAAAGGATAAACTCTGGCCTCCCTCTTGGATATCCTCTTGTCTTTCTTCCGGAACATCCGGCAAAAATGGCTGCGACGTGAACCGCGGTCCGAGTTGGGAATTCGAAAGTTCAACTCCTTTTTCCATAATTCTGGCCACTTCCTCAGCGAGCGCGGCCAAATTCTCATCGACATGCCGACCATTTTCAGCCCAAATCGGTTGGCCATTCTTTGGCCTCACATTTATTTCAGCCAGCCAGTCAACCCTCCGCCATGCGCAAGCTTTGGCGATCACAGGCAGAACAATAAGACCCTCTTTGCGGCGACGTTCAAGCAGCGCCGGTACTTCTTCTTCCAAAATAAAATTCGAATTCAAAAAATTAACAGTAACAAGTAGGATAGCTATTTTGGCCTGGGCAATGGCTTGTTCTATCGCCCGTTTCCAATCCTCTCCGGCCCCAATTTGGTCGTCATTCCAAAGGGTGATCTTCCCGGCACGCTGTAATACACCTAAATGGGCCAACAATGCCTCTTTTTCTTGCTCATCCTTATGGCTATAACTAATAAATACGGTAGGCGTCATTTATCTCTCTCAAAACGGTATTTGGGGGGCACTCTGATTAGTATCAGACATGAGAAACGGACATGAAAAACCAAAAACCTCACTCGGATGCCCATTACATCACAGAATGAGGTTTCTTTGGTAAAGATCGATTAATGGCTGTAGTTTGTGATTGATCTCACAGTCCTACAGCTTTTATTTTAACATAGTTTAAATTATTACGTCAAGAGTTTCTTGAATCTGCCCCAAAATTGCGCGTTACTTTTATTAAATTAACACCAAACTTGGCAACCAGTTACTACAATGGCCAAAGCAACGGCGCCAGCGCCAACCCGACCACTAAAAATAGCAGCAATAACGGCAAGCCGGACTTCATGAAATCGCCAAAACGATAGCCGCCGGGAGTCATCACCAGGGTGTTGACCGGCGAGGCAATCGGCGTGAGAAAGGCGCTGGAGGCGCCGACCGCGACCATCATCAGCAGCGGGTGGGCGTCGATGCCCATATTGGCCGCGGCCTGAATCGCAATCGGCGCGACCAGAACGGTGGTGGCCGTGTTGCTGATCACCTGGGTAAAACCGGCCGTCATAATGAACACACCGGCCAACAGCAACAACGGATGGAAGGCGCCTAACGTCTCCACCAGGCCATTGGCAATGAAGGCCGCGCCGCCCGTTCCCTCCAGGGCCGTACTCATCGGCAGCATGGCCGCAATCAGGATCACACTCTCCATATTGATGGCCCGGTAAGCCTCCTCCATATTCAAGCAACCCCCGACGATCATCAGCATCGCCGTGATCAAAACCGCCACCACAGTCGGGACGACGCCGGTGAGCATCATCACCAGCATGGCCAGCATGGCCGCAATGGCGATGAAGGAGCGATAGCTTAAGCCGGCCGGGCGGGCCATCGCCGCCGGGCGACCGACCACCACAAAGTTGCGCGTCTCTCGTTGGATGTTGCCGATGGCCTGCCAGGTACCTCGAACCAACAAGGCATCGCCAAAGGTTAGCTCAACCGTAGTCAAGGGTATATCTTCTATCGGCCGGCCACGGCGGGAGATACCCAACACTTTGACTTTGTACTTGTCGGCAAAATTGGCTTCAACAATAGTTTTTCCAATCAAGGCCGACCGGGGCGTTATTAAGATTTCGGCCAGCCCAATCTCACGAGAGAGCAATTCCGCTGGCGGTCCACCCGCGCCTGCGTCCAGTGGTTGAACCCCTAAATTGAAGCGGATCGCCAGCCGCTCAACCATTGGCTGAGCGCCCTCAACCAACAGCACGTCGTCGGCGTAAACAACCGTATCGGCCGCAGGGGTCAGTACGATCTGATCCGGCTGGGTGATGCCCAACGTACCGGCCAGAGTCTCCAGGGGACGATAACCGGCCGGGCCAGTTGGACCAGCTCGCTCGATCCGCACCACCGTAACCCCATAATCTCGGCCAATCCCGGCCTGAGCCAGGGTCTGTCCCACCAGACTCGAGCCGCGGCGGACGCGCAGGCGGCTCAGGCTACCGTCAAGATGGTAAGCCTCAGTCAGCTCCTCCGGCGAAGCTGCCGGTTCCTGTTCCAGCTCCCTCAGCTTACGAACCGGCAGCCACTTTCGCCCGACCAGCAGCATATAACCGACGCCGACCAGCAACAGCGGCAGACCAATCAGGCTGTATTCAAAAAAGCCAAAGGGGCGTAAACCGGCCTCGCGCAAGGCATCCGAAATCACAATATTGGGCGGCGTCCCGATCAGGGTCAGCATGCCGCCAATTGAGGCGGCAAAGGCCAGCGGGATAAGCAACCGGGAGGGAGTAGTGCCGATACGCCAGGCCGCGGCCACCGCGACCGGCAGCAACACCGCCACAGTGCCGGTGTTACTCAAGAAGGCCGAAAGGAAGGCTGTCCCGACCATCAACGCAATCAACAGACGAGTCTGGCTATTGCCGGCCAATTTGAGCAACTGGTCACCCAACCAATCGGCCACCCCGGTGCGAAATAGCCCTTCGCCGACCACAAAAAGGGCCGCAATGGTAATTACGGTTGAATTAGCAAAACCGGCCAGAGCCTGATCGACCGTAATCAAACCGGTCAGGAATAAGGCCAGCAGCGCCAGCAAGGCGATAATGTCGACTCGAAATTTGTCGCTGATAAATAGGATAATCGTGATCGTCAGAATGACGAAGGTGAGAATCATTGGTCCATTCAAGATAAACCTCCGAATCAAGCGACAAGTTGCAAGTTTCAGGTGGCAGGTGGCAGGTGGCAGGTGGCAAGTCGCAGGTGGCGGGCGAAGCGACGGGGAGCAGGTAACACACCTTGTACTTGTAATGGCTTTAGCTTATGCTATAATAGCCCAGTTTTCATAGAATTGACAAGGTGATGATGACGTTTTCATTTGAGCTTCTGGTAGAGGATCGACACAGCCAGGCCCGGGCCGGCCTGATCCACACCCCCCACGGCGACATCCCGACGCCGGTGTTTGCCCCGGTTGGCACCCAGGCTACGGTCAAAACGTTGACTCCGGCCGATCTCCATAAGCTGGGAGCCACGCTGATCCTGAGCAATACCTACCATCTTTATTTGCGTCCCGGCGCCGACCTGATCGCCGCTTTTGGCGGCTTGCACCGGTTTATGCAGTGGCCCGGTCCGATCTTGACTGACTCCGGCGGCTTCCAGGTATTCAGTCTGGCCGGGCTGCGCAAAATCGATGAAGATGGGGTTACTTTTCGCTCCCATCTCGATGGCTCCGAGCATCGCTTTACTCCGGAGAAAGTTATCGCCATTCAAGAGCAGTTGGGCGCGGACATTATCATGGCCTTTGACGAGTGCCCCCCGCCGGACGATTACGCCTACAACGTCGAGGCTTTGCAACGCACTCACCACTGGGCTGAGCGCTGCCTGGCCGCCCAGCGCCGCACTGATCAGGCCCTATATGGAATCGTGCAAGGTGGAATTTTTGCCGACCTGCGTGGCCAAAGCGCCGAGTTCCTGGCAGCTTTGGATTTTCCGGGGTACGGCATCGGCGGGTTGAGCGTAGGTGAAAGCAAGGCCGAAATGCACGCGATGCTGGAACTCCTGCATCCCTTGCTGCCGCGCCACAAGCCGCGCTACCTGATGGGGGTCGGTAGCCCGGAGGATTTGTTCGAGTGTGTGGCCCGCGGGATCGACCAGTTCGACTGCGTCTTGCCGACCCGGATCGCCCGCAATGGAGCCGTGTTCACCCGGCAGGGTCGAGTGAATTTGCGCAACGCCCGCTTCACCGCCGACCAGGAGCCGCTGGAGGCCGATTGCCGCTGTTATACCTGCCGCACTTTCAGCCGGGCCTATCTGCGCCACCTGATCGTGGCCAATGAAATTCTGGCCCTGCGTTTGACCACGCTGCACAATCTCCACTTTATGCTGGAAACGATGCGCCGGATTCGCCAGTCGATCATCGCCGGCACTTTTGGGCAATACAAAAGCGAATTTCTGGCGACCTACCAACCTGTGCCGGAGGAGAACCGTAAGAAATGAATCTATTTCAAGCCTTTATCCTGGGTCTTGTTCAGGGCGCGACTGAATATATTCCTGTCTCCAGTTCGGCCCATCTGATGATTGTACCCTGGCTACTGGGCTGGCCTGACCCCTCCTTTGAATTTGAAGTGCTGGTCCAGTGGGGTACCCTGGTGGGGGTTTTTGTCTTTTTCTGGCCGGAGATTTGGGCCATCGTTAAAGGGGTACTACTGGGACTACGGCAGGGTCATCCCCTGGCGACTTTTGAAGCCAAATTGGGCTGGCTGATCGTGTTGGCCACGATTCCGGCAGTAGTTTTGGGTCTGCTGCTTAAAGATTTTTTTGAAGCCGCTTTTGCCGCGCCGGTATTTGCCGGCGGGCTGCTGATCCTGACGGCACTCCTGCTGGTGGTGGCGGAACGGTTTGGGGCGCGTAACCGGGAATTAGAGAGTCTCACCTGGCTCGATGCCGTTATCGTTGGCTGCTGGCAGGCCGCGGCCCTTTTTCCCGGCATCAGCCGCTCCGGGGCGACCATCAGCGGAGCCGTGCTGCGGGGCTATAGCCGGCCGGATGCGGCTCGCTTCAGCTTTCTGATGTCGATTCCGGCGCTGCTGGGGGCCGGAGTCATGGCCCTCAATGATTTGCTGGCGTCCGGGGCGCTGGCCGAGCAGCTACCCGCCATCAGCGTTGGATTTGTGGCCGCGGCCGTCTCCGGCTACCTGTGCATTCGCTGGCTGCTGCACTATTTGCAGCGCCACTCTTTCTATATCTTTGCCGCTTATTGTGCAGTCTTCAGTCTGCTAACTCTGCTGGTTGCTCTGGCCAGCAGTTAAGCGGTGTCCCCCAAATTTATATTGTATGGGGGCAGGCCAGGCTACAAATCACTCTTTCATGCCCTGATCTTTGAATTTAACTCCATAGTAACGTTGCATAAAAAACCTCAGGGCCTGATGGATTGGATCTGCCATAAAGGGGGTTCTTAGTGTCGTTATGTCAAAAATAATCGCATCATTTGGAAGAGACCATTCAGGACAATTCACCAAAAAGATTTGACGGCTATTTGTCGAATTGGTAATTTTATCAGGCCTGATGCCCGTTGAAGGAATCACTGAGACAAGATAGTCTTGGCCCCTCCACCTAAAGCAAAGTTGATATTTAGTTTCCTCGATCTGACGTATTCCCAGATCGCGCCTCAAACTGATTTCCGCAAAACTGTGCAGCATCTGATCAAGAGCAGCATCAACTCGTCGCGGCGACATATTTCGTTTGACCCGTTCCATCGGGTAGATCACTCTGGCCGGGTTTCCTTCAACCACTGAACCGGCTGGGATACTTTGGGTAACAACTGCTCTGGAATTGACAAATGTATTATCGCCGATTTCAACCCCAGGGTGGAGAAAAACACCGGCGGCACACCAGACCTTATCGCCAATAGTTACACCCGCCAACTTCACCCAATAACCTTCCGTATACGGCAGAAATGAACCGTGGGTAAATATCATAGTGCGCGGCCCTAATGCTGAGCCCTGACCCAAACGTACGACCTCGTCAGCATTGATGAGGCTTTGTGGTCCAATGTAGCTACCTTCGCCCACGATCAAGCTGGATGATCCATAAACGAGGGTAAAGCTGCTTATTTCGCTGTAGCATCCCAATTGTATCTCCCCGTCCAGGTGAATCAAGGTAAAGGGACGAATCACACAATAGTGGTCTAGTTCAATGCGGCGTCCCATCACTGCGGAAAACCAACCAATATGAACCTGATAACCAATACTGGCTTGGCAGAACCATCTGAGTATAAGTTTTTTCAGGAAAGGTGGACTGATGAAAACAAGCCCCAACAGCAGAGTTCTCATCGAATCTCCTGCTTTTAGCTCACAGATAACGCAACAGGCTATTTGGATATTGCTTGCGCAGTGATCGATAACTCTGAGCGATAGGGATCAAGATAGCCAGCCCAATCAGCCATACGACGTACGTCTTCACCATACTGGGGATAGGTAAATCTAACGTCATTACCACGCGCCCTAGAACGCCGTAAACGACGATATGGGCAACAAAGAAAAATAAGGCCACCTGACCTGCTGTGACAAGCCATTGAGCGGGTGGACGTTGTAACAATTGTTCACGAGCAGACAATACACCCAGTAACAGGGCCGCGAGACCAAGGTTGAACATTTGGTAACTCAGACTCGGCGGGGTTTTGCTCATAATAAACCAATGATACCACTGCGCATTGGTGTATGCCGCATAAGGAGTTAGATCACCAAAGCCGCCAATTAAGCGGAGACCCAACCAACCGCCAAGTAAGGCTGTTCCTATCGCCACCCAGGTACCCGGTCGATGAAAGATTGGCGACTTAATATTGCGCCCCAGCACAAATCCCAAACCCATTAAAGTGGTCCAGCCCAAAATCGAGTATTCAACAGCCGGATAAATCTCTGTGCTATAGGTCAAAAGAAGGGCCAGCCAGAAATTGCTGGTTTGGCTAAGAAGCGGGGCTATAGTTGGTAGCAACCATTGGTAGCCTAGTAAAACTGCCAGCATAAGAACTGCCAGCACTGACAACGGCAGTAGACGAAGTATGCTCACCAGAGCAAGACCTAGACCAATACTTAACAGGACGTGTAAATACGGCCCCTGGCCAGCCCAGGCCCATTGACAGATGGTTAAATCAAGCAAAATGAGCACACTGGCTCGAGCCAATAAAAAGCGCGTAATCTCCCAATCTGATAAGCCACGTTTCCGACGAGAAACTTCAAACAAGGCGAGACTGATTCCGCTCAGCAACCAAAATGTTGGACCGGCCAAATTTGTGAACAAACCCGAAACCCAGTGAGTCCAATTTTCAAGGATGGCCGCTTGTCCACCATAACTCTCGGCTTGAAGACTGGTCCTCACAGAAGAGGCGGCATGGTCAAGCGCCATGGCCACCATAGCTACCCCCCGCAACGCGTCAATACTGATAAGTCGAGCCTTTGTTGCTGTTTTTGGAACGGCTGCGGCATCAGTCAGAGGCAAAACTCTTACAGCCATTAACACCCTCTCTTTTAACTGAGATATCAACCTTCAAGCCCTCCCTTGAAAATAGCCCTCACCCCGTCGCTGAGCGACTCCCCTCTCCCAAACCTGTCCTGAGCGAAGCCGAAGGATTGGGAGAGGGGTTGGGGGAGAGGGCCGCTACCTCACCCCCATTTTCATTCATCGTTGCCGTGCCGTAGGCTGAGTCCGTCTCCTCAGAATTCTCAGAAAGTTTACGGCATTGCCTGATTCAAACCATGACTGGCTTGAATCAAATTCCGATACCGGTCGATCCAATGTTCGGCGATTTGCGCCGGGGTAGCAAACCAAAAATCCCCGCGGGCTAACATATCCTCCCAGAGTTGAGAATAAGTGTAGGCCCAATCTGGAAATAATTGATCATCATAGACATAGTCATGCACATCAATCAAGAGACAGCCTCCTTGCTCTGCGGTGCGGTCGGCCAGACTACGCAGCAGCTCCCGGCGGTCCCCTGGATTGTCAGACCGCAGACCAAACAATTGGTCGTCCATCCAGGCGGTGGGGATTTGGAGAGTTTTCAATTCACGCCGTTTAGCCTGTAAGAAGGGAAAAAAGGGTTGTGACAGGCCGCGCCGCCAGCCCAGGTAGCGATTATGAATCAGCGAAGTATCATATCTTAAGCCAACCTGCTCGTGGACGAGCATAGTTTCTTCAATATTGGCCGGGTTAAGATGCCAGTAGTGATGGCGATTGCCGACCACCGGCTGGCCACAGGCTTCTTCCAGTTTTTGTTTTTCGGCGGCAAACTTCTCTCGGCTCTGGTAGGCCAGGTAACTGGGATGGAGCCCAATTTCAAAACCTTCTTGAGCCAGGTGGCGGAACAGTTGGCGAAAAGGGGCTGAGGTGACATCGTAGAAGGTGTCAGGCGTACCGGTAGCATATTCCAAAAGAGAGCCCTGGCGGGGGACAAAATAAAAAGCCGAACGGGTTTGCAGGCTCTTTTCCAATTCCATCCAGGCGGCAAACTGCCAATGGCTGCGCCGGCCCATCAACACTTCTAGCGCCGGCGACAGGCCACGCCGCCCCTGGCGCAGCACAATCCGTAGCGGCTCTAACCAGCGAATAACCTGGGGATAATCCACATCGTGACCCACCGCCGCAGCGGCCCGTTTGCCTTGAGGCCAACGTGGGGTGGGGGGTGGACAACCTAACTCCAACAAGCTTCTTTCGAGCCAGCCGCTAATTTGTGAAGCTAAAGCCTGATGCAGAATTTTTTCTTGAAGGATGATACTGCCGGTTAGGTTAAAGAAGCCGTGTTTATCTTGAGGCCAGTATCTTTCCTCTTGACCTGTCGCCAGCCAAAAAACATCAAAAATTAAGTCACGCCGACAAATAATCCGACCATCACTACTCTGAGTCGGCTGACCATCATAATCATCACCGGTGAAGATGGGAAAGGAAAGGCCGTTTTGACCTGCAATCCGCTCTAACCGATGACCGGCGGGCTGCTGCCAGGCTAATGGGTTAGCTTGAATACACAACCGGGCGTGCGGGGCAACTGTCACATTGCTAACGTAAGCGATATCGCAATCGCTCTCCGGCGCAACCTCTGACCAGGCCCAGCCGATGCCGGTCAGCAACAACCGCCAGGTCCAGTGAATTTCTGGGCCATAGATTTTGGATAAATAGGGGTCAATGGCAATTCGAATACGGGACATGGCTCTACCCTGGTTCCGGTTAGAGCATAACAGGATTTAATGATAAAGCTGTGTGAGAATTCTTAGAAAAAAGTTAGAGTCCACCCTGATCGCTTACTGGAAAGGGGCATCGGAGACGACCCAACGCGGCCCCTGCTGCGGCCCACCTACGTGTAGGCGTCCCGGGCTGAACCCGCCGGGAGCCGAGTCATAAACCATATCGCCACGGCCTTCATCAAAGTGCCACAGGGCGGCTGTATCGGCATCGGACTGAAAGGGAGCAGTGGGGCGGGCGAAATTGCCCTGGTAACGCAAGCTGGTAGAGAGGCGCACTTCATCGAGCCAACCGCTAAAAGAAGGATATTCCGGGCCGGCGTCGTGTTTTTCGGCGCCAATTACCAGGAAGGGGTCGCTATTAACACAGGGACCGCCACAAAAATCACCGGGATAACCGTCATCAGGATAACTCACGTCACCACCTGGCCCTACCCCCTCGGCTTCAAGACGGCCATCGACAAAAAGCCACACGTAGCCATCGACCCGACGACGTTGGATCGCGACATGATGCCATTGTCCATCAGCTATTTTACTCGTTCCACAGAATGTAAAATCCCCGGTACCATCTCCGCTAATCCCAAAGACAAGTCGGCCGGCCGCCAGGGAAACCCCAAATTTTCGATCTTGATTGTAACGGTCGCGGTCAATGATGATATTACCGTATATCCAATTAACATTATCGGGCCCACATTCAACAGGAGGGGATTGATTATCAGTTAGTTCAGCCCGCAGCCACCATTCCAGGGTAAAATCGGTTGCACCGATGTCGGCGGGAGGCCCCGGTTCAATAGTAGCAGGATCGTCCAGGCGAATTTTCACCCGGTCAAGGTCATCTTTACCGGTGCTAAAAAAACGTAAGGCATATCCTGCCATACCAACAACCTGTTCAGAACTATCCGCTATCACTGTGGGACTTACGACGATTGCGGCTGGCGATGTTGGCGTCTCCATAGAAAAAGACGATGGGGATTGAGGGACAGCAGCAGTGACTCTGGCCTCAACCGGTGTTTCAGGGGTAGGAGTTGTTGTTTTCAACAGCAACCCTTCAGGATCGGGAGTTGTTTGAGTTATTAGCCCTAACTCTACTGTCGATGTTTCGCCAACCGGTGTCATTGAGGCGATAGAAGGCTGCGCCTCCATGCAGCCCGCAATTAATAAAGCTACACCTCCACCCAGGAGGATGAACCAAAACAGTGGTCCGATCCTGGATGGAGTTAGCAAAAACTGATTGATTTTTAAGAAATGTGACATCATTCTTTAATGATAAGTGGTAGATATGTCCGCTGAATATCTTCTGCAGCCAGGGTTGTAAAACTATGGGTGCCGGGTCCGCTTGGATTACTCGCCAGGTTACCGGCCGCATCCCTGGAGTGAACCCGGAATACATACGTGGTCTGAGTATTTAAGCCGGTCAGAACAACCTGGTGCGAAGTTACATAACTAGTTGTTTCTATAGTACTTATCGTTGGGCTACCCACGCCATACTCAACCCGGCTGGTGGCAGGCTCATCGGTGGTCCAGGTAATAACTGCGACGGTATCCAATGCCGCCCCTGAGACATCAGAGATTGCAGGTGGAATAGTATCACTAAAAGAAGGGACATCAGTGCTATAAACTGGACCGCCCGGAGCAGCTCCCCCAAATTTACAAACACCATTGCTGGGACCACCAACAGCTCCCGAACTATCTAACACTGTACCGGTACAGGCTCCGGCCGGTCCCTCATCGAAGTGATACAGGGCGAAGGTGTTACCATCCGGGGTAAACGGAGTAGAAGGAGGAGTGAAGTCGGCGGTGTAACGGATACTATTAGATAGACGCACCTCATCAAGCCAGCCCCGATACGACGGATATAGTGATCCAACATCATGCTTTTCGGCGCCAATGACCAAATAGGGATCATTTACATTCCCACTGGTGGCTCGCCCATCACGATAACTGAGATTTCCGGTTGGACCTGAGCCCTGACCGCGTTGGACGCCGTCTATAAAGATGCGTAACTCCCCGGTGCTACCATTCCGGGTAACGGCAACATGGTGCCACTGCCCATCGTTTACCGAAACTGTACTGCAGATACCGGCGCCCGAACTCCCATTATTGACCCCAAAGGCAATTTTGCCGCCATGCAGGGAAACCCCATAGTCGCCATAATCACCATTGCCAAACACATCTCGGTCGAATATGGTATTACCGGTAATCCAGTTATCATTACCGGGACTACAACTGCCGCTGTTATTCCCGGAGTCGGCTTTCATCCAGAACTCTAAGGTAAAATCTCCAGTTCCTCCGCCCACATCGGCTGGCACGTGTGGATCAATAGGTATCTTAACCCGATCAATGTCGTTGACGCCATGGCCATAGAATCGTAACGAGTAATTGGTTGATTGCGGCGCCACTCCAAGGCTTAACTGACCAAGCTGACCGCTAAATGGATAACCGGCTACCCAGGTGGGGTCGGCGGTGTCTACCCCACTTGTGGTGCCCAAGGTTGCATTGTTGCCCAAGCCCGATAGATCGGCGGTGACCTGTCCATTCCCTTCATCAAAGCGCCACAACCCTACCGTGTTGGCATCTACTGCATACGGCGACGTCGGCACGGAGAAGTTGGCGCTGTACCGGGCCACATTCGAAATCCGCACCTCGTCGATGACTCCGTTGAAATAGGGATATCCGGCCAGCCCACCTATCTGCAAAGCGGGTCCCTGGGTCAGCGTACCGACGCTCACGGCAGTGGAAGCATTCCCGTTCACAAATAGTTGAGCCGTCCCACTACTGTAGGTTGCGGCTACGTGATACCACTGGCCTGCTTGCAGAACCGTACTGTGCTGCGCCGACCGCCAGCCCTGGTTGGTCGACAGCCACAGCGTCGCTCGTCCGCTGTCTAACTCTAACGACCAGCCAGTATAATCATCACCGTGCACAATGAACAGCCCTGTGGCGTTGCTCACTCCTGGCCGCACCCAGGCTTCTATCGTCAGCGCGGCTGAATTGGGTATCTGCCCGGCTCGCACCACATCATTGGAACCATCAAAAGACAGCGCAAAATTACCGGCCGGTACTGCTGTATTGGTCGGGGTAGGAGTCGGTGGAACAGGCGTATTCGTAGCTGTCGGCGTGTTCGTTGGCGGGACAGGCGTATTCGTGGCTATTGGTGTATCTGTCGCCGGGATAGGTGTATTCGTAGCTATCGGTGTATCTGTCACCGGGACAGGCGTATTGGACGGAGTTGGGGTATTCGTCGGCGGTACAGGTGTATTAGTGGCCGTCGGCGTTGGTGTATTTGTAGGAGTGTTTGTCGGCATTGGTGTGGCCGTCGGGGAGGCGCCGACTGGACCAATATAACTCTGGCGGCGCGACTCGAAGGCGTCGAAATAATAGGTACCTCGGGTGCCAGAGTCGACTCCGGCGACAGCGCCTAGCTGCACTCGATCAATTCGCCGGGTATCGTTGTCTATGCCGGTTAGATTGGCCTGCTGCGTACCGTCTATCCACAGGGTCAGGCCGCCATTATTTGCGCCCGGCCCGGTAGAGGCCCGCCAGTCTAACTCGACGTAGTGAGGGGCGTCGCTGATGGTAAACCAACTGGTATTGGTAAAAGTACTGCCGTCATTTCTCAAGGCGGCCCGGATCTGGTAAACGCCGCTGGAGCGACGGAACTCGACCTGAGTCACAACAGTTGCTGTACCGGTGTAACCATAGAACAGGAAGTGAGCATTGCCATTAGCCATTGTGATGGTATTTGGGTCGAAGTAGAAGCGTACCCGGTAACTTGGTTCGGCCGATGGACTATCATCAGTGACGTAAATACTGATGTTGTCATCCAATACGGCCTGCAGGCCGTTAGCTCCAACCAGGGCTGCCGCAGTAGTTACACTCAAATCGCCGCCGTCGGTGGTATTGGCCGACCAGGCAGATAGGTTGCCGGTTTCAAAGCCATCGGCAAAGATTAGATCTGGCAGCGGGGTAGGGGTAAAGGTTGGGGTAGCTGTCGGCGTATTGGTCGGCGGTACAGGCATATCGGTTGGCGTTGGGGTGTCCGTGGGCGGCATGGGTGTATTCGTTGCCGTTGGTGTGTCCGTCGGTACTGGCGTATCGGTCGCCGTCGGTGGGACAGGCGTGTCTGTCGCTGTCGGCGGGATCGGTGTATTCGTTGGGGGTAATGGCGTATTGGTAGGGGTAGAGGTAGGAACACCAGCCGGAAACGGATAACCCGTCACCCAGACCGGGTCAGCACTGTCGGCGGTACTGCTACTACCCAACCAAGCATTATTGGCCAAGGCCGATACATCCGTGACAACCTGGCCACCGCCTTCGTCAAAGTGCCATAACACCATTGTACCCGCATCGGTTACAAAGGGCGCTACGGGCAGGGTGAAGTTCCCGGTGTAACGAACAAGGTTCGAAACTCGGACCTCATCGATAAGTCCATTAAAGTAACTGTAACCGGTCAAACCTCCCAGTCGCAGACTCGGCCCCTGGCTAGGTGTTCCTACAGACGTTGCCGCTGAACTGATCCCGTTAACAAATGTCCGGATAGTACCAGAGCCATAAGTGGCCGCCACGTGATACCACTCTCCCGCCTGCAATATTGTCGAGTGCTGGTTGCTCTGCCAGCCCTGGTTAGTAGCTATCCAAAATGCCAGTCGCCCATTATTCATCTCTAATGACCAACCGCTATTGTCATTTGCCTGGATGATCAGAAGTCCGTCTTCATTGTTTGCAGCCGGTTGCACCCAAGCTTCTACCGTCAGCCCAACTGTATCTGGCACCTGACCGGCCACAACCACATCGTCGACCCCATCAAATGAAAGGGCGAAATTGGCCGCCGCAACAGAAGTAGGCGTCGGCGTTGGCGTATCAGTTGGGGCTGATGTCGGCGTTGGCGTATCAGTTGGAGCTGATGTCGGCATTGGCGTATCAGTTGGCGTTGGGGTCGGTGTTGGCGTATCCGTAGACACAACCACCGTCCCGGTCGGAGTCGGTGTTACGGTGGCGGTAGGAGTGGGTGTGCTGCCACCGCCCAAAAAGGGGATATCAGCCGTATAGACCGGACCAGATGGATCTGAACCGCCGTATCGGCATAAACCATGACTTGGCCCCCCGCTGGCCCCAGAACTATCCAACACGAAACCTGTGCAAGGGCCGATCACCCCCTCGTCAAAATGATACAGGGCCATCGTGCTACCATCAGATACAAAGGGCGCAACAGGTAACGTGAAATTGGTATTATAACGGATCACATTAGAGAGCCGCACCTCATCGATCAGGCCATTGTACGAGGGATACTGTGAACCGGCATCATGTTTTTCGGCCCCAATGACAAGGTAAGGGTCGCTATTGGGATAGTTGGTTAACCGCCCATCACGGTAACTTAGGCTTCCAGTTGGACCGATACCCTCGGCTGTTTGCTGCCCATCCACATAAATCTGCATTTGCCCGGTACTGCTATGCCGGGTCACGGCCACATGATGCCATTGACCATCCGCCACATTAGTTGTGCTGCAGATGGTTTGAGCAGTATTGTTCTGGCTAATTCCAAAGGCAATCTGCCCACCCGCCAGGGAGATACCATATTCGCCATAGTCACCCGGCCCAAAGATATCCCGGTCAAAGATAATATTACCATTAACCCAATTGGTATCGCCTGGCACACAACCACTACTGTTATTTTCGGTCAGGTTAGCTTTCAACCAAAACTCAAGAGTAAAGTCACCATCAACATCGGCTGGGACCTGAGGATCGAGAGGTATTTTAACCCGGTCAATATCATCGGATCCATGCCCATAAAACCGTAACGCAGCCGGCGTGCCGGTCTGATAACTTAGACTAACCTGTTGGACTTCCGGCGACTGAAGCACATTTGTTGTAGATAGTTCAGCGCGATATTGCAGGTATTGTCCGGCAGGGCTGGCAATCACCTGGTTGTTGACCGGCGCCCAGTCCGACCAGGTAAGGCTATCCACCGAAGTACGGGTACTAAAAGATACGCTCGTATTCACCGGGGTATCTAACACAGCAGACAAACCACTCCAACTTACAATCTGTCCCGCATCCTGCACGCAGGAAACATAGACGCCATTGGCGGGGTAAGTTCCCGCTCGCACCCAATCCACTTGCATTGGGCTGGCGCCGAAGGTGGTGGGCGTTTGATGATAGAGAAAAACCCAGGTATTCAAAGTCGAAACACCCGGTATTGTACCCTGCAAATTACCGTCGATGTAAAAGCGTGTCTGCGATGAGTCCCACTCGATTCGAAAATTATGGTACTGTTGCAAGTTTATAGTTGGAATATCTAAATCGATCAATGGCGCGGTCTCATCGCCATCCCGCCCTCGGATAAAGATGGTGTTTGAATCCCGAGTCACGAATATTCGTAAGGCGCTATCATTCGGAAAAGGGCCACTCCCGTAAGCCAGGGGGGGAAGTTCGCGGTAAAAGCCTAAATCCGGCCAACCGGCATTGTTATCATTGATTCGCTGCAAGGCCCGCGCCTCAAAAAAACGTACCGGCGTCGTTTGATTAAAACCGACCTGGGAACGCAAGTAGGCGCTGTCGAGCGTTAGGACTCCATTCGACACGCTCGGCGGCACAGTATACCAGCTATAAACCGTGCCGGTTAGCCAACGGCTGCTATCGATTGTACTGCCATCAAAATAATCCTCTACGGAGGCTGCCAGGCGTAGCTCCCCACCATTGGCGTTACTCACGCTGACATTGGTCGGAATACTACAAGCGGCCCCAAAATCAATAAAGGTGGTCTGAGTAATAATGCCTTCCGAACCACTCTGGGCCAACACCAACTGTGGCTGAACTCCAGACAGAACCAACATCAGCCCAAAAAGGAACATCAATAGAACAACTACCAACCCTGAAAAGGTCTTTACCACAATACCGGACAGGTGGCATCTGAGCATGGCTTTCTCCCCTTTTTTGAGTAGAGTTGGTTCCAGCTTGGGAACTGGAACAGCCTCCCCCGTGGGTAAAATGAAATCAAACAGGTCAGTCCATATCGTTTCTGAGCGAATGAAAATAATGATACAGCCGAAAGACGAAAAGTATTCGTCTTTCGGCACAAGTGAGCAGTAATTTTTAACAAGCTCTCAGGTCAGGATACGGGCTCAGAGCGGCGCATGCGCTTGTAACGGGCGTTATACTGTTCCCGTCCACTAATCTCAACTTTAACCGGTATTTTGTAAGAGGCTAACCGGTCGCGACAGAACAGGCGCATTCGCTTCTTGAAGCTGCTTAAATCTTCCGGTTCAAACAAGTTGACTCGAGTGGTAACAATATTGCCAGTGATGGGATTCTTTTCGCCAAAGACTACTGCGTCTTTGACATTATCCATTTGCAATAACACGCTTTCTACTTCTGCGGGATAAACCTTTTGTCCCCCCACATTAATGATTTCAGACTTTCGGCCCAGAATGCGGATGTAATCACCATCCACTTCAACCATATCACCGGTATTCATCCACCCTTCTTCATCAAAGGGGCTTGGCGCGTTAAGATACCCCAGCATCGCGGAATGGGCTTTAACCCAAAGAATACCATCAACCACTTTGGTCTCGAATCCTTCACCCCCAACCTTAACCCAAAGCGACCCGGAATCTTTGGACTTGGAACGTAGAATGCCCAATTCTGAGAGGCCGTAAGTTTGGAGTAGGCGCACATTCGGCAGGAGTTCATGGATCCGCTTCAGAGTGCTCTCCGGCATCACCTCTGTCCCGTAGGTTACCAAATCGAGCGAAGAGAGATCAAACCGCTTGTAGGCTTCGGAAATAAGCAACAGGTTAAGAAAAGTAGGAGACGTGGGAAGCAACTCAACTCTGTATCTTTCAATGGCCTGGCTGACAATATCCGGATCACGATCGCCCACCGAGACAACGGTGCCTCCATTTGACAGGGTGTACAAAAGGGTATTGATTCCGCCAATATGGTCTAATAGTAAAAAGGTCAGCGTCGTCATCCGGTGGCGCTGCACCTTAAACTTCTCGAGTAAGTTGGTAAAATTGTGCAGCGCGGCTTTACTTTTGCCCGTCGAGCCGGAAGAGAACAGCACCAAGCCAGGCTCGCCTTCACTGCGCAATTGCAAAGTCAGCGGGTTAGAAGCAGTTATGCCCCGAGACTGCAAATTCCAACCATCGGCCTCATCAAAAGAGATAACGATCTCAACTTCGGCGATTTCCAGGAACTCATGGCGATGCACTTCGGCGGCTTCAGTTAAAGGGACAACAATCATTCCTCGATCAATCAAAGCCAGCAGCAAGGCCACAGCTTTAGGTGTATAATCACCCTGTAAGGCGACCACTTGACCGGTTCCAACGCCATGTTCATCAAGGTGGCTCTGCCAATAGCTAATCATCTCCAAAATTTCGCCATAGGTGGCTACCTGGTCAGACCAAATCAGCGCCGGCTCTGTTTTCCAGGCCGACATTCGTTCCACTAACCAATCAATTTTCACGATACACCTCCTAAATAAATGACCTGTCCGGTAACAAAGCCACTTTCCGGTTTTACGAAAAAGTCAATCACATTCGCTACATCTTCAAATCGTCCCAGACGTCTGATCGGCTGCTGATTCACTATTGAATCAATTTTTTCTTGCGGAACGCTACGGATGAGGTCGGTATCAATAGGGGTGGGACCCACTACATTGCAGGTGATCCCAAAATCGGCCAGTTCACGAGCCAAAATTCGGCTGAAGGTAACCACTGCGCTTTTGGAAGCGGCATAAATCGCCTCACCCTCTAACTGCATCGGCACAGCTACAGTACTCAGGTTAACGATACGACCATAGCGACGCCGTCGCATCAACTTGGCTGCTTCACGACACAAAAGGAACGTTCCTCGAAAATTAGTATTCATTATTCGGTCGACTGTGGCAGTGGGGGTTAGCAGAATATGATTCATCGAAGCGATACCGGCATTGTTAATCAGAATATCAAGTCGACCGTGCCGTTTCTGGATCGAGGAAATCATTGCCTTAACCTGGCCTTCGTCAGCCACATCAACACAATGGTGAGTATAATTTTCTAATTCCCATTCCGGTAGTGTCCGGCTGCAACCTTCTACCTCAGCCCCCAGGCGCACAAAATGTTCGGCCAAATAGTGACCTATCCCCTTGCGGGTACCCGAAATTAGTACAACTGGTACATCGGTCACTTCAGGACTGTTCCGCTATCAGCTGATAGATGTAGTCCGACAAGCTCTGCACCGAACGGAATGGGCTATTCTTCTGGGACATAGCGCGATCATCAGCCAACACAAGGCTGATATCAAACTCATCCTCCAACCGCTGTTCAATCTCGACGATGAGGTTGACCAGTCCCATCGAGTCCAGGACGGAATCGCGGCCAATCAAACGGGTCTCCTCGGTAATATCGCCAGATTGGGCTGAATTTCCATTGCCACCAAGCAGCAGGAGTTCACGTAAACTATCCACCACGATTTCAGTGATTTGGGCGCGACTGGCACTGGTAATAGTGTTCTGATGACTATTCATTACTTACACTCCTAATTCCTTATGGTTGGTTGTTTGCACTGGAACTATTGCTTTGCTGTATATAATTCATACACACCAAAGCTACTCTCTAAATCATAATGGCTTGACAATAATTCGGTTGGATACAGGTTGACCCACCGAGCAAATTGACCAACCAAAATATAGTCAGGTTGATTGATCTGTACAAAATCATACAGTTGGTTAGGCGGTGTACCGTTGAGCCACATATAGGTAATGGCATCTTTTAGCAACAACTGGGGGGGAAAATGGTAATTATGATTGGTTAAAAAGCCCATTTCTGGTTCCCAAGTCTCAATCAAGATATCTTGCCCCACATTCTTATTGAGATAATCGGCCATAGCTGCCGCTGCATTAAAATCCGACCAGACGACATTTTTAGTTGTTTGGACAAGCGGTAGTCCAATCATCGCAGCCAACCACAATAGCATAACCCATTGGAACGCCTGTTTGGGGACAAAATCATTGCGACGCAAGGCAGCTAAAAACGTTGTTTCTACCTTGAACCCGTTTGTCAGATCATAGAAGAAACGGGCAACCAGCAAACTCGCAATAGCTAAACCCGGAAAAGCATAACGCAGCCAGCCAATGGAGGCAACCACATACCAACTCAAATTGATGGCGCTCATAATCAGCAGCAGGCCCCACTGTTGCTCCTCTCGCCGACGGGGTAAGACCAGGAAAAAGGAATACATTAACACCGGCAACAGCCAACTAAAGTAGACTTTGAAGCTCAACAATTCCTTAAGCGCCTGCTTCATCAGGTCAGGGGATAATACCAGAGCTGCTCCGGCAGTGAACTCCCGCAACATTGCCAGATTCTCTGTTGCAGTGTTGGGTCCCAGATAAACCACCAGGTAGGCCTGCCATAACAAGAAACAAACTACGGCAATAACCCCTGGCAAAATAAATATCCGCTGCGGTGCCGTTCGATAATAAACCAGATTGGCCAGCCAAGCTAACCCCAGAGAAGGGACCAGGAGCAACAAATATTGGTGCTTGGTCACCATCGCCAATCCCAGCAGTAGGCCAACGATGACGAGGCGCTGCCAACTGCTTTTTTCCCAATTTGAGAACCACAAAGTCAATCCCACCAAAATGAAAAAGAAACCGGGGACTTCCCCCAACACCTGGCGGCCATATTCAACCAAAGAAACTGCCTGGGAGGAAATCAGCAAAGCGGAGGCCACCAAGGCTAATCGTTGACCACCCAGAAGTTGGCCCAGCCGGAAAAAGGCATAAATGGTGGCCAAAAGGTAAAGCGCCATGATCAAACGCGCCTGTAACAAACCAATCCCAAATAACTTAAAGGCAGCGGCAATCGGCAACATCACCGTAGGACCGACGCCGATGGTGGGGCCGTAATGACGGAAGCCTTCACTGCTGTAGTCGGCGTAGACCCCAAAACGAACCAAAGTTTTAGGGACATGTAAATGCGAACCTTCGTCAAACCAGATGGCCGGATAATTGGTCAAATTATAAAAAATCAAGAATATAGTCAGGGTAACTACCCCAGCCATTATCAATGAATTTACAGTTATATTTATCCGTCGTCCGATAATAGTCTCGATTACCATATTGCTGCCAATCAATTCGCAGTAGCAATTTGCTCAACAACTTGCACAGGGGTCATCGACGCGGCGCGTTTCTCCCCTAGAATTATTTCGGCTGTTTGATGAGCATGGCGACTGACCGACTCGCCATTCGTCAGAGCCGGATAAATTTGGGCCGTAGTGGCCAGATACAAATGCTTGATTGGGGTTTGGACTGCTGGAATCAAATGGGTTGAATTTAAGCCGTGAAGTGGCTCAACATATCGCTCCCGATGTACCAAAAAATAACGGAGCCAACTGCGGTCAAAATGAGGGAACATAGTTTCCAGACTCTGCAACCAGATTTCCTTGATCTCTTCGTCAGATTTCTGTTGCCAGGAACTGCCAGGGGCGGTATATTTGGGCAGATAAACAAGGTGATGTCCCCCCACGTACTGGGGGTCAATATAGGCTGTCGTTTCGATAACTCCCGTAAATGGTACGCTGGGGTCGGTAATATTGAGCGTCCAATATTCGGTCAGGGGGCGATCCAAGACTAGCAGCGGACACACAATGCCCAAATAATCCGTTTGCCCCAGAAAGTCATGGTAATCTTGACCGGCATTGGGGATTAGCCGCCGAAAAATTGGCACCTGCATAGTTGAAGCTACAGCACTAAAAGGCTGGACTGCCTGCCCAAGCCGCAACCCGCGAACCTGTCCTTGTTCGATAACAATCTCTTGAACCGGGCTGCGTAAATGAATTTTACCGCCGGCTGCTTCGATCCGTTCCGCCATAGCCTTGATCAGGGTATGGTAGCCGCCAATCAGATGTCCGGCTTCTTCTTTTTGGCTGGCGCCTCCACGAGTCGATTTGGTACGCACCAGGCGAGCCCATATATAGGTCGCCGGTGTATCCTTAAAGCTGCCATCAAACTTGGCGTTGAGCATTGGCCGCCAAATGTTTTCAAAGGTGCGTCGCCCACTCAATTTTACTAACCAGTCCTCTACCCCAATTCCCTCTAAACGGCGCCAGTCGTGGATGAACTGGGCAGTTAGCACGGTTAGTCCCAACCGAAAGCGATCCAGCCAACCCAGGGGTGGAAAACGGAGAAATTCACCCACGGTGTTCATCGAATAGATTTGACCTTCGTGGTAAAATCCCATCCTGGTTTCACGAAAACGCAATTTGTCGGCAATGTCCAGCTCCAGACAGAGTTGGCGCAGGTGGCTATCGCTGGACAAAATGGCGTGATAAAAACGATCCACCTCAGTCCCATCTGCCAGTACCAGAGGTCCAGCTAATCCACCCAGGACCGGTGAGGCCTCAAAGATTTCAACTTTAGCTCCTAGCTGTGAGAGGAAATAACCCAAGCTAATCCCCAGGATCCCTCCTCCAACGATGCCCACGTTCACAGGCTGATCTCCTTTTCTAAAGTTCGTAATTGTTCCTTCTCGGCAACATGTCCATGAGCCAGTGCATCTAAGGTAAGAGGGATGTCTGAGAGGATCGCGGCTATCCGTTTACCGGCTGTGCCATCACCGAAAATAGGCGGCTGTTCTGCCGGTGGGGTAAAACTAAACCAGGCCTCCAATACCCTTTCCGGCTGCACCCCTACCAGGTTATTCCACCCGGCGGCCACAGTTTCAACCCACTCGGTTTCCTCACGCAGGGTCAAACAGGGGACACCCAAGAAATAAGCTTCTCGCTGAACTCCGCCTGAGTCCGTGGCGATTAGTCGAGCATTATCCTCCAGCATCATAATGTCAAAGTAACCTACCGGATCGATCAGTTTGATATGTTCGTTAAAAGTCGCGCCAATTCGATCTAAAGCCTGGCGGGTGCGCGGATGGACTGGAAAAACGATAGTTTCATCGACCCGATTTAACAGCTGGACAATTTGGTTGAGCCGAGCAGGGTCATCAGTATTGGCAGCCCGGTGGATTGTGACCAGGGCATACTTACCGGGTTGCAAGTTCAACTCTGTTAGAATATGGGATTTCTGGCAAGCAATCGGGCGGTTTTGGAGCAACGCATCCAGCATCACATCACCTACCCAATAAACCCAACTTGTAATCCCTTCATCGGCCAGATGCTGCACTGCGGTCCGGCTGGCGCAGAAGTGAATATTAGCCACGCAGTCAGAAACCAGGCGGTTGATCTCTTCCGGCATTCGTCGGTCATAACTGCGTTCACCAGCCTCGATATGAGCAACTGGAATATGTAATTTACTGGCGGCCAAAGCACCTACCAGGGTCGAGTTTGTATCGCCGCGAACGACGACCAGATCCGGCCGTTCGTTTAGCAAGACTTCTTCCAGTCGGATCAGCATTTCAGCGGTTTGGCGACCGTGTGAACCCGAACCAACTTCTAAATTGTAATCGGCAGCCGGGATGCCCAGGTCGTCAAAAAAAGTCTGCGACATCAAGTAGTCATAATGCTGACCCGTATGCACCAGGACTTCCTCGAAGTGGCCATGTTCTCGCAAAGCACGGCTAACGGGGGCTGACTGGATAAATTCGGGTCGGGCGCCCACAATGGAGACTATTTTCATCTCATTAAACCTTTGTGTGGTCGGACGTGAGAGTTGGGCCTGCTAGAATTTTGTCTTTAGGTCAGCCGCTACGGGATACCAAAAATACGCCAACACAGATTATCACCGTTCCCAGCAGGCGCAATGGGGAAATATTCTCATCAAACAAATGCCAGGCGGCAACGAGCATCACCACAAAACTTAAGCTGGCGAAGGGATAGGCATAACTCAAATCGACTCGGGAAAGGGCGGCCAGCCAAAAAATTGTACCCCCGACGTATATTGACAACCCAATGACAACGTATGGATTTGTGCCAATACGCCAGAGAATTTCGCCCAATTGCCCCATCGAGAGCGTCAATGGTCCCATAGTGGACATGCCCTTCTTAAGTAAAAGCTGTCCCGTAGCTCCCGACAGAACACTGATTAAAATATAGAGTATGGCGATTGTCATCTGTGCTTGTCTCCTTCTGATAGCCCCAATTACGCCCACTTCTGACCTCCTACGGGACGATGTAGCCCTACAAAGGGCTTTAAGTGCAAACGATGCAACAATATACGCAGTTGGAAACCCAAATGAGCCAAGACGGTGCGGGCCAATTTGGCTTTAGATGCGCCCAGGTCTCGTCGATAAAGAACAGCCGGATATTCTCTAACCCGGTAGCCCATTAACATACCATTGACCAATATTTCGGTGCCGGCCAGATAACCATCCGAAGTAAATGGTACATGTTCGATGACCGACCGGCGATAAGCCCGGAATAAACAAGTGTAGGTTCGAACCTGATTATCGACCAGCAGACGATACAAGAATGAAGCTCCCTGGCTTAGAATCAAGCGATAGGCCGGTACCCCTTCCACGCTACCCTCCGGGTGATAAGGGGAAGCAGTGACTATGTCCACATCCGGGGTTAGATATGCTAATAGTTTTGGAATTTCGGTGAATTTATAGGTTCCGTCACTATCCGTGGTGACAATCATATTACCCCTGGCTGCGGCAAAGCCGGTGCGAATGGCAGCCCCCAACCCTCGGTTGATCTCGTGTCGCTCAAACTTGAGTGGTATGCCCTCGTACTGACCATCACCGAAAGCATCCTGTAACGCCTGCCAGGTATCATCGGCGCTGCCGTCGTCAACAAAGATAACCTCAACCGAAAGGGTTCGAGCCAATTCTTCTACAATCGGAAAGAACTCTTTTTGAATCTTGGGAACGTTCTCGACTTCATTGTAACAAGGTAAAACGATTGACAGATCCATCTCCTATCTCCTCAGTTTTTTAAGAATGAATTGCCAAAGCTGGTTCAACCATTTGATCTGTTTGAATTGCTTCAGCCCCCCCAACATCATTAATGTTTATAAGCTGGTCAAAAATAGTATTGCGAATTACGGTGGCCAAACGTAAGGCTTTGAGACCATCTTGCGCAGTAACCAACGGTGACTTATTTTCCAGAATACAATCTACAAAGTGCTGTAATTCCAGGAACAGCGGTTCAAACATAGGCACGTGGATACTCTCTACAACACTTTCCTGGCGATACTTGACTCCCCGTTGACTTTTATTGTGCAGGTATTCACCAATCGTCCGGCGGTGGGCCAGGATAGTCTTCTTTAAGAGATCAGCTTCCAGGTAGGCTTCCAGGGCCGTCACTTCGATGGTTCTGATTTTTTGTTCAGTAACCCGTGATGCGGTTACGGTGACTAATGGACCTTGTTCATACTTAAAATGAGCCACGGCATGATCGATGGTCCCACTAAAGGCCGTCAACCCATAGGCTGATATTGAAACAGGCTCTTGTCCAACCAGATCCAGGGCTAAATCCAGATCGTGAATCATCAAATCTAAAACCGCGTCTACGTCAGTATTGCTACCGGCATAGGCGCTAAGCCGGCGCAGATTGATAGCCGCAACAGTCATATTTTCTACTACATTCTTCAACTCAAGAAAGGTTGGATTAAAACGCTCAATGTGCCCGACCTGAACAACCAGTCCGCTATCCCGGGCCACTTGCGTTACCTGTTCGGCTTGAGCCAGAGTCTCGGTGATAGGTTTTTCGATCAAGACATGGACACCCTGATCCAGGCAACGCATCGCCAACTCAAAATGAAACGGGGTTGGGACGCAAATACTCACTGCATCGACCTTCTCCAATAAGTCATCAAGCCGGTCATATAATGACACCTCGTGCTGTTGGGCAATCTGATATCCTCGTTCTGGGCTGATATCACAAATACCGACAAAATCGACTCGGCGCAAGCCTGAATAAATTCGGCAATGGCGTTGCCCCATTGAACCCGTACCAATAACCCCTACTTTTACCTGTTTCATGGATGATCTATTTCCTACCCTTTCTTCAAATCGAGATTTGTTTGGTTAATCCGGCCCAAACCCTGAACGGATACAAAAAATATGGGGTCTGATCCTGAAGGCAAACCTCAAGTTGATATTCTACATTAGGTGAGTTTAGCAATGTTTAATGATAAAGCCATGTGAATCGAATTAGAAAATAGTTAGAATTGGTGATAGGCCAACTGAGTCATAAGTTACTTAAAAACGATAGGCAAGTAGGTTCGCCGGGAATTGACACGCAGGGTAATTGTGCCAGTTACCTCACCGCCATCACCGTCGCGCACCCGCACAACCACCGGAAAACTCCCACTACCGGCCAGTATCGTCGTCGCCACATTACTGGTCTGATCAACAATATCGTATACCCCGTCATTATTCCAGTCGAACGAGTAGGTCAAGCTGTCATTGCCGGGGTCGATGGCCTGAACCGTGACCGTGATCGGCGCACCGGGATCAACCGGACCGGTATTGGTAATCGAAATGATAATCGGGGCGAGATTGGCAATGCTGACGGTGGTCGTGGCGGTGTCGGTGAGGCTACCATCTGTAACCGCCAGGCCAATGGTAAAAACGCCATCGTCTGGCCAGGTGTGGGCAGGGGTAATTCCCGTGGCGTCATCATATTGGCCATCATTATTCAGATCCCAGGCAAAGTTGAGGCCGGTCGCGCCGTTGGGATCACTACTAGCCGAACCATCAAGCTGGACCGGCTGCCCTTCATTACCAGTGTAAGGCCCACCGGCGTTGGTAACCGGGGGCAGATTGTTCACCGTGACGCTGGCAAATCCGTTGACCGTTCCACCCGATCCGGTAGTGCTGGCCTGAACCGTATTAACATACGTCCCGGCCGGTAGATCGGCGATAAACAAACCGCTGCTGTTGATACTACCACCCCCATTCACCACCTGCCAACTGTAATTCAGGCTACTAACTGGTCGACTGTTAACATCGTAAGCCTGGGCGCTAAACTGCTGGGCCGCGGCTGGATCCAATATCGCAGGTGCCGGCGTCACCACAACCATATCTGGACCAAAATAGCTCAGGCTAACCTGCTGCACTTCCGGCGACTGGGTCACATCTGAGGTAGACAGGTCAACCTGATACTGGAAGTAGCGACCGCTTGGACTGGAGATTGTACCACCATTAACGCTCGTCCAACTCGACCAACTACTCCCATCCACCGATGTGCGAGTTTGGAATGTAGCTAAAGTGCCTGCGGGCAGGTCTGATACTGCCGAGAGGTTCGTCCAGTTGACAATCCCTCCCCCATCCTGCACGCACGAGACATAACTGCCGGTAGCCGGATAAGTGCCGGCCCGCACCCAATCAACCTCGGTTCGCGGTCCACTGTCATCAGCATACAGAAAAACCCACGTCGACAGGTTAGATACGCCGCTAAAAGTGCGTCGCTCATCGCTATTAAGATAATAGCGTGTTTCCGTCGTGTCCCACTCGATCCGAAACCGGTTGAATTGGGACAAATCATCGTCATCTTCATCGACCAATACTCCCGGCGGCTCTTCCCCGGTAATCCCATCCCGAGCATAGGCATGCAGACCTCCTGCGGGCCAATTCGCCTGAATAAAAAGACGCAATGCTGTAGCCGGATCAAGCGACTGGGGATGGCTGGGGGGATATTCACGGTAAAAACCCAGATCGGGCCAGCCTGGGTCCTGGCCATCAACCCGCAGCCGGGCGCTGGCTTCAAAAAAACGGACCGGCACAGTACCGCTAAAGCCGACCTGGGAGCGCAGCCAGTTCTGATCCAGGATAAGCCGCCCGCTGCTAATGACCGGGGTTTCGGTTTGGAATCCTCCAACCTTTGTACCAGACAGCCATCTGTTGCTATCGATCTGGGTGTCATCAAAGTAATCCTCTACCGTAGCCGCCAGGCGCAACTCGCCCCCATTCACCGGGCTGAGACTGACGTTGGTCAAACCAGGGGCTGGAAAACTGCCGGGTAAAACCGAACAATCTGCCCCAAAGTCGGCAACGGTGGTGTGGGTGATCAGCCCACTACCCCCACCCTGGGCCAACACGGCCGTTGGCCGAATCATCGATATCAATTGCGCCAGGCCCAAAACCAGCCCCAAGAAAAGTGCGGACATAAGCACCGGCGCTCCCAGCGCGGCAATGGGGCCGCTCAGCCCCGATTGCCTCAACCTAATCATATCAAAGGGTTTCATCGTTACACCTCACTGACCAGGCTAAAACCATTCCATTAGACAATTCCACCTCAAACGTTTAGTTAAAAACCAGGGGCAAATAGAACAACCGACTAAGATGGATTGTGATGATATCGGTGACCTCGCCCCCATCCTCATCGCGCACCCGGACCCGTACCTGGTGCGGTCCGCCATCAGTAAAAACCGTTACCCCCTCACTACTCGCCTGATCCTCGATCTCATAGATACCATCATTGTTCCAATCAAATGAGTAGCTCAACGTGTCGGCGGGTGTGTCCGTTGCCTGCACGGTCACCGTCACCGGCTGCCCAACTTGTCCCCCACTCGAATAAGTGATCGAGTTTATGACCGGCGCCACGTTAAAAATTGTGACCGTGGTCGTCACTGTATCACTTAAACCGCCGTCATCCATTACCCGCAAGCCAATGGTATAGACCCCATCATCGATCCAACTACGGGTTGGGTTAAATACCAGCGCATCATCAAACACTCCATCCCCATCCAAATCCCAACCATAACTAAGAGTTCCTCCGTTCACATCAGTCCCTGTCCCGGTCAAACTGATAAGAGTATTCTCAGCGCCCACATATGGTCCACCACTATGGGCCACAGGCGCGATGTTGCGCACTTGCACCGTGGCCGCTCCGCTCAAGTTGCCCACTCTCGCCTGCACACTGTTGGTATAGGTTTGGGCGCTCGGATTGGTCACGGTAAACAGGCCATTGCTATTGATTACACCGCCGCCATTAACCACTTCCCAACTGACTGGCGGCAGGTTGGTCACTTCGCGACCATTCTCATCCAATACCTGGGCGCTGAATTGCTGCTGTCCCCCATCAGGGTCTAACTCGACCAGGTGCGGACTAACCACCACCTCATTTGGTTCCAAATAAGTGATACTGACTGCTTGTACTTCCGGCGACTCCAGCTCATTACCAGTGGCTAACTCCAGGCGGTACTGCAAATATCGCCCGCTCGGACTGGCAATCTCCGCTCCGCTGACCGGCTGCCAGGCCGTCCAGATGGCCCCATCGACTGATGTGCGCGTACTAATTTGTACCGACGTCCCTGTGGGTGCGTCAGTCTCGGCTGCCAGGCCGGTCCAATTCACCACCTGCCCGCCATCCTGCACACACGAGACATAACTCCCGCTGGCCGGATAGACTCCGGCGCGCACCCAGTCAACCCACATTGGGCTGGCGCCGAAGGTGGTGGGCGTTTGGTGATAGAGAAAGACCCAGGTGTTCAAACTCGAAACACCGGGTATTGTCCCCTGCAAATTACCATCGATATAAAAGCGAGTCTGGCTTGAGTCCCACTCGATCCGAAAATTGTGGTATTGCTGCAGGTCTATTGTTGGAATATCAAGGTCAATCAAGGGGGAGGTTATATCGCCATCCCGTCCCCGCACAAAGGTGGTATTGTTATCCCGGGTCACAAACAACCGCAAGGCGCTGTCATTTGGATACGGCTCATCCTCACCATAGGTCAGGGGAGGCAGCTGGCGGTAGAAACCCAGGTCTGGCCAGCCGGCGTTGCCGTTATTCACCCGCTGTAAGGCCCGCGCCTCAAAAAAGCGCACCGGCGTCGTTTGACTGAAGCCAATCTGGGAACGCAAATAGGCGCCGTCAAGCGTCAAGACTCCGCCGGATACTGCCGGCGGTACTGGATACCAGGTATAGGTTGTGCCGGTTAGCCAGCGGCTGCTGTCAATGGTACTGCCCTCAAAGTAATCTTCAACCGTGGCGGCCAGTCGTATTTCGCCACCGCCGGCGTTACTTAAGCTAACCTGAGTCAACAGAGGCGAGGGCACAGTTCCGGGCAACACCGGGCAAGCTGCGCCAAAATCGATTGCAGTGGTTTGGGTAATAACACCGTTGATCCCCTGGGCCAGAGCCAACCGGGCCGGAGTCATCATCAGAGCAAGCATACCAAGAACCAGCCCAACCCATAGCCCACCCAGTAGGGGAATAGTCAACACCTTAAGAAAACTACCGTAATAAAAGGATAAAGAGAAGGGGGATACACAAATAGTCACCAATAAGGCTCCATCCTTATAGCTATTCTTGGCCAAGCTAGAGGGAGTAACAGACAATTCATTTTTTAGCTTAGCAGGGCCAGGTTTGAAATCAGTTTGATTAATGTAAGGAAATAATCGGAGAATTATTAAAACAAAGTTAGAATAATGAGGAGTGAAATGCTGTATCGGCCGTCTGAGACCGGGATTCTAGCCAGTTCATTAAACTTAGCCATACCCCGTTATGAAAGTGATCTGGCCAATTGAAGTCAGACCAATCAATCGGCCCGCGCGAAACATCGAATAAGTTATGCTCCGTTTGGGGGGCAATGTAAAAACTGGCCCCATAGTTATAAACGGCCCGGTGCGCCCCGACTGCACCCTCACTAATAGCAACCAGTTCAGGTTCACTATCAGAAACAATAATATGTAATGGGGCTTTAATGGCCAAGATTTCTTCATTTTTGAGCAGGCTGGAAAGCAACACAACCCCGGCCGGCTGATGAACCTGGGCAAATTCCTCAAACCTTTCGGCCAGAATTTTGCTGCCAATACTCTGGGCAATAACAAAAACCCTGGCCGGATCGAAACCACCCTGCGCTATTGCGCCGCGATAGGCCGCCAGAGCATCCTCGGCCTCGCAACAGCCGTAAATGCCCTGACTCTGGCCAGTGCCCCGTTTATCAAAACGAAAAACGGCATAGCCGGCCGGAACCAACCGGGCAGCCAGGTATTGATAGCTATCACGGTCTACCGGGTCGGCGTGGTGGATGATAAAAACCAGGGGCGGCTGCGGGTGATTGGGCGGCCAATCGAACTGGCCGGCCAGGGAGACGCCATCGTGGCCTGGAAAACGAATTTCCTGAACTTCTGAAGCGAACGGAATCAGTTTGAAAGGGGGCAAGTTAGGGACCGGGGAGACTGATTGGCAGGCCCCGGCCAGCAACATACCAGCCCCCAACCAGCCCGCCAAAATCAACTTGCTTAAGCTTCTGAGGAAGCCAGGCTTAGCCATACCAAACGTCAATAGTGTGCCGGTCGGGAGGTAAAGAGAACCGGGCATAAGCCCGGCCGGCTTCATGCTGAAGAGTAAAGTTGACCGGCCGGCCGTCAACCTCAATTTGCCTGACTTCTCGGATAGCCGGAATGAGGACGGTTAGTTCAAAATCACCGCCCGGCGCGGCCTGGAGTTGGAAGGTCAATTTCTGAGCCGCCTCATCCCAACTCAGGGTGTGGAATTGAGCCTGGTCTTTACAATGCACAAACTCCAAGAAACGGGCCGCACTCCAGATAGGCAGGCCCTTTTCAGCGGCATACGCCAGGGTGCCCCTGGCCCAGGCTTCAACCTGGGGGCGCACCGGGCTGGTAGGGTGGTAAAAGTCAATGTGAAATTGAGTAGCCAGGGCAGTGTGATAGGTCAGGGCGTTGTCAATCATCTGCTGCGAAACATCAATGGCGGCAGCAGGCTCTAACGCTTGCCAACCGCTATTGACACCTTTCAGTAACTGTTCGTCAATCAGCTCAGTCAATAACTGGTAATTATCGATGATTTGGCCGGTTTCATCCACCATTTTCATAGGCCGGCCGCTGCCGGTAAGGTAACCATGCACCCAGCGGCCGTCTGCGGCGCGCAGCAGAGGCCCCATCTGATAGAAGTCAAGATTCATTCCAAAGCCGTTAGCCGCCTGGACTTTGGCCGTTTCAACCCAGCCGGTCCATAGTACCCGGTGGGTTCGCACCGTTTTGAGGGCCGGCAAGGTGTAACCTTCGGCTTCAAAAGCGGCTACGTAGGCTTGATAGCCCTCGGCCAGCCCCTCTTCTACGTAGGGGTGTAGGCTAAACTCGTGACCACGCTCCCGCCACGCCTCCACTTGAGCTGGCGTAGGCGGCTGTTCCTGGTCGGCCGGAAACGGGTCGAGCCAATTTTGAACATGCTGCCTGGCCAGGCCGGCCCTTCGCCGCAGGAGGTTGTCTGAGCGGGGACGAGGGGTATAAAGAATGCTCATCGTTCCGTTATGGGCCTCAACCAGAGACAGCACCGCTTCGATATTAGTGACCGGGTTGGCATGGGAATCACCCGTAACAATCAGGAGGGCCGGGCTGGCGTTGGGTAAGTGCCACAGGCGGGGTAGCGGCAACCGGTCGGCCGCCAGTGCGGTGACGAGTTGGCTGAACAGGCGCATTTGCTCGTCGGCCTGAGGAATAGCCATACGTTCCAGGTCAATCCAATCAAAAAAAAGCTCTTGCGCTCGCAGACCCTCAAAGCCGTCGCGCTCCTGGCCCACTTTTAAGGGGTCACCCTGGCGGGTGTAGGCCACGCTCCGAGCCAGGTCAAAGGCCCACAACGCGGCCCAGCCCTGGCCGTGTGGTCGCATGGTCACGGCCGGCCGGCCCGTTGCCGTATTCCTGTTGCGGTAAAGCCAGGCCACTACGGTAGCATCAACCGGCCGGTAATGGTTGGCCTGGCCGTGGAACTGCAAGGTTTCGCTGGTCAGACCCGCTCCAATTGGCTGGATTGATTCGATTTTTAGGTAACCATCCGTAGTAAGGCCGGTTTCAACTTCTACACCCAGTAAGGAGGATAGGCTGGCCTCGGGGCGCATGGCCACCAGACGTCCGCCGCCGGCCACATAGGCTTCTAGCCATTGCGCTTGTTCAGTCGTCAGCGGGCCTTCAGCCAGCACAACCAAGGCCACCGACTTTAGTCTTTCGGGCGTAAGGGCCTGAATTTCAATGGATTGAAACAGGTTCAGCCCTTCGGCCCGGAGAATTTCACCCAGGTAAAGCCCAAAAGGGCTGGCAGCGTTATTGTTTACCAGTAGTAGCGGCGCCATCTCTGCGGCAACAGCCGGTGGAACAACGGGGGTTTGGGGTGACAGGTTGGCCCATTGGCGGTAGCTCAACCATGTCGCCACGCCGGTTGCGCCGGCCAGGGCGGCATATTGCAGAAATTCACGGCGGTCAATTTTCATAATCTTTCACCACCAGAGATTTGAGTAACTCCAAAATCTTGGTAAGATTCACTAACATCAAAATATATCAGGGTTTGATAGTAAAGTAGTAAGAAGTAAATTAGAAAAAGGTTAGACTCTCAATTTCAGGAAAGTGATGGGTTTTTGGTCGTGTCTGGCAGGCTGCCGGAGAGATTCCTGGAGTCGAGGCTTTAGCTGGCAAAAAACGGGGCATTTTCCGGCTAAAGCCTTGACCCCGGCTCTTTTGAACCCATAGCAACCTCTATCCGGCAAGCTGCCAGAGCATGGTAGATAAAAGGCTTTGACTTAAACACCTCTTTCAGGGTAGAATCATCTTTGAACAAAACTGTTATACGATTATGAGCCAGGGTCAGAGTGCCAGCTATGGATAAAATTCGGGTATTGATTGTAGATGACCACCTGGTAATCCGGGAAGGATTAACGGTGATGCTCGAATCTACAGGGGAGTTCATTGTGGTGGGACAAGCCACTACTGGCCAGGAGGCGATCATTCTGGCGAGAGAGTTACGGCCTGACATCGCTATTATTGATATCCAGATGCCCAATATGGACGGAATTGACGCTACGCAGCAGATCAGACGGCAGGCGCCAACCACACAAGTGGTCATTCTCAGCACCTTTGACCAAGATGAATATATTTATCAGAGTATTCAAGCCGGGGCCAGAGGCTTTTTACCCAAGGGCAGTAGCCTGGAGGATTTATTGAGCGCAATTCGGGCTGCCGCCCGGGGCGAGTCTTGGTTACCGCCGGCTATTGCTACCAGGCTGGCAAATCGCATCGCTGAATTACGCGCTGAACCAGAGCTGACCCAACGAGAATGGGATGTGCTCCGTTTGATGGTGCAAGGCTTACGCAATAAAGAGATTGGCGAGCAGCTCCAGATAACGGAACGGACCATCAAAAACCACGTGGCTAATGTGATGGCCAAGCTAGGGGCCAGGAACCGAACGGAGGCTGTTGCCCGGGCCATTCAGGAAGGGTGGGTGAGTCTAGATTAAAGGTCCGGTACTTAAGTACGGTATAAGATCAGTCAAAAAGGTCGAGGCAAGCCTCGACCTTTTTGACTGCCCCAACCTGCAACTTTTAGACGATGACATCTGTTTAAATGAATACTATAATGAATGCGGGGAAAATTACTCTATTCTTTACAGTTCAAGAAAGCCACACAGCAATAAATATGAAAACAATAAGATTCGGTCAGCTCTTAATCCTAATTTTTATGTTCACCGGTTTAGCTCTGGCAACTTTAACAGTCAATGTAAGGGCGAATAGTTTGCCCCATGAAGTTGTCGCTGCTACTCAGAACCGAACCGCAAAATATAGCTTTGCTACTGCGCCGGTCACTGAGGCTTTTTCTCCAACCGTATGGTTACCAGTGGTGATGAAAAATCAGGGGCCGGCTATCTTTAATATTGACGTTCTCGCCACAAACGTTAGAGTCTACGAAAAGTATGAGGTAAGATTTTCAATCAATACTGCCGCCGACTACCCTTTTTTTGAGTACGACGAGAGTCCACCGCCTGGCGTATTGCCCAGAATCGGGATCACCGTTGAGGGGATATTCACTACGCCGTCAGGACAGCTCTTGAGACAACCGGCCTTCTACACCACGGAAGTGGCGCGGATAGGCAGCGGAGCGAACATGTACTTTGTTGAAACCAACCGGAGCTATTGGGTCTTGAGGTTTTCCCCGCAGGAGCCAGGGCAGTATCAGGTGGCCCTCTCTGCCCAGGATGCTACCGGCTCCAGTACGGTTGCGGTAGGTAACTTCACCGCCGCCGCGCCTGTTAGAAAAGGCTTTATTCAGGTTAGCCGTGCTGACCCACGGTATTTTGAGTTTTCTAACGGCGACATCTTCTGGCCCATCGGCCCGGCCTGGGCCGATAACGCCTCCACGAACCCCAACGCCAGAAGTATGGACTACACCCAGTACAAGAATACCGGGCAAAACCTGGAACGGCCCTGGATGGGAGGGCAGGGAGCTTACTCTACCAATTGGGCCCGTTGGATCTCCTCGGCTGAAAGGCATGGAAATGAGGGCATTATGAGCCGCCTCAATTTCCGGGAAAAATATCCAGGGCACGAGCTGTCCTATGAAATCTTTTATCCGGCAGGTTTTAGAATCTGGATACCTCAATGGGGGAATGAGATATTTGCTCCCCGGATCAAGCCCAATACAACCTATCAAGTCAGTCTGGCGCTCAAAACCGCAAATATATCGGGGCCACGAAATGGCGCCTACCCTTACGGTTTTGTCATCAAGCTGCACGATTTTCTGTCTCACGAAGAGAATATCAGCGTTACAGAAAACGCCTTGAGAAACAAACCCGAAATAATCGAACATATCTCGTCGAACCAGGATTGGCGTACTATTAACACTACTTTTACCACCCCGGCCAATGTGGGCAGCGACATTTCGCTGTATCTGGATAATGTTACCAATGGCAACGTTTACATTGACCGGTTTTCAATGAAAGAGGTTTTGCCGGATGGCAGCTTGGGCGGAGAGTTGATCCGCAACCCCGTCGCCGACCTACATACTTATGTGGACCCGCGAGCGGCTGCCTTTTTTGACTGGCAGGTGGAACAGGGGGAACAGAACGGCGTCTTCTTTAAATATGTAGTCCACGACAAAAATGACTGGATTCAAAACCATCTGCTGGCGAACGGTCAATGGGCTGAACAAGGCGATGGTTATTACCAACCTGAAAATAGTAAGGCCAGGTGGTTGCTGCGGCAATGGTATCGCTACCTGGCGGCCCGCTGGGGCTACTCCACGGCCATTCACTCCTGGGAATTGAACAACGAAGGTCCGCCCAACGCCGACCCACCCGGCAGCGGTACGGCCCCCCATTGGGTCACGGCCCAGGCCTTTGCCAGGTATATGCACCAGATTGATAGCCATCCGCACCTGGCCTCCACCTCTTTCTGGTGCTGCTGGCGGCCAGAGTTTTGGGGGAATCAAACCAGTTATGCCGATATTGATTACGCGGACATCCATGAGTATACCGGCAATCCTGAGGTGGTCAATCAAAGCTATGCCAACGACCTGGCCGCGTTCATCGGCCAGATTGGCCAAGCGGTCCTGGCCGACAATGTCCGCAAACCGGTTATGCTGGGAGAACACGGCATTTCCGTAAATGGCTGGGAGATTGTCCCGGAACTTCAGCAACCTAACCCTGGCCTCTGGTACCATAATATGCTCTGGAGCGGGCTGCATCCGGGCGCGGTCACCGCGCCCAACTACTGGTTCTCGGAGCATCTGAGCTACATCTATCGCGAGCAGATCAGCCCCCCGTTTGATCAGTTTGTAAGCACGCTCGATCTTAACAAGGGTGGGTATGGTTCGCTCGGCGCCAGCGTTAGTAACCCGCGGCTGCGCGTCTTTGGGCAGAAAAATCTGGCTAAAAACCAGGCCCACCTTTGGATTCAGAACAGCGACCACACCTGGCGACAGGTGATGGCCGGGGCTATTTCAGCCCAGTCGGGCGCGATCACCTTTAGCATGAACCCGAACACAGAGTACACCATTGAGTGGTGGAATACATCTAGTGGCGGCGTTGAGCGAAGGCAATCCCTGCGCAGCACTGCTGCCGGCGATCTGGCGTTGTCGGTAACAAATCTAACGGATGACGTGGCGGTGAAAATTTTCAGGTAACTCAAGACCTTTTGAATTCGATGACTCTTAACAACTCAGGGGGTATCAGCGGTGAATAAAACACGTTTCTCTTTAAACTTTCTAACGGTGTTGGCGATAACGTTTTCTCTATCGCTGGTAAATGCTGTCTGGCCAGTAGCTTCCGTAGGCAAAACCCAATTACAGGCCTCCCCGCCAGCTACATATCTTGTCTATCTGCCCATCATCATAAAAAGCCCGGCGCCTATTGCTGAATGGACGCAGCACGCCCACGACGCCCAGCGTACGGGTTACACCGACCAGGTGGTGCCAACGCCCTGGCGCTGGAAATGGGCCTGGAATGGGCCAAACGCTGCCGGCGGAATCAGCCCGGGCAAGTTCCGGTTGCCCAGAAACAGCCAGCCGGTTACCGGCGGCGGCCGGGTTTATATCGCCGCCGGCAGCCGGGGCGTTTACGCCCTGAACAATGCCAACGGCAGCGTGGCCTGGAACAGCAACCCCGGCGGCGCGATCAATTCCACGCCGGCTTACGACCCGCAGACGGAGGCAGTTTTTGTGCTTTCCAGCAACGGCGTGCTCTACAAGTTAGACGCCGCCAGCGGCAATCCCCTGGCACAGTTTACCACCGGCGCCAGCAGCGACCTGCCTTTGCCGCCGGCCTTATACGGTGACCGGGTGTTTATCTCGATGGGGCCGCGGCTTTATGCCATCGATAAAAACAGGATGGCCCAAATTTGGGCGTATGAAGCCGGTTCGCCGCTGCATACCCCGCCGGCTTACTCAGCCTCATACAACCGCGTTATCGCCGCCAGCCAGGACCTTTATGTCCACGCCATTGACAATGCCAATGGCAGGCGCGCCTGGCGAGTTAAACCAACCCCACTCAAGCCCGGCAATCCCGCCCAGGATAGCGACCTGGCCGAAGTCAAGAACGGCTGGCCGGTGATTGCCGAGACGCACGGCCTGGTCCTACTCAAATTACGGCTGGATTGGCAAACGCTTTGGCAACCTAACCCCTGGCCCAGCACCAACGCAGCCATGCGCTCGATGCTAACTAGCCGGCCGGATTTGCAGGCGCTGCTGGTCTTGCGACTCGAGGATGGTTCTATTCCGTTCATTGCCAACGTGGGGCATGGCGGCTTTGGCGATGGCGGCTATCTGCCGATGGGGCCGCAGCCGGTGGTGAAGCGGTTTGCCAATGGACAAGAGGTAGCCTACGTGGTGATGCGTGGCTCGCCCTGCAAACAATCCCCTTGTGATGGCCGTTGGGATTCGCACCTGGGTGAGCTGCTGCTGGATAACACGACCGTGTCTGGTTATATGGCTGGATATGTGCGCTACATCAGAAACACCTTTTTTCCAACCGATGAACAAGCTTACCTCAGTATGGCGGACGATTATCTCCTCGGCGGGCACTTTGAGGCCGGGATTGCTCATCAGATTACAGACCGGTCAGCCAGCCGGGGCAGTGGAACCAATCCCATTTTGACCAGCGACCTGCCCCATGTTGTCACCTCTCAGGATGAAGACACCTGCGGGCGCGGCTTTCAAGCGAACCATTACTGTGAAACCAGTCTGAAAAACACTCGTCTCTGGCCGGCAGGTTTCTATATTTACTGGCAAAAAGGCAAGGTCTATGACCAGTATTGGAGCGAATATGCGGGGTGGGTGGTGAGCAACAATACCATCTACTTTGTCAGCACCGATGGGACGGTGGTAGCCCTGGAGCAGGGCAACCCGGCGGCGGCTCAGTTAGAGCCCTTGACAATAACCAACATAGCCGAAACAGAGGCTGAACAGGGGGCTACACTTGAGGCTGCCACAGCCAATATTTCTTACACCCAGGCGCGAGCCTATGCCGGGCAGGAAGCGACGGTTTCAGGCGTGATTCGCTATGTTTTCAATAACGGGCTGGCTGTTCTGTTGGGCTTTGCAGAGCCGCATCAGGGCGCTTTTAAGGTGAGGATATTGAAGAAAGATTGGGGCAACTTTGCCGCGCCGCCGGAAACAATCTACCAGGTGGGCCAGCAGGTTCAAGTCACCGGCAAAATTGAGTGGTACCAGGGCGACCCCGTGATTTATATCGAAACCCCTTCGGGAATGGAGATTGGGAAATAGAGATTAGAGATTGGAGATTGGAGATTGAAAAAATTCCCGACCTGCAGTCTCCGGCTCGAATTTCATCTGTGGTGATGGCGAACAGTTCCATGAAGGTAGAACTGCTTCACCTTAACTGCGCTGCCGTAGTACAATGAATATCACCGCGCCGATAATCAGAATTGCCGGCAGCAGACTGGCGCCTATTAGGACTACCTCATCATTATCGGTATAAATAGAGCCGGTCGCCCCTGCCGGGATAACCAATTGTACAGCCGACGGGTCAAGGGTAGCCGTGGCTGTGGGTGACGGCCTGGGGGTTGGAGTCATTGTGGGCGGAATTTCCATTTCAGGCGGCGTTGGAGTGGGTATGGGGGTTGGCCAGGGTATCGGCGCTATAGCCGGAGCGTCAGCAAAGCCGCGTGCATACCAGACTTTATATTTAGCAAGATCGGATTGCCAGAGGGTCTCGGCATCTCTGACAAACCAGACGACGTGTAATTGGTTGCCGTTACCTACGGCAAGGCGGGGCCATTCGGGTACATCATCTATTAAAGTGGTAACCACCTGTGGCGGTAACCAGGTTGAGCCATTCCAGGTCAAATGCAAAACATCCAGGGATGGCTGGTTTTTTGATGTTCGACCGACCAGTACCAGATGAATCTGGTCATTACTGTCAGTAGCTATAGCATAATCATCAAGTCTCGTAACCGACCCGGCCCATAGGCCAGGGATAGGCCGCGGCGGCGACCAGGACCTTCCCCGGTCATTCGAAGTTTGATAGTATACCAGTTTATCCATTGTTCCCGACCAAACAACCACCAGTTGGCCTCGACCATCAAGGCCAATCGTGATGTGATCGGCCTCTCCGCCAGGCGCCACGAACTCAATAGGAGCCGACCATGATTCACCCCCATCATAAGAAGCGGTATATTTCACCGTCGTTGGTCCTGATAACTGCCCATACGCTCCCCCCCGACCGGCTACCCAAACGACATGGAGATTATCCTGGTCATCAATCAATATTTGGGGTTTGGCTGCCCCGGTAGGCAGTTTTGAGATATCGCTAAGACTCGACCAACTCAACCCGTTATTGTGTGAGGACCGATAAAACAGGTGAAAGCACACAGGACAATCAGGGCTGGGTACATTCTCCGTAAAGATCAGGTGGAGCTGACCCTGGCTATCTACAGCCAACCGCGAAAAGTAAGCGACTTGACTGGTGCTGATCTGCCGTTTGGGTAGCCAGGCCGCGGCATTAAGGGCAAATTGAGCCGGAACATTGCTGTAGTATACCTCGGTAAACCGGCAGGTCAGGTGCAAAGTACCGCGCTGGTCCATAAACAAAGTGGGGCGAGTTGCCTCACTCCCGGCTATTTGCAGAAACGCCACCGTATCCACCACCTTGTCCCACTGCACTCCATCCTGACTGCTGGTATACATCACCGTATCATAGGCTCTACCGGCCTTATCATCCTTCATCCTGAACCCCGAACTCCAAACCACGTGCACCCGCCCGGTCTGATCAGTCGCCACGTCGGGGAACCAGGAAAAGGTGTCGTTAGAGGACAACTGTACCGGTGTTGACCAACCCCCGGTTTGGCCCTGTGAGATTGAAACGGATAGCCCTAGACTTAACAGAACCAACAAAAACGCAACGAACAACCGCGCAACTTTAAAATATAAAGTCGTTTTTGAAATTTTGTCTTGCTTGTCCATAATCAAATGCCGGTTAAATTTTAGCCGCACCCCACTGCCGCCCCGCCAGATAGATGCCAACAGCGCCGCCGCTCAGCAAAGCCACCCCCACCACCAGGTAAGTGAAATGATGCCAGATCATCATCGAAAAGATACGGGTAAAGATGACCTGGAAGGCCAGTATCCTGGCCGCAATAAGCGCCAGGCCCAGGTATTTGGATACGGCAGAAACATTAAGCATCAGTTATCCTCCCGGTGAATGGTTTATAACAATTAACGGCCCAAAATGGCTGAATATGAGTATAACAGGGCCGTGTAGTAATATGATGAGAACATACTTAGAAAAAAGTTAGAAAAAGCAGGTTTCAGCGGGCCAACAGTCCAAACGAATCGGTATCCAGATAAAACTGATCATGCTCCGACAGCGTGAAGTAATATAATTCTCCCCCACGCGCCAACGCAAGTTTGTCAGCTTGCGCCGCTGTTTCATTGAAAACGCTCAACTCCGGGTCGAACACCACCACAATGGCTTGTTCCTGAGCATTCAGGTTCAGACCCAAACCGGCCGGGGTAGCTCTCAATACTTCCTGGCGATCATTCGCCGGCGCGCCCGCATCCAGCTCCCACTTGCTGCCAATATAGAAAGGCAAACGGCGATACTGCGGCAGATAATAGGCCACATGGCGCCAGTTGGCTGCCAAAATGAGGGGGGACTCAGGCGGAAAATGTTGCTCAATGGCCTCAAAACGATCTTGATAGTAACGGTCGGAATTGACCAGGGTTTCACGGGTCAACAGACGTGGCCCCCCCCGGCCCCAGGGGGTATTCGGGCGCAAAACAGAAGACCCCCACATTCAAGACAACCAGAATTGAGGCGGCCCCAACCAGCGCTTTTGGCCGTTGAGCCGTCAGGTATACCAGCCCGGCCGCGCTCCCTAACAATAAGGCCGGCAAAAATACAAAGACCAGGCCCTGCTGGCCCATGTGCATGAAGACGTAAAAGAGCAGGGCCGGCAAAATCCACACCACCAAGAAAACCATCTTGGCCCAATTTTGCGGCTGCGCTCGCTGCCAGAGCAACTGCCCGGCCCACAGCACGGCCGGAAGCAGGGCCGCGCCCCAGGCGTAGGGGGTATACAGACCCAATTTAATCAGATTACGCTGGAGTCCCGGCCAACCGGCCCCCATCACAATAGAGGTGGCGCGCTGGAATCGCTCGGTAAACGCGCCGGAAATTTCCATATAATTTAAAATACCGCCGCTCAAAACCATCAGCGGCCCAAACCAGACCAGGCAAAGCAGCCCACCCAGTAATCCGGCCAGCAACCAACGCCGCCAGCCAACTTTGCGCAGGGCCAAAAGAGTCAGCGGGGCCAGAAAAATTAGTGTTTGCTGGCGCACCCCACCAGCCATAGCCAGCGCCGCCACCGCCGGAAAAAGGTAACGCCGCCTGCCGTGCCTCGTTTCGTACAACCACCAGGCGGCCACAATCACCAGCAGGGTATCCAAAGTGTGGGGCAGGGCAATCTCACCATAAAACCAAAATAAGGGCGAGGTCATCAAAAACAACGCCGCCGCCAGGCCAACTCGCCGGTCAAACATCGCCCGCCCCAGGTAGTAAAGGGCTACTACTGCCAGGGCGCTGGCCAAGATGCTGAGGCCAACCATCGTGGTTTGAGCCTCGCCCAACACCCTGCCCGCCAACCGGCACAACCAGACGTAGACAATGTAGCCCGGCGGCTGCGGTTGCGCCTGGGCCAGGTTAAATTCGCCCGTGGCATAAGCAAAGTTGACCGAGTCCCAATGGTAAAGAATCTGGCTCTGAAACAACAGCCGGCTGGCCAGGGTAAGCAAAAACAAAGCAGTCACCAACAGCCAGCTATGCGCCCATAATTGTTCAAGTTGAAGGGTAATCGAAGCGGTAATTCTGTCTGGAGTTGAGACAGTTTTTGTGGTCATATGCTCCCCTAATTATGGCAGCACGGCGTAGATTTTGACCCAGGTCGAATGATCAAATTTATCAAGGTAACATTGCATATGCATTTAATAAAGAGCGAACTTTAAGATCATTATAACTGGCAGAGTAATCAATCAATCTGCCATCCTGATAGACATAAATCTTGATCATTTCGTTTACTTGGTTAGAGAAAGATACTTGTTTGACAGCCGAGATTAATTCTGGGTCGGCACTTGTATAGACTTTTAATGACGGCTGGTTGTAATGAGTCCGAAGGGCTGAAGGCATTCCCACACCTATAAATCTAGACTGTCTGTACTGGTGTGGTAATCCGAAAAAATAAAATGTCATATCTGAGCTAACAGTCGGATGTTCGGTATAAATCTGGTTTAACATTGCTTCAACCATTGTTCCTGCTTCATCCCATTCTTCAGATCTATCTTGAATAATGATAACAGCCGAAGTGAGGGATAAGATTAATAAGGCCACTTCACAAATGAAGACAATTTTAAAACCCGTTACTCCAAACCGACACCGTGAAAATTGAACAAATTGATCTAGTGCTCCAACCACACTAAAGCAAAACCCCACTGAGATTAAGTAAAAGTAACGATCAGAATTACCAAATGGCACCAATAACGCATAAGGCATTGAAGCGATAACTATCCAGATAATACCAAAACGAACCAAACGTGTCCCCCATATTAACGCCACGCCAAAACTAAGGCCGGTTATAATAAACATAATTATTTTTATTTGTACACCGACGGAACGCAAAGGCACAAATGGCCATATTGCATAACTTAGATACCCTCCTATATCTCGCAAAGTATTAAAACCAAAATTAACTCGATAAGAATTGTTATCTACCATATCGGCCAAAAGCGTGGAATAACTTCCACGCCCAATCACTAAAATAATTACATATAAACCGCTAATTAGTAGAAATGGCAAGTATTGCCATATGAATATTGCTTTTTTTGTTCGCCAATTTAACCTGAGTTGATTATGACAATAAATTATCTCATAAGCTAAAATAATTAAAAGGACAACAATACCGGCCTCGCTGCTAAAGATACTCAGACCGGAGAATATTACCGAGATAATTAACCATATCCGTCGAGAATGTTGTTTGGCTCTTAAATAACAGCCTAGGCTAATTAACGCAAAGGCAGTCATAATGGCATGAGAACATCCCGCTGGCCAAAACACTGTTTCATGATGACGAGGGTAAAAGGCAAAAATCAGAACGGTAGCCAAGGTAAGGTCCATTCTAACAATCAACTGGCTGGTAAAGAAAAACAGAGCTAACGTGGCTATTAGGTGTACTATCAAACTGAGCATGTGATAAGGAAAAGGGGTTTCGGCCTGGCAGCCAAAGAAAGACTGGAGAGCTAACATGGGTAGGGCATAGAGAGGGCGAAATTGGCGATCTGGCCCTAATTCTAGAAATGCCTCTGATCGAACAAAATCTTCAGCTACCGGCTTATTATCCAATCCACTCATATAGGTAAAAAAAACCAACAAGCACAGGCCAATAATCACACCAGCAGTTACCCTGATAGATGTAACAGAATGGTTATGATAGACATTCGTCATAGCTTCGTCTCCAGGTAATACTAAGGAGTCAATACAATATAAACTATCACCTGTGCTGAGGACATAACCGGCTTAAGCCACTGCGATTTTTCAGGCGTATAGCCACCCAACTCCCGTTCTGCCGGGCCATAAAAAATATAATCTACCCCATACTGCTGTACAATTTGTTGGCGATGGGCATCGGTGGTCTCTGCAGCAAAAAACTCGTTAACCATAGCCTCTTTGTGGTAATAATCCACTGTCTGGGCCCAATGGGCCAGAAAAGCATGCAGGCCGGTCAGGGCCGGGATATATTGGCCGGTAGTCAATGAACTCAACACCACCTGACCGGGCCGGCCATTGGATTCCAGCCATTGCATGGCCGCTATTTCATCTTTATGCAGGTAATAAGGGTAATCATGCTGGCTCAGGTCAAAAAACCGCCAGGCAAACAGGTAAAGATTGGTCGGCAGAATGAGCACAATTAAGGCAAAGGCCAGCATCCGCTGGAGAGATTGGGGATTAGGGACATTGTGCGTTTTGGGTATTAGAGCTTGGGGATTGGAGATTAGGGATTTGAGGCGACTGGCCATAAAAGGCGCGACGTAATAGAAGAGTCCCTGAGTAGCCAGGATGGCGATAGGTATCTGCCAGCCGTTGAGCATATGAATCTGGTAATCGGTGGGAATGTAAACGAGCAAAAAGTTAAAGAAAAACCAGGCTTTGAGAAAAAGCCGGTTATCATCCACCCCGCGCAGGCGCCAGGGGTTTTCCCGAAAGAAGGTGAACCAGGCCAGAATGAAGGCCGGGCCAAGCAACACCAACAACTGTAAGGGATTCGGCGTAAACACGCCGGCGTTAGCAAACTGGGCCAACACCTCTTGCCAGAGCGGGTCGAGCCGGGTGAGTAGCACCGAATACAACGCTGGGGAGAAAGAAATCAGGCCGATAATCAGGCCGCTTTTGACCAGGTATATAGGCAATCGCCGGTCGCGCAGCAGCAACAACAGGCCGTAGCCTGCCAGGATACCGTAAACCAGCACCAGGTCGTAGGCATGCTGCCAGCCAAAAAAGAGAGCCACCAGCCCGGCGGCGACGGCATAGCGCAACTGGCCGTTGGCCTGCCCGCGCAGGATCAGATCAAAGACGAAGACGTACAAGGCAGCCGCGATAAAATGGGGCGAGGCCAGGATGCCAAAAAAGGTATTGGCCTCAACAATGTAGACCAGCAGCGGCAAAGGCAATTCGCCGGGGGTAATGGTATATTTCATCATCACCAAAACCCAACCAAAGCCGGAGGTCAAGGTAATCACCAAAAAAGCAGTGCGGCGCATCAGCCGGTCGGGCAGAAACCAGGCGCAGATGCGGTAGGCCAGCAGCAAAAAGAGCGCGCCGCTGACCAACCGCAGTAGTTGATACATGCCGGCGTAACCCAAGCCCAGCAGCCCCCCCAGCCGCCCCATGCCCCACCACAGCAGATTGAAGAAAAGCGGTTGGTTCGGTTCGGGGGTCAATTTGTTGGCCGATAGGGGCGCGTGAGTTAACTCGCGCATCCACGAAAAATACTGCACGTGGTCCGGTACATTGACCATGATGCCCATAAACTGCTTATCGGGCGGGGTGGTGAGGTAGGCGTAAAGGTAGGGCAGGCTGGTCAGGGTCAATACCAAAATGATGACGGCGCTGACAAACCGCCATTCAGCCGCGGCGGCCTTGACCCCTGCCCTTGTTTGCATATCCACAGTAGGCGTTGACAGTACGCCGGTAATGTTCTCGGTCATCTAAGCCTCTCTCCTGGCTGAAACGGTTGAAGATCGAAAATTGACGGTTGTCGAAGTACGGCTGCGCCGGTGCAACAGCCAGCCGGCCAGGGTAATCAGAGCCAGGGCCAGCAGCAGGGGCAACAGACTCCAGAGCCCGCCCAACCCCAGGATTGTGCCCATGTTGCGGGCAATGTTGCCGGCCAGCCAGTTTGGCAGAGCGTAGTCGAGCAACGGGTTAAGAATGGCATCGGAAGGGAAAGCCTGTTCGGCCAGGGTTAGGCCCCAGGTAGCGACGAACGACCAACCGAATAAGGCGGCCAGTAGGCCCAGAAAAACCCGGTTTCTTGAAGAAACCGGGTTTTTAAAGACAAAAATCACCGGCAAGGCCATAAAAGGCAAGGCCGGCAGCAGATAACGCGGCCCAACGGCAAAACCGCCCCACCACATCACCGACGACGAATTGAACAAAAAAATCACCACAGCGCTGGCCAGGGCCGCCAGCCACTCGGCCCGGTAACGACCAGAACGGTACCACAGCCAGAAGCCGGGCAGGGCCAGTAGCAGCCAGGGCGACAGCACAAACAGCCCCCGGAATAAGCCAAAGGTGATACCCCACATGGCTGCGGCGTGCGGCAGGTTCAGGCTCATAAAGCCGGTGTGATGCTGCTCGGTCCATAACTCCGAATGGCTGTAGCCCAGTTCCAAAGGGCTGCCAAAGATGGCCGTGTTGTAGGCCATCCAGCCGGCGGCGACCAGCGCGGCCGGCATGGTGACCCAACCCATTTGCCGGTAGACACGCGAAGCGGACGGTAGACGGTAGACGGTAGACAGGGTGAAGTTCGGAACGGAGGATTTGACCACAGCATAGCAGGTATAAAGGTATAGGATACTGACCATCAACAGGGTGGGATACTCGGTGACGACGCTGTACCCCAGCAGCAGACCAATAGCCACAAGTGACCAGAAATGGGTATTAGCTGCTGATTCACCCATTCGCCGATTCGCTGATTCGCCAATTCGAAAAGCCAGGTAGAAGGCCCCAAACAGCAACGCTGCGCTCAGTTGATGGCCATAAAAGGCGCCGGCGTAGGCAAAGGCCGGGGTCAGCAGGCCATAGCCCAGCACGACGACCAGCCGGGGCCACACCTGGAGAGTCAAGCAGGCCAGCCAGCGAAAAAGCAGCACCCCCAACAGCGCCGAGGGCACAGCGGCAACAACAAAAGTAATCGCCGCCTGGGCGAGGGCAAAACGCACCTTCTCGGCCAGAATACCCGAGCCATCGGCTCGCAATGTGGCTTTGAAAGCATCGTGTTGAGACAGCCGGGCCATCAGGCCATCCATCACCGGCAAATCCAGCGCCAGGCGCAGCCCGGCGTAGACAGGGATAGCCAAAAAAGCCGCGCCGGGCGCTTTGTCGCTGTAGTAGTGGTCGCCCACTTTGGCGTAGTCAACGGTGTTGTGCACGTAGCGGTCAATTTGAAACGTGCCGTCATCCACCACCGCTACCACCATATCCAGGCGCGAGTTTTGGTTGGGGTCGGCCCAGCGAGGAAAGATGTAGGTGTAACTCAGCAGCAGGAGTAAAAATAGGGTCACATCTTGAGTTGACAACCATTTGAGCCAAAAGGTCTTTTGGGGCATCCTTAGCCTCTTGTTTGAGCGATCAAAACCATTTCAGTAAGCCCAATCTAACACGGAATTTTAGGAATTAGGCAAGAAACCAATTAGAAAAAAGTTACAAAAAAATCTGTAGTAGTCAACAAGATGTTGAACACCGGGAAGTTGCAATGTATCCCTCTGGAGTCGAGGCTTTAGCCGGTAATTGGGCGCAAAAAACCGGCTGAAGCCTCGACTCCAACTGTTCAAAATGTCTCTGACTACTACAAATTTTGCCAAATTTCAGCCCAATGGGGCTTCGTTCTCTCAGCACGGCGGCTTAAGCGAAGCATAGCACCCTGTGGGTTAGCTCCGTGCTATCGACGGTCAGTTTATTACCGGATTATTTTCTTAAAGATCATTATTTCGGGGCTAACTCAGGCCGGATTTGACGTGGTGATAAACCGCCTCCAGCGGACGGCAAACCTGGCGGTAATCATAGACCTGTTCGGCCAGCCGCCGGCCATTGCGGCCTAATTGCGCCGCAAATTGGGGCTCATTGAGTAAGTTCAACACAGCGGCGGCAAATTCGGCCGGGCTGTCGGCCATCAAGATATCTTGCCCGTGAGTTACGGCAATGCCTTCACAACCGAGCGTAGTCGAAACAATCGGCAAGCCCTGGGCCAGGGCTTCTAAAATTTTAACCCGCATCCCGCCGCCGGCTCGCAGCGGCACCACCATTACCCCGGCCTGCTGGCGGTAGGGAGTGGGATCCGGCACGTAGCCGGTGACGTTGATGCCGCTGCCGTTGCCCCCCAGGGTCACAATCTCCTGGGGGGGACGCGCCCCGACCACATCAAAGATCACTTCCGGGCGTTTGGCCCGAATTTGGGGATAAATTTCACGGATAAACCATAAAATACCATCAATATTGGGTGGCCAGTACATGGTGCCGATGTGTAGAATATGGTCGGCGTTTGGGTGACGAGCGACCGGGGTAATCTCGTCGGTATCCACGGCGATGGGAATGACGGTAATATCCGTGGTTCGTGGTCCGTGGTCCGTGGTCCGTTGACTTATAGCGTCAGCCCCTCCCCCTGCTCCCCTGCTTCCTTGCTCCCTTGCTCCCCCGCTCCCTTGCTCCCCTGCTCCCTTGCTCCCCCGCTCCCCTGCTCCCCCGCGCTCCGGCCTTTCCTTCGACAAGCTCAGGACGCGGCTCGCCTCTTCGCTTACCGCTTCTTGCAGAGCCGCTTTATCCTCCTCGCTCACCGCCAGCACCGCGTCGAATTCGCGGCAAATCCGGCCCTCATAGCTTTTGAGCAGGCGCCAATCGCGGCCCAGCAACCACTTCTTGGGGCCGGGCGACATGGTTTGCCACAGACGTTGGTACAACAGCCACAGGGCATTGTGGGCGTCGAGCACCTTACCTGCGCCGGGCACACGGGCGGCGTATTGGGCCATATTGAGCTGGTCGGCATGGGCAATATCAAAATGGGTTTCAGCCGCCAGCCGGTCTACCAGGCGGCGCATAGCGGCCCGGTCGTCGCGCCGCATCAGCCAGGGCTGGCCGGTGCGCAGGCTGCGCAGCATGGCCAGGCCGTCGGCGAGCAGACCGCGTTCCATCGGCACGGTGTAAACGGCGTGGCAATAGCTTTGCAAATGCTTGACCTCGGCCGATTGGTCGCCCCGGACAAAAGAAGCCAGGGTGACCTGGTGATGCCGGGCCAGGTATTTGAGCACGTTCCAGGTTTTGACTTTAGGGCCGCTGTCGGGCGGGTAGGGTAACACTTGGGTGAGTAAAAGAATTTTCATAATGTTAAAAAGCCATTGGGATTACATAACAGAGCAGTAACAACGACTGCAACATCAACTCCATCTGATCCAACCACTTGTCAATCGAAAATTTGGAGCGGATCCACTCAACGGCTCGACACCCCATAGCCGCAGTCTTTTCAGGATTACGCCAGAGATAATCAATAGCCTCAGCCATCGCCACCGGATTACCCGGCTCAACCAACAAACCTGTCTCGCTTTCACTCACATAGTCGCGTAGTCCAGGCATATCGGTGGTAATGACGGCTCGGCCCATGGCCTGGGCCAGATGCACCGAAGTACAGCCGGCGCTCCACTGGGTGGTTTGACGAATGGGAACGACAATAAACCGGCTTTGGGCAAAACATTGCTTCAGGAGAGTGGGATGGACATAAGGCTTAATTTCTACATTGTCCGGCAAGGCGTCAGGTGAAAAACCTGTATCGCTCTGAACCCAGGCGCTGCCAACCCGCAGATGACACTTGATCTGAGGCAGCAATTTCATGGCCTTGATCAAAGTTGGATAGTCGCGGTATGAAAGCCCAACGCTCTGGATATGATCACGCTGCTGGAGCGGCATCTCCTCCTCATAGGGCGCAAAGAAATCGGTATCCACCGGCGTATTGACGGCAACAACTCGATCTTCCCCCAGGCCAAGCGTTTGGCGCAATACCGCCGCTTCGGCCTGGCTAATGGCGATGATCTTATGCCAGCGCTGATGTAAGCCTAGTCGCTTAATCAACCATAACTTCTTGGGCGACAGGGGATGATGCATAATGACGATATGTTTAACCTGCCGGTTCAAGCAGTAGGCCAGGGGAATACCTGCTCGCTCCGACAGGCTTAAGACGGTGTCGTAGCCCCGGGCGCGAACCAGGCGAGCTACATACATTGCCTGCGAAAAATCAATTCGCAGCCTGGCCGCTAACCAACCTGTGATCCCGTTATTATGAATACTGTTGTAATCAACATACTCCGCCGCAAATCGCTCCGACAATTCCAGGTAGTCAACCCGCTGATGTTGCCCCGATTTGACCTCCTGGTGAATATTATCAGCCGTCCTGTTCGTTGCTACTATTAAAAGTCGCATTTTTTACCCTCACTGATAAATCGTGCTCACTTAAGCCGAGTTTCCTCCCTCAAAGGGGGAGATCAAACTGCGCCTGGGTCTGGTGTTGCAGCAAAAAACTCTAAGATATGGCCGGCAATTGTCTGAACCAACTCCGTCGATAACTGGGGATAGAGCGGTAAAGACAAGACCTGTTCGGCCAGTTGCTCGGTAACAGGTAAGGTACCGGGGCCACAGCCCAGATAAGTATAGGCCGGCTGCAAGTGGACAGGCACGGGGTAGTGAATGGCTGTGGCTATGCCACAGGCTTTTAGATAAGCCTGTAACTCGTTTCGCTGCGGGCTGCGGACAACATAGAGGTGATAAACATGCTGCCCATTTTCAGGATCATGGGGTAACGTCAGCGGCGTCTGGCTTAACAGTTGATGATATAAGGCAGCCAGCCGGCGCCGGGTGACGTTCCATTCATTCAACCGCGACAATTTTACCTGTAGAATGGCTGCCTGGAGCTCATCCAGGCGGCTATTGCTTCCGGAAGACTCGCTGATGTAACGCTCACGCCAACCATATTGGCGCAGTAAGCGCAGGCGATCCGCCAATTCCGAATGAGAGGTTACGACGGCGCCCCCATCCCCAAATGCCCCCAAATTTTTGGTCGGATAGAAGCTAAAGGCTGCCAAATGCCCCCAACTCCCCACGGGCCGTTCGCGGTATAGAGCGCCATGAGCTTGAGCGCAATCTTCTACCACGTACAGATTATGACGCTCGGCTATATCCAGGATAGGGACCATATCGGCCGGATAACCGTATAGATGTACGGGGATGATCGCTTTAGTACGCGGGGTAATAGCCCTGGCCAACAGATCAGGATCAAGCACACAGGTATTGAAATCCACGTCCACAAATACAGGTCGAGCGCCGGTAGCCTCGATGGCGGCCACAGTGGCCACCGCGGTATGAGCCACGGTGATCACTTCGTCACCGGCGCCAACAGCAAGCGCCTGCAAGGCCAGCCGAATGGCATCGGTACCAGAGGCCACGCCAACGGCCTCAGATACATTGCAATAGGCGGCAAACTCTTGCTCAAACCGGGTTACCTCCTGGCCAAGAATATACCAACCACTCTTGAGTACGCGCTTTACGACTGCATCAAGCTCGCTCTGGAGCTGATCATAACCGGCCAGAAGATCAAAAAACGGGATATTCATCGATAATGCTCCAAATATTGGTGATAGAAAGCAATAGTTTTTGTCATTCCTGCCCGTAAATCAACCTTTGGAGACCACCCCAGTTTGCCAAGCAGCTTACGATAATCGCCGTAATAATCGCCGATATCGATCGGCTTGCGATCGGGTGGAAAAGGCACAATTTCATAGCTTCCACTGCCATTGATCTCGATCATCAATTTAGCCAGATTGATCAAATTGATCGGATCGTTTCCACCCAGATTAAAAATTTGGCCGTAGGCAATCTCATTGGCAGCTACAAGCAACAAGGCGGTGACGACATCATCAATGTAGTTGAAGTCGCGTACCTGAGTACCATCCCCAAAAATCTGGAGCGTTTGCCCTTCGACTAATTGCCGGATCCACCAGCCCACAAATGTCTGGCGGGCATCTTTCACTCGCATACGCGGGCCGTAACTGTTGGTCAGGCGCAGCGACACAGTTTTAAGGCCATACACTTTGTGGTAAACAAGGTGGTACCACTCCCCGGCCATCTTATTGATCCCGTTGACATCTACGGGCGCCTGTCGATGGCGCTCATCAACCGGTAAGTATTCCGGTTTTCCATAAATCTGGCGGGTGCTGGCGAAAATAATCCTGGCAGTCGGGTTATCGTAGCGGCAGGCCTCCAACAAGGATAACTGGCTGCGCGCATTGATGTCAAGGTCGGTATATGGATCGGTCATGCTGTCCGTATGGCTGGTCTGTCCGGCCAGGTTGAAGATATAATCCTGCCCTTTGACCAAAAAGTTCATCCCATGCTGGTCGCGAATATCGGCGATGTTGACCCTTAAACAATTCTCGATGTCGTGAACATTAAAGATGTTACCGCCATAAGTGGGTATCAGTGAGTCGACCAACAAGAGCTCTGCGCCAAGCTCCACCAGGCGGTGGGCCAGGTTAGAGCCGATGAAGCCCAGCCCTCCGGTAATAAGCACCTTTTTATCTGCAAAATATTTTTCAAAATCATCCATAGGATTTTTCACGCTTTTGGATGTTGAACCATAAAAGAATGTTTGCTCAGACCTCGCGTAATTTGGCGGCCAGGTACCGTAACGAAACCACCGGCCGTCCCTTCTGTCCCCGGCTAAACCAGTGCAGTAAATAGTGGACCACAATTTTGAGGGCAGTTAGAGTGTAAATCTGTAGCTTGAGCAGCCAGGCGGCCTTATCGCCGTAGTGTTTGCGGAAAAAGCGCACCCGGCTGCGGTACAAATCGGCCTCGCGTTGGGCGCCGCGCCCCTGACTACTCGCCCCGCCCAGGTGAACAACTTTAGCCGCTGGTTGATACCAGACCTGCCAGCCGTGCTGGCGCATGGTATAACACCAATCCACCTCTTCGGCGTACATAAAGTAGCCTTCGTCTAACCCACCCGCGGCTTTGACCGCTTCAGGTCGAACCAGCAGACAGGCGCCTTCGACATAATCCACCGGCTGGGGGCCTTTGGCCGCTTCCGGGCCGTGGCTGGGATACCAGCGCCCAAAAAGCCGGCGGCCCAGGCCGGACAGGATCAAAAACTCCTGCCAGAGGCCAGGAAACCGGGTATAAGAGGCTTGAAAAGTGCCATCGACATTAACGAGCTGCGCCCCCACAATTCCTGCTTGAGGTTGGGCTTCCGCGACCTGGAGCAACGCCGGCAGCGCCCCGGGCGTGATAAAGGCGTCGCTATTGAGGAGCAGCCAGTAGCGCCCCTGGCTGATGGCCATCCCTTGATTGTTGCCTCTGGCAAAGCCAACATTATCGTGATTAGCCAACAAACGCGCCTGGGGAAAATGCTCCCGCAGCATCGCCTGGCTGCCATCCATTGAGGCGTTGTCGACCACAATGATCTCAACAGCTAAATCAGCCGCGTGCTGAAAGATGGCGTTCAGGCAATCGGCCAGCAGAGCGCGGGTATTCCAGTTGAGAATGATAATCGAGATGTCAGGCCCGGCCATACCGCCATCCTGTATTTGGGAGGCAGCAGAAAAATTAGAGGTTCGGGTCATAACCGGCTTTACCTCTGCCCCGATGGCGGATACAGCCGGTCGAGCGCCAGCAAGGTCCCCATAAACAACCAACTGTAAACAACATAATCAAAACCGGCAATGGTTTGGGTGTAAGCAAAGGGAAAGAGCCAATCGCCAAAGCCCATCATCACAATGCAACCAACCGTCCCGGCAAAGGCGGCGTTGGCCAGGGCTTCGACAAAATCATGCCGGCCTCGAAGTCGTAAGCACAGCTTATAACCCAGCCAGGCCAGGCCAAAAAAGAACCAGAGACACGTTAACAGGCCAAAAATGCCGGTTTGAGCGATAACGTCGATGTAGTTGCTGTGGGTAGCCATACCATCGGTGGGGAAGTAAGACATATAATAGGCGGCATAACCGGCCGGCCCGGTACCCAGAAATATATGTTTACCGGTTACCCGCCAATTGACCTCCCAGGCCATCAGCCGGGTCTGCCCACTTTCTTCCGACTCACTCTCAAACACCTCGCCCAGATAATAGTCGGCATTCAGACTGATTACCAGAGCCAGTACAATAACCACCCCCAGCAGTAGTTTCCAGGAACGCATAAAAAGGATTATGCCCAAGGCCGCGAAGGTGGACAACCAGCCGGCCAGCCAGTCGATTTGCAGGCCAAACCGAAAATAAATCCAGGCCCCGGCCAGGAGCAGCAACAGCGCCCGCCAGCGCCAGTCTAACTTTTCGTTAAAAAAAGCCAGGCTGACCGATAAGCCGACCACCCACATGGTAAACAGGCCGCCATCGTTGACCAGGTTTAAATCGATCGAGCCGAGTCGCCTGATGACCCCGATGGCCCCGGCTATGAGCATAATGATGACCATCCCTTTGAATATCTTGAGGTCATCTACATGGTTAGCCACCAGCAACAGCACCCCCGGTGAAACAACCATGACAATAGTTGAGGCAATCTGAACCACCGGAAAACTGGACCAAGTCGTTACCAGGGGGTCCCGAAACACCATGCTCCAGACTGTGGACAACAAGGTGATGATCACAAAATAGAGGATCGGCTTATTGACCGGCGACGGCGCAAAATGGAGCCGCTTCTCGATGATGATCATGCGCAGAAACCAGTTCGCCAGAAAAACTATGGACAAGAGCAGGCTGTCCACAATCGGGCTACCACTTCCGGTCGGCAGGCTGAACGGGATAAACGCGGCGGCAATTAAGATAACGAGCGGGGCCAGGTCAAAGCGGGCCAGCCCGGCCTGGGCAGCAATGAGGGCCAGCGGCAAGCTGATGGCGATAAAGATATACAGGGGGTTTATTCGTGAGACCAAAACACCGGCGGCCGGGGCCGCCAGCAGCAGCCCCAGCAGCACTGCCCAGCGCAACCAGACCGCTCGTTCGGCTTCAACATCTCGCCGCAGGCTGGCCTTCAGCCGGGCCAGTTCTCGATTAAGAGTATACCACCGATGAACCAGGATCATCCACCCCTCGCCACTTGCTCAATAAAATCGTTAAAATGCTGGCCAATCATCCGCCAATCATGCCTGGCTTCAACCGCCTGCCGGCCGTTATGGCTCAAGGTTGCGCGCAGGTCGGGGTCTTGCAGCAGGTGTAGCACGGCAGCGGCAAATTCGGCCGGCTCGTCAGCAATCAAAAGATCGCGCCCCGGAACCAACTCTAATCCTTCCGCCCCTTTGCAAGTAGCAATCACCGGTGTCCCTAAAGCCAGCGACTCCAATATTTTCAACCGGGTGCCGCCGCCAATCCGCAACGGCACAATGCTCACCCAACTGTTCGCAATTGCCGGGCGAATATCGTCCAGATAGCCGGTGAAGATGACCCCGTTGTTGGGGGAAAGCGGCAGGTTTTTCACCTGCGCCTGCTCTGCTCTGCCGGTAATTCTTAATTCTACTTGAGGCCGCTCACGGCGAATCAGCGGTAAAATTTCGCCCAGAAAAAATTTTATGGCGTCAAAGTTCGGGCCGTACGTCAATGCGCCAGCATAGATCAAGGTATCAATTGCTGGCCGGCCAAAAGAGTTGGCGTAATGGCCAATGTCTACCCCATTTGGAATAACTGCCAGGGATGTGCCACCTGGCGCCACCCGCCGAACCTGAGCCAGCTCACCGGCCGAGACAACCGTACAGCCATCAAAGGTGGATAATAGACGATGGACATAAGCTGACAACTTCCACCAGGTTAGCCCGCTACGCAGTTTCCTGAACGGCTGCCCTGCTCTGGCAAATTCCTCAAAAAGGCCGGTCAATTCCAGTTCTTCAAGGATTTTGACTGAACCCGGCAAACCAAGGGCGTAGGGCGCCATATCTATCTGAGAGGCTATCACCATATCAAAGGAGTCTTGACGGCTCACTTGTTCAACCAGCCGTTGCAGGTCGGGGTTAAAAGTATCGATGACCGAGCGGGGTCTGGTCGAAACAAAACCCAACAATGCTTTCAAGCGACCCGGTTGAAAGGGGCGATACGGCGCCAGTTGAATCCGCCGGCAGTATTGCCCTAATATAGCCAGCTGTTCAGGGCTTATCGCGTTAGAAGTAAAGGAGATCAATTCAATCTCGTGCTGGCAGGCCAATGCTTTAAGCAAGTTAAAAATACGAATTTTGGAGCCGTTGTCGGGCGGGTAGGGAAACCAACGTGAAAGAAATAAGATCTTCATAATCCAATGATGCCGGCGTTACATTAGAGTTTATTGGAAATAAGAATAGCTCACGGATTTTCACGGACCGCGAAGCGCACAGATTATGTCAAAAAATTAAAGAAAAATCCGTGAAATCTGTGTTAATCCGTGAGCCATATCAAACTTGTCAGGCCATCAATCCTATTTCCAATAATATTTATTACAGATTTGTAGGACGTTTCCCAAAGAATAGTTTGTTTCACAGTTAGGCTGAAACCACTCCCCAGGCCGATGGGTCAGTATATCCCCAACGCTTTTGCCAGGCGTGGCGAAGGGCAACTTCAACCGCTTGGGCGTGGCCTATGCGGCCGGCCTGTCGCAGTTGCGAGATGCCGCGCAACGCGCCGCGAATTGCCCGGGCCAGGACAAGCGGTTTGAGTGGCCAGGGGGTGTGGCGGGCAAAGAAGAGCAGCCGGTTGCGGGTCATATAATAGATTGTAGTCGGGCCTAGCTCCTGGGTTTCGATAGAGGCTTTGTGTTCCATGCGCGCCGCCGGTTCAAAGCAACAGGTCAAACCGGCGCGCCGGATCCGGGCGCACCAGTCTGTTTCCTCCCAGTACATAAAAAACTGGGGGTCCAGCATACCGGCTCGCTCGATCGCCCTCCGGGTAACCATCAAGCCGCAGCCATTGATAAAGTCTACCGCCCTGGCCGGGTACTGCCCCCGGTCCGGCTCACCCATCCCCACATTCACGGCGTCGGCCTGCCACCAGTTAATCATTCCTCCGGCCGAGCTGATGACCCGGCTGCGCCAGGTATGAACCATTGGCCCAATTACGCCGATATGTGGATCAACTTCCAGGGCGCGCCCCAATGTCGTCACACAGTCGGGGTCCAGGCGGGTATCATTATTGACCAAGAAAATAAGATCAGCGCCGCTTTGCAACGCGGCCCGCATCCCCAGATTGTTACCCGCGGCGTAGCCCAGATTCTGGCCGGCAGCAATCACTTTAACCTGGGGGTAAGCCTGGCGGACCGCTTCAACCGTGTTATCCTGCGAGTTGTTGTCAACCACCAGGATGTCCAGATGGGGATAATCCTGTTGGTGCAATGAAGCCAGACACTCCATAGTCAAATCAATTCCGTTATAGCACAACACAATGACGCCAACCCTTGAACCTGAAATCATAATACTCCTGTGATAAGTCAATTCAAGAGCGCCTGGTGATAACTGTCCAAAATTTGCCGGGCAGTACGAGTCCAGGAAAATTCAGCGGCGCGAGCATAGCCTAACGTTTGTAATTGCTGCTTTTTATCAGGTGAGGTCAGGACGGTATTCAAATGTTCAGCCAGCGCCTCATCATCTTCGGCGTCCATGATCAGAGCCGCGTTGCCGGCCACTTCCGGGATCGAGCCCCGGTTCGAAGCAATGACCGGCGCGCCGCAGGTCATGGCTTCCAGAATAGGCAGACCAAAACCCTCAATCCAGGAGGGAAAGACAAATGCCTGGGCCTGGCTGTAGAGACCAATCAAGTCAGCGCGAGAAGGGCGCACCAACAACCGGGCAATACCGGCCTCAACCGCTTTATGAACAACCGGGAGCAGGTTGGGCTGGCGGGCAAAAAAGACAATTTTATACCTGGCTTGCAATGCGGCCGGCAACTTTTGCCAGGCCCGGACCAACACCGCCGGGTTTTTGAGCGCATCGGCCAGGACATACGGCGTTGTCAAGTTATGCCGGCGGCAAATGTCGGCCAAAATCATCGGGTCTTGAATACGCTTCAGGTCAGGAGTTGGGGCATGCGGTACCGGCACAATCCGGGATAAATCGAAACTGCTGTAACGGTTGATCTGCTGTTTGGCATACTCTGAAACGGTCACGATAAGCCGGGTTCGACGCAAAGCGGCTTTAGTGCAATGATGAAGATAGGTCATCATCACCACCGTTTTCGCCGTCTTGGGGTGACCGCGCATAATCTCCAGCCAGGGCATAATATTGATCTCGTCGTGCAAGGTGATCACCACAGCCGCACCGGTTGGGCCAAAGCCATAGTTGGCCGGAAAATGAACTACATCCAGGCGATCCCGGGCCATAACCCGCTTCATAAAAAAATCGTTTTGGAGGCTCGACAGCGCGTTCCGATAAGGCAGGTAACGTACCATCACCCGCGGCGGCAAATTTTGCAACTCAAAAGGCTGCTTGGTGTCAGCATACAGAAAAATCTGATCATCAATCGCCAGTTCGATTAAGGCAGGCACAAAGTTAGCCACATAAGTATGCACCCCGCCTACCAACCCGTGTGATAAATAGCGAACGTCGATCCCAATACGCATATGAGTTCCGACTTTTTATCGAGCCGCTCCCAGGCGCGAGGCCAGCAGCCCGCGCACAAAATGAATCTCTTCTCGCCCGGCCACGCCCAGCACAAACAAGAATACGGAGTAAATAGCTGCGCCAACCAGGACGTTGAGGCTGAACGAAAAGTGGGAATGTACCAGATACACGCCCAGCCCCATAGCCAAAGCCGCCAGCAGCGGGCCAAGCAGAACCTGTCCCCAATTAAACTCCCGCAGCAGCGAGCGCAGCAACCATAGATATTGGCCCACGAGCACCGCTTCGGTTAAAACTGTCATGATTGCAGCGGCGAAAAAGCCAAATAAAGGCACCAGCAGCAAGTTTAGGCCCACATTGATCCCGGTGCTGATCAGTACCGCCCGGGCCACCCGGCTTTCGCGACCGGCCACCACCACCACATATCCCAAAAATTCGGAGACGTACATCAGCGGTACCACCCAAATCAAAATCCGCAGCGCCGGCACGCCGGGGGCAAAACTAGTGGTGAACAGAAAAGGTACCAGCTGCTCGGCCAGTACCCAACCGCCAACGGCGATAGGCAGGGCGATGACCAGGAGATAACGCAGAGCACGCTCATAAATCGCCGGCAGGCGATGCCCGTCTTTCACCGACTGGCGCGCCAGGGAAGGATAAAGGGCGGTATTCACCACATTAGAAATCATGACGGCCGAGAAGATCAGGTTGTAGGCCGCAGCATAGTAACCGGTCACTTCATCCCCCCAATAGATATTGAGCAAAACACTGTCAAACTTGTAGGACCACCCCAGGGCTAACCCAATTATGCCAAAGGGAAAACTGGCCCGCAGCAGCGTTAACCAAAGCGAGGGTGAAGGCCAGGCGGGCCGAAACCCCAGGCGGCTTACGGCTCGCCAGCAAACGTAGGTCATTAAGGCCACACCCAGCAGACCGGCGTAGATCAGGCCGTAATACCCCAGGCCCCAATACAAAAACAGAGCGCCGCCAAAAACAAAGATGAGTTGGTTCAAGACTCTGGCCCCGGCCGAGAGATCAAGCCGCTCAAAGCCGGCCAGCAATGCATCGCTGGCCCCCTGTGCGCCGTACATCACCAGGCTCAGGCCATTGAGGGCAATTGCGCCGATCATGATCCAGGGCCGGTTGGTCAACCAGGCCACGGCAATGATCAGCAGCGCCGCCAGGGTTGCCAACACCAGCCGCAACGCCAGGACATTACCGTAAAGCGCCGCAGTTCGATTTTTGCCGTCAGGCATGTCACGCAGCCGGGCCACCTCGCGCACCGTGTAACCGCTCAACCCCAGATCGGCTAAGGAGACAAAAATCATGCCAAAAGCCGTAACCGCGGCGTATTGGCCAAAATCCTCAGCCCCCAAATGGCGAATGACAAAAACTGAGAAGACAAAGGAGAGTAACTTTATGGCAATTTGACCCGCCATACCAAAGGCGGAATTGCGAAAAACTGTTAACGAAAATGCGGTCATACGGCCTCCCAACTCGGCTGATCATGGGTCATAACGCGCTCGTATAGAAGATTAAGCTGGCTCATCTCATCATCAATCAGCCTGACCGGCTTGGCCTGACTGGCCAGTGTAGCCGCCAGATTGGCTTCATCGAGCAGCCGCTGCAGTTGGCGGGCCAAATCGGCCGCATCACCCACATCAAATAACAACCCATTGCGGTTGTGCTGAACTAACTCGGCCATCCCCCCCAAATTGGCAGTTACCACCGGCGTGCCGGTGGTCAACGCCTCCATGATGGCAATGGGGGAGTTTTCATACCAGACTGAAGGTACAACGGTCACATCGGTTTCATTTAATATCTCGGCTACCCGCCGATTATCGAACCGGCCGGCAAACTCAATTGCTGAATTACCTCCGGCAATTCTATTCAACCACTCAACATAATCTGGAAAAGCAGTCAAACTGCCATAAATTTTTAACCGTCCCCGCCGTTGAGAAAAATCAAGCCGGTTAAACGCTTGCAGCAATAAATGAACGCCTTTGTGGGGCGATAACTGCCCAATGTAAGCGATCCGCAACTCCGCCGGCGCCTTTTCTTTGGGGTTTGAAGGAGGTAACCAATGGCCGGTATCCAACCCCAAACGTGAATACAGAATTTTTTCTGGGTCTACCCCTTGTTTGATATGGAGATCCCGCAAAAACTCCGAAGGAGCCAAAATCACATCGGCCTGATTGAGGGTTTTTAACAAAAGTTCGCGCCGTTGGGCTAACAACCGTACATCGGGTTGGATGCCCAGCAGCCTGGCGCCAAACGGTAAGTCTAAAAGTTGTTGAGCTACCGTTCCAATAGCGCCACGGGAAATTTCTTGGGGCCAGCGAAAGCGGCGTTGCTCCGTGGCCAGGCACCAGGCGCATTCGGCCACATTTTCCGGCACGGCGCAGACCTGGCCAGTTGGCTTGAGCAGGGTGATGCGCGGGCACACAAACCAAAAATCGTGCAGGGTAACGATGACCGGTAAACCCAATTGTTTGGCCACGCTGATGGTATTAACTGATAAAAGATAACAACTATTGATATGCACCACATCCGGCTGAACCTGGGCCAAAAATTGGACAAACCAGGCCCCTATCGCCGGGTTATCGAAGCTTTGCCGGAATGGGTCGGGGAACAGGTCGGCGTCAAAATAAAGCCGCCAGACTGAAATTCCCTCGTAAAGTTCGTGTTTATGCTCAATTTCAGCCGAACCGGTCTGAGTAATCGACTCAACACAGACCACTTCTACTTGATGTCCGTGCTTGAGCAGCCAATGGGCCAGGCGAAAGGTATAGATTTCAGCCCCGGCGTTATAGTTGGGCGGGAAGTGATGGATGGTCAAGACAATTTTCATCAGCGGGTCTTAGTGGTTTCTTGACAATGTTCAATACCTATTTATCGATCCGGCCGAGTCACTCGATCTGAGGCGCCTGGCTGCCCATTTGAGCGGGTCCTATCCATCACCGGGGTGGAGGGGTCGTTAACTTCATCCAGCTTCACTGCAACACTATACTGGTAGGTAGAAATGAAATCATTCAAATCATCCAAATTTACTACCCAACGGCGACCCTTTTTTGTAGCCGGAAGACGCCCTTGCTCGCACCAGCGCTGAGCCACATCTTTATGAACCCCCAGATAATCGGCCACCTCTACTAAACCGAGTGTATTCGTAGCCAACTCCGTGCCTTGCTTTCGACTGAACGGCCAGACTTTTCCCAACCAGGCCGGCTGGCGTTTCAATCCGTGATGTTGTGGCCCGCCAGAGTGCTGCAGCAACGCCGGCGAGGAATAATGGTAAGAATAATTGGCATAACTGCTCAATAATTTGACCCGGTTGAAGACAACTCCAAGCAGATTGGTCTCATCGGTTATGCGAAATTGACCAATAGCCTTTTGCAAGGACCGTCGTCTGGTTCGGCCATCATTAATCACAAGCAGGGTGGCATCAACGGCTTTGGCAATAAATCTTGTTTCAATGGCGGCCAGCAAAGGAGCGCTATCAATGATAACCAGGTCAGCCCTGGCCGCGAGTAGTTCCAGTAAATGCCCAAACTGAGGAGAATTTAATAGATAGCCCGAATCTATCGAGGCCCGGCCAGCCGGCAGTAAAAATAAGTTCTCGATGCTGGTTGGTTTTAAGGCTTTTTCCAACATCCCTACAACGGCAATTTCCGGCAAAGCCAACACATCGCTTAAACCAAGAAGATTGGGCATATCAAAAATTTCGTGCAGAGAGGGCTTGCGTAAGTCGGCGTCAACCAGAATTACCCTCAAACCGGGTGACGCGATAACCGCAGCCACAGTTGAACCCGGCGAAGCAACCACTGCGGCCAGGTTAGTGGAAATAAAGGTTTTACCCTCACCCGGCACGGTACTGGTAATCAGCAAAGTGTTCAATTTTTTTTCGCCAGCGGCCAGAAAAAGGCTGCTACGTAAATCACGCAAGGCGCTTGTTTCAGGCGACCACTCCTCGGCCTGAACTACAACCTTGCTATCACTTTTGCCAGCCTTGCCAATTGCTCCCAATACGGAAAATCCCAGAACGGATTGATTCTCCTCAGGTTTCCAAATCAAAGTATCACTAAAAAACTCTAAGAGGACAATCGCGCTAATCGCCAAAGCTAACCCGGCCGCGGCAGCAACCAACACATTCATCTTGATGTTGGGTGCAACCGGAATGGTTGGCTCACTGGCCGGCTCAAAGATAGCCAGTCTATTGATAGAAGTCTCAGATAGGTTACCCAGAAACGTATTATAGCTGCTCTGATAGTCGTTTTTGAGTTTCTCCAATTCAGATAATTTCGATTGGGCCTCAGCAATCTCTACGGCTGAAGTCAAATTTTCCATCGAAGCTTCTAGCTCTTTGATGCGCTGATCGGTTTGCCCAATTTTGGCCTGCAAATCGGCTATCTGCGCCCGGATGAAACTATCCCGTTCTTGCTGCTCGATTGCGCCGGTGGGGCTTTGCAGAATTAGCTCTTCGGCAATAGCATTAGCCAGGATTTGGGCCCGCTGGGGATGGATATCTAACACAAAAATTTCTAGCAGTTGGGCTTTGGCAATCACATTCGTTTGAATCATTTCGGCCAAATCATCGGGACTCATTTGCAGGCCCAATTTATCAATAACCGCCTGGGTAATCAGCTTGCGCTTGGCCAGTTCGCTATAAACCGAGGCCAAGGTATTGATGCTGCCTAACGCTTGCAGATTTGGATTAGGGTTTTCGATGATGTTACTCCCCACCATCAGCGTAGTTCTGGCCGCATAGACCTTGGGCATATTTTGGCTATAAAAATAGCTGGCTGTAGCCGATAGAATCACACTCACGGCTATCAACCACCACCAACGCAGCCCAATTTTAATATATCCACTTAAATCCATCTCACGCTCCTCGTCCTCGCTAATAGGATTGGCAGACCAAGCCCAAGGTTCATTGATCTAATTTAATTCCTGTTACAAGCCAACCCGTCCTGGTCAGGATCCAGATTGTGGGGATCCCGATACGGACCGCCGGCCAACAGGTAAAAGGCCTGAGCCTGGGCCGGATCGGGGAAGTCTTGACAAGCACGCGTCGCGCCAGCGGGATCGTAGGGGCCTTGATAAGGCAGATGGGTCAGGTGGGCATTATTGGGAATACCGGGGTATTTAATCCAGACCGGATCCCAATCGTTAAAGCCGGTTCGACTCAGACTGTACAAATTGGCGCCATCAACATTCATAACCCAGATTTGGGCGCGACCACTGAGGCGATTGGACCAAAAGACCAGTTGGCTGCCGTCGGGCGACCACGAGGGATGCTTATTGACTTCGGCAAAGAAAGTATCTTTACCGATCTCTTGAGCATTCCGGGCTTCATTACTGTCGGTCAACTGCCGTAGGTCACTGCCATCTCGATTAACCACCCAAATCTCATCATCGCCGCTGTCGTTAGATACAAAGGCAACGCGCTCCTGGGTGGGTGACCAAACCCCGCCGTAGGCGATCCCATTGCCAAAATGAGTCACCTGTTCCTCGATTTGGTAGAGCGAGTCATACCAGTACAACGCCGGAGCATCATTACGGACTGTCTCGGTCAGGTCTGTCCCCACCTTAATGTTTCTGTACCGGATCGCGTCCTTGGTGAAGACCCGAAAGCGGCCATCGGCCGAGAAAACGTCGGCCAATTCAGCCATATTATAAGGCCAGCGATTGGTCAACAGGGCCAAACCACTTCCATCCGGATTGATCACGTAGATCTGCTCCTGCCCGGTTCGATCCGACTTGAAAGCAATCTTACCGATCAATTGGGCGGGAAGCGGAGGGGTTGGCTCCAGGGTAACACTGGGGGTGGGAGAAGGAGTCATCGGCGGCAATTCCCCTTCCAGCAAGATAAAAATCGGCGTGGGCGTATCTGTCGGCGTCGGCGTGGCAGTCACGATGTTTTGAGGGGTTGGAGTAGACGTACCATAAACAATGACATCGGCTGTAGCTTGGGCCCACTGGTACATAGCTGTGGCCGTATTCTCCGGAGTCGGAGTAGCGGTTACTACCCAGGGCGTAACCCAATTTTCCGGTATGGGAGTAGCCGTACCAATGGTGGTCGCCTCATAAGTGGCGGTAACAGCAATAGCCACCAGCCTGGCCAGATCAGCCGGGGTAGGTGTACTGGTAATGATGACAAAGGTCGGGGTTGGCGTAGGTGTCCCTGGCGTTGCCTCGGCCACATCGGTAGCCACTGGCGGTAGTACACCCAGGCGTAAGACGGGTCCCTGGCCTGTGGAGTCTTCACCATAACCACTATCCCAGGCAAACCAACCTTCGGGCGACAAACTATCTATTCTGAAGGAAATACGCTTAGTATCCGCCAATCGAGCCTCGATAATACTGCGTTGAGCCGCATTGAAGATAAATTTATTGAGGCGCCCCGCCGCCAGATCAGTTACCCCCAGCGTGGGATTTAGCTGCTCATCAACGGGCGCCGGGCCAATAGTCCCGGCATCACGCCTCGACCAGTCGGCGTCGATCTCTGGCTGGAGAATATTGAGAGCAAAGGCGCTATCCGCGGTCAAGCCCTGGTCGGCCAGCCCGGTTAGCTCCAATTCGGCCTGAAAGATGGTCGATCCCGACGGAATAAAAGATAGATCAAACTGCATCGCCCCATACGTCAACCCGTCTTCCCGAACGCCGGCGTACAAGAAACTCTCGCCAAAATGGTTACCCGTTTCGCCAGCCCGAAGCCAGCCGACTGAATTAATATCGGGCGACAGGGCATAGACAATGCCACCAGAAGGCAGATTAGATGCTGGGGTGGCAGTGGGCGGCAGGCGAGTTGCTGTGGCGGTTAGGGTTGGAGTAGGCGTAGCCGAAGCAGTGGGGCTAACCGGTCTAAGCAAAGTCGGTAAAGCAACTGGCGTAGGGGGAGTGGTCAGATAGGTTACCGCCCCACTAAAATAAAGCCCAACCCCAATCAGCGCCATCAGGCCAACCCCAATTAGAACAAGAGGAAGTGGATGGGGCATACGATTATATCTCATCAAGTTACCTCACTTCTTTGGCAACGGTTCTGCTGGTCGTAGAATTCTTGAGCTGGCTCTGCCGCGCCCGATCAAACTACAGTCCCAGCCCTGCTGACGATCAGACCGAGCCAAGACCAACCAGAACGACGCCCGCGCTAATGATCATAGCCGCTGTCCACCGACTCAGGGTAATTTCCTCCCGAAAAAATATCTTCGACATCAAGATTACCAACACGTAACCCAAGCTGACCGTGGGGTAGGCCAAAGATAGGTCGAGACTGGCTAGTACCTTGAAATAAAGCAGAGTCGACAAGCCATAACAGCAAAAGCCACCTATCACGGGCCGGTTATGGAGCAAGGTCATTAGCTCGGCCAGTCGAAATCCTTGCTGCTGCAACATCCCATACTTGAGCAAAAGCTGGCCAATTACACCAATCCCAATGGCGACTATAAGCAGAAAGTAGGCAGTTAGATCCATCGGATCAACTCCTCGCCAGCAGAGACACACCCACAACAATCACACCCACGCCCAGCCAGCGCAGCGGCGAGATGAATTCTCCAAAAATGATGACCGAAAGGGCTACTACCACCGGGAAAGTCAAGGCTAAGATAGGATACGCAAAGGACAACTGAGCCCGGGCCAGCACCCAGAGCCAGCATACCGCTGACAGCCCATAGATCAAGAACCCCGCCCAGGTCTCGGAGCGGAGCAAGAGGATCCAGAGCGTTGCCTCTGGCTGGGCCAGGCGGGCAGCTTTGAAGAGGGTCTGGCCAGCTGCGTTAAGGGCCACGCTAAGGAGCACTCCGGCAATCACAGCTCGCTGAGAAGCCGACATCGAAACATTCAGTTTTCTTGATTTCGTCACGCTCATCCCCATCTCCATCTGGATAGTTAGCCAAGTCCCATAAGTTTAGTAGTATACAGGGTGTACCACTGTTTCACAGTTAAAATCGTATCACAAAAAGGTTTGAATTTAGTTTGGAAAAATCAGTTAGTTTGGAAAAATCAGATTGTTACGGCCGATAACCATTCTCTTCTACATAAATGATTTTGCTACCCTGAGGGCAGAAAGAAAAAGGCACTTTTCGTAATTCCGGCAAAGCCCGGCAGATATCGTCGTGATGGGCCGGATCCGCATAGAGCAGCAAAAAGCCGCCACCGCCGGCCCCTAACAGTTTCCCGCCAATAGCGCCGTTGGCCCGGGCCCGTTGATACCACTCATCAATGCGACCATTGCTAATGTTGCTGGCTAATTTTCGTTTCTCCAACCAACCTGTGTGCAAGATTTCTCCAAAGGCATCCAGGTCGTCTCGACTGAGCGCCTCAAATAGCTGGTCAGCCAGACTAACCATCCGGCGCAGAGCTTCTCGCTTGGACTCATTGGAGCGGGTTTCCTGGGTTTGCTCAGATAGAATCCCATCGGCGCTACGGGTCAGCCCAGTATAGAGCATTAACAACCTTGTCTGCAGCTGCTTGCGCGCCATCGGTGAGCAGAGAATCGGATCGGTGAAGACACTGCCATCGGGATTAAAACGGATATAACTTAAACCACCGTAGGCGGCAATATACTGGTCCTGCTTGCCAATTGGTTTTCGACATCGATCTAATTCAATATGGCAGGCTTCGGCAGCCAGGCGTTCTGCTCCGGCCATATGACCTTGATAGGCATAAAGGGCATTGAGCAGGCCCACGGTATAGCTACTCGATGAACCTAAACCAGTTCCCTGCGAAGGGATGTCAGAGATAGAGGTGATTTCAATACCCTCTTTGATATTCAGCAAACACAAAGCCTCCCGAATCAACTCGTGTTTCAGGTCAGCAACACTATCTACAATCTCGGTTACGGAATAACTGGCCCGGATTTTGTGATCGAATTTTGGATTGACCGTAACATAAATGTATTTGTCGATGGCCGTGCTAACAACGGCGCCCCGCTCCCGTTCATAGAAAGCCGGTAAGTCGCTGCCGCCGCCGGCAAAACTGATCCGCAATGGGGTTCGAGTAATAATCATGGCCTTAATCTCCAAAACGGTCCGACATCCAAAAAGATTGACGACCGAACCATTTTTGCCGGAATTTTTTGGCAATTAGATTTTTGAGTTACCTTGCTGATCGATGAATCTTTGCAAATTATTCCGAGAAATCCGCCACTGATGCCCAATTTTGCTGGCCGGCAGCCGGCCACTCTGGCACCAGCGCCAGGCCGTCCGGCGACTGACTTTGAGATAAGTCGCCACTTCCACAATGGTCAACAACTCATCAGTCTGAACAAAACCCATTTCCGGTTGAGAAGAACGAGTTCTAATTGATTTTTCTTGTGGCTGGCTCACAGCGCATGCTCCTGGCTCACCAATAGCCTGATGGCTCTATCAGGTGACAGATTGATCCTTCAACGAACACAAATGACCATCAATACCCAAAAAAAGAGAGTGACGGGCTGGCAGGTTGGCAGCACAACCTGCCAGCCCTCCGGGATCAGCTACGCACAAAAGACAGAGTTTGCAAACCGGCATCCACAGCGCTCTTGAAACCGGCCCAGGTATTCAAACCTTTGAGAATGGTCCAGATGGGTCCTGGCCGCAAAGCCCATTCGCGCGTAGCCCGCTTTTGCCAATACATCAGTTGCTCCGCGGTCAGGTGGCCGTAATCCAGCACGGTCGATTGATCCATATCGACCTGCTCCCAGTTGGTGCCGGGCCGGAACCAGCCGTTCTCCACCACCTCATAGAAGAAGGGCGTGCCCGGATAGGGCGCCGCAATGTGAAAGATGGCTACATTCAGCGGCAGCGTTTTAGAAAAAGCAATGGTTTGCTTGATGGTTTCCTCGGTTTCACCGGGCAAGCCGATAATGAAGTAACCAAAATTCTTGATGCCCGCCTGCCTGGCCCAGCGCAACGACTGCTCGGCCTTGGCCGGATTGGCCCCTTTGCGGGCTCGCTTCAAAATCTCCTCGGAGCCGGACTCAATCCCCCACGAAATCATATGGCAACCGGCCTGCCCCATCAACGACAGCATCTCTTCGTCAACGTAGTCAACCCGGCTATTGCACATCCACTGCATGTCGATCTTCTCTTCGATCATGGCCTGGCAGATGCTGATCACCTGCTCACGATTGACCGTAAACAGGTCGGCATACATCATCACGTTGTTCACGCCCAACTTTTTCAGCGACCACAACTCGGCCAGAATGTTTTCGGCCGTGCGCAGCCGGACAGCATAGTTATAGCTAACATGCTTGATGCAATATTTGCAACCGGCCGGACAGCCCCGGCTGGGAACGATAAAGGCATACGGCCCTTTGATCAACGGCATGCGGTAATTATCCAGCGGCAGCATATCGTGCCGCGGCAAAGGCAACTCGTTCAGATCAGGAATGAAGTTGCGGTCCGGGTTGAGCTTGATCTCACCGTGGCGCCGCCAGGCCAGGCCCCGGATCGAACTCAGATCACCCCGGGCCACCAGTTCGGCCGAGATTGGCGTCCGGGTGGGATCGGTTTTTTGCAGCAGGTATTCCATCTGCTGATTCTGGCCGGTTCTGCCGTCCAGGGCATCGACCAGTTCGCGCAGGGTCAACTCCGGTTCACCCCGCAGCACAAAATCAAGGGCCGGGTAATCGGTCATCGTGTTGATCGTATTGGGCGTCACGTGGGTGCCAAAGGCGATCGTCCTGGCCCCTTTGCTCTTGGCTAAAAAGACGCCGTACATATCGTTGGTCAGCGTCGGCGCGGTGACCTGAGTCAGGTAATATTTGGGCCGCTTCCTGGCCAAAACCTCTTCAAATTCGGCCCAGCTCATACGAGTGGCAATCCCATCAACGATTTCCACCTTATACTCCGGCTCTAGACAGGCGGCCATCGTGGCTAACTCCACCTGCGGCCAGATCATATTTTCGCGCGACCGCCGCCCCACCCGGTGCTGCGAGCGGATCCAGATGCCGCCGTCCGGCGCAGGCGGGTTGACCAGCAACACATCTACCGACTCTGGCTCTCGTTCAGCTTTGATCGGCTCTTTCATCAAGGCACTGATGTCCGGAAATTCAGCCGGACGTGGTTTTTTTACCGGTCGTGTCCCTAAATTTATCCACTCAGATGACATAGTTTTTCCCTCAAAAACATAGCTATTGAGATAAACTCTACGGCAAATTTACTACGTGTTGCGTACTCCGTTAAGCAGCCCACGGAATACGCAGTAAGTCTAAAACCAATACTTTTCAAATAGGCGATTGAAATCGCTCCTCCAGGACTAAAGCCGGTCGTCCACCTGCGTGGACGGGTCTTTTTGTCCGCGTAGGCGGACATCACGGCGTAGCCCTCCAGATGCGGTTTCAACCGCGTCCTTATTTGAAAAGTATTGGGTCTAAAATTCTTCAAAAAGGCTACACCCGTTGCTTTAACTCACTACCGGCGCAACCACATCGACTTTACGGGCTTTGGTCTCGGCGATGACGGTGACTTCACCCAGGTCGGCCACGGCGCGTGTTTCACGCTGGCTCAACTCGGCCAGAACGATGATTAACAGCCAGGAGGTGACCAGATTAAGCCCGGTTAAGACCAGGACGGCGCTGACGGCCGGCGCAAACCAGGGGGCCATACTGCCCGGGGCGGTCAAATTCTGCCAGACAGCCAGCGCATAGACCAGAAAACCGGCCAGAATAGTGACCAGTCCCAGCCAGCCGAAGTGAGTCTCCAGCGGCGACTGGAAAATCGGCCGGCCCAGCAAGCCCTGGCGAATTTGGCGCTTATGGAACAACGACACCAAATAATTGAAGGTGGCCCCAATGGCAAACACGTTGATCCCGGCCGAGGCCAACACCAAACCGGCAAACAGCGCCGCAAATTGGGCATCCGGCCGGCTGCTCACTTGAGCCGCCAGCAGCGAGGTCAGGCCAATCAAAATACCCAGCACCACCAGCCCAAAGCCGGCCAGGCCAAAGATGCGTACCGGGTTGTAAGTCAAGGCGGTCATCAAAATCGAGTTCAGAAAGCGATAGCCATCCCGCACCACACTCAACTTGGAGCGGCCAACCCGCTCTGAATAGGGAATGGCCACTTCGACCACCTTGATCTGCTCGTGCATGGCCCGGGTGCTCATCACCGGGGTAAAGTTAAGCCCATCCGGCAGGGGGTAGAGGTGCGAGAGAATGTCAGCCCGGATGACCCGCTGCCCGCTGGCGCTGTCGGTGACGCGGTGATTGCTGATGATACTGACCAGGGTGGCAAAGATGGTGTTGCCGATGCGCCGCACCAGCGGCATTTCGCTGTCGCTGCCGGCCATGCGTGAGCCAATCACCAAATCGGCCCCATCCTCCAGAATTGGCCGGCACAGTTGCGGGTAATACTCCGGCGGATAGGTGCCATCGGCATCCAGAAAAGCCAGCAGATTGCCGCGAGCATGGCGAAAACCGGTTTTGATGGCCGCGCCATAGCCCTGGTTGACCGGATGTTTAATCAAAACAACTTCGGGATAACCGGCCACAATTTCCGGCGTGCGATCGGTGGAGCCATCGTCAACCACGATCAGTTCCAGGTCTGGGACGCCTGCCTGGGCCAGGGCCTTCTTAATCGACAAAACTCGTTCGATGATATCGGCGATGCCGTTTTCCTCATTGAGCGCCGGAATTACTATGGATAATGTATTCACTCTGTTTGCCTCCCTGGAAGATAGTTGCCAGTTATCGGTTATCGGTTATCAGTTATCAGTTATCGGTGAACTGACCACTGATCACTGATTACTGATTATTGACCGCCTGCACCCGGTTACCGTTGCTGCGAAACTGTTCCAAAGCGCCGTAGAATATCTCGGCCTCCGCCAGCGGCCGATCTTTGAGTTGCCGGCGATCTTTCACCGCTTTGGCCGGCGTGCCCACCGCCAGGCTATAAGGGGGAATGTCGCTGGCGACGACGGCCCCCGCCCCGATGACGCTGCCCCGACCAATGGTCACGCCATCCAGCACCACCGCGCCGGCGCCCAGCCACACGTCATCCTCAATCACGATGCCTTTGGCGGTGATGCCCTGCTCTCGGATCGGTCGATCCGGGTCGCGGTAGACGTGGTTGACGGCCACAATCTGCACCATCGGCCCGGTGTAGACATCGTTGCCGATGGTCACGCCGCCCTGCCCCCGCACCACGTTGTATTCGCCCAAAAAGCAGTTCTTACCGATGGTGATGCCGGCGTGTGGGAGTTGGCGGAAGTTGAAGACGTGCAGCATGGTGTGGTGCATTAGAAAAGTATTGTCGCCGATGGAAATTCCACCCGGCAGGGCGTGCAAGTAAACGCCTCGATCCAGGTATACGTTCTTGCCCAACCGGACGTTGCCGGCGTGAGCCAGGCGTACCCCGGCCTCGATGGCCGGAGTACCGTCAAGCTGCATGATGAGCCGGTAGGCCAGTGCCCGGAAACCAATCCCAACTACGGTCGGGATCCAACCGAATAGAGTGATGAGACTTTGCTCTAACACATAAGTTGGGATGCTGGCGGCCTGTCCGGCCAGATAGTAACGGAGTTGCTCAATCATTGCTCAGAAATTCACCAAGATAGAGGCGATTATTTGAATGAGAGAGACACGCTCAAGGTATCGTGCGTGAGATTAAAACGAATGCCCCGTTCACTGTTGAGGATATGATTGACGGCATCCTTTAAATCGCGGACAATGGTGAAGCCGCCCCCCAAGGCCTGAAACGCCGGCCAAAGCTGCCCCGGCCCTCGGCCGGTTAAGACCAGGTAGGTTTGGCAGCCTACCCGGCTTCCGGCTAGTAGGTCGGTCAGGGCATCGCCAACCAGGTAAGAGCCGGCCAAATCGATGCTCAGTTCCCTGGCCGCTTGCAACAGCATCCCTGGCTGCGGTTTGCGACAATCACAGCCTTCGTCGGGGCGATGAGGACAGGTGTACACCCGGTCGATCCGGGCGCCGGCAGCAGCTAACTCAGCCGCCATTTGCCGGTGAATTTCTTCGACCACCTCGGCAGTAGCCAAACCCCGATTGATCAACCCCTGGTTGGTAACGACCACAACCGGCAGATCCAACTGACTCAGGTTCGCCAGGGCGCATTTAACGCCCGGCAAAAACTCAAACTCAGCCCAACTTTTCACATGGTCAGGTCGATTTTTGCAAATAACGCCGTCTCGGTCCAAAAAGATTGCTCGCATAATGGTATGGTCAGTTGGTTGCTTCTCGGTTGACTATTATGGTGGAGTGTAACAAGATTTAATGATAAAGCCGTGTGAATATGATTAGAAAAAAGTTAGAAGTGTGGTCAAGCTCGTAAATCCCCACGACCGATATTCTCATAAAAAATGTCCCTAATAGTAACTCATTACCATCCGGGACATACTTCAGGGTAATCCACGCCTGGGTTTGCCGTTAATTTTGGCTTAACAATTCCCTTAATTTATTGCCGGCGGCGGTGACATCGTTGATACAATCTGAGACTAAAAGGACCGTAGTCCCTTTTAAGCTACCATTACCAGTTTTAAACCACTCGTCCATCAGATCAATCGCCTGGTTGCACTTCTTCAGACCACTGGACAGTTCTCGATGGATGGCTATGGCTTCCGGAGGCGGGGAAAGAGCGTTGATCCCTTGAATCAACCTTTCAACTTTAGGTGCAAATTCTGAGAAACTGTCTTGGAATTGCTCAATGGTTATTTGCCCATCCCGATAGCGAATGGCAGATTGACCGAAATCTTGCCCGGCTTGACTGATCTTTTCAGCGAGGTCTTCCACCGCAGCCGCATAGGCAAGCAAGTTGGCCCGGTCATCACCGGGTCTGTCGGGGTTTGAGGGAGTGTCAGCCCTGCCGTCATCCGACTCAGAGGGTGTTGAGCGGGTTGGACTGTCATTAGAGTCCGGCTCGCCAGAGTCGATAGTACTCTGGCTGCTGGCATTACTGTTACTTGCCAACTCATCGGGCAACACCCAAACCGGTATTTCCAACTCATGCTCAGGCGGAGTTGTTAATTCAGCCTGGGCCATAGATGGTATCCGCTTACATTCAAGAGATTGTTTTTCACCCAATACGCAGGCAAAGACAAGCTGATCCTCAGTCAAAGCAGGAATAGCAGCTTGTTGGTGAACAGGGGATTGCTCAAACATAACCGACTGCCGCATATTACCACCGTACCAATGACTCTTAATTGGACCTAATCCTTTGGCAAACCAATAGCTATTGGTCAGCTCAATAGTTTCGGTGGCCGTCACATTTTGAGTGGCGAGCATGAAATCAACCAATAACTCAAGGCTTAGCTTTTGGTCAATCCGCAGAGCCTCACGTGGCCCAAACGGGGTTTCCACCGTTTCCAGAGCTACACCGGTGTAAACCGCCGTTCCACGACCGCGGGTGACTGTGCCGTAAACCGAAGCATCACCCTGCTTTGCCTGAACCGTCCCGCCAATCTCAAATTCCTGGCTCCAGCTCGCCCCGATTTCTTCAAGTGTATCCACCCCAGGTAGAAACAGGCCGCGGAAATCACTGAACGTTAGATTACCCAATTCGGTAATCCGACGCATATCGCCAAGATAATCACCCCCCAGGCCATTTTGTTGGCAGCCCACATTAAACTGAATATCTTGACCTTCATACTGGGTGCTAAGATAGACTCGATTGTCTGAAGCGTCGTCTACGCGTAGGGTAAATGAGGTAACAGGACTGTTATAGGTCCAGGTAGAACCGGGCTGCAGTGGCCAATAAGAGTGCGTACACCAGCCCAGATCAGCCTGATCCCCATCTTGGCCAGAGGACGCCTCTGCTGAGACCGCTGGGGCAGCGTCTGACACGCCCAATTCCTGAATCGAATCGGACTCTGATCTTGTATTCTGCCCCTCATCAATAGGGTTAGCTATTCGCTGCAGACCGCTGCCACCTGCCGGCTCATCTGGTATATGAGCCCCAACTGCTGAGCCGGCAGAACTAACGAATTCCTGTCCTGTAACTATCTCACCACCTAACGCCAAACGATTTCTCAAGCGGACCAAGTACTGTTTCGTTTGACCGAGATAATCGGACAATTGAGTTTTGGCCACATCGATTTCAACCGGAACTGTGGTGTTCAATTGAACTACTGTGTCCAGGTTAATAGTTTCATTGACCTCAACCGGTACCACCATTTCAACAGGAAAATCGACTTTCACAGGCACAGCCACCGTAATCTCTCCGGCCAGCGTTTGCACAGGCATTCTCAACTCTTGATCTATCGGTATAACCGTGTTGAGAGGTATCTGCATCGTCTGGTTGAGAGGCACGTCGGCTCTAATGGGCACAGCCTGATTGATCTCGACATTATAAACAATCACCTCGCTGGCCAACTGGTCTAGCTTCGTTTCAACCTGATCCAGGGTTTCGATGGCCATCCGCCTGGCCAGATTCAAGCCATATAACAAAGCCAAGTTAAGTATCAGCAGAAAAATTACCAGGCCCCATAAGAATGAAATCGATCGTTGCATGTTAGCTTCCTCTGACCTACAGCTGCGTTAATGATGCTTAAAGATGATGGGGAGAAATGTGGTAGTAGTACCAAACAGATTGGCTCGAACCTGGAGCGGATGAAAGAAATAAGCCTCATAAGTGGCTCCAACATTATCTGGCCCGGTGGTGGCCGGCGGAAGGACGAATAAACCGCTTTGGGTTGTAAAAGTCTGGTTAATAGGTCCCTCAAACAGATAACCCGCTTCACCATAGGAACCATTATTTCCAGTGTTTTCAACGCTTTCAGGACTGTTGTTATCCCGGTAAAAATTCTTTTGCCCCCCCCCAACCGCGGCAGTCTCGGTTACCTGAACCAGACGACCGGTGCTATGGCTGACCTGGGTCCATCGACTCAGGGGTGTTTCAGCTATTTCACTGTCCGGAACTCCATCAATGAGAACCCCGGCCGGAGTATTAGCGTTATAGAAAGTAGCCAAACCGGACACCACGCTATCGAGATCAACCGAAGTACGGGCGCCATTGACGGTTACACTGCTGCTTACCACCGTGGTCACTCGAAAGGTTGAGGCGAAAGCCTGGTAGGTTGAACTAAGGCTGGCCAGTTCAAGAACATCATTGGCCCGTTGGGTTAGAATGACCCGGACTCGACCATCTTTAACCAAGACAGGCGCAGGAGAGCCCAAGCTCTCCTCTGTCACAATCTCGGTCAAAGTGCCAAATAAAGTTAAATAAACCCGCAACTTGGTTCGATCCAGAATATCTGTCGTATTACCGTTCAAGGTCAGATAATCTAAGCCTGGATGTGTCGTCAAAGCAAAACGTAATTCATAATGGTTCGGATTTGTGGTAATCCGTCGCTGGCTTGAGTCATAATCAACATAGTCAATTATGGGATGAGTCAGGGTGTTGGACCGGATCAGGTAAGCCCAACCTTTGTTGGTAGGGCTTAATGGGTCAGTAACCTCAATTTCATACCAGGTCTCACTGATAGGTAACGTTGCAGTCAAGACTGTGAAGTCCGGCACTCGATCACCCAGATCTTTCGCCAAGAAAACGATCTCATCATTAGCATCCAGCAGACCGTCCTCAGTGGTCACATAACTACCATTCGCCAAAAGTTCATCTACCTGAACGGGGATCTGTCCATTTATAACACCAGATTGGAAGGTATAAAGGAACAAATCATCAACAGGGGCGCCGACCAAGCCAGGAGTTTGCGCACCCGTCAATATGACCGGGTCGTGATCTCTCGCCAGGGTTTTAACCGCCGCCTCAGCCCAAGTTAACCTCCAACCAGTCACTCCTATAATAATTAGGATCAGTCCTGACAAAAAAAAGAGAATTAACAAACGCTTTCCAATGGCACGGGTCATCATCTTTTTCCCCTGGTTTTCTTATGGCAATCCCCAGTTGGTTTCCCTGCTTGTCAAATGGTCCGCCACCCAACTGGCACGCCCTTAGGATGGGTCTTTAGCCTTTGTTTACAAAAGAAATCGGGAACCACTGCGTAGAAAAATGCTTTAGGACTCCCGCAAATTGTATAAAATGGTAAGCTTCCGGGCCGGTATAATGATGCCCGGCTTTTGGCGAGGAAAATGAGAGCAGCATTCAGAATATGGACAACCCTCGCTGGGGGGCAGATAGACAAATCAAAACAGGCAAACCAGGTAATGTCCTACAACCTCAAATACAAAGTTTACATTTAAGTCGGGCAGCATTCGGCACAATAGTGATTACGTGATCCATTTCCTCGTCTAACAAGTTGACTTCAATATCCTCACGTTAGGCTCTGGCTCACCATTGCAGAAACCATCCGATTAGCCTCCTCATACTTCTCCGGCAAGCCGATATCGATCAAAAAATCTTGCAACACATAGCCCGCCAGGGGTAAGCCGTCGGTCAACATCCTGGGGAAGACATCGTGGCCAAAATCATAGGGTTGGCCGGCCGGAATCCGGGCCAACACTGCCGGTTCCAGAACATAGATGCCGGCATTGGCCAGGTTAGAAAAGACCTGCTCACGCGGCGGTTTCTCGGCAAAGCGAATAATCGCGCCTTTCTGATCGAGTTCAACAATCCCCCGGTTCCAGGGATCGGGTACCTGATAAAGCCCCAGGGAGGCGGCAACGCCGGCCTGGCGATGAAACTCAATCATCGGACGCAGGTCGGCCCAGGTGAGCACATCCCCGTAATAGACTACAAAGGTGTCGTCAAAGAAAGGCTCCAGTTGCTTGACCCCGCCGGCCGAACCTAACAACCGCTCTTCGACCGAGTAGCGCAGGTTGACCCCCCAACACCGGCCATCGCCAAAATAATCCATCACTACGGCCGGTAAGTGGTAAAGGTTAACCGCCAGATCGGTCAGGCCGCAGTTGCGGAGATGCACGATAATGTGTTCCAGCAAGGGGCGCCCCGCCAGCGGCAGCATCGGTTTGGGCACCTGGTCGGTGAGGGGGCGCAAGCGTCGTCCTTCCCCGGCGGCCAGGATCATCCCCTTCATTTAATAGGCTCCCCGGCTCTTGAGTACGGCCGGCACGGTTTGATACAACAAATGCAGATCGAGCCAGATGCTATAATTGCGAATATAGTACATATCAAGCATCACCCGCTCCTCATAGCTGACATCACTCCGGCCGCTGACCTGCCACAACCCGGTGATGCCGGGCTTCACCGTGGACAGGTTCATCCGCCATTTACCGTAGCGGACCAACTCGTCTTGGGTTATCATGCGCGGCCCAACCAAACTCATCTGCCTCAACAGAACGTTGAAGAGCTGCGGCAGCTCATCCAGGCTGGTTCGGCGCAGAAACTGACCAACCCGGGTAATACGTGGATCATCTTTCAGTTTGAAATTTTTCTCGAATTGATGACGCAACTCTGGGTCGCGAGCCAACCGCTCATCGGCGTCGACATACATGGTGCGGAACTTAAAGGCATAAAATGGTTTGCCTCCAACCCCCACAACCCGTCGCCGGTAGAAAATGGGGCCAGGCGAGTTGAATTTGATGGCAATCGCAATGATAACCATCAGCGGCCAACTTAGCAGCAAGACCAGGCCGGCAATGATGAGATCGAGCATCGCCTTTAAGGCGACATCAGCGCCAGTTAGGCGGACCTTGTTGACGCTCAGCAGGGGTACATTACCAATCTCTTGGACTTCAACACTGGTCGTCAGCAATTCATACAGCCCCGACGACAGGCGAATGGTCAGGTCATCCGAAACCCCAAAGACCTCAAATAGCCGGATGAGTTTCTCGCGCGGTAGAGCCGTGGAGGCAATGATAATCTCCTGAATACCGTGGTTCCGGACTATCCTTTCAATCGAGTCGATCGAACCCAAAACCGGAATTCCAGGAGTCAGCTCACTACCTGGTTCCAAATTATCATCAAGGATACCGGCCAGCCAGATACCCGCTTTGGGGTTTGTCTTAAGCTGCTCCACAATAGCCCTGCCTTCTTCATTGGCACCAATCACAAGTACGGCCGTTAGAAAGCGGCCCTGAGTTCGCATATATTGCACCAGCCGCCGAAAGCCAAAACGCCCCAGCAAAACGGTGAAACTGACGAACAACCAGGACAGCAGAACCCAACCCCGGGCGATGTTTTCTTCCACAAAGAAAATATACAGGATGAGCAGCATCATCCCCAAGGTACAGGCATTGAAGACAAGTGCATACTCACGCATTCCAGCAAAAAGATGTTTGAAGTGATAAAGACCGAATAAGGCCAGAATAATTAGCCAGATAGGCGCCAAAAAAAAGGTTATCTGTCGATAAAAATTAAGTGGGACGATCTCAGGTTGAAAATACCAATTGAGGTCAACTTCAAAACGAAAGAAATAGGCTAACCAAAATCCAAACAGCACCATCAATATATCGGTAACTATGAGACCAATCAACAACAAAACCCGCTCTGCCCAGCGGGCATTCACCGTAACTGGCAGTGAGCCGGTCAATTCAAGAGACTTTGTTTGCATGGTCATAGGGCTGCTTCTACCACCATCTGTTAAGTTAAAAATAACAAAACTACCGCGCTACAATATTCTTGGTTAGAGATCAAGCAGAAGATAGGCAAAAATAACATGGGATACCCCTTTTCACCGTCTTTAACACAAACCAGTGTAACAAACCTTTATGATAAACACCTATGAATACACTTAGAAAAAAGTTAGAAAGCAGGTTGAATTTTTTATATCCTTTTGGTAGAATTTGAGCACAACTTGCAGGGTTGCCGGGCGGCGGCAATAATATCAGGCCAACCTTGTTACAAACCGTGATGAAACAGGTAACATTCATGAAAACAATCGATGCAAATTCACTCATCCCTGTTGAAGTGGCGCTGGCTACCATCCTGGCCAAAATAACCCCGGTGGAAAGCGAAATAATTCCCCTCACTCAAGGGCTAAACCGGATTCTGGCTGAACCGGTCGTATCGCCGCTAAATGTACCGCCGTTTGTCAATTCGGCCATGGATGGGTATGCGGTGGTCGCGGCCGATACAGCCTCAGCCTCGCCGGAGTCGCCGGTTGCCCTCAAAGTAGTGGCCAATATTCCGGCCGGAGTCTCAGTCACCACCGAATTGACGACCGGGAGCGCGGCCCGGATTATGACCGGGGCGCCGCTGCCCGCCGGGGCAACCGCCGTCGTTCGCTTTGAGGAAACCAGTGAACAGATATCGCCGCCCTCTGGAGCCAGCCTGGCCAGTGACGAGGTGCTCATTTACAGACCGGTTAAGGAGGGAGACAATATCCGCCCGGTTGGGGAAGATATCAAAACCGGCCAGACCATATTACCAGCCGGACACCAACTGCGTCCGCAAGATATTGGTGTTTTGGCAGCCGTTGGGCAGGCTAACGTGGCGGTCTATCGCCGGCCGCGGGTGGCGATTCTGGCCACCGGCGACGAGCTGGTTGATGTGACTGAACCGATTGAACCGGGTAAAATTCGCAACTCTAACGAATATACCCAGGCGGCCATGGTCCAAAAGTACGGCGGTGAACCGGTGATGCTGGGCATTGCCCGCGACACCATAGCAGATTTGACCGCCAAAATCCGGCTTGGTCTGACGCAGCAGGTCGACCTATTCTTGACCTCGGCCGGGGTATCCGTGGGCGACTTTGATATGGTTAAAAATGTACTGGCCACCGAGGGTGAGATGCAGTTCTGGCAAGTTGCCATCAAGCCGGGCAAGCCGCTGGCCTTTGGGCTGCTCCGTCACCGGCGTGAGGGGGTTGAAGTCATGGTCCCGCTGATTGGCCTGCCGGGTAACCCGGTCGCGGCGATGGTTGCCTTTGAGGTGTTTACCCGGCCGGCCATCCTGAAACTGGCCGGGCAAACCTCCTTTGAAAGGAAGGCGTTGCGAGCCCTCTTGGCTGAAGAGATAACCAATAGTGGACGTCGCCATTACATGCGGGGTTCTGTTTATCTTGAGGCCGACGGTTACCACGTAACTACTCGTGGCAGCGGCGTCCAGGTGCAGGGGTCGGGTATTTTGACCTCGATGGTTTGGGCCAACTGCCTGGTGGTGGTGCCGGAGGCGGTAACCTATCTGCCCGCCGGGGCGCCAATTGAGGTCTGGCCACTTGACTGACGTTCATATTTCCATTAAACTCTCTACCACTTTGCCGGGGGTTGCTTGACCGGCAAATTCAAGTTAAATTCTAAAAAACTGTGGCTCCAAATGGGGGGAAAACAAGTTGACCAAATCCCGAAAACAAACCAAACCTCGCCCTAAAGCGGCCCAAAAATCGGCCATTTCGCCGGTAATGATCGGCGCGGTGGTCGCCGCGGCTATCTTGTTGGTGGCCGGTTTGATTGTGCTGGGTAACCGGCCATCCAGCGCCGGCGAACCGCTTGACCTGAGTCCATTCCCCACCCTGGGCCAGGCCGATGCCCCGGTTACCATGGTCGAATTTTCTGATTATGGCTGCCAATATTGTCGAGACTTTGCGCTCTCGAAATTTGAACTGGTGGTAGCAGATTACATCGAAACGGGAAAAGTGAAGTACGTGGTGTATCATTACAACTTGGGTCGGCCGGAGATGGCCCTGGCCACCGAAGCGGCCTGGTGCGCCCAGGATCAGGGCAAATTTTCTGAATACCGGCACGCCCTGTTTGAAAATCAGGGCCGGCTTGCTTACGACCAGGCTTCATTAGTCGATCTGGCCGCCCGCACCGGACTGGATCAAACTGCCCTGGCCCAATGCCTGGCCAACAGAACCCATCGCGCCGACGTTGAGAGCGCCCGGCAGGCTGCGGTTAACCAGGGCGTTACTGCGACGCCGACGTTCTTCATCAATAATCAGCGGGTGCAAGGGAATCAACCCTATAATATTTTCCAAAGAACCATCGATCAGGAGTTGGCGCTGGCTCAATGAGCGCTATTACTGCCAGGTTAAAACTAATTGCTGTTGATTGGACCCAGACCGTGATGATTTTATTGACTCTGGCGGGTTTGGGCGTCTCGCTCTACCTGATGTGGGGCTACACTGCTCCCGGCGCCACGCTGGCCTGCGGCAGTTCCCAGGGCTGTGACACTGTCAAAAATAGTGTTTACGCCAACTTAATGGGCATCCCTCTACCGATCCTCGGCCTGGTCTCATATTTGGGGCTGCTACTGTTGCTGCTGGTCCAGAATCAAGCATCTGTCACCGCCAGAGGTTGGTCAGCGCACATTGCCCTGGCCATATTTGGCTTTTCGCTGGCAGGTGTGTTATATTCGGCCTATCTAACCTACATAGAGTTATTTGTTATTTATGCTGTTTGCCGCTGGTGTGTCGCCTCGGCCATCATTATGGTCGCTATATTTGTATTGTCAATCATTAACCTGCGCAGTCAAAATCAATCTTATATTGAGGGATAATCATGGCCACAAGAATCATTTGCCGAGCAACCGAATGCATTTTCAACGATAATAAAACCTGCACGTCAGAAGAGATCGTTTATGATCCGGAGGAAGGTTGCTTAACTTTTGAAGTGTTGGAAGATTTGGTAGACCTGGAAGAAGAAGATTGGGAAGATGAAGAATTGATTGATGAAGATGAAGATTTGGGTTGGGACGAGGATGAAGATATCTTCCTTGATGAGGATTTGGAAGAAGATTTAGAAGAGGAAGAAGAAGATGACGATAAATGGAGGCTCTAAGTAGCCTTAATCACCATTTCTATTATCCGAACCGTTCACCGATCATAACTAGAGCCAGTGGCATCGTCTGCCCTGGCTCATTTTTTAAGTTCAGTTTATTTGCAGGCTCATCGTGGCTTAGAAAGGTGGGATAGCGTTGATGTCCAGGCAAACCGTAGACCTATTGCTAACCAATGGTTATCTGGTGACAATGAATAGCCAGACTGATTTATACCCTCGCGGCGGCATCGCTATCTTGGGAGATCAAATTGTGGCCGTCGGCCCCAGCCAGGAAATTGAAGCTCAATTTGACGCGCCTACAATTATCGACTGCCGGCAGTGCCTCATCAGCCCTGGCCTGATCAATGCCCATACCCACGCCCCGATGACGCTCTTGCGCGGCCTGGCCGACGATCTGCGGCTGGATGTTTGGCTGTATGGCTATATGATGCCGGTGGAGCGAGAATTCGTTAACCAAAGCTTTTGTTATACCGGCGCTCTCCTGGCCTGCGCCGAAATGATCCGTTCCGGGATCACCACCTTTTGCGATATGTATTACAACGAACACGAGGTTGCCCGGGCCACCGTCGAGGCCGGCATGCGGGCCATCCTGGCCCAAACCATTCTCAAATTCCCCTCACCCGACGCCACCAACTACGATGAAAGCCTGGATTATTGCCGCCATTTTATTGAGCAGTGGCTCGGCCATCCCCTGATTATCCCGGCGGTTGGACCCCATGCGCCCTACACCGCCACCCCGGATATGCTCCAAAACTGTGTCGGCCTGGCCACGGAATATGATGTCCCGTTGCATATCCACATTGCCGAAACCGCGCTTGAACAGGAGAACAGCCGGAACCATTACGGTGTCACCGTGGTGCCCTGGCTGGAACAATTCGACCTTTTTAAGGCCAAAGTCATCGCTGCCCACTGCGTTCACCTGGCTGAAAACGAAATGCGCACCCTTCACCGCCACCGGGCCGGGATAGCCCACTGTCCCAGCAGCAATCTCAAACTGGCCAGCGGCACAGCCCCCGTCCAAAGACTGGTCGACCTGGGCCTGCACGTCGGCATCGGCACCGACGGCGCGGCCTCGAACAACGATTTGGATATGTTCGAGGAGGCCCGCCTGGCCGCTTTCCTCCAAAAAGGCGTTTTTGGCGACCCAACCCTGCTGCCGGCCAAAACCGTCTGGGGACTGGTGACTATTGAGGGCGCCCGGGCCCTGCACATCGACCACCTGACCGGCTCGCTGGAACCCGGCAAAAAGGCCGACCTGGCCGTCATCTCGGCCGACCAAACGCACCAACTGCCCCGCTTTGCCCGCGACCCGGAAGCTGTTTACTCCCAACTGGTCTATGCCACCAAGTCAACCGACGTGCGGGACGTGATTGTCAACGGCCGGATTTTGATGCGCAATCGGGAGTTGCTGACCCTGAATGAGGCTGACATTGCCAGCCAGGCCAACCAGATTGCCACCCAGATCGATGCTTTTCTGATCGCCCGCGAAGGCAATGTTCTCTCCAAGCTGCTGGCGATCAGCGCCGATTTCATTCCTCAGGAAACTTTCGAAATCCAGGTCAAGATTCGCCTGGCAGAACCGCTTGATCTGGAGGCCACCCTGCCGGCCGCCGGCCTCCAGCCCTTTCGCCACTCGATCAGAGACCAGTACGATACCTATTTCACCTTTGCCGATGACGAAACCGGCCGGCTACGCTTCCGCGAAGATGAAATCAAAGATGCCTATGGCCGCCTGAAGGAAACCTACTACACTATGACCCTGATGGGTCCGACTCGCGAAAAAGAATATGAAAACTCAATTCTGCTGACTCGGGCCCGTTACACCGCCTCGGTCAGCCATAGCCTGCGCTTTTATCGAGAGTACTTCAAGCCGGTGGCCGAGCAAGAAGTGGTCAAACATCGCCGCCGCTGCCACCTGCTGTATAAAGAGACCGATTTCGCCATCAATCAGGATCAACTGGTCAGCCAGCCGCGGGGCGTTTTTCTGGAGATCAAAAGCCGCACCTGGTCGGCCAAAGACGCCCTGTACAAAGCCGAGTTGATTGGCGAGTTATTGGAGCAGCTTGGGGTTGAGTCGGCAGGTCAACTCAAGGTTGAGTACGTCGATATGGACGCATAGGTAGCGGGAGACTCACTGGGGACACACCACAATTCGGAAACCGAGGCTGGGTAAACTAAGCTGCGGCTGGAGGCGGTAACGGTAGCTGCAGCGGGTCAGCCGCGGCGGATTATTAAAGGTCAGCCCCCGGACTACCCGGGCCTGTTTACCGCCAGGCTCCTCCCGGCCATCGCCCGGATCGTAGGGATAGGGACGGTAGGCGCTGCGAGTCCACTCCCACACGTTCCCGGCTATGTCGGCGCAACCATACGGGCTGTCAGCCTGAGGTGAATAGGACCCTACCGGGGTGGCGCAGTCGAAATTCACTAACTCCGTCGTGGGCGGTTGATTGCCCCAGGGGTAGCGCCGCCCGTCTACGCCGCGGGCGCCTTTCTCCCACTCGGCCTCACTGGGCAGGGTCACCTCCAGGCCGCTTTGCTCACTCAGCCAGCGACAATAGGCCAGCGCCTCGGCCCAACTCACGTTCCCCACCGGGTAGTTCTCATAACCGCTTTTGAATTCGACTTTAGCCGGGCGAAAACCGCTTCTTTCTACAAACGCCTGAAAACCGCCATATGTAACCGGATAACGACCCAGCCAGTAACCGGCCAGTGAAACCCGGTGTTGGGGCTGTTCATTCAACTCCGCCAATTCATCAACCGCCGGGTCGCTGCCCATCAAAAACGGTCCCAATGGAATGTAAACCACCGGCTGCCCCAACAGATAAGACAGGTAGACCTCAGCGCCTCGATGCAGCGTTGACCTGGGCTGCAAAGACAGCAGCATCACATAATTCTTAACAACCTCGCCCATATTGAACAAAGTGTCCAGAGCCAGCCCGGCCACCGCGGCATCATGATCGGTCGCCAGCCAGAGCAAAGGATCAATCGTCGCCTGGTCGTGACCGGTGCTCCTGACTCGCCTGGTCTGGCTGGGCCGGTTGATTTGCCTGGGCCGGGCCGATTCGAACGGCTGATCGACCAGGAGAGCAGGCGGAGAGGCGTCGGCCTCTGGCGCGGCCAGCGCAGACTCAGCCGGGGCTCCAACCAACTTCCCGTCGCTGGCCGCTGGCAGCGACGGCAGAGGTTGATCGTCAACCAAAGTGGCCGATTCTCCGACCCGGTCAGGGGCAGTTGAGTCAGAGAACAAGCCCGCCAGGTCATTACCTATCTGCTCCCCATTGCCAGCCGGGGCTGACTCTGGCTGGTCGGACACTTTTATAGAGTCGGCCACCTCGGCCAACAGCCTGTCCAGCCGCTTTCTTAGGGCTTTGTTAGCGGCCATTGGACATCAACTCCCTGGCCAGCGCCCGGTACTGTTGAGCGCCCCGGGTGTCGGGGGCATACTGGGTAATCGGTTGACCAAAGGCTGGGCTTTCCTTTAATTTTGTATCCACTTCAATAATGGTTTTGAAGAGCACCCCGCTCAAGTGTTGCTGCATTCGGCCTAAAATGAGGCGACAAATCTTGTTGCGCCGGTCGTACATGGTCACCAACAGCCGGTACGTTAGACAGGAGTTGGTTTTGGCCTGCACCAGCCTGGCCAGCTTGATGATTCGTTGCAGCGATTGGGCGGCGTAATATTCACATTGCACCGGGATGATCAGCAAATTGGCGGCGGTCAGGGCGTTCAAGGTCAGCGTACTCACGGACGGCGGGCAATCAATCAAAACGATCTGGTAATAATCGTTGAGCGCCTCCAGCCCGCGCCGCAATTGAAACTCATACTCTGCCTGCCGGTAGAGCAGCTTGTCGACCAGGGCCAGACTCTGGTTAGACGGGACAATATCCAGGTCAAACACGGCGCTTTCCCGGCTCACGCTCAACAAGGAGCTATTCCCCAGCAGCGCGTCGGCGATGGTCCGGTGCAGGTGATTGGGGTCTAAGCCGAGGGAGAGAGTCAGGTGGGCTTGCGGGTCCAGGTCGACCAGCAAAACGCTGTAGCCCAATTCAGCCAGGCAGGCCCCCAACGACAAACAGGTGGTTGTTTTGGCCACCCCCCCTTTTTGGTTGTTGACAACAATGGTCGTAACCATACCAATCTGAATCGCTTACTTCCCAATCGCCTAAACTGAGAGAAGAAATGAGCTTGGGTCACCAATTCCGGGACCGGAGGCAATGAGACCAAGAAAACGAGGTAAAGAAAGTATAACTTCAATCCAGCATAATACCAAGTGACTCGTTTGTCAATCGGTTCGATAATTCGGTTTACTGGGTTCTTACTCAGGCATCGATGTTAACAAAATATATGTAAATATTATAGATTGTTTAATTTATTTAATTTGGATATTGCAATTATTCTATCGAATATTAGTTGACAAATAGAGTTGGCGGTGATAGGATATTCAGGAACAACTTTGTTGCCACATTGCCTCATCTGAGCAGCACCATCACCAGCATATTGGGTCGCAAAACTCATAACAGCTCAAAGGAGGAGCTTATGTCCCACCCAATCCCCCAGACGATGGGCCAGCAGTTCGGCCGCCGTTCCTGGGCCGAACCGTGGAAGATCAAGATGGTCGAGCCGATTCGCCTGGCCAGCCGGGCCGAACGGGAGCGAGCCATTCAAGAAGCGGGCTACAACACCTTTCTGCTGCGCTCAGAGGATGTCTACATCGACTTGCTGACCGACAGCGGTACCAGCGCCATGAGCGACCGGCAATGGGCCGGCATGATGCTGGGCGACGAAGCTTACGCCGGTAGCCGCAACTTCTACCATTTGGAAGAGGCGGTTCAGCGTTACTACGGTTACAAATATCTGGTCCCCACCCACCAGGGCCGCGGGGCTGAACATCTCATCAGCCAGGTGCTCATCAAACCCGGCCACACCATCCCCGGCAACATGTACTTCACCACCACCCGGCTGCACCAGGAGCTGGCCGGCGGCGTCTTTGTGGACGTCATTATCGACGAAGCCCACGACCCGGCCAGCCTCCACCCCTTCAAAGGCAATGTTGATCTGGACAAGCTAGAAACCCTGATCAAGCGGGTCGGCCCGGCTAAAATTCCTTATGTCAGCCTGGCCGGCACGGTCAATATGGCCGGCGGCCAGCCGGTCAGCATGGCCAATGTGCGGGCCTTACGCGAATTATGTGACCGCTACGGTCTGCGTATCTACCTCGACGCTACCCGCATGGCTGAAAACGCCTTCTTCATCCAGGAGCGGGAAGAAGGTTATGCCAACAAGTCGATTGCTGAGATTTTGAAAGAATTTTGCAGTTACACCGACGGCGCCTGGATGAGCGCCAAAAAGGATCACCTGGTCAACATCGGCGGTTGGCTGGCCGTGAACGATCCGGATGTGTTCGACCAGGTCCGTAATATGGTGGTGATTTACGAGGGGCTGCACACCTATGGCGGCATGGCCGGCCGCGATATGGAAGCCCTGGCCATCGGCATTAGCGAAGCGGTTGAGGACGACCATATCCGGGCCAGGGTAGGGCAAGTGCGGTATCTGGGTGAACTGCTGACCGACTGGGGCATTCCGTTGGTCCAACCCATCGGCGGCCACGCCATCTTTCTAGACGCCAAACGCATTTACGCCCACCTGCCGCAGGATCAGTTCCCGGCCCAAACCCTGGCCGCCGAACTTTACCTGGACTCCGGCGTCCGGGCGATGGAGCGCGGTATTGTCAGCGCCGGTCGCGACCCGGAAACAGGCGCTCATCGCTACCCGTCCCTGGAGCTGGTCCGGCTAACCATCCCCCGCCGGGTCTACACCCAGGCCCATATGGACGTGGTCGCCGAAGCGGTCAAGGCCGTCTATGACGTGCGAGAGCGGACCCAAGGCTTGAAGCTGGTCTACGAGCCAAAATACCTGCGCTTCTTCCAGGCTCGCTTTGAGCGGTTAGGGGAGGAAATTAGGTATTAATAGGTATTAAAAGGAGATTAGAGATTAGGTAATGGGGAGATTAGAGATTAAGCGATGAGGAGATTAGAGATTCCTCTTAAATCTCCGAGCCTCCAATCGCCGAATCTCCAATCTCCCAATCTCCAATCTCCAATCTCCCAATCTCCAACCCCCGGCATTAGTTCAAGGAGGAACTATTATGATCCCCAAACAAATGTACGAATTTCTGCGGGATATGCTGCCGGAACGCACCTGGCGGAACCGGCTGCACCGGGACGGCCCTTTGGCCTTTATGGAGTTTGGTCCATTGGACGTGGACCGGCTGAAGCGGCTGGGCATCGAGGTCGACCGGCTGGGGCCGCACCTGGTGGTGTGCATGTGGGATGAGGCCAGCCCGCTGGAGGTGGGCGGCTACCTGGTGGTGGACAACCTGGCTATGGGCCGGCCCTCGATGGGCGGTATTCGTATGCTGCCCGATCTGACCCCAACCACCATCCACAACCTGGCCCGCGGTATGACCCTCAAAAATGCCGCGGCCGACCTGCCTTACGGCGGCGGCAAAAGCGGCATTGTGGCCGGCCGCAACCTGACCCCGGCCGAACATACCGAGGTTGTGCGCCGCTTTGCCCACCTGATTTATCGTTACCGCGACATTTACCTGCCCGGCCCCGATGTGGGCACCAACGATGCCGATATGAAGACCATTGCCATCGAGAACGGGCTGGATCACGCCCTGTCCAAGCCGGTCGATATGGGCGGCAACCGTATCGACCAGTTGGGCGCGGCGGCCAGCGGGTTGGTGGTGGCCATCGACACCCTGCTGCAAGAAATCAAGCGGTTGAAGGTATTGCCACAGTTTGCCGGCCTGGAAATTCCAAGCAGGGCCGATCTGACCGTCTTGATTCAGGGATTTGGCGCAGTAGGCACCCACTTCGCCCGCCTGCTGCAAGCAGAAGATCCGGGCCAACCTCCCCGCGTCGTTGGGATCAGCGATGAAACCGGCTATCTCTACAATGAGGCCGGCCTGCCGATCCCGGAGCTGCTCAGAATTCAACAAGAACATAGGGTCACCGTGCGCCCTTATTTTCTGAAACATCTCCTCAATCTCGACACCCTGGCCCCACCCACCAAATTCTCCACCGCCTGTAACGATTTGCTGCGAGAGTCGGCCTTTTGTTTTGTGCCGGCCGCGCCCGTGGCCAATTATCTGGACGTAGATGCCAGTTCGCAGCCATCGATGACGGTGGACCGAATGGGCCAGTGGCGTATGATCGTGGAAGGGGCCAACACCTACTCGCCTGATCCGGCGCGCCGAGCCGCCCGGGCCCGCATGGAACGGACTGTCTACTGGCAGAAAGGCGTGCTCATCGCCACCGATTTTCTGGTCAATTCGGGCGGCGTCATCTTTGCCGCCCAAGAGAAATTGATCAAAACACCCGACCACCTCAAGATTCCCCAGACGATGCTGGGCGATCGCGCCGCCGTCGACGGCTGGCTGGCCGATCATCGGGCCGAATTCGCCGAGCTGGCCGAGCAGCGCCGGCTGGCCGGGGAGGCCAAGCGAGACGAAGTCATCCGGCGGAATATGGTCGAACTGATCGATCATCTGACCGCCGATCCCGATCTACTCCCCTGTGAGGCCGCCGAACGAATCAGCATCGACCGGATCGCTTCGAGTGAGCGCGACCGGACCGTCGCCGATGTGATGGAACCCATTGCCACCATCCTGGAAACTGAAACCGTTCGCGATGCCGCCAGGCTGCTTATTTCCGAACCGGGCGATATCCTGGCGGTTGTCTCACCAGGTGGAGAGTTGACCGGGGTCATCACCGATTGGAACGTGACCGAGGCCTCCGCCACCGCCTGCGCCGGCGACATCCCCATCGGCGAGATTATGACCCGCGAGGTCATCACCGCCAGGCCAACCGACAGCATTCTGGATGTAGTCCGCAAGTTGGAACATTATGAGATCTCGGCTATGCCGGTTGTAACCGAACAAGGGGTTATGGGCGTTATCAGCAGCGACATCCTGGCCCGCCGCACCCTGTATCGTTTATTGCAAGCGCAGGGTTAGCGTCTGATTTCTTAGAAAACAGGAGCAGAACAATGAATGACATCCTCCGCCAACAGCTTGAAATTCCCGCCGTCCGGCTGGACGAAATCAACGCCATCCTGTTGAACCCGGACATGCGGGTGATCAACGATTTCCTGGCTGTGGTCGAAAAATACGGTTCACCGGATGAAATCAATCGTCAAGCTGAGGCCGCCCGGCAACTCCCCACCTTACTTGAACGAGTTGAGGCAACCCAGCCGGCCTACCTGGCCGACCTGGCCTGGCTGGCCGAGCAGCGAGACCGGCAAGCTTTTATCTCGGTAGCCGATTACCGGCGCAAGGTGCTGGGCAACGCCAAACAGGCCGACCGGATGACCTTCAAAGATGATCTGGCCGTAACGCTGGAAATCAGCGCCTGCCAATATTTCCCGTGGGTCATCGAGGCGGCCAAACGGGCCATCAGCCAGGGCGATTTGATGCCGGGCCGCTTCATCCGGGTCCGCAAAATGAAAGAGCAGGAAGCCGACGGCGACCTGCCGGCCTTTGCCGCGGCTATGGAAATTATTGGGGCCAACTACGTGGAAACGCTGGATACCAAAGGCACGGATGGGGCCAATGTTCATCTGGGCGGGCCAGAGACGATCACCGGCTATTTTGGCGGCGTGGGTCAACCCAACGATTACGCCCTGAAATGGCTCGATGAATTTCTCTACTACTACACCAACTATGGCGTCCGGCAGGTGCTCAACGTGAATCCCGGTACGGTTCTGTTGGGCTACTTGCTGCACCGGCTGGGGGTTGATATCGAATTCAAAATCTCCGTCTTCATGGGCAACGACAACCCTTACGCCGCCTTGTGGACCTTGCTCGGGGCCAAGCTCTTTGCCCGCGACGACGGCACGTCGCCTCTGATTGGCTTCAACTGGAGCAACTCGGTCAACAACCAGACCATGGAAATCACCACCCAATTTCGTCGAGACTTTGGCTTTGAAGATGTTGTTCGGTTTGAGCACCACATCACCGAAACCTGGAAAAGCATTGTCCGGCAACCCTACAACCGGCGGGAGGAGTTGCTGGAGATTGCCGCCCATGTGCCCAACATTTCAGCCAAGCACGAGGGAGGTGATCCCGAAATTGAGCAAATTCGCCAGCATCCCTCCGATATTCTGGATTACTTCCGGCCCAAGGCCGAGATCATTGCCTCCGGCGATTGGGAGCACCTGACCACCAATTTCCTTGACAAGTTTGACGCGCTCAATAGAACGGCCTGCGCTCTGACCCGCCAAGGGTTGTCTTTTATCGCCGCCCAAAAATTACACCGCTAAGGTCAAGGGAGCATGGAAAATAAAAACGGTCCGTTTGACGATCTGGATAAGGCTATTTTGCAGGAATTACAAACCAATGGCCGGGTCAGCAACGTGGAACTGGCGCAGCGCATCAACCTTTCTCCGCCGGCCACCCACGCCCGGATCAAACGGCTGGAGCAACGGGGCTTTATTCGCCAATATGCCGCCCTGCTCAATCGGGAACAATTAGGCTATGATATGTTGTGTTTTGTCCATCTCAGTTTGCAGTTGCACCAACCTGAACAGGTCCGGGGCATTCGGGCGGCCATCAGCCAGATGCCGGAAGTGTTGGAATGTTACCACGTAACCGGTGAATTTGATTATTTACTAAAGGTGGTAATCAAGAACCGCAAGGATTTAGAGCGCTTTGTGGTCGACCGCCTGACCTCAGTGCCCGGCGTAGCCCGGATTCATACCAGCCTGGTGCTGAATGAGGTTAAATCGACTACGGCGGTGCCGGTGGAGTAAAGCTCAGCAGGTGAAATACCAGCAAAAAAAAACCCCACCGTCTGGGTGGGGTTTTTTGTTAGCCAAAGGGCCGGATTCTTAACTGGCCAGCGAGGTCAACTCCAGCGTGAGTGGGACCGGCCTGCTTAGGTGGTTGGCCGGCAACTGGCCTTGCAGCGCGGCCGGGACCAGCTCAACCAATGCCGTGTCGATGACTTGATTACGCAGGTTCACACTGGGAGCAGTTTGGGTGACGACTCGTAGATAGTTGCCGGTCAGGCCGCTCCATTGCAAGCCAAAGCCGTACGGCTCCTGGCTTTCCCATAGCACCGGCATAGTCCGGCCGATAAAGCTGCGCCGGAAAGTATGTTCCAACTCAATGTTCAAGGCGTGCATCCGCTGGCTACGTTCTTGCGCGACTGGTTCCGCCACCTGGCCTCTCATAGCCGCAGCCGCGGTGCCGGCCCGGCGAGAGTAACGGAAGATGTGGAGTTTAGCCAGGGCCAGCTCGGCCACAAAGGCCATTGACTCCTCAAACTCGGTCTGGGTCTCTCCCGGAAAGCCAACGATGATATCCGTGGTGATCGAGACATCGGGGATAGCCTGGCGCGCCGCCTCCACCAACCCGGCAAACTGAGCCTGGTTCGTCCGCCGGGCCATCCGCCGCAGCACCGCCTCCGAGCCGCTTTGCAACGGCAGGTGGAGATGAGGCAGCAGGCGCTCATTACGCCACAATTCAAAAAAATCGGGGGCCAGGTCCCACGGCTCCAGTGACGACAGGCGCAGGCGAGGCAGGTCGGTTTCAGTGAGAATGGCTTTGACCAGTTGCTCCAGGCCACGCGGGTTGGCAAAATCGTGGCCGTAGGAGCCCAGGTGAACGCCGCTCAGCACGGCTTCTTGATAGCCCTGCTCAACCAGGCGCTTGATTTCAGCCACCACGGTGGGGATGGGCCGGCTGCGACCGGGACCGCGAGCCACGGTGACAATGCAAAAAGTGCAGCGATTGTCGCAGCCATCCTGCACCTTAATAAAGGCCCGGGTATGGCTGCCATCATCGGCCGGAAAAGGAGCAGCATCGACCGCCGGGATGGGGTCGGCATCTCGCAACAGGCCGGCCTCGGCCAGCCGCGCCGGCAAATCATCTTTTTGGGCATTGCCAACAACCAGATCCACCCCCAAACTCTCAACCTCAGCCGGCGACAACTCGGCGTAGCAGCCGGTCACCACCACGGCGGCCCGGGGATTGGCCCGGCGCATCTGCCGGATGATCTGGCGGGATTTGCGAGCAGCCACGTGGGTCACTGCGCAGCTATTGAAGATGTATAGGTCGGCCAGCTCACCCGGCCCAACCAGGCGATGGCCGGCGCCGGCCAGGCGTCGAGCCATCTCTTCGACCTCGCTGATATTAAGGCGGCAGCCAATTGAATCAACTCTAATCCGCATCGCAATCTAATTCGAGTATCCCTTTGAGATTAAGCCGCAAATTCAAATACCGGAGTTTCGATGACACGCTTTGGCCTTCTTTCCCCCCAAACTGTTTGTTGTAATCGCTCCACAGTGGCCGGTGAAAAGAAACGCTCACCTGTTTCCAGACACACTCTGGCCGGCACATTCTCAATGATAATGAATTTACCATTGATCTCTAGCGTATAAGTTACTGTCTTTTCTACAAAAGTCTCAATTCGATCTTCTGTCGGCATCACTAACCTTCCTCACCTTAAAATCAATCCACAAATCCGGATCCGGTTCATAAAGTGTGATGATTTTGATGAGTGGTCGAGAAGGATAACTACACTGGATATGTAACGGTCGCTTGCCTAACGTCAAACCAAATATTAGACAACTTGGTCCAAACTTGCCATCCGGATAATCTTCAATTATTTCTGCACTGGCAACAGCTTCACGAAGTTCCCCAACACTGATACGACGTAGAATGCTCTGATCAACGGCATGTTGTGAAAACTCAAACTGGTTCCGGGCAACTTTGGCGCGAATGTCTTGGATCACGACAGGTTATCTGCATTATCTCACAATTTGTACTCTACCGCACATCCATTCTGCTAAAGGACCAGTCCGGGCCGACGCCGGCATTGGGGATGATCTCCCGCTGGTTGGCGCCGCTGCCGCTCATCTTCCAGATGCCCCAGGCGCCGGAGCGGGCGCTGCGGAAAACAATGTCGCCGCTGGGGGTGAAGACAGGCAGAGTATCGGGGGCGGGCGCTGCGGTCAGGCGCTGCACGTTGGAGCCATCCACGTTCATGATGTAAATGTCTACATTGCCATCTACCTCACGCGAGAAGGCTATCCTGCGACCATCCGGGGACCAGGCCGGAAAGGAGTCAGAGCCATTGTCGGTTATGAGGGTGTGACCGCTGTCATCCCGATTCGAAATCCAAATGCCGGTGCGACCATCGCGGCCGGAGCGGTAAACCATCTTTTGACTGTCGGGCGACCAGTCACCCTGCTCGCCGATCAGTTCAAAGCGATACTGCTGGTTATCAGTGGTCCCTAAGAAGTAGATGCGCCAATTGCCGCTGAAGTTGGCATCAAAGGCCACCATCTGACCGTTGGGCGAAACGTTGGTCGAGCGGGCGCGGCCCTGCTTCCAATCGATCGCCTGAAATAAGCGGGCCTCTTCGATATTAGGCAACGAGGCCGCATTCACCAGGGCAACGATCCCATCACTGATCCCATCAAAGACAAACTCGCGGCCATCGGCCAATTTTTGACGATCGATCCCTTGCTCACCAAAGAAGAAAATCTGTTGACCGTCGGGAGTCCATGAGGGGCCGGCGGCGCGATTCAGCATGAATCGCTCGTTATTACCGTTAGTATCGGCCACGTACATATTGTGCTGGCCGCCATCCCACTTGGTATAGACCAACTGGAAGGTACCGCCGCCAGAGCTGCCGCCGCTGCCGGCCACCGGCGGTGAGGTCGCCGGCGCGGTTGTTGGCGTCGGCGAAGGTGCGGACGTGGGCGTAATCGTTGCCGTCGGTCTTACTTCAGCCACAACCTCAGGCGTGGCCGGGGCCTCGATGGTAAATTCGCCGGTTGCCAGCAAATTGTCATTGACATAGATTTCTAGTTGCCACTCACCGGCCGGCAGGGGATCGCCGCCGGCATCGAGGAAATAGTCAAAGCGGCCCGCGGCGGGATCGGTCCATGGAGCCGAATTTTGCAAGATTTGTTCACTGTCAAGGTACCAGACTCGTTTCCAGGTATCGTCACTCGACATCCCGCTGTAGTCAAAAATGGCGTGAATTTCGGTAATGCCCCGTTGAAAAGTGATGGCCGGGCTGATAGGTTCGTACTCATCCGTTGCGCCCAGGGCAAAAGTGATCGGGCCAATTTCTGGCTCACCGCTCCCGGCCGTGACCTCTTCAGTAGGTTCAGGCGTTGGGATGCTGGTCTCTGTTTCCGCCGGACTGATCTCGGTCGTAGGTGCGGTAGTCGGCATGGGAGTGGCCGTCGCCGGCTCAACGGTTGGGGTTTCGACGACCACGGTTATAACAGATCCCACCTCACCCAGCCATTCGGCCGCCAGGTTGTTGCCGCTGGCCATGAGAAAATAGACGCCACCTCCCAGCACCAGGGCCGCACACAAGAGCAGCGCACAGCCAATACCTCCAATAATCAGCAAGGGACTCCTCTTTTTGGGTTCCTGGGGTGGCGGGGCCGCCGCACCCGGCGCGCCTTTACTCGAGTAGACGGTTTGATCAAAGTCGCTCATATCTGCCTCGCATTGAAGTTACTTACCAAACAGTTTGGTCACTCCCGAAACAAAAACTCCACCGATATCCCGATGGAGCTTCAGCTTAGTCAGGGTTTATACTACAGCCACTATTGATTGGGCTATCGGGATATCGATTGTCTTACAATTCAGCAACTCCGGAGGGATTCGAACTCCAACCCCAGTTCCGAGAACTGATGCTCGCTCCAGTTGAGCTCCGAAGGCTGTGCCAAGAAAAAAGTCTTACCAGATTTTTGGTAAGACTTTTCGCATTATCAGAGGCTGGGTTGGTTTAAAAAAAATACCAGTCTAACACTGCAACTATTCTTACCGGAACCTGGGTTAAATTAAAAGTACCCCCGGGGCGACTCGAACGCCCGCGCATGGCTCCGGAGGCCACTGCTCTATCCACTGAGCTACGGGGGCAAAATTCCTGAACCTGAAGCGTGGTTCAGGAGCAAATTATATCTCAGGCCGGTCTAATTTGCAAGTTATTTTGACTCTGTCAAAAATCGATCAGCCAGCAATATTTTGGCTCTAATCAACATATCTGGGTATAATTGCGGCCTTAAGTAGAAACGTTGAGAACAGCAAAAAATCAGTACCAAGCAAGCAGGATACAATAAGGATAGTGAAACCACGCTTATGGCTACTGGCCATTTTAGCCGGGCTGATCTGGCTGGCTATTCTCGTTCAGCACCAGATACTCCAACCAGCCGAATTGCTGCCGGCCAGCGTTCGGGGAGACCAGCCGATTACCCACCCCCACCTGTCTGAGCCACCCTACCCCTCTGCCCCAAGCTCCACCACGCCGCTCCCTCCAACCGGCACTCTCATTCAGGCCGGGTCAAGCACGCCCACCGCCACGCCAACACCGCGACCCCTCTACCATGAAGTTCAGCCAGGTGAAGTGCCGGGCGTTATTGCCGCGGGCTATGGTATCAGTGTGGAACTATTGATGCGCCTCAACAATATCGCCGATCCGACTAACCTGCAAATTGGGCAACGCCTGCTCATCCCGGTTACGATTACCCCAACCCCGGCCACACCGGCGCCACCTCCTTCGCCGACCCCGGAACCACGCGAGCACATCATCCAGGCAGGTGACGTGTTGTTAGCCATCGCCGCCGAATATGACACCACCGTTGAAGCAATCATGATTGCGAACGACATTCTCGACCCCAGAACCCTGCAAATTGGGCAGAAACTGTTCATCCCCGCCCACAAAGGCTCGATCCTGGGGGTACCGACCGAAATCCACCAGATCAGCCACGGCGAGACCCTGTTGGGCCTGGCCGCGCTCTACGGCTCCACCGTGGCCGATATTCTGGCCACCAATCCCGAGCTGGAGCCTGAACGGCTGCAAATTGGTCAAAAAATCGCGATCCCCTTAACCCAACCCAAATCCAATCCCAACGCAAATCCAACCTTACCCAGAATCATTTCACCGGCTGCACCGTCGCCAAACTTCACCACTCTGGAACAACAGATGGCGGCGGCAGTCAATGCGGCCCGGCAAACGCAGGGCCTGCCCTCGTTGACCGTTGACGCACCTCTTACAAATGTTGCTCGGGCCCACGGTCAGGATATGGTTAGCCGCGGCTACTTCAGCCACGTATCGCCGGAAGGAATTACGCTGGATGGCCGGCTGCAGGAGCATCATCTGGCCTTCGAGTGGAGCGGTGAGAATATTCAGCGTAACGTTCAAGCCGCCGGCGCTACCGTCCAATACGCAATCAACTGGTTTTTGAATAGCCGGCCCCACCGCCACAACATTCTCCACAGTCATTATGACCGGCTCGGGATCAGCGTGACCGAAGGGCCGCCGGGCTGGTACACCTACGTTCTGGTGTTTGGGGGAGATTGACCAGCCGTAGCCTACCCTACACGATCTCCACTCAACCCAGCCGATTCAATCATTTCAATCTGCCTGAGGTCAGAGAATGAATGAAATTACAGTCCGCCCGCTGACCCATGCCGATATTTCCGCCGTTGCCGAAGTCGTTGTGGTGGCCTGGCAGGTGGCCTACCGCCAAATTCTGCCGGACGCCCTGCTCGACAACCTCTCCATCGCTCAAGCCGAACAGCGTTGGCTTGAGCGAATGGAGGAACCTGACAAGGCAACGTTTGTAGCCGAACTCAACGCCCGGGTGGTTGGCTTTGTGCGCTGTGGCTCCAGCCGCGATGGCGATGATGACCCGAGCCAGATTGGCGAGATTTACGCCATCTATGTTCACCCTGACTATTGGGGGCAGGGGGTCGGCCGCGCCTTATTGTCGGCAGCCAACCAACATCTGCGCCAGCGAGGTTTCACCCAGGTCACCCTGTGGACATTGCGCGACAACTCATCCGCCCGAGCCTTCTACGAGAAAGCCGGCCTAACCGTTGACGGCGCGACCAAAGTAACTGAGCGCGGCGGAGAAATGTCGGTAGAAGTCCGTTATCGCCAGCTACTCTAGGGCTGGCTTAAATTTCATTTGGCGCTTGACCCGGTTTATGATACACTCAATTTTTGTCAATCCATCAATGAGGTAAATGACTTGCCAGCCAATCCAACCCGTCATGGCTTAAGCAAACCCATCGCCCTAGCGGCCCTGCTCGTTAGCCTGGCCTGCGCCTCGTTGCCCGGCCGGGGACAACCAGAAGCCGCCCAAATCTCCCCCACTCGCACCCGCTTACCCACCTTTACGCCAACCGCAGCCAGCCAGTTACCCCTCTCGATCCCGCCTAGCCCAACCAACAGCCCAACTTTGCCGCCACCAACCGAGCCGCCGCCGGAGCCAGTTCCGCCCACCGACACGCCTCTACCGCCGGAGCCAACTGCAACCAATACTCCTGAACCGCCGCCAGCCGCGGCTCCACCGCCGCCGCCCCCCACCGAACCGCCGCCGCCACCGGCCCCGGCCGAACCGGCCGCCCAGAACGGCGTCATCGGCAAAATAAGCTTCCGGGATGGACGCAACACCTACGGCGTGGGCGAAAAAGTCTTTGTGATCATTGAAGCGACCAATGTCGAGGCCGGCCTCAAACCGTTTGGGATTTTGGGGTTGACGCCCAGCACCGGCGGCTTCCAAACCAGTTGGACCGACGGGTCCATCGGCGCCGGCGAAACCTTCAGATGGGAAGACGGCCTGGCTTTTCCCGCGCCCGGCAATCACAAATTGTGGCTGTCGGTCTGCTTTTCAACCCTGGCGGACTGTCAGGGGCCAGACGGCGCCTGGGTCCGCTTTGAACCGGGTCTGGATGTTATCGTCCAGTAGAAACAAGGAGGTAGTTATGCCAATTGTCGAAGTCAAACCAGGACAAAAGATCAAACTCAAAGATATCGACCCGGACGACACAGGTCAGTTCAAACTGAAAAAGGAAACCGAGGAGCTACTGGCCCAAAATATCGAGCGGATGGCCGAACTGCAAAACATTCTCTACGCCGAAAACAAGCACGCCCTGCTGATTATCCTCCAGGCTATGGACGCCGGCGGTAAGGATGGCACCATTCGCAGCATCATGAGCGGCGTTAATCCGCAGGGGGTACAGGTTACCAGCTTCAAAAAGCCAACGGAGGAGGAGCTGGCCCACGATTTTCTATGGCGGATTCACCGCGCCACGCCGGCCCGGGGGATGATTGGCATCTTCAATCGCTCCCATTACGAGGATGTTTTGGTGGTCCGGGTTCACAATTTGGTGCCCAAGTCGGTCTGGGAGAGACGTTACGACCAGATCAATGACTTTGAACGGCTGCTGACCGATACCGGGGTGACCATTCTCAAATTTTATCTCCATATCTCTAAAGAGGAGCAGAAAGAGCGGCTGGAAGCCCGGCTGGAGCAGCCCCACAAACGTTGGAAATTCAATCCGGCCGATCTGGCCGAGCGGGCTCGCTGGGATGACTATATGCAGGCCTTTGAAACTGCCTTCAATCAGTGCAGCCCGGCTTATGCGCCCTGGTATATTGTCCCGGCTAACAAAAAGTGGTACCGCAATCTGGTTATTTCGCAGAAAATTGTGCAAACATTGGCAGGCTTGAACCTAAAATACCCGGAACCGATGGCCAATCTGGCTGATGTTGTGATTGAGTAAGGCTACCAGGCCGCAGTATCGGCGCGTCACCGGCCTGAATTCAACCATACTTTCAACCTATTGTCTGGCTAAAGGGCGCGTGCTACCATAGTTGCAATCATCATCAGGAGAATCCTATGGACCGTGAGGAAGCTCTGGAAAAAATTGCCTGGCATCAACTCAAGCAGCTTAGCCGCGACCAAGCCACCGATTTGATTATTGAATTTTTCGATGAGCCACTCAAACCTAGCTTACGGGAAAAGCTGAATATTACGGCCATTTTGCAGTGGGAAACCCACACCCCGCCTACGGACCTGCAGCCCGGCAACCCGATTTACCGGCCGATCTTGCTGGACAAAATGAAGCGTCCCTTTCGCGGTGCTACCAACGACTATCTGACCGACTACCTGAACCGCGTTGTTGGAATAAGGGTTGACCGGGTCGAGGGAGAGTTACCCGGCTGGCTGCCCTGTCCGGTCTGTGGTCACCGCACCTTTGAAGTGGTGGGGGACTGGGATATCTGCCCTGTATGCGGCTGGAACAGCGACCCAGTCCAGGAAACGATGCCCGACGACCCAACCGGGGCCAACGGCATCAGCCTGAATCAGGCCCGCCAGAACTATCAAAAGATGGGCGCCATCAGCCCGGAGCTGTTGGCCGAACTCAATCCTGAGGAGAAGAAAAAATACCCCAAAATCGATTAGAGAATAATTATTGGCTATGGCCAATTTCAGTTTTACCACTAAATGTGGGGTATTTAATGAGTATTAACCACAACATATAGGGGTAAAATCAAAAAAACGAAACTTCAAGATATTCAGAAAATTTTCCCAAAAAACCAAAAAGTTTGCGAGATTCCCTAAAATTTTTCTATCTCCCTGTCACCCCCTCTCTGAACCAGGACAGGCATGAAAAAAGGCGACGCGTCATCACGTCGCCTTTTTATTAGCTCGAATTCGGGCTTGCGGCTAAATTAGCCCCAACATCTTAAAAATTCAACTACCCATCCGCTCGGCCAGAACGGCCAACATGGCGATAATGCCACCGGCTAATAGAATATAGGCTGCTATCACCACCAACACCGACAAAGCCAGCAAAACTTGCTTCACAGCCCGGGGCCAGGTGTACATCGGAGGTAGAGAACTAACCTCATGACGAAAGACGGTTGGCAATTGCATCTGGCAACCCCCTTTTGGCTCTTCCCACAAGTGGGTCAAGCCTGAACAACTAAACTTTGCTGAAATTATTATCGCACCCAAAAGGATATTCAAATTATATCACAGAATGATTCAAAATGGAAGAGGAAATTTGACAAAATAGGAAAAATTTACCTATCGATGAATTTTCTTTACCCAATTCAAGGCGTCATCACCACTTCGCCCGCCTCTAATAAGATAACCCCCCACCTCAAAAATGGATACGAACTTCAGCTCTTTGTTTTTAGAGATTCAACAAATTCAGAATGGCCAGGATATTCAACAACGCTTTGGGCACAAATGAAGCCGGAACCACAAATTCTTGCTCTTTGCTGCCATCAGCGCTCTGTTCGGAACAATGCGCATTGCGTCCGGCTGGCCCCAGACCATCAATCGTTGGAAGATAAGACCAAAGCTGGTTACCATCACTCAAACCACCCCGTTCTTCAGGCAATAGTTGGAGGTTGAGCTGTTCGGCGGCTTGCTGCCATAGCTGGAGCAGTTGATCGGTAGCCGGATTAGGCGGCCAGGGCGGGGTTTGATCGATGATTTGGATATTCACCTGACAGGGATACCCATCTTCAGGGCTGCAAGTATCCACCCGCTCAGACAACGCCAGCAGTTGAGCCAGACCCTGCTGGTAGACCTCGGGGGAAAAGGCGCGCATTTCGCCGCTGGCTACGGCAAAGTGGGGTACCCGATTGAGCACCGTTCCCCCAGCCACCGTCCCGATGTTGAAAGTGATCTGCCGCTCGTAATCGGTCAAGGCGTCAATCTGCTGGATAGTTTTGGCTAACTGCACCACCGCGCTGGCACCCCGGGTATGATTACTCCCGGCGTGAGCGGCGCGACCGGCCACGGTGACGCGATAAAGGGCCATCCCCTTGCGGGCGATCACTACCTTACTGAGATTCTTGTCCAAGTAACCGGCTTCAAAAACCAGACAAGCTAACGCCCGATTGGCCAAACGAGCCAAACAAAGCGGCCCAAAATCCTCGGCGATAGTTTCTTCAGCGGCATTGAGTAAAACTATCCAGGTGATCTCATCATAAAGTTGCGGCAGCATCGCTTTCAGCGCCGCCAGCATCATATAAATCATAACCGTGCCGCCCTTGATGTCCATCGTTCCCGGCCCATATATTCGATCTCCCTCGGGCCGCCACCGAAAATCATTTTCGATCTCTTCGTCAGGGGGAAAAACAGTATCAAGATGAGAGACCAAACCGATTTTGGGGCCGGATCGTCCGGGTCTGGTCAGCACCACATGGCGACCATAGGCCGGCCTGGCGCACTGAATCTTTTCGGCGCTGAAGCCCAGCTCGGCAAAGGCAGCCGCGGTCAGGTCGCCCAGGGCATTAACGCCAAGCGGATTGGCCGTGAAACTGTTGATCTCGACCATCTGCCGCAGTAAATCCAGGTAAAAAGGCTGGTACCGCTCTAGATAATTTTGCAATCGGGACACAATTTGGGTATCGAGATGTTTGGTCATTTGCTATGTTCTAACCCTACCTCACCATCTTTACAGTTTTGGGTGACATAAACAAAACCCCGGTCAAAGCCGGGGTTTTTATAAACTTATGACCATCGCCGGATGAACCGCCCCAATTAAGAAGCGGCGGCAGAGCTAGTCGATGATGGTACGACTTTGCTCGTGCATGTAAAGGAGGAGTGTATACAGCCCCCCAATACCTTTGCCGCTCGAACCGCTGCCTTTCCAACCCCCAAAACATTGCACCCCCGGCCAGGCGCCCGTAGTGGCCCCGGCCATACGGTTGGCATAGGTGGTGCCAGCTTGAATGTGGTCAAAGAACCATTCTACCTCGTCGCCAAAGAAGCCGGCCGTCAGGCCGTACTGGGTGTCGTTGGCCAGTTTCATAGCTTCGTCCAAGGTTTTCACTTTGGCCAGATGCAAAATGGGCAGGAATAGTTCGGTCTTCACCAGCTCGTGATCCTCGGGTAAGCCCTCAACAATAGCCGGCTCGACAAAGTAACCCCGGGCAAACTCACCCTCGGTCAAAACATTACCGCCGACCAGAACCTTGCCATCGGCGCGAGCCTGGGCCATGTACTTTTTATAATCTTCATAAGCTTTCTTGTTGATGACCGTACCCATAAAGGTAGCCCGTTCGGTTGGATCACCCACCTTGATAGCCTTAGTCAACTCGATCAACTTGGCTTTGAAAGGTTCATACACTTCTTCTTGCACGTAAACCCGCGAACAGGCCGAGCATTTTTGACCGTCCATCCCAAAAGCCGCCCGCATGATCCCGACAGCGGCCTTATTGACATCCGCCGTGTTCGAGACGATGGTCGGGTTTTTGCCGCCCATCTCGATAATCGCCGGCCGCGGATAAAGCCCGGAGCTACCCTGCCTCAACACGTTCATCCCCACCTCATACGATCCGGTGAAAGTCCAGCCGGCAATATCAGGGTTGTCTTGCAACTCCTGGCCAACCGTACGGCCTGGCCCGCTGACGTAGTTGAACACGCCCGGCGGCAACCCGGCCTCGGCAAATAGTTCCGCCGTCTTCCAGCCATCATAAGCCGTATCCGATGACCCTTTGAAAACAACCGTGTTGCCGGTCACCAGGGCAGCAGCTACAGGCGCGGCAGACAACGCCATCGGAAAGTTGAAAGGAGAAATCACTACCCACACCCCATACGGGGACAAAACGCTGTAGTTGTGCTCGGCCGGATCATTGGGGTTCAACTTACCCATCTCATTGATATAGCCATTGTTCTTCTCCATCTGACCGGCATAGTAGCGCAGCAAATCGGCAGTTTCTTCGACCTCACCCAGCGCTTCAAGCCGATTTTTGCCAACCTCCAGGATCATCAAGGCGCTCAGTTCAAAGCTGTGTTCACTGATCTTTTCGGCAATATTGCGGATGATAGCCACTCGATCTTGCCAGGGAGTTCTGCGCCACTGGGAAAAGGCCGCTTTAGCCGCGGCAATCGCCGCCTGGGCATGTTCGGCCGTACCTTTTTGGGCCGTGCACAGGAGCAGATCGGTGTTTATGGGACTGTAGCTGGCAAACTTTTCAGCGGCGTAAACTTTCTCCCCATTGATAAACATAGGGACTTCCATCCCCAGCCACTCCGATTTGACCCTGGCAATAGCCTCATCAAAAGCAGACTGCAATTCCTCGTTGTCGGCCGACATCGTTGCATAAGTAATTTTAAATTTTTGAGCCACATTGACCTCCTTGTCTAAATATGATTCGCAGCAAAGCGCTGCTCTGGTGGTGGCAATACATTGCTTTCGGCTGCAATCCTATCACTTCCTGCCAACTCTGTCAAGAATATCATTTTTCGGCTTGACAATCCCCAATTTTATGTTATGCTAAATTTGGAAAGTATCTTTTGGGGGTAGTTGCCATGAGCGGCCTTTCCCAACAGCAGGCCTTAATTCTGGTCATCCTTTTATTTTTGTCGGTCCTCATCCTGGGCTGTTTATGCATGTTGGCCATACCCAGCCCAACCACCGGTGGACCTGCCTTTGTACTTTAACTGGCAAAGGTGCTTGATAATCTTCACCGGCCTCAGCTTATAGCTGGGTGTTTTTTATTGGGACGGCCTGGCCCGATACTCTTTCGCTTCGACCGCCGACTGCTTGAAGTAAATGAATTGGTCGGCCCAACCACCACTTTGGCCTGTAATAGCTGAGTTGACTGATAATCGGCAAGGGGATATTCCTGCCGATTTTTTTGCGCCCGGTCGATCACCCAAAGCTAACCGGCCCTCCCCTCCAGACTGCCTCGCGCCATTGGCATAACCCCCCCAACGTTGCTATAATAGCCCGGCTAACCCTATTGCCTGGAAGATGGGAACAGGTTCAATTCTTCCGGGTCGATTGGAGCAGCCCCGATTCGAACAGGGAAGGAGATTCTTGATTATATGGGCCGACAGGCTAAACCGAAACCAAAGGTCAGACCATATCTTCAGTCTGGTCACCAGTTGTTTACCTGCAATGGGGTCCGTCTGGTGGCTTTGCTGCTTGGGTCAATTCTTATCTCGCTCTGGCTGGCCAATTCCAGCGTTACCGCCGACAGTTTGTTCCAATCGCCGGCTTCACCGGTGATGCCGCTGCCGGAAAATCAACCACCGGTCGAGGTGCCGCCCTTCGAGCAGCCACCCGCCCCAGAACAGCAACCGCCTGTCGAGCAGCCGCCCGACCCAGAACAGCAACCGCCTGTCGAGCAGCCGTCCATCGAGCAGCCCCAGCCGCAGCAACTGCTTGAAGGCCAGCCGCCCGCTGATGCTGCCGTGCCGGTTCCCCCTGCCCAGGAATTAGACTCGCCCCCCCTGATGACTGAGGAGCAGCCAGCGCCAGCTACCGGCCGGTCCGACCGGGATCGGCGCGAACGGGAGCAGCCAGTTGCCGCAGATGAATCTCCCAATTTCATTCTAGATCAAGTTGAGTTCATCGACACCGTGGTAGTTTCCGGGGCCTATCTGTGGCTCTGCTGCGGCGTTATGTTGTTTCTGTTGGTACCCATCTTTATGCTGGTGCTATACATCCGGGGACGCAGCAAACTGGCCCCAGACGAAGGTTTCTAACCGGTCGTCCCCACCAAAACTAAGAAGTTAGCCTTGGCCCGAAACCACGCCGCTCCTCTCTTAAAATCGCCCCAAGCGACCCGCCGGCCCCTACTTATGATGCTGACCTGGGTCGCTTTTTTATTGCGCACGGCCACGCTGGCCAGCCAAAGCCTGTGGCGCGACGAAGTCGATGCCATCCGTTTCTCCGATTGGCCCCTCCCGCAATTGGTGACCGGTTTATTTCAGACCGGCCACAACGGCCCGCTGTTCTTTTTGTTGCTCCGTCCCTGGCGATTTTTAACCGGCGACTCGGAGTTTGCCCTGCGTTACCCCGCTGCGCTGTGCGGCACGCTGGCCGCGCCGCTGGGGTATATCCTGGCCCGCCAAATGGGCTTGAACCGCCGGGTCGGCCTTGTGGCCGGTCTATTGCTGGCAACCTCGCCCTACCTGATTTGGTACGGCCAGGAAGCCAAAATGTATACCCTTTTGCTGCTGTTGGTAACGCTGGCTTTTATCGCCTACCTCAAAGCCTTGAGCGGAGCCGGGGCCAGGTGGTGGCTGATTTTTACCGTGGCCACCACCCTCTCATTTTACATCCACATTTTATCACCCCTGATGCTGCTGGTGTATGTGGCGGCGGTCTGGCTATACCGTGACCAGCTACGCCAACAATGGCGCGGCTGGTTGGTTAGCCTGGCCTGCCTGACCCTGCCGTATCTGCCCCTGGCCCTGTGGCAAATTCCCCTACTGCTGGCCGACTTTCACAGCGGTCATCCCTTTTACCCCTTACCGGAGCAGTTGCACCTACTGCTGCAGCTCTACAGCCGCGGCCTGATCCGGTTTGGCCGTTTGACCCCCCTGGTCTTATATATCTTCTTGTTCTTAGCCGGTCTATTTTTGACCCTGCCTACGACCGGATCAAGGTCAACTTCCCGCCGCAGCCGGTATCTGCTGGCGCTGTGGGTGCTGCTGCCGGCTCTCACTGTTTATCTCATTTCCCTGCGGGTGGCAGTATTTGAGGATCGCTATCTCATTTACATTGCCCCGGCCTTCTACCTGCTCATCGTTGTCGGGCTTAACTCTATTCGGCCACACTGGCGCGGGCTGGCGGCGCTGGGGCTGGGCCTGATCTTGATGTTCAACCTGTTGGGCATCTGGCAGCAGCAGCGCCAACCGATCAAAGCCGACTTTCGGGCGGCCGCTCACTATTTGCTCAGCCAGCCGCAGCCGCCGGCCACGATTATGGTCCAAATTCCCTACTTGCAATATACCCTGAACTATTATTACCCGGCTGATTACACCCTGCTGGAAGGGCTTTGGACCAACGACGGCAAAAGCGAGGCGGCCGTTCATACCGAAATGACGGCTTTAACCGCCGGTCTAACCGATCTATGGCTGGTGGTCTCGGAAGAGGCAATGTGGGACAGCCGCGGCTTAACACGGGCCTGGCTCAACCAACACGCCGACCTGATCGAGCAAGCTCACTTCATGCGGGTGGACCTCTATCACTACCGGTTCAAACCTAACCTGGCCAAGCCATCTTCGACCAAATAGGGATTGAACCACAAAGGACACGAAGGGTCCAAAGAATCGATAAAAACCTTATTGTGGAATAGTTTAAGGGGTCAGGTGGGGTGCAGTTCAAAGCTGGGGACCGGTTAAACCTTCCCGGATGGCATAGAGGGCGGCCTGGGTTCGATTGGCCAGGTGCAGTTTACTCAAGATATTGCTGACGTGCGTCCGCACAGTCCGCTCGCTTATGGCCAGGGTTCTGGCTATCTCATTGTTGGCCAAACCCTGGGCCACCAGTTTCAACACCTCGACCTCCCGCTCGGTCAGCGGCTCGTCGGTGGGGGGCAAGTCGGTGGGCCGGTTGAGTTCATGGATCAACTTGCGGGCAATGATGGGGTGAAGCGACGACTCGCCCTGATAGGTATCGCGGATAGCTTGCAGCAGCTCCTGCGGGGAGGAGTCTTTGAGCAGATATCCCAACGCGCCGGCTTTGATGGCCGGAAATACTTTGTCGTCGTCGGCGTAGCTGGTCAGCACCAGGATGCGGGCCTCGGGATTGTTGGCCTTGATTTCGCCAATCGCCTCGATGCCGCTCTTGCGGGGCATCAGCAAGTCAAGCAGGATTACATCCGGGGAGAGGGCCTGGGCTTTGCGGACCGCTTCAACGCCGTCGGCGGCCTCACCAACCACTTCCATACCGGGTTCACTGTTAATGAACGCCCGCAGACCTTCCCGCACCACGGCATGATCGTCAACAATTAGCACCCGCAAATTTTCAGCCATCACGACACCTCAGAGAATCGATCAATGGGTAACAACGGCCGGGACCAACTGCGGCGGGTGGGGACAGAAACCTTAACGGTGACGCCCTGGCCCGGGATCGCCACAATGGCAAAGGAGCCAGCCAGCCGCTCGGCCCGCTCACGCATATTGTGCAGTCCCATGCCGCCGGTCTGCAGATCTTCAGGCGCAAAAGCCTGGCCGTTATCGGACACTTCCAATTCAATCAGCTCATCGCTGGCGTTGAGGCGAACCGTTACCAGCGAAGCCGCGGCATGTTTGAGAGAATTGTTGAGCGCCTCCTGAGCAATGCGGTAAAGGCCCTCTTCAACCGAAGGCGGCAGTTCAACCTTGCCGGTTACCAGCAGCCGGGCTTCGATGCCGGCTCGCCGCTCCACCGCGTCCAGGCGCTGCTCCAAAGCCCGCACCAGCCCCTCAGTTTCCAACGCCGGCAGCCGCAGCTCGTAGACCAGCAGCCGCATCTCTCTTAAGGCCTGCTGGGCCACCTGACCCAACCGGCTGAGGTAGTCAACTGCCTCATCGACATTGCCAGCCTCAACCGAGCGCCGGCCCACTTCAGCAAACAGGGTCAAACTGTACAAAGATTGGGTCACGGAATCGTGCAGCTCACGGCCCAGGCGGCTGCGTTCTTCCATCACAGCCAACTGCTCGGCCTGTTGGTAAAGCCGGGCATTTTCCAGGGCCAGGGCGGCCTGGTCGGCAAAGGCGGTGGTCAAACGGACCTCCTCCTCGTCGTAGCCGCCCGGCTGCTGCCGGTCAATGGCGATAATGCCGATAATCCGCTCCTGCACCCGCAGCGGCGCGCCCAACCAACTGCGGATGTGGCTAAAGGGCGGCCGGCGAAACCGGGGATATAAGGCCGGCGCATCAGGCAGGTTCAAGGCTTTACCGGCAGCAACCACCTGACTTTGGGGCGGTTCGGTGAGGGCAAAAGTGGCGCCCAACACTTCAGCCGGGTCGGCAAAGCCGCGGGCCGCAATGATCTGTAATTTATCGTGCTCCAACAATTGCACCGAGGCGCTATCATACGAGACTACCCGGCCCAGTTGGCCCAGAATACGGGCCAGCACCTCTTCCAGATCCAGGGTGGAACCCACCACCGAGGTAACTTGCAAGAGAGTGTCGGCCTGGCGACGCTGCCGCCGTTCAGCCTCAAACAATTGGGCATTCTCCACCGCAGCCCCCACCTGGTCGGCAATGGAGGCTAACAGCGTCACCGCCTCGCCGTCAAAATGATGGCCGGCCGGTCCAATCAAAGAGAGTACGCCCAGCACGTGGCCTCTGGCGCGCATCGGTACGCTAACCCAGGGAGCGCCGCTAATCTCCGTCGCCGGCCGGTCCGCTTGAGCCTTGTCTGGGGTAGGCGTAACCAGGGGCTGCTTGTGCTCAAACACCCATTCAACCAGGCTAGCCGGCAACCAATCATCGCCGGGGAGCAGACCGCGTTGAGCCGCCAGGCGCAGCTCTTTTTTGACCTCATCGAACAAATGGATCAGCCCGACCTCAACATTCATCGCCGCCAGAACCTGCGCCAGCGACCGCTCCAGAATTGTCTCCAGGTTCAACGACTCGCTGGCAACGGCGGTAACCTGGTAGAGTGTGGCCAGCTCGCGGGTGCGGTCGGCCACCCGCTGTTCCAGAGATTGGTAGGCGGCAATCCGCTCGGTAGCGTCGGTAATGAAGCCGGCCAGGGCCAGCAGTTCACCACCGGCTGAAAATACGCCCCGCCCCTGCTCCCATACCCATTTTTCTGCGCCTGAACGGGTCACCAGGCGATAAGTCAGTTGGAAGGAGCGGCGCTCCGGCGCGGCAATCTCAATTTCCTGCCAAACCCTCTCACGGTCGGCCGGATGAATAAGCTGCTCGTAAGCAAGTTGCACTGCGCCGGTAATTTCGGCCGGCGCATAGCCGGTCAGATCCAGGCAACCGTCGCTCACAAACTCCATGGGTCTGCGCCGGTCAAAACGGCAACGGTAGGCCATGCCGGGCAAGTGACTCAATAATGTCGCCAGAACCTGCTGCGTCTCCGGCAGCGAGTCCTCAGCCTGGTCTCGCTTATTTATCTTCTGCAGCGCTCCCGGTATAAACCTAAGCACCGATCATCTCCGCCTCAACCCATTCAAAATACAACTGCTTGACTTGCTGGAGCACCAACCCGATGCTGCCCATCAGAATAGCATACCGGCCCTGACCGGGCAAACCCAACTGCCACCGGTCATCACCCACCCGTTGCAGGATGGGCACAAACGTTTGTGGTCCCTGACCATTAGCCAGCTCGGCCGGGCATAAACTGACCGGCGCGCCCAGGGCTACGGCTCTAAAAAGGTGTCTATCTTCCGGCCTGTTGGAAACCCTGCCCAGCAGCACCTGGAACAGATAACGCTGATAGCGATGGAGCCTCATCCTTTCAGGCCGGATATCAGCTTGACCCGGCCGCCGCTTGTCATCGTCGCCGGTCGAGATTATCCAGTCCGGCACAATCTCACTGTAAACGCCTCGTTGAAAATCCATTGGACCTCCTCCTCCAACTGAGAGTTCTTGGCAAGTAGGCCAGAGGGTTCAACTTGGATTACATTAGCAAATAACCCAAGTATCATGGCAACATTGAATTTTTATTTAACCAACAATAGATGGCCTCTGCTGCAACGCGATTTCCCGCTACGTTCCAATGCTTGTCATAAGGAAAGTAAAGCGACTCTGCCAACGCTTCAGTTCGTTCAATGAAGAAAGGTTGCAGGTTCAAGACCTTGATATTTTGATCTGACAGTTCTGCTACAAATCTGCGCTCCGGCGCATCGAACTGGGCTTCGCCCAGAAATGGAATTACTTGACGGCGCAGTTGTTGCTCATCGGCAGACAGAACGGCTGCGCCGATGGTATCCGCCGGGTCAACGAGGACAACGGCTAACTGGGCGCCATCGGCCTGCACCTCCCGGCCCAATTGTTTAATAATTCCAAATGTTACCTGCCAGCCATAATTAAGAACTTCATTTTCCTCAGGAAACAATTCGTCGAACTGTTGGTTATCAATAGGTATGTAAAGGTGCGGCCAGGGTAAGGCTCTACGAAAATTACTGCTTTGTTGCAGGCTAAAAAATGATCCCAGCTGGGTGTACAAGCGGGAAATTTGATAGAGCCTGCTCATCCTGTTGGTCAGCAATTTATATGGGGACGGACATTCGTTCCTGACCGGCGCCAGTCCCGGCGCATAGTACCAGGGATCAGGGTCTAATTGGCCGTTACAAATGGGAAAATAGGGCGCATAAGAAGTGATACCGTCAATCGTTTGTCGATGAACGGGCAAATTGTCGGTCACGTCATTACCCAGGTAAAACATCAACAAAACCAAATCTGGCTGGTAAAGTCGCCCCTCGGTGCGATAATAAACAAGCTGTTGGCCGGTTCCCCAACCGCCCACCGCGCCACTGATTACTTCAAACTGTTTGGCTGATTGACTCTGATTCAATAAATCTTCCAACACATAACGCGCTGTTTCGCTGCTGTTAACCTGTTGCGCCTCTGCAAAAGAGTCCCCCAACATCATAATTCGAAAAGCGCCGGAAGATTTAGCCTGGGTGCGTTCAATATCGTGCATACCCCGGCTATTTCGTTTGATCGTGTGTCTATAATTATCGGTCCGAAAAGCCCTCTCTTCGTCAGGCTTGCCATGCCAGCCCGTAGCGGTCGAATATCTTGAACCTTCAGGAAAAGGCGTCACAATTCTAACAGCTATTTCTAGCAAAACCAGCGTTACAAGCATACTGGTAAGGCTAATGATAAAATTGGTCAAAACTGGAATTAGCTTAATCAACTTGTTTTTAGTGGGCCGGGCCATCATCAAATTATACTCAGTAGACCCGGATTTACCATAGGCGGCATCCCCATGCCCACCCACAGAGGGGGGATGTCCCTGCTATCCAGAAATCGGATCTACTGATACTGAATGAATAATCGCCGTTTCAAGCGACCGTGGGCGGTTATGAGGTACCCCGCAGCCGTTTCAGCAGCCACTCCAAACGGCCAACCAGAACCAGGCCGGCCAGGCCAACGGTCAGGCTCAGCACCAGCAGTTGGATGCCGGTTGGATTGGTTAGCCGTTGCAGCGGCGGCGCAGCTTTGGCTTCACCATCGCTATAGCGTTTGAGGCCGGCCGCGGTAGCGGCGTGGGTGATACGCTGGTCGAGGGTCAATTCATTGACCAGACTGTCTAGCTCGGTGACTTTGCGCCAGTTATTGCCGCCATCGTAACTTTCATACAGGCTGCCGGGGGCCAGTTGGCTGCCCAGGCCGTAGGCTGTGGCCGCCAGCAGATGCTGGTCGTTCTCTTTGTCAACGGCCAGGGCGGTAACCCGCAGAGCGGCGCCCGGCGTCAGGCCCAGGCCGGCGCTAATCGACTCCCAGCTTTGGCCGCCATCTTGCGAGCGATAGGCTCCCATGGACGGTCCGCCGGCATACAGTGTTTGCGGATTGCCCGGCGCCACGGCCAGGCTGACCGGCGTCTCCGGGATTGTTTCAAGCCGGCGCCAGCTATCGCCGCGGCTCACGTACAGCCCGCCATTGGTCAGGGCATAAAGCTGGCCGTCGCTGCTAACCGCCAACTCTTTAACGTGGGCCGTAGCCAGGGTGAGGCCGCCTACCAATTCGTAACCAACCTGACCCACCTCAAAGCGATAGACCCCCTGGCCGGCGGTGCCCACGTAAAGCCGCTCCGGTCGAGTGGGATCGACGGCCACAGCCGTGACCGCCGGCACAAGCCGGGCCGGGCTGGCCGGCAGCGGCAAGCTGAAGTTGCGCCAGCTTTGCCCGCCGTCCTCACTGCGCCAGACATTGTTCGTAATCCCCACCGGACCGCCGGTAGTTCCGGCATAGAGGGTTTGGCTATCATCGGGAGCAAGGGTTAAGCTGGCAATCGCCGCTCCCGGCCCGGAACTCACCACCTGCCAGGTCTGCCCGCCATCTTCACTGCGATAGATGCCGGCCGGCTGGATACCGCCGGCGAGGGCGGTGTACAACACCTCGCTTCCAGCCGACGTAACCAGCGCCTGCACCGCCGCGTCCGACAGGTCGGCCAGGGCCAGACCGTGCGTTTCCCCCATGGTCAGGGCGGTCATGGTGCCAAGCGTCAGAATTACGGCAAACAGACCAACTCTGATAGTTAGATTCAAAACTTTACGGGTCATTGTCATTGCGCCTTCTCCTTTGTCCACAGACTCAAGGCGACCGGCACTTCCGGATCATTATCCTCAGCCTCAGGATAACACATCCCGGCGCTGAACACATCGGCGGCCAGACAGATTGCGGCTGAGACAAAAGATGGTTTTCCCGGTCGCCGGCAGCGAGACAAATGACTGAGCGGCGCTACGACAAATGACGTATGAAATAGGCTTCCAGTTCCGGCAAATTGACTTCTTGCAAGGTGAGGCCGACCTCGCTATTCAATGGCAAATCCTGGCTCAAGTGGAGGTACGTAACCAGGTCCAACTCAGGGATCAGCACGGTCGCCCGCGACCGCTGCTTTTCCACGACCACCCCCCGCCCCTGCCAGCCGGGCTGCCGGCGCAGGTAGACCAGGGTCCAATGTTTGTTGGCCAGGCGCTCGGCCTGGCGCACGCTGCCGGTCACCGCCTCGGCCGCGCCGACTCGTTCTAACATCGCCCCGCTATCAAGCAACGGACGACCTTGCAGGTAAGCCCGCAACTGCTGGTGCATCACCAAATCCAGGTAACGGCGCAGAGGGCTGGTCAACTGGGCGTAGATGTCTAAACCCAGGCCGGCGTGAGGCGCCGGCGCGGTGGTCAACTGGCTGCGGGTCATCAGCCGCCGGCGAGCGTACATCCCGGCCAATCCCTCCGACAACTCGTCAACCGGCTCGGGCGCGTCTTGCGAGGTGAACGGCAGCGGGATATGCTCGCGCACGGCCAGGCGGGCCACCGCCTCACCGGCCATCAGCATCGCTTCCCGCACCAGGGTCCGGCTTTTGAGCGGCAGCAGCGGCCGGATCAGGACCTCGCCATTGGCTACGCGAATTTTGACCTCGGGTAGATCAATCGAGATGGCCCCATTGGCCTGCCGCCGGGCCTGATAGTCCGCCGCCAGCCGGTAGAGGCTGCGCAGCGGGGCCTGATCCAACCGGGCTTCGGCCTCTTCATAGGTCAGGCGGGTCACTTTGACCCAACTGGGCGCAATCTGGACCCCGCGAATTTCGCCGGCAGGCCCCAGATCGAGGCCAAAGGAGAGGGCCGGCGAGATGTCGGCCAGGCCCAGAGCCAGCAAATCGGTTGCTTGCGACGGCAGCATCGGGACGCTCATTTCCGGCAAATAGAGCTTGGCCGCCCTGGCCCGGGCTTCCAGATCGGCCGGGCTAGCGGGGGTGACCAATGCCGCCGGGTCGGCCACGTGCACCCACAAACGCTGACCATCCAAACTAAGCGCATCGTCGGGGTCCTGGCTGCCCTCGTCGTCGATGGCAAAGGCGGGCAGATGGGTCAGGTCGAGCCGGGCTTCATCGGGCAGCGGCGGCAACTCGATAGCCGGCGGCTCGGTGGGCAGGTTCAGCCGAATTGGGTAAGGATTGACGGTTTCAGCCCAATAGCCCAGCTCCAGCAGCAAGGCGTGGGCGTTCTCCGGGGTTTGGGTCCGGCCCAACTCCCGCAGTAGCCGGCTTTTGGACTGCCGGCCCAGGGCCAGCTCTTCGACTTCGCGCAAAAAGCGAGCATCATCCGGCTCAAACCGCCCGGTTGTAACCCGTTCCAGAAAGCCGGTCCATGCCTGGGCCTCGGCCGCTTTGGCCTGGCGAGCCGCCTGCGCTGCGGCGACCTCGGCGGCTGAGGCGGTCACCACCTCTTGGGGCGTCCCCCGAAAATAGAGGCCGTCATCGATCAACTGCCAGGTCGCCCAGGCCGTGGCCGGGGTGTATTCTTCGTAGATCAACTCAGCCAGTTCGGCCAGGGTAGTGGTCGACCCGGCCAGCAGTTCCCAGGCCGTTTTGACCTCACCCGACAACGGTTGGAGATCGCTCAGGCTATGGAGCGGCCCGGGATGAAGCAGAGTGACATCTTTGGGCCGCACTTTCAGGGATTTGCCATCCTCCAGACGGAGTTCCAGCTTGTCGCCGGTTTGTTCCACCAGCGCCGGGCGGTTTTTATAGAGCACCAGGCTGTCTTTGGGCAGAGTCATAGGGCTACATCCTCGGAAAATAAGTCAGTCATCAGTCATCAGTTATCAGTAGTCAGTGGTCAGTTGGCGGTTGTGGTCAGTGGTCGGGATTGTCAAGCCGGATCGGCAAACAGGCGGGCGAAGCCAGGGTAAGGGATGAGCGGGATGAGGTCAAAGGTGATCAGCCCGGCCTCGACGAGAGGAAGGAGGTTGAGTATCCGCTGGGCCTCGGCCACATCGACGCACTCCAATATCAAGATTGCGGCTGGGTAATCCTGGCGGAAGTATAGCTCGCGGATGAAACCGGCTTGATAGAGTTCCCAGGCTTTGGCCGCCTCGGCCTTTTTCAGGTCAGCCGTGAAGTCGGTGGCGGTAACACCGGGGAGTTCGTGTTCGATGGCCAAGAATTTCATTTGTTTACCTGCGCTTTGGTTTGTGACCAGTATAAGGTCTGGTCCACAGAACCGCAAGATTGGTCAAGTCGGCTGCAAAAAACGGCCCTGCGCCGGGCAAATCGAGCAAGCAACATCAAGCAAAATCTGGCCGGTTGTAATATGCTGTGCTCAACTCAGTTCTACCAACTATATGAAATCGGAGGAAAAAATGGTATCCCCAAACAAAGCCGAGGCTTTCCAGCTCTATCCCATCGGTTCGGTACGTAACTCCGGGGAGAGTTTCTCTGTGGAGATTGCCGCCCCTTTTCGACCGGCGCTGAAGCAGCTTGATCAATTCAGCCACGTCATCGTGCTGTGGTGGGCGGATCAGCACGACAACGAGCAAAGTCGCAGCCTGTTGCAGACCAGGCCGCCCTACGCCGAAGACCAACTGACCGGAGTGTTCGCCTGCCGGGCGCCATATCGGCCCAACCCCATTGCCACCACTGTGTGCAGGATCATAGAGATCGATGAGGAGCAGGGACTGGTGCGGCTGGAATATATCGACGCCGACGACGGCACGCCCGTGGTCGATCTCAAAGCCTACTTCCCGGTGTCGGACCGGGTGAAGAACGCCCAAATCCCGGCCTGGCTATCCCACTGGCCCGAGTGGCTGGAGGAGGCATATAAGCTGGCCTTTTAAAAAATCGGTTCTATTGTAAGTGACCGGCACTTTGAAAGTGCCGGTCACTTGTTTGTGTTTGTGTATTTGTAAGTGACCGGCCCTTTAAAAAGCGCCGGTCATTTGTTCTTGAGATGAGCCATTTGGTTTATAATAAGAACAAAAATCGAGGCAAACAGTATGGAACCAACCATCATTGAGCGGGGTCAGATTATGCTGATCGGCTTCAGCTTTTTTGGCGACCCGTTTCAGGCAAGCAGTGAGTGGACGGAAGAGAACGAAATTGGCCGGCTATGGAATCGCCTGATGGCTTATCTGGCTGAGCGCGGCGATTCGCTCAAGCATCTCAAGCCGGATGTGGGCTATGAACTCCACGTTGAACACCCTGAGACCGCGGCCAAAGGCCACTTTGAAGTCTTTGTCGGGCTGGAAATCGAGAGGCTAGAGGCGGCGCCGGTGGAACTGCTGCTGAAAATATTACCGGCAACCCAGTACGCCGTCTTCACCCTGCGCGGCCAGCAGATCAACAGCGATTGGCCCCGTTATATCTATCAGGAATGGCTGCCCGGCTCGGGCTACCAGGCGGCCTATCCTTACAATTTTCAATATTATGATCAACGTTTCAAAGGGCTTGACCGGCTGGACGAGTCGGAAATAGACGTGTACGTGCCGATTAGCTGAACGCCGCCGATGTCGAATATCACAACTATGGTTCAGGCGGTCGAATTCATTGAAGATCATCTCAAAGCGGAGATCACTGTGGCGGCCATGGCCCAGGCAGTCGGTTATTCCCTCTACCATTTCTGCCGCACCTTTAGCGCCGTCTGCCACCACACGCCGTATGATTACCTGATGCGCCGGCGGCTAACGGAGGCGGCCCGGGCGCTGCTGGCCAGCGATCAGAAGATCATCGACATTGCCGGCGAGTACCAATTCAACAGCCCCGAAACCTTTGCCCGCGCCTTCAAACGGATGTTTGCCACCCAGCCGCAGCAGTGGCGCAAGGCCGGCCGTCTCGATCGACATCGCTTGCGTTCCAGGCTAACCCTGGCCCATTTGGAGCACCTGCACCAGGGGAGTTACCTCAAACCGGTGGTAGTAGAAAAAGCGGGCCTTGAGATCGCCGGGGTGATGAGCCTGATTCGAACTGACCCGGCCGTGATAGGTCAACTGTGGGCCATGCTCGCTCAAGAATTAACCAGCCTTGATCTTGGCGGCAACTTCTACGGCCTGGCCTGGTACCCGCCGGACTGGGAACAGAGCGGTTATTTTTACCTGGCCGGGATTGAAAAAGGTTCGCTGAAGGTGGCCGGTTCTGCCCTGGTGGTCAAAGAGATGCCGCCGTTGACCTATGCCCGGTTTATCCACCGGGGAGATTGGGGCGATCTGCCGCTAACGCAGGATTACATCTACCAGACCTGGCTGCCGCAATCGAGACGGCGCCTGGCCTATCCGATGGAAATTCACTATTTTGGGTCGACTTTGGGGAATTGGGTGGAGGAGCAGGGGGAATGGGAGATTTATCTGCCCGTCAAGTGACCGGCGCTTTGGATTGAAGAGACCGGCACTTTGGAAGTGCCGGTCTCTTTCATACCGGTCACTTCTTATCCGCCGGGGGCGCGGCTTCAACCACAATGTTATGGCGATGGGGGGCGTATTGTTCGAGAGCGGCCAGTTCGGCGCGAGCCTTTAATTCCAGGAAGGGGATGTGGCAGCCCCGGCGGCGCAGTTCCCGGCAGGCCGCTTCGACGTGGCGGTATTCGGCCCGGGCCGAGGTGATATCGCCTTTTTCGTCAACGATCAATTTGACGTCGATGATGGCCTCACAAACGGGGGGCAGGTCCTCCTCAGCCTGAATAGACAGCCGGACCGGTTGGATCACGTAATCATAGCGGCGATGTTGATTCTCCAGAACACGCATGCCCAGGCTACCGACCTCCAGCGCCAGAAAGTCGGCAATCGGGTCCAGGCGCTCCTCGTCGGTATCGATCAGGAATAAATAGCCCAGCCGCCCCTTTTTGGTTAGCGCCTGGATACAGTGGACGTTCCTGGCCCCTAGCTCCAGAATATTATCGATGATGTAGGGCAGGATGTCGCCGGCAATGTTGTCGACATTTACCATAGCTAACATTGAGGTTATCCTCAAAAGAAACTGGCAGGTGACCGGCACTTTAGAAGTGCCGGTCACCTGACTGACCAACAGTTGACCGGCAAATGACCGGCGCTATTTTCTCGTTCCCAAACTGAGTTTGGGAACGAGAAAACTCGAGAAAAAGCGCCGGTCACCTAAACTGGCTAGGCCCAGTCGCGCATCATTCTGGCGGCCAGCCGGGCCACTTCGCGAGCCTTCTCCTTGGCCCCGGGAATGGTGCGGGTCTGGTCGGCTACCCGTTCCACTTCCTTGCCGGCTTCTTGCCAATCCATCAAGCCCATCGCCGCAACTACGGCCGCGGGCACCACCACATTGATGATGGAGTGACCCACATACTGCATCTCCTGGATGGCCGCGGCGGCCAACATGATGGGGAAGTTCAATTCAGCTTTCTTGTTCAACACCGCATCGGGGATGACCTTGTGGGCCAGCCCTTCAAAGCGGTGGGTTTGGCCGTTAACGCTCACCTCCACGTCAATGTCGGCGTCAAAGCTCCAATAGGTTTCCACAAAGCCGCCGCTGCGCCGGGCTGCCCCGGCCATCTTCAGGAACTTGACCTTGATATCCTGGTTGAACATGGCGCTGAAGCCGCCGGAAGCGTTGGCCTCCACCTTGGCCTGGCGCTCCTGCTCAAAGTCGTGGATGATATCGGCCAGGGGACGGCCCGCTTTGAGACCGTCGTAAGTGCGCTTGGCCCGGTCGTAAATGGCTTTGGCCCGAACGCTGCCGGTAGCCAGGATCAGGGTCTTGGTGACCGGTCCGCGGCGAACCTGCTCTTACAAGGAACTCAAATATTGCTCCAACTCGTCCGGCAAACGCCGGGAGACCAGATAGTCCTGCACAAAGCGCCGGTATTGGTCACGGTCGGGGAAAAGGCCGTCGACAAAAGCGCGATCAATCAGAGTACCCGGCCGGGCCTCGATCCACTCCAGGTAGTTGGAATAGGGCCACTTGTCCGGGCTGGAGGTTAGACCACTTGCGCACAAATTCCTGGGGGGTCATACAGGGCCTCTTGGTTGCTATTTTGTCACGCAACCGGCACTTTGGAAGCGCCATCAGGTGACCGGCACTTTGGAAGCGCCGGTCACCTGATCTCTCAATGATAATAAAACTGAACCAAGGATTTGCCAACATAGGGGTAATTTAGTCGTATTCTTGCTACCGGACACTTTTTTATGAAAAGGCCAAATCAGTTACACAGAGGGAGCGGAGGAGGCACAAAGCTACACTGAGATATTGAAGAGTGGTATTAATTTATTAATTTAATCTCAAAAACCGTTTTTCTCATCAATTCTCTGTGAACCTCGGCGAAATCTCTGTGAAACTCTGTGTTCCTCAAAAAGTGTCCGGTAGTGAAGTCGTATTGGGATCATATGCGTCTCTTATGCGTCTCGTATGTGAGTCATATGAAAGTGTTATAGGACACGGCGGCGATAGACCGATTTATGAAGGAAATGCCTCTATTGTCATATAACATAATATAGCCACGGCTCAAACCGGAACCAAGGGACCGCCCGGCGCTTTGGAAACGCCGGTCACCGTTGGCAAAAATGACCAAAAAGTGTAAGGGTCAATAACATTTTGAACACCGGGGAAAAATGTATACCACTGGAGTCGAGGCTTCAGCCGGTTCCAGGGCTAAATTACCGGCTAAAGCCTCGACTCCAACTGTTCAATATCATCCTGACCCCTACAAAAAATGACCAAAAAGTAACATCGAATTGGGTTTGAAAAATTTTGATTTCCGGCTAGAATATTTATTACTTGGCGACTAAACGGAACAAAACAAGAGTTTGGCTGACCGGCATCAGGTGACCGCCACTTTTGAAGTGCCGGTCACGGGGAAGATCGTTCCAATAGAAACCGAGCGTCCTTGTAGGTTCTGCCTCAACCTTCCTCCTAAACTCTCACCGAAATCCGGGTACGTGTCAGGACGCCATCTGACACAACGGCGTGTCTCAACTCACTTGACATACCAGGCCCAGGTTTCAACCACGAGATTCAGTGCCACAGCAACAATTGAATAGGGATGGGTTTTGGCTTTCAGTGGTCATACTTAAGTTATATGTAAATGGTCTCATTTGGTTGTTTTGGCTAAACGGCTCAAAGGAATTAATGGTTAGTGCAACGTCAATCGTTGCCAGGAGGAGATACTATGCCATTGACAGACGGAGCCTCTCTGCTCAATTTGTTGGGCGAGATGCAAGATCAGAAACAATTTCAAGCGTTGAACTGGCGCGGCACCTTTCAAGATTATTTGGATATGGTGGCGAAGAACCCCAAAGTAACCCGCAATGCCTTTCAACGGCTCTACGATATGATCATGAGCTACGGCGTCGAAGAGTTTGAGGACGCCAAAAAGAAGCTCATCCGCTACAAATTCTTTAGCGACCCCAGCTTTGACAGCGACGATGCCATCTTCGGGTTGGAGATCCCCCTGATGCGGCTGGTCAACTTTTTCAAAGCGGCGGCCCAGGGTTACGGCACCGAAAAGCGGGTGCTGTTATTACACGGGCCGGTCGGTTCGTCAAAGAGCACCATTGTCCGCCGCCTGAAACGAGGCCTGGAGCATTACAGCCGCACCGACGCCGGGGCCATGTATACCTTTAGCTGGTTTATGGGCGACCTGCCGGAAGACGGCAAATTGCCTGATCCCTCCAAAATGGTCGGGGTGCGAGAAGGGCTGGAGCCGGAATGGGAACCGTGCCCGATGCACGAGGAGCCGCTCCACCTGGTGCCGCCTGAGATGCGGGAGCAGTTGTTGGCGCGGCTCAATGAAGGCTGGCCGGCCGAAGAACAGATCCGTCTCAGCGGCGATCTGTGCCCGGCCTGCCGCTACCATTACCGGGAGCTGATGCGCCGCTACGACGGTGACTGGACCCGGATGATCCGCCACGTGCAGGTGCGCCGGTTGGTGTTCAGCGAGCAGGACCGGATCGGGATTGGCACATTCCAGCCTAAAGACGAGAAGAACCAGGATTCGACCGAGCTGACCGGCGACATCAACTACCGCAAGATTGCCATCTACGGCAGCGACAGCGACCCGCGGGCTTTTAACTTTGACGGCGAGTTCAACATCGCCAACCGGGGCATCATCGAATTCATCGAGATGCTCAAGCTGGATGTGGCCTTTCTGTACGACTTGCTGGGGGCCAGCCAGGAGCACAAGATCAAGTCCAAAAAGTTTGCCCAAACCGATATCGACGAGGTCATCATTGGCCACACCAACGAGCCGGAGTATCGCCGCCTGGAAAATAACGAGTTCATGGAGGCGCTCAAGGATCGCACCGTCCGCATCGACGTGCCGTACATTACCAAGCTCAAGCACGAGATCAAGATTTACGAGCGAGATTTCAACCACAAAAAGGTGCCGGTCCATATTGCCCCCCACACGTTGGAGATGGCGGCCATGTGGGCCGTGCTGAGCCGGCTGGAAGAGCCGAAAAAGGCCAACCTGACCCTGCTGCAAAAGCTCAAGCTGTACGACGGCAAGACGCTGCCCGGCTTCACCGAGGATAACGTGAAAGAGCTGCACAAAGAGGCCCAACGGGAAGGCATGGCCGGCATCAGCCCCCGCTACGTGCAGGACAAGATCAGCAACGCCCTGGTCAAGTACCAGGAAAACGGTTACATCAACCCGTTTATGGTGCTCAACGAGCTGGAGTCGGGCTTAAAGAACCATGCCCTGATCACCAACGAGGAAGACCGGCAGCACTACCGCGACCTGCTGGCCGTGGTTAAAGATGAGTACACCGAAATCGTTAAGAACGAAGTGCAGCGGGCCATCAGCGCCGACGAGGAAGCCATCAAGCGGCTGTGCGCCAACTACATCGACAACGTTAAAGCCTATACCCAGCGAGAGAAGGTGATCAACAAGTTCACCGGCCAGGCCGAGGAGCCGGACGAGCGGCTGATGCGCAGCATCGAGAAGAAGATCGACATCCCGGACAGCCGCAAGGATGATTTCCGCCGCGAGATCATGAACTACATCGGCGCCCTGGCTATCGAGGGCAAGACCTTTGACTATCGCACCAACGAACGGTTGCACAAAGCCCTGGAGCTGAAGCTGTTTGAGGATCAGAAAGACAGCATCAAGCTGACCTCGCTGGTGAGCCAGGTGATCGATAAAGAGACGCAAGACAAGATCGACGTGGTCAAGGCCCGGTTGGTGAAGAACTTTGGCTACAATGAGCAAAGCGCCACCGACGTGCTGAACTATGTGGCCAGTATCTTTGCCCGGGGCGAAGCGACGGAATAGCGAATGGCGAATAGCGGATGGCGAATGAACAGCAGGTGTTAGCCACTATTCGCCCATTCGCAAATTCGCCATTCGCAGATTCGCCCATTCGCAAATTCTAGGGATCAATGCAACGAATTCAACGAGACCTCAACCGTTTCCGGCAAATTGTGCGAGGCCGGATCAAGAAAGATTTGCGCAAATATATGTCGCAAGGGGAACTGATTGGCCGGCAGGGTAAGCGGCTGGTCAGTATCCCCATTCCCCAAATCGACATTCCCCACTTCCGCTATGGCAGCAAACAGACCGGCGGCGTGGGCCAGGGTGAGGGCGATGTCGGCGACCCGATTGGGCATGGCGATCCCCAACCGGGCCAGGGCCAGGCCGGCAGCGAGCCGGGCGAGCATATCCTGGAAGTGGATGTGACCCTGGAAGAGCTGGCCCAGATTATGGCCGAAGAGCTGGAACTGCCCAACATCCAGCCGCGCGGCACCAAGAATATCATCAGCGAGAAAAGCAAATATAACCGTATCCGGCGGGTGGGGCCGGACAGTCTGCGCCATTTCAAGCGGACCTACAAAGAGGCCCTGCGGCGGCAGATCATTACCGGCCAGTATGACCCGGTGAAGCCGGTGGTTGTGCCCATCCGGGAAGATATGCGCTACCGTTCCTGGTCGGAGGTGCCGCGGCCGGAAAGCAACGCCGTTATCATCTACATGATGGATGTGTCCGGCTCGATGGGCCGGGAGCAGAAGGAGATTGTTCGCCTGACTGCCTTTTGGATTGAAACCTGGCTGCGCAGCCAGTACCAGAAAATCGAGATCTGCTACCTGGTACACGACGCCGCGGCCAAAGAAGTCGATCAGGAGACTTTTTACCGGCTGCGCGAAGGCGGCGGCACCCGGATTAGCAGCGCCTATAAGCTGTGCAACCAGATCATCGATGAGCGCTACTCGCCGGAGGAGTGGAACATCTACCCGTTCCACTTTAGTGATGGCGACAACTGGGGCGACGGCGATACCGATATCTGCGTGACGCTACTGGAAGACGAGTTGATTCCCAAGAGCAACCAGTTCTGTTACGGCCAGGTGCGCAGCCCATACGGCTCCGGCAGCTTTGCCCACGAACTGCGGTATCATCTGCAGGAGGAGGAGAATTTGGTCATCAGCGAGATTGCCGGGCGAGATTACATCTACGACTCGATCAAGGCTTTTTTGGGCAAGGGACGTTAAGAAAGGTGGCCGTCACAAAGGTGACCGGCACTTTAAAAGTGCCGGTCACCTGGGCAAGGTAGATAATTGCGATGAAAAAGACCCAACTGACTCCCGAACTCCAGGCCGCCTGGGAAAATATCGAAAGGTATGCCCAAGATTTCGGCCTGGATTTTTACCCGATCATCTTTGAAGTGCTGGATTATGAGACCCTGTACGAGGTGGCGGCCCAGGGCGGCTTTCCGATCCGCTATCCCCACTGGCGCTTTGGAATGGAGTACAACCAGCTTTCCAAAGGGTATGCCTATGGCCTGAGCGTGATCTATGAGATGGTCATCAATACCAACCCGGCTTACGCCTACCTGTTGGAAGGCAATGAGATGGTCACCCAGAAGATGGTGATGGCCCACGTCACCGCCCACGTCGACTTCTTCAAGAACAATATGTGGTTTGCCCACACCAACCGTAAAATGCTGGACGAAATGGCCAACCACGCCAGCCGGATTCAGCGACTGATCAATCGCTTTGGCTACGAGCAGGTCGAAGCATTTGTGGATGTGTGCCTGTCGTTGGACAACCTGATCGACTACCACGCCCCCTACATTAAGCGACCGGAGGCGCAAACGCCGCAGCCGGTAGTTGAAGAGGAGGTGGTTGGGCCGGTGGTCGAAGGCTTCAAAGTGGAGCGGGACTACATGCGGAATTACATCAACCCGCCGGAGTTTCTGGAGGAACAGCGCCAAAAAATCGAGGCCGAACAGCAAAAAGCCCGTCGTTTCCCGGAAAACCCGCAGAAAGATATCCTGCTGTTCCTGCTGAATTATGCCCCGCTGGCCCGCTGGCAGCATACCATCCTGGAAATCATTCGCGACGAAGCCTACTACTACGCCCCGCAGGGCATGACCAAGATTATGAACGAGGGTTGGGCTTCCTACTGGCACAGCAAAATCATGACCGAAAAAGCGATGGAGGACTCAGAGCTGATCAGTTTTGCCGACCATCACGCCGGGGTGGTCGCCGCCGGGCGCGGCCAGCTCAATCCCTACAAGTTGGGGCTGGAGCTGTTCCGCCACATCGAGGAGCGCTGGGACAGGGGCCAATTTGGCAAGGAGTACGACGAGTGCGACGATATTCAGCTCAAACAGCGCTGGGACCGGCAGCTTGGCCTGGGCCGGGCCAAGCTATTTGAGGTGCGCCGGCTCTATAATGATGTTACGTTTATTGACGAATTTCTAACGCCGGAGTTTGTGGAGGAACAACTGCTGTTCACCTATCGCTACAATCGCAACTCAAACCTGTACCAGATCGCCTCCCGAGATTTCAAAGAGGTCAAAGAGAAGCTATTGCGGCAATTGACCAACTTTGGGCAGCCGTTCATCACCGTGGAAGACGGCAATTACAAAAATCGAGGCGAACTGTATTTGCGCCATCGCTATGAGGGCGTTGAACTCAAACATGATTATGCCCGCGACACCATGCGCAATATCCAGCGCATCTGGAACCGGCCGGTGCGGCTGGAAACCGTCATCGACGACCAGGCGGTGCTGCTCGGCTTTGATGGGGCTGATTTCAAACAACAGAAGGTTTAAGGCGGGGAAGGTGAAGAGTGAAACGTGAAGGGTGAAAGGTGAAGAGTGAAACGATGGATCACGCATCACGTTTCACGCATCACGTTTTACGTTTTACCGCCCTGAGGATATAATACACCAAAAATCGAAGTCCAAATTTCAGGAGTACCTATGCCCCTCTACGAATATTACTGCGCCGATTGCCAAACCAAGTTTGAAACTCTGCGACCCATGAGCAAAGCGGATGAGCCGATACAGTGCAAACAGTGCGAGAGCATGAAGACCTCACGAGTTCTCTCCCTCTTTGCCGCTCACACCGGCTCGCACGAGTCTAGTTTCGCCGCGGGGTCAGGCAGCCACGGTTTTGGCGGCGGCTGCGGCTGTGGCGGCGGGGCCTGCGGCTGCGGGCACTAACCAGCCGCCCAGCTATGGGTGACCGACGTAGGCCAGGGCCTGGTCCAAATCGGCCATCAAATCCTCAGCCTCTTCAATGCCAACGGAGTAGCGCACCAAACTCTCCGGGATGCCCATGGCCGCCCGCTCCTCCGGCGTACATTCCACGTGGCTGGTTGTGGCCGGAGGGCCGGCCACAGTCTCCACCGCCCCCAAATTGGCCGCGGCGTGGGCATAGCGCAGCCGGGGCAGAAAAGCACGGACCACATCAAAGTTATTCCCCTTGAGAATAAAACTGAGCACGCCGCCGAAGCCCCGCATCTGCCGCCGGGCGATATCGTGCTGCGGGTGCGACTCCAGGCCGGGATAGAAGACCTGCTCGACCGCCGGATGGGCCTGCAAGAAGCGGGCAATGGTCAGGGCACTCTCATTTTGCCGGCGGATGCGCAGGTGGAGCGTTTTCATGCCCCGTAGCAACAAATACGCCGACATCGGCTCGAGGGTAGCGCCGTTGATTTCCCGAAAGTGGTAGATCTGCTCGACCAATGCCTTTGGCCCGCAAACAACGCCGCCCAGAGCATCGGCGTGGCCGCCCAGAAACTTGGTGGCGCTATGCAGCACCAGGTCGGCGCCCAGCTCCAACGGGCGCTGGTTGAGAGGGGTGGCAAAGGTGTTATCGACCACCACCACTGCCCCAACTCGATGACCGGCCTGGGCCAGCCGGGCCAGGTCGACCACTTTGAGGGTGGGATTAGTGGGACTCTCCAGGTAGAGCAGCCGGCAGCCTTTGGCGATCTCCGCTTCGATGGCCTCGTGGTCGGTGGTATCGCACAAAGTGACCTCGATTTGAAAGCGGGGCAGAAACTCGATGAAAATCTTGTTGGTGCCGCCATAGGTATCTTTCACCGAAACCACCCGGTCGCCCGGCGAGAGCAGGCTGAACAGGGTATTGCTGATGGCCGCCATGCCGGTGGCAAAGCTGGTGGCGGCGGCGGCCCCTTCAAGCTGGCGCAGCTTCTCTTCAAACACCTGGACGGTTGGATTGGTGTTGCGGCTATAAATGTGGCCGGCTTTCTGCCCCAGAGCAACCTGCTGCCACTCGTCGACATCGCGGTAGCCAAAGGAGACGCTGTGGACCACCGGCACCTGGGTTGCGCCTTGCAAAAGATACTCTTCTTCCCCGGCCCAAACGGCCAGGGTGCCGGGTTGCGGCTGGTTGTTTGTAGACATATTTTGGGTTACTGTCCTCCTTTGTAAATAGCCCTCACCCCGTCGCTGAGCGACTCCCCTCTCCCAAACCTGTCCTGAGCGAAGCCGAAGGATTGGGAGAGGGGTTGGGGGAGAGGGCCGCTACCTCACCCCCATTTTCATTCATCGTTGCCGTGCCGCAGGCTGGGTCCGTCTCCTTTGTAAATACCCCCTCCCCTAGCCCCTCCCCCGAATCGGGGGAGGGGTGAGGGTGGGGGTGAAAAATTTTCATTGCCGGTGGTGAGCCGTTAAACTCGTGATGATGCCCTGAAAATACCAAATCTCACCGCTTATCCCCCCAGATAGGTGCGGAACCAGGCCAGGGTCCGCGGCCAGGCGTCGGCTGCGGCAGCCTCGTTATAACTGGCGCGGGTATCGTTTAAAAAAGCGTGGGGCGCGCCCTCATACACGTGCATCTCGTTGGTGATCCCGGCTTCATCGAACGCGGTGTGCATAGTCTGAACCGCGTCGACCGGAATCCCCTGATCCTCTGCCCCAAACAGGCCCAAGATCGGCGCCTTCACCTGGGCAGCCTGCTCCGGCTCGAGCGGACGGCCATAGAAAACAACCCCGGCTCCCAAATCCTCCTCGACCAGAGCCGTTTGCAGCACCAGGCCGCCGCCCATACAGAACCCAACCACCCCGACCTTAGGTCCGGCAACATTCTCCTGCGCCTGCAAAAAGTCGATGCCTTGCCGGATTTCTTGAACGGCCTTGGCCATGTCCAGTTCCATCACCAGCTTGCGGGCTTCGTCCGGCTCGGTGGTGACAGCGCCATGATACAAATCCGGGGCCAGGGCGATAAAGCCTTCACCGGCAAAACGCCGGGCCAGCTCCTTGATATGGTCGTCGAGGCCCCACCACTCCTGGATGACCACCACGGCCGGATATGAGCCGCCCTCGGCCGGCCGGGCCAGATAGCCCATCAACGTTTCGCCGCCAGCAGCGGCATATTGGACCATCTCGGCGATCAGGCCGCTCTCAGCCCCGGTTGCGGCGGCGGGCTGGTCAGCTTGGGCAGCTTCTTCTTGCACCACCGGCGGCGCAGTTGGATTGGGAAATGTACTACAGGCTGCCAGTAACATATTGGCCGCAGCCACACTGCCCAGCGCAGCCGTGGCTCTTTTGAGAAAGTCACGCCGGCTGAGTTCCCCCACTTGAAATGATCGGACAAGCTGCATTACATAAATTCTATCCATTGATCTCTCCTTTCTCGAAATAGAAGGCTTGCTGCCGTGAAGGCTATTACTTCCCCCCGCCTTCAAGATTGACCTGTTCCAACCGCAACCCCGGTCACAACCCGGCAGTCATAACATTATACTGACAAATCGCAGAAAGCGTAATCGAGGGTCAAAGAGTTGTCAGCCGGCCAGTTGAGCAAAAGGCAGTCCATCGGCATAAACAACCTTTTAGCTTCAAACAGGCTGGAGATTGGGTGATGAGCGCGATTGGGCAATTGCCATAATCAGCCTGGCCAGCAAAGCGGTGCGGGGCGCAATGCTGCTCAACTCGATATACTCGTCCGGGCCATGGTCAAGGCCGCCGATAGGCCCCAATCCATCCAACACCGGCGTCCCCTCGCCGGCCGCCAGGCTGGCATCGGACGCGCCGCCGGTACTGGCCCCCCGCACCGCAAAGCCAAGTTCGCTGGCGGCCCGGCGAGCCAATTCTTCCAGCTCGGCCACCTGGGGCGTGCGTTCCATCGGTGGGAGGACCGAACTTTCCTCCAACGTCAGCTTGACCGTTACGCCGGGCACGACCGGTTGGGCCAACTGCCGGCGGACCGCGTCGACCAGCGCCTCTTGCTCGGCTGCGCTGAAGGCTCGCAGGTCGAGCCGCATCTTGGCGTAATCCGGCACCATACTGGGGAAGTCGCTGCCGCCCTGCAGATAACCGGCGTTCAAGGTAACGCCGGGCCGCAGACCGTTCAGTTGCTCCAGGGCCACCAGATGATGAGCCAGGGTCAAAATGGCATTGCGTCCCTTTTCAGGCTCTACGCCGGCGTGGGCAGAGCGACCAAAGGCTTCCACCGTGTACCACTGCACCCCTTTGCGGGCCGTCACGATGTCGCCGTTTTGGCGAGCTGCTTCCAGCGTTAGCACTGCGTCGGCCTGGCGGCTGGCCGAGCGAATCAAAGGGGGCGAGTAACGGGGGTCGGTTTCCTCATCGGACACGCACAGATAGGTCAGGCTGTCGAACCGGTCAAAACCGATCTCGGCCAGCGCGGCCAGGGCATAGAGACCGCTGAGCAGGCCGGCCTTCATATCGCAGGTTCCGGGCCCCAAGATCTTGTCGCCGGTGATGACCATCGGTCGCCGGGCGGCCGTTCCAACAGGATAAACGGTATCGCTATGACCCAGTAGTAGAATTCGTCCCTGGCCGCTGCCCCGGCGAGTCGCCAGCAGGTTATCGCCAACACAGCTCTGGGGCTGAAATTCCACCGTAAACCCCAAACCGGCCAGCCGTTCGGCCAGCCAGCCGTTGACCGCGTCGACCCCGGCTTTGTGCTGGCTGCCGGAGTCAATGCTGACTAAAGTGCGGAGATCGTCCAGGTAAGCCGGGAGTCTGTCAGATAAATAAATAACGATGGGTTCGATTGGGGTTGTCATTTTGGAGCCTCAATTCGGTAGGAAAGCTGGTCATGTTTCTCGGAATTGCCTTTAGCGTGATGGGTCTTACGCCGTTAAGCCGGGCATCAGGGCCAGATAACCGGGCGCGGCGGCTCCGGCTGGGTAACAGGCACGCCTGCAGGAGAACCATCGGGGTAGGCGCCGGTGCGACGCATAATCGTCACCGTCCAGGTGACGGGGCCGGCGGCGGGACGCTGCTCTTTGGCCACGCGCCAGGCCGTCGATTGGGTCCAGTGCTCGGTCTGAGAGCCATCCGGCCAGGTGAGCTGCAGCACATAAAATTCGTCATCGGCCAGCCAGTCGGTCGCGGTCCAGTTGAAGAGTAAAGTATCGGCTGTAACCACCTGTCCCTCAACCGGCGTCAGGGGGAGCGGCGGCGGATGGGGCGGGCCGGGGGTCGTCGTTGGCGTAGGGGTAACAGTCGGCGTGGGGGTGGTCGTGGGGGTAGCCAACGGCACAACCAGGGATTGACCGGGAAATATAATATTCAGACTGGTATCCGGATTGGCCGTAGAAATAGCGTCGACGGTGGTGCCATGGCTCAGAGCAATCCCCAAGAGTGTATCACCCGACTTGACGACATAAACGATCTGGGGCGGCGGGGGACCGGGCTGGCCAACCGTCTCGACGGAGGCTGAAGCGGGAACGATTAACTCCTGCCCCACCTGCAGGGTGCGCACATCGTCAATGTTATTTACCGCCACCAGCTCATCAACGGTAACCCCGTACAGGTCGGCGATATAGGAGGGATTTTCGCCGGTCTGAATGACGTGTGTCCGGGGCGTTGGCGTTGCCGTGGGCGAGGCCGTGAGGGTCGCGGTGGGGGGGTGGAAGTGTAAGCCAGACTTCTTAACTGTGGCGGTAGGCGTTGGCGTGGCCGGGTCGGCCTGGACCACCTGGACCTGGGCCGGGGCTGCACCGTTGGCCTGGTAGCGAGTTACCCCCAGCACAATACCGACGACGATGAGCACACCCAGCCCAATCCCAAGCCACGAACCGCTAAAGATCGAGCTTTTCAGTGGTAAGCTATCGATCGGTTTGCCGCACATCAGGCACGTTGTGGCCAATTCTGCGGCCGGCGTGCCGCAGTGCAGGCAGCGGCGCTGGCGATGGAAATAAAGGGTCGGTTTGCCGCAAACCCGGCAGCGACTATCGTGGGATATTAATTTGTTGCCACAAGATGGACATTCCATAGTCAATTAACAATTATCAATTATCAAGTATCAATTGTCAAAATTGGGGGTCAGCGTTGATGGGGCCAGAAGTAAAGGCTAACCAGCACTAGCAGGGCTAAACCGCTGCTTATAGCGCCGTAGGTACGGGGCGGGGTGCTGCCCATCCACAAATGTAAAAGGTGCTCACCGGGGGGAAGATCGACCGTGATTAAGCCATAAGGCGGCTCGGCGCGATGCTGCAACGGGCGCCCTTTCAACTCGACCCGCCAACCGGGGTAATCATAGGTGTAAAACTGCACGGTAACCGGCGTCGACGCCACGACCCCGGCTTTGGCCGAACTGCCGCCGCGGTGCAGGGTCACTACCCGGCCCTCTCCGGCCACGATGCCGGCGACCGTCAACGGTTCCCCGTTGAGATACTGAGGCTCCTTGGGGCTGGTCTGGGGCTGCTCCTGAGTAACCGCCATCATGCCAACCCGGTCGATGATGGAGGCGCGATCCCAATTGATCACCGCCAGGGGAGTTTCGGCCCAGGCAGGAACGTCGGTGTATTGGGGCAGGGTGTAGGGGAAGGAAGCCAGAATAACCACCAAAACTAACGGGTAAAGGGAGGCCGGCGAGAGGCGATGGGAGATGGGGGGGGCGGGAATTAGCGCAGTTGTTTCTTCGCCTGATTCAGTTTGACTCAGGAGAGAACCGGCCACGATCGACATCGTGAAGGCGGTCATGCCCAGCAAGCGCCAGGGGAATTGAACCAGGGCGGCAATGGGGATGACCTGCCAGATCGACTCGGCCAGGGGCGACATCAACCAGATCACGATGAGCGTAACCGCCAGGAAGAACATCGCTACCCCGCGGCGGCCAAATGGCCTGATGACCAGATTGACCAGGGCAAAGCAGGTTAAGGCAATCACGACGATGCCGAGTTGGAACGACAAGTCGTCGAGCAGGCCGGGACCGGCATAACCGTAGCCCCAGGTTGGGGCAAAGAGCTGGGCAAAATAGATAAAATGCTGAAGGTAGTTGTAGCTGCCGGAAGTCCACTGCTCAACCTTAACATAGCGGGTTTCGAGGAGCATTGGTCCCAGATAAATGGCTGCCAGCGCCAGTCCCAACAGACCGGCAGCCAAGCTGGCCGCGGCCCGGCGCAATAATGATCCCCATTGCCGGCTAGATTGCGCCGGCAGCCAGTAGAGCAGATACAGCAGCAGCAGAGGGGTAAAGGCCAAGAAAGAAGTGTGGTGGGTCAGCGCCAGCAGACCATAAGCCAGGCCGGCCAGGGCAATCCGGCGCGGCGAGGGCGCAGCGGCCAGTTCGGTAAAGGCCCAAAAAAGATAGGGGATAATGGCCAGGGCCACAAATTCGGCGTAGGCGCTGCGCACGTAAATTTCAACCAGGTGAAACGGAGCATACATATAAACGATGGTTGCCAGCAAGCCGGCCCGCGGGCCGAAAAGAGATTTGACCAGGCCGTACATCCCCAGGCCCGCGGCAATGGTAGCCAGCCCATACATAGTTTTGACTGCGACCGTAAAACCGAAACCAACCAGATGGAGCAACTCGGCGGCATAGAAGGCCAGGGGCGGATACAAGTTAAAGAGTGGATAACCGTAGCCAAAGGCAAAATCGGGCGCCCAGCGCGGCCACAAGTAGCCGTCGCGAAAAGTCTGGTCAAATTCTACCAGAAAGAAAACGCTGTGGCGGGCGTCGTGAGCTTCAAAGAAATAGGCCGGGGTCAACAGGGGGGCCCAGGCAAAGATCGAAAAGGCCAGGACGAGCCAGATATTGGGGTCTAATTTTGCCAGATACTCTTTAAACACAGCCACATCCTCAAATTAAGGAGACACGTGACAGGTTGCAGGTTGCAGGTCGCAAGTCCAAGTTGCAGCAGGTCGCAAGTCGCAGATCGCAAGTCCAGGTTGCAAGTCGCAAAAGTCACGTTTCACTCTTCACGTTTCACTTTTTCAGTGTACTTTTCCGTTTCACATTTAAAACCCACAGCCCGGTAACCAGGATGAGCGAGCCAATACTCACCCACCGGCCAACCACCCGCACCGGCGTATCCTCAAAGCGGATTTCCAGAAAATGGGAACCGGGCGGGATTGGCACCACCAGCCAACCTTCGCGCGGCGTCACCTGGATGGCCGGTCGACCAGCCAGCGGGCCAATCCGGGTCACCGGCCCTACCTCTTTATCCAGGTTGCCGTCGTGCGGACCCAAATCATGGTAGAGGTAAGCCTGCCAGCCGGGATAGTAGGGCACCAAGAAGGTCACGGCCTGTCCCTGCTTTTCGGTACCAACCCACAATAGTTCGTGGACGCTGTCCATCTCCATCGAGTAAACGCCGACGCTGTTATCGGCCGGCAGAGCAGTGTAGTTTACTTTGGTGGTGATCTGGCCGCCGGCGGCCACCTGCTCGGCCAGAGTGGACCAGTTGGGTATCTCCCGCACCCAGGCGGTCTGGCCGGTCATCTCGTCGCTGGATTGCTGAAAACGGAAGAGGGCGGCCTGGCTCACCGGCCCCTCGGTGGGCTTAGGCTCACGTACTTCCGCCTGCAGGTAGGGGTAACTAGAAAGAAGAATGAGACAGGCCAGGCTGACCAGCGGCAGTGGAATGGGCCGGTGACCGCTGACGCCCGACAGCCGGCTGCGAGAATCGGCCAGGATCGCGCCGGCCGCAACCGAAATAAGCGGGGCAATGACCACCAGCAGCCGCCAGGGAAATTGAGCAAAACTGGATAAGGGCAGATAGGTCCAGACCGGACTGGAGATGGGGGTGGTTAGAAATATAGTTATCAGGGTTATGCCCTGGTAAAAATAAAGCGTCCGGCGGTTCGAAGGATTGGCCAACCTGGGTCCGACCAAGAACGAGAGGATAAAAAGGATGACGGCGGCCAGGCCAATTTGAAAGCCGGCCTCGTCGTCGGGGCCAGGGATGCTGGCGCCAAAGCCCCACCGGGGTGAAAAAAGCTGAAAAATCTCCACAAAATCTTCGCCAAAGGCAAAGCGACCGCCAACCCACTGGTCAACCCGGACGTAGCGATACTCCAAAAAAGCCGGCAACCAGAAGATGGCGCTCAGTCCCAGGCCCAACGCCAACACAAAGGTGGGCGGCAGCGCAGACGTGAACAGGCGACCGAGCCTGGAACGCAGGGCGTGAAGCGTAACGCGGGGAGCAGACGGCAAGGCTGGTTGTTGGTTGCTTCCGGCAACCATTGGCCCATTCACTACCAGCATGTAGGCGACGTAAGTACCCAAGATGGGGGTAAAGATGAGGGCCAGCAGGTTGCTGGTGAACATTAAGCCGGCGTAGGCTAAAGCCGCTCCCAGCAATGCCGTCAAACGGGGCCGGGTGACGGCCTCATAAAAGCCCCACAAGACCAACGGCACAAAGACAAAACCAACCGACTCGGCCAGCGCCGCCCGCACGTACAGGTCGAACAGGTGGTAGGGGATATAAACATAGGTGAGGGCGGCAATCAAGCCGGCGGGACGCCCGAATAAGCGGCGGACGAATAGGTACATCGCCAGCCCCGACATCACCGCCGCTAAACCAAAGACCGTTTTGACCGCAGTGACGATGTCCAGCCCGGCCAGATGCAGCGCCTCGCCAAGATAGGAGGACAGCGGTCCATAAATATTGAAAAAGGGATAGCCATAGCCAAAAGCAAAGTCGGGCGCCCAGCGGGGATACCAAACGCCGTCCTGAATCGCCCGGTCGAACTGGTGCAGAAAATAGACCGAGTGGCGAGCGTCGTGCGCCCCCCAAAAATAGCCCGGCTGTAGCAAAGGGCCGATGACCGGTAACGAGAGTAAAAGAGTCAGCCAGAGATAGGGATCGAAGAGTGATTTGAGATTTGAGATTTGAGATTTGAGATTTGAGATTTGCGACCTGCCACTTGAATCGACTTGTAAATTCCCTTTTCTAATTTCTAATTGTTCATTGAACATTGAGAATCACCCTCCCTTCCGGGTCGGGGGGGACGGGCAGGCGGGTCAGGCTGGCCTCATCGTACAGGCCAAGGAAGAGTCGATAAGGGCCGGGCGGCGTGCCGGCAGGCAATTGGAGAGGATAGGCGTCGGCGATCAATTCGCCGGGGATCCAATCTGAGGTTGGATAGTCACCGTGGCGCGGATAGCCATCGTATTGGGCAAACACCCGGTCATTGGCGTCCGCCAGATGGACAAACACTTTTAGATTTTGCTCAAAAGAACGTAGCGGATGCCAGGTAACGTGCAACACGAGCTGATCATTGGCTTTGAGCAGCCCATACGCAGCCAGAGGGATCTCGGCAACGCCTCGCGCCAGGCCGGCGGTGTGGTCGCTGACCACAACTGCAACATGGTGATCGACCAGGGTTAGCTGATTGTTCCCCCATTCGGCTTCCGGGCCGGCCAGGTACGGCTGCACCTGGCTGAACTGCGGCAACAAATAAAAGTAACTACTCAGCACCACCAAGACAACCAGCGCCGTCCACATAGGCAGTTGAGCCAGCCGGGTGTCCAGCCAGGGCGCGGCGCCGGCTAAAATAGCCAGACACAGGCCGGTCAGCCCGAGTAACTGCCAGGGGTACGTCAGGGTGTGGGCCAGGGTATGGCCAGGCCAGATGGGGATAGCCCATATAAAGGCGGCCACGCCCAATTGCAGCAGAATTAAGACTACGGCTGCGGCTAAAAATAAGATCAGGCGGCGATCGGTACGGCTGACGCCGGAATAGGCTGGCGACTGCTGCTGCCATATGGCGACGCTGAGGATGGTCAGGCCCAGCGCGGCCAGTCCCAGTTGGAGCGACAGTCCGTCATTCCAGCCGGGCCGGCTGGGACCAAACCCCCAGTAGGCCGAGAAAAGCTGGAAGGGATAAAGAAAATGGCCGCTAAAGATAACCACAGCCGGAGTCAAATCGGCCGAGATCATCGTGTACAGCATGATGGCGGCCCCGGTACCCAGGCCGGCGCTGACAATTGGGCGCAGAGATTGGCGCGGGTGAACTACCAACAGCAGCAAGATAGTGAACAACAAGGCCCACAACGCCAGACCTAACTGGCTCAGAGCCAACCCCAACCAGACCAGCACAGCCACCGCAATCACCGGCAGCCGGGGTGAGGTAACCAGATAACTGCTCGCCAACAAAGCCCAGGGCAGTCCACCCCAAAACAGGCTCTCGCCCCACTCACCCCGCACATAGACGGTCGCGATCTGGTAAGGCAAATAGGTATAAACCAGCGCCGCCAACAGCGCGCCCGGCCGGCCCAGCCAATATTTCAACCACAGAAACATACCCACGCTGCCCAACACCCAGGCCGAACCGATCACCAGTTTAACCGCCGCTACTGGGCTAACCGGCAACAGCCCGGCGACATAATAGGGCAAGATGCCGCTACTGCGCAGGGGGTCGAATTGAAGCGCCACATGCGGCAACCAGCCCCAGGCGGGCAGGTTTGCCCGCAGCTCGGCCACATTCCAGAACGGGGTCAAACCAGTGTGAGTTTGGAAATAACCAGGATAAAAAAGGGGCGCGACCGCAAAAATTGGCAGGAGCAGGGCCAGGGTCAAACCTGCTCGCCCTGAAATCGATGCCGGTGCGGTCAATTGCTGGGGTGATTCAAAGGTCGTCATAACGGCGAGCCAGGGGATTACGGATCCCGCAGCCAGCTTGAGCCAGGCCGGGACCGGATCAATCCTCCTCTTGCAAGACCTCGGCCATCAACTTAAGCTTATCAGACATCTGTCGTCCCGTTTCAACAATGCGCTTGATGTCTTCACGAACATCAGGCGACATCTCTTTGGTGATCAGGCAGAGTTGAGCGATGCTCATAATCGTGGAGATATCATTGATGGTCTCGTGCATTAAGATCGCAAAAACTGGACCGGGTTTGTTAGTTTCTGAATTCATTGCCAAAACCTATTCTGTCAATAGCCTGTCGGTTCAATTCAAAAATAGACAGTTTCTTACGCCTCAGCCTGCCCGGCCAAACCCAATTCGACCGCGGCTGCCTGCATGCCGGCCAGCACAATTTGAATATGTTCGGCCAGGTCGACCCCCAGAGCCGCGGCCCCGGCCTCGATATCGGCCCGGTTGACTCCCGGAGCAAAAGCGGTCGTGTGCCACTTTTTGCGCACAGATTTGACCTCGACATCGCGGATGTCTTTAGATGGTCGCACCAGCGTGACCGCGGTGATCAGACCGGTCAATTCGTCTACCGCATAGAGCGCATGCTCCATCTTCGATTGTCGCGCGACCCCGGTGACTTCCGTAGCGTGAGAAAGAATGGCCCGGACGATATCTTCGGCCACGCCGCGGTCTCGCAGAATCGGCGCGCCGGTGTTGGGATGTCCATCCTCGGCCACATGGGGATAACGCTCATAATCAAAATCGTGCAGCAAGCCGACCAAGCCCCACTGCTCTTCATCCTCGCCAAAATGGCGGGCATAGGCCCGCATGGCCGCTTCAACGGCCAGCATATGGCGGCGAAGTTGCGGGCTGGTGGTATATTCGCACACTAACTCCCAGGCTTCAGACCGGTTCACCGTTTACCTCCCGATGGTATGCTGACGAAGGTTGGATTATAGCACAAACCGGCCAGGAAGGTAAGTTACCAAATTTCTTTTTTGAGCATTGACCGGTTGGAAAATCGCCTCTATTTCCTTTTTCGTATAGAACCTTGACACCTCTCCCCGAAACCGATATAATTATTTATGTTAATCGCACAAATGAGCGGTTCTATGGAAAGGTGAGAATATGGCAGACGAACAAATGCCTCTATTCCCTCAACGTGGAGCTAAGGGCCAATATGGCCCCCCGATTGCCCAAATCAAGTCGGTCAGAGCCGAGTCCTCGCTGGCCAGCGCCGCCAGCGCCTACTACGACCATATGGTGCGCCAGGGTTTTTCAGAACACACCATCAAAGCCTTTGCCGGAGATCTAAGGCTGCTGCAAAAATATTTTGGTCCCAGTATGGCCATCAACAAAATTGGCACCAGAAATTTGAACGACTTTCTAACCTGGCTGCTGCACTATCGCGGCGTGCCGTGCAGTCCCAAATCCTACGCTCGCCGGGTAACCACGCTGAAAAGTTTCTTTGGCTGGCTGACCGGCATCAAAATTTTGCCGCAAGATCCGGCGGCGCCCATTATCCACGCCCGGGCCAAAGCCCCTCTCCCCCAATTCTTGAATGACGACCAGGTTGAAAAGCTGCTCAATGCCGCCGAACAAAAGCTGAACGAGCCTAAACCCGATCCTCGACCCTATCTGCTGGCCCATTTAATCCTGCAAACCGGCATGAAAAAGTCGGAGTGCGTGGGCCTGGCCTTGCGTGACATCGATCGCTCCGGCAAAGACCCCAGCGTGCTGATTCGTTACAGCAACCCGCGGATGCAGCACAAAGAGCGCCGCCTGGCCTTTGCCAAGGAGCTATTGCCGGTGCTGGATCAATACCTGGAAAAATACCAGCCCAGGGAATACTTGTTTGAATGTACCCCGCGTAACCTGGAGTACGTGCTGGCCGACATCTCCGAGCTGGCCGGGTTACCGGATCAGGTTTCATTTGAAATGCTGCGCTGGACCTCAGCCGTCCGGGATTACCGCGATGGGATGGACCATGAACATTTGCGCAAAAAATTGGGCCTCTCTAAAATAACCTGGCGTGAAACATCCGAAAAATTGGCCAAAATTGCGGAACCTTTGTAGGCTTGCCCCGACAATGATATTATGACCACCGTCATGCTAATCTTCGTCACTGCCCTCTTCTTCGGCAGTGTCGGTACCCCGCTGGCTAAGAATCTGGCCATCAAGCTAGGCTTCATCGCCCTCCCCAAGGCCGACCGGGCTCACACCCAACCAACTGCTTTGATGGGTGGGCTGGCTATTTATGGCGCGGCCATTGGGGCGCTGCTGCTCATTACCATCGTTACCCTGATCTACTTTGGCGGAGACCCTTATCGATTTCAGGAATTCTTTTTCATCATCACCGGCGCTTCATTGATGGCCGCCATCGGTTTGTGGGATGACCGCCGGGCTTTGCCGCCTAAGGCCAAGTTAGCCCTGCAGATCATTCCGGCCACAGTCGTCTTTCTGGCCGGGGCGCGCGTCAACTTACCGTTAACTCAAATCTCCAGTTTGAATATTTTTCTCAATTATGTGGTTACCATTTGCTGGATCCTATTCATCACCAATGCCGTCAATTTTTTAGACAATGCTGACGGTATCGCCATCATGACCAGCGCCGCGACCAGCGCTATTTTTCTACTCATTGCCGTACTGAACGGCCAGCAACTGGTGTCGATTCTGGCGGCCGCCATCCTGGGCGCAAGTTTGGGCTTTGCCCGCTACAACCTACCTCTGCCAAAAAGCACCATCTTTATGGGTGACTCCGGTTCGTTATTCCTGGGTTTTCTGCTGGCCGTGTTGGGGGTGAAGATTCGCGTGCCCGCCAACGATATTCAAATAACCTGGATGGTCCCAATCATTGTTTTGGGATTGCCCATTTTTGACACGACGATGGTCTTCATCTCCAGAAAACGCCGCGGCATCTCTTTCTTTCAGGGCGGCGTTGACCACACCACCCATCGCCTGGCGCGGTTGGGGATGGATGGTTTGTCGGTCGCCTTGACCATTAGTCTGATCAGTGGGGCGCTGGGGTTGGTGGCAATTTTCATTACCCAGGCCACTCTATCTGAGGCTTATGTGGTGGCCGCGACTCTGATATTTGTGGCCCTCTTTACCTTGTGGCGGCTGGAGTTCAAAGCAACGTATCAATTCATTACCGGGCGCAGCCTGGAGGGGGAGACCAAAACGGTCCACCCTTGAATCTTGGGCAAATCAAAACGTCCACCGCGCGGGTGGACGTCTGCCGGCAACTTTATCACCCTCTTTGGTCAAGAGATACCGGTTTTCACTGCAGAAGCAGCGGCTTCACCTTCGCAAATGGGGAGCGAGATCGTAAAAGTGCTGCCCACCTCGGGCTGGCTTTCTACCCAAACCTGGCCGCCATGCTGTTCAGCAATAATCTTGACAATCGCCAAACCTAAGCCGCTGCCGGGCACTTCATCTAACTCAGGCCTGGCTCGATAAAATTTTTCAAACACTCTGGGTAAATCCCTGGCCTGAATACCGGGGCCGTTATCGATCACGGCAACTGTGGCGTGGCCGTTATTTTGGCCCAACTTGATGTCAACCTTGCCGCCCACCGGGGTATACTTGATAGCGTTATCCAACAAGTTGCCCAACGCCCGCGAGAGCAAAACAGAGTTGCCCTCAATCAACAACTTTTTATCAGGGTTATCAAAGACTAACTCGATATTTTTTGATCTGGCCAGTGGCTGCATCACGTTAATACTGGTTTCCACCACTTTGTACAGCCGAATTTTTTCCCGGGTTAGCTCCTCTAGCTGCTCCAACCGGCTCAACTCCAACAAATCCTCGATCAAAGATTTCATCAAATTGGCGGCTTTGGTGATGCCAACCAAATCCTCTTCCTGGCGATCCGTCAACGGGCCATCCATCCGGGCCAGCTCAACATAACCCTTCACCGTGGCCAGGGGAGTGCGCAGATCGTGGGTGAAGGCGGTAATGAATTCCCGCTTCATCTTGTCCAGCGCCTTATACGAGCTAATATCTCGCAGCACGGTTACCCGGCCCATACCCGGAATCTTGGTAACGCTGGCCCACATGGTGCGGTTATCGGGCAATGGTATTTCACCGGTGGTGGGCGAGTTCGGCGAGAGGAGCTTCAAGAGTTTCTGATTACCGGTCAATTCTGAAATCGGTAGACCTTGCCAGGGCCGGTTTACCACCTCCAAGATTTCTTGAGCGGCCGGATTCAACAATAACACGTCATTTTCAGGCGTTGTCACCAAGACGGCATCCTGGGTGCTGTGGATGATTGCCGAAAGTTTGATCCGCTCCTGCTCGGTTTCCTTGAAAAGCTGGGCGTTCTCCAGCGCAATCGCCGCCTGGCCGGCAATGGCATTGAGCAGCGCCAGATCGGCCTCGGTAAATTTGCCGGGTTCATCGTGAACCAGAGTCAGTACCCCCAGGATGCGCTGCCGTCGCCGCAACGGCGTGGCAATGGCCGAGCGGACATCGTAGGGCTGGTCGTCATAAATAACCCAGCGACTATCCTGGTGGGTATCAAAAATGATCCCCTCTTTGCGATGCTTCAGCACCCAACCGGCAAAGCCCTCGGTTAAGACCTTCCCCACAATGCGATTGGCCCGGTCATCGCTCACTTCCTGCTGTAAGATAAATGCCGATACCCGATCTTGTTGATCAAACAACATAATACTGCCAGTACTGGCATCCAGATGGGACACAGTCAAATTGAGCACCCGCCGCAACATCTTATCGGGGTCAAGATCTTTATTCAGTTCGTCGCTAATGCGATTCAGTAGATTTAACTGTTCCTGCATTTCGCCCAGATCGGTACCTTTATCCTACTCAATTATAGCACAATCCGGGCAAGATTCAATGTTACGTCCCGTGATCGAGCCGCGCCGCAAGCTCCCGGACCGCTTGCCACTCCGAGGGCGTATTCATATTGATAAAGGAATAGAACTGGGGATCGAATTTGGCGATTTCCGCCCGATCCACATAACGGACAGAAACATCGTCAAAGAAACCGATGATCCGTAATTTATTCGCCAGCAGGCGAGTCTCGATAGCCGGCGAGCAATTCTTACTATAAACGGCGTGCAATGTTTCCGGTTGCGGCGGCTCGAGCACAGGGACAATAACGTCGGCCAGGGGCGCCAATTCGATCAAGTATTTCAACAAACCGGCGTTCAGAAAAGGCATATCGCAGGCTAACACCAGCACCGAGCCATATCTGGCCGCCTGGATGACGCTATAAATTCCGCCCAGGGCGGCTTTGTCGGGATAGATGTCGGCAACCAAACGCAAACCAAATTTGGCATAATTCTCCGGCGAGTTGGTACTGATGAACAGATCATCGGTGAGGGGCGATACCACCTCCAACACCCGCTCGATTACCCGGCGTCCGCCTACTTCCAAAAAAGCCTTATCCTGGCCCATGCGCCTGCTCTGCCCGCCGGCCAACACGGCAATACTGACCAATTTTGAGCTCCCCTTAACTAAAAAGCCCGCACCACAACTCGGTGCGGGCTTTTGACCTGCTCCAGCTACAAACTTTAGCCCTGATTGGCCAGCAAATACTCCACAGCTTCACCGACGGTGGTAATTTTTTGGGCCTCATCGTCGGAGATCTCGCCGCCAAACTCCTCTTCAAACGCCATAATCAATTCGACCAGATCGAGCGAGTCGGCTTCCAGATCATCGCGGAAGTTGGCTTCCATCGTCACTTCGTCTTCGTCAACACCGAGTTGTTCGACGGTGATATCCTTGACCTTGGCAAATACCTCATCTTTAGTCATTGAAAATTGCTCCTTTTATTTTAATATGTTGCTTGATTTAGGAATTTCTTTTGAAGCACGGCGCATTTTACACATACCCACAAAAACTGTCAATGCTTGACACCATTTTAGGGCACTGGTAAACTGCCAGGATTACGAAGTTTAACCAATTCTATATAACACCCACCGGTCAAAAAAGTTTCACCAGGGCGGACCAAAATGTTGGAAAATAGAAAATCTGACCATATTCGCATCAACCTGGAAGAAAATGTTAATTTCAATACGCTAACCACCGGCCTTGAGAATTACCATTTTCTGCACCAGGCCCTGCCGGAGATCGATCTGGCCAAAGTTGATACATCTGTTTCAATTTTTGGCAAAACCTTAAAAGCGCCCTTACTGATCTCGTCGATGACCGGCGGGACAGAAGAGGCAGGCCGGATCAACCGCACCCTGGCCAAAGCCGCCGAGCAAGCCGGTATTGCGATGGGCTTAGGCTCCCAACGAGCTGCTCTAGAAGACGCCTCGCTGGCCGACACCTTTCGGGTGCGACCGGTGGCGCCGACCACCCTGTTGTTGGCTAACCTGGGTGCAGTCCAGCTCAACTATGGCTACACGGTTGAACATTGCCAGCGGGCCGTGGAGATGATCGAGGCCGACGCCCTGATTCTGCACTTCAATGCCCTGCAGGAGGCCGTTCAACCGGAAGGCGACGGTAACTTCAGCGGGCTGCTGGGCAGGATTGAACAGGTCTGCCGCTGCCTGCCGGTGCCGGTGGTGGCCAAAGAGGTGGGCTGGGGCTTTGCTGAAGACACGGCCCGCCGCTTGATCGAAGCCGGCGTAGCCGCCATTGACGTGGCCGGCTCGGGCGGCACCAGTTGGAGCCAGGTTGAAATGTACCGCGCCCGGTCCGAAATCCAGCGCCGGGTGGCCGCCACTTTTATCGATTGGGGCATCCCCACCGCCCAAGCGATCCTGGCCATCAAACGGACCGGGGCCAATATCCCCATCATCGCCAGCGGCGGCATCCGCCACGGCCTTGATGTAGCCAAGTGCATCGCTCTGGGGGCAACCCTGGCCGGCATGGCCGGTCCCTTTCTCAAGGCCGCGGTCCAGTCGCATCAGGCGGTGTTGGATGAGATCGAGATTGCCCACCGCGAGCTAAGAGTAGCTATGTTCGGCATTGGCGCCGCCTCAATCGCCACTTTGCAAAACACAGACCGCCTGATTAAGCGACGCTGAGCTGCCGTAACACTCCTAACCTGGACAAGCCGGAAATAAAGGATTGACAAAGCTCGGTCGATATGTTACACTGCTGCCTGGATCAACAATTCCATACCGGCTGGATGAGGTGGAGCGAGAGAGAGTTCACCGGATGGGTGAGCCGCCGAAGGGGCAAGGTGGAGCAGTAAGCCGAACTCTGCACCGAAACTCTCAGGCAAACGGGTCGTTTCACTAACAGCAACTCTGGAGAGACGGTCTCTCACTTTGAGCGACATTCGCCAAGGCAGGCCGCACCGACGGGGCAACTCCGACTGGCAGTTATCAGTTTTCAGTCAGCAGTTGTCAGTGATTAGAGTTTACTGACCACTGATTACTGACAAACGGGGTCAATCTCTCAGGTACAGGACAGAGTTCACGGGCACGCTGTTGCAGTGCCCGTTTTTATTTCTCTGGTAAAGGAGCAATGATGACTGAAGAGTTAAAACGCACCAAGCTGTACCAATGGCATGTAGAGCACGGCGGGCGGATGGTCCCCTTTGCCGGCTGGGAGCTGCCGGTGCAGTACCCCACCGGGCCGATTGAAGAGCACCACCTCACCCGCCGCTCGGCCGGCCTGTTCGACATCGACCATATGGGCCAAATCGTCGTGACCGGCCCCGACGCTGAAACCTACCTGAACCGGCTGGTTAGTTGGGATATTAGCCGGATGGCCGAAAATGAAGCCCACTATGCCCTGATGTGTTACGACCACGGCGGTATTGTGGATGATCTGTTTGTCTACAAGCTGCCGGGGCGCTGGTTTGTGGTGGTCAATGCCTCCAACCTGGCCAAAGATTACCGCTGGATGTTGGACCACACCGCCGGCTACAACGTTGTTGTGACCGACGTTTCCCCGGAAACCTATATGATTGCTTTGCAAGGACCCAAAGCGGTTGAGCTGTTGCAGCATCTCACCCCAACCGATTTAAGCCAGGTGGCCCGCTTCAGGGCGTTTGAGGATCAGGTTGCCAGCATCCCGGCGCTAGTCGGCCGGACCGGCTACACCGGCGAAGATGGGGTTGAGATCTTCTTCCCGGCGGAGCAGGCTGTGGCTATGTGGACCGGCATGCTCAATAAAGGAGCGGAGGTAGGCATCGAGGTCAAGCCGATTGGGTTGGCAGCCCGGGACAGCCTTCGCTTTGAGCCGTCCTTCCCGCTCTACGGTCACGAAATCGGGCCGGAGATCACCCCACTGGAGGCTAACCTGGGCTGGGTCTGTACATTTGAGGCCGATTTCATCGGTGGCGAGGCTTTGCTCAAACAGAAGTCAGCCGGCGTCAGCAAGAAGCTGGTCGGCTTTGAATTGACCGACAAGGGCGTGCCCCGCGAAGGCTATCCGGTGGCAGATGAAACCGGGACCGAAATTGGCCAGGTAGTCACCGGTCTCTACGCCCCCACTGTGGACAAATATTGCGGCCACGCTTTTGTGAAACCCGAATTCACCCAGCCAGGGACCAGGTTACAGATCATCATCCGCGACAAACCCAAAGCAGCCGTGGTGGTGAAGCGGCCCTTCTATGTTCCGGCCTACCGGCAATGAGTAATGAACAATGAGTAATGAACAAAGGGAGCAATGAACCTTGGGGAATTATCCGGTAACATCATTCATTGCTCATTGTTAATTGTTAATTGATAATTGGTAATTGACCAAGAAAGGAGACAAAGCAATGAAATTAGATACCAGGGCCAGATACCGTGAAAGCCACGAATGGGCGCGCCAGGAGGGGGATTTGATCGTG
>CAYNLK010000011.1:0-159712 GCA_964398055.1 uncultured Caldilineaceae bacterium
AAAAATCCACCTTATTTTTCTCGATTCGTGGTCTTGACAATGGGGTCAGGTTTAGGGGAGGTTTAGTACTCAACGTGTCAACAGGGATTATTTCACCGGCATATCTAACATTATCATTGACAAACACAACCCCGGCCCCTCGACGGCAAACGCGATATAACTCGGTAAATACAAAAGTTAGTTCGGTAAAGTACTGATCAATCATCGTTAAAATACCCCGATTATTCACCTCATCCCGCTTATGTCGAGTGATCAAGGCGCTGTTTATCTCGGCAAGTGCTCTGTTCTCCTGGGCAACAGCCAAAATTTGTTGAAAGCGTTGATGCTGCCCTATTGACCGATAGTGTATCTCCAACTCACTTTCTTTCGGTTTATTTTCTACCGTGCAAGAAAGTTGGCTCTGACGCAAATTAAAAATCTCCTCATCTACTCCCAAATACGCCAACTCCAAAGCATAAGTGCGGGTGTAATCATACCTGTTAGCATAGGGCGGAGACGTAATGACCGCAGAAAATTCGTTTTGGGGTCAGGGTCATGGGCCGGGCCGCCAGGGGCCGGGGTGGGGGTGGCGCTGAGGCTGGCGGCGATATTGGCGGTAGGCCAGCCAGTAGGCCCGCCAGCGGGCGAAATCGTCGGGGGGGGTGTCGTGGTGGTAGGGGCGGTTTTCCCGCAGGAGGCAGAAACAGAGGCGGTGGAGCTTGTGGGCGGTGTGGATAGCGGCGCCCCACAAACCCAGACCGCGCTGTTCGGCGGCGATGAAATGTTGGCCGAAGGTGGGATGGTGACCGGCGACGAGCTGGCCCATCCAGGTCAAGAAGTGGCGGTGGAAGGGATCGCCGCGGCGGGAGAGGTGAAAGGTCCTGGTGGGGTTGCTGTCGCCGGACTGCTTGCGGATGGGATCGAAGCCGACATAAGCCCAGACCTGATCGGCCCAGTCGAAGTGGGGCGGGGCGCCGACCAGGTCGAGGTAATAAGCGGCCCAGGTGGGGGTCAGGCCGGGGATGGTCAGCAGGTGGCGGGCCGGGGTGTGAGCGACCAGGCTGGCCAACTGCTGCTCGGCCCAGGTCTGGCGGTCGAGCCAGTGTTGTTCGTCGGCCAGGAGGTGGGACAGGCCGAGACAATAGACCTCGACCACGGCTGGGGGATTGAGCAAGGCCCGTCTTGGGCAGTCAAGGATCCGCTGGGCGGTCTTGGGGCCGCAGGGCAGGCCGTGGAGGTGGAAGAGGGCGATGATCGCGGCCGGATCTAACTGGCGGAGGTGGTAAGGATTGGGACAATGTTCGAGCAGACAGCGGAGGGTCTGGCGTTGGCGGGGTTTGGAGGTGACCAGGGGCTGGGGCAGAGGCAGGCCGGGATGGGCTTGCTTGAAACGATTGAGGTTGACGACGGCGCCGGGCCAGATGCGGTCGAATTGGCGCAACAATTCGATGCGGGCGGCTTTGAGTTGAGCGGCGGCGTGGCGGGCGAAAAAGACGGCCTGGCGGAGCAGGGCGACGTGAGGGTCGGGCCGGGTGGCCGGGTGGCCCTGGCCTTGTTGGAGCAGACTGGCCATGGCGATCAGGTCGAGGGGGTCGCTTTTGTGGGGGCGGAGGTTGAGTTTTTCCCGTTCCAGCTTGACCTGATAGGGATTGAGCAAGCGATAGAGCAGGCGGGGCTCGGCCAGGGCCGGGGCGAAATCGGTCAGCAGGGCCCGGGTCCAGGTTTCGTGATAGACGCCGGTCGGCTCGTGACCGAGGATGACCAGGTCGAACTGACCGCCGCTGAGGGCCGAGTGGAGCTGCCGGTGGAAGTAGTCATAGCCGGCCTGGTCGGTGGGCAAGGGGGCAGGCGGGTGAAGCGGGCGACCGGCGGCGGTGTCGGCCCGGAAGTAGTGGACATTTTTGGCAATGTCCAGGGGCAGATACAGGATGCGCTCGGCCGGATACCGGGCCACCAGGGCGGCGAACTCCTGGCGGCGGCGTTCATTGAGTTTGAGCGTTTTCTCTTTCTGCCAATGGCGAAAGCGCTGCCGTTTTTGTTGACGTTTAGACATGATGCACCTCCCTTGTGATGATGTAAGGTTTGAACAGAGGCTCGATTATCCCCTGTCTGACCCGAAGGGTCAATCATGTCTATAATGGGGGGATAAGGCCAGGAATGGGAAAGCCGCGACCATTGTGACGATGTATACCCTCAAGAAGGGTCACGATGGTCAGTTGGAGGGGCCGATCAACAAGAAGGTGTATGCCTCCTATGCTCCCCAACGCCACGCTGTGGCGATTGCCCGGCGCGAAGCAGACAAGGGTGGCTTCACGCCGGGCAGTGGCCACCTCGTCCAGATCGTCACCGATGGGGATAACGACCTGCAACGCTACATTGAGGAACTCTTCCCGGAGGCGATTCCCCCGATTGACGTGTAACACGTCACCGAGTATCTCTGGCAGGCCGGTGAGTGCCTCTACGCCGAAGGCAGTGCTGAACTGGTGGCCTGGGTGAACGCCCAAAAGGAGGTTCTGTATGACGGGCGAGCCGCAGACATCGTGGCCGAAATGGACCGTCGCCTGGCTCAACTCGACCCGACCATAACCAGCGCCCACCAACGCCTGCAGAAAGCACGCGACTACATCGCCAAACGAGTGAACAAGATGACGGCAACTGCGCCAGCAAGACCTGGAACTCTCGTCCGGAGCCGTGGAGGGAGCGGTGAACTACGTCATCGCCAAACGCTTCGACGACGGCGGGATGCGCTGAATCAAAGAACGAGCCGAAGCCTTGCTGCAACTCCGCTGCATCGAGGTGAACGACGACTGGAATGCGTTTATCGAATTCGTTCATCACCAGACGATGGAACTCGCCCAACACCAACGTACCAACCTTTCCCTGAAGTGCTCCCAACCGGCCCCACTCCCAACCTACGGACTCGTGTGAGGTCGGTAAATGAGAGCAACTGCACCCAAAAGTATTGCGGCTAGTACAACTTTAGGCAATTCGAACAAAGGACCTGTGTCCAGTACACGCAGTTATCCTAAATCTACAAAAAATGTAAAATGTAAAACGTAGTATAAGGCCATCGGCGGCGCTTTACATTTTACGTTTTATGCATTTAACATTTTAGCAGTTATTTTTACTAAATAGTACCCAAGAATCAGGGGGTTTTTCTTTTACGCTGGCGGCTGAACTGGTACCATAAGATGGCGGCTACCACAATCACACTCAGGACTCCCCAGGGCAAGTTCCGCCACTCGAAACCGCGCCGTTCAGAGGCCAGTTCGGTAACGGCTGGGTCGGGTGTGCCCCGGTTGGTCATCAGCGCGGCCGAGGTGGCCTGGTAAACTGAGGTCGCGGTTGGGGCAAAGGTGGCCGGGAATTCGATGGGGGTGACGGTTGGCGGCAGCGGGGTGGCCGTAGGGGTATCGGTTGGACCAGGGGTAGGGGTAGGAGTACCCAGGCCAAAAATCGGCACGGCGTTTCTATCGCCCTGGAAGCGCACAAACTCGGCCGCCACCCAGGCCAAGCCAGCCGGTCCATCGGCAAATTCGATCTGCCACCACTCGCCATCTGGACTCACAGCCAGCACATCGGCGGTTTCACCGGGATACAGCCCACCAACCAGGGTCCCGTCCAACGATGGTTCCGCCCGGACATTGACCGGGTCGGTGGCTTCTACACTGCCGGCAATGATCGGTTCGGGCGTGGGGGTGGCGGTTGGCGTGGGGGTCGGCGCGCCCGGCTCCAGGGGTACAACCACCACCGGCACCGCAGCCCTATCGCCGACCAGTTCGACCACAGCGTTAGCCACCCAGGCCAGTCCATCGACGCCGGCCTCGTATTCAATCTGCCACCAGTCGCCGGTTTCGCTCTGACCGACCACTACTGCGGTGTCACCGGCCTCTAATTGACCTAGCAGGTCAAAATCAGGAGCGGGGCCACTGCGCACATTGGCCTGGCCAGCCGGAACCACTACCGTGACGACAGCTTCGACTGGTTGGTCGCTATCCGGCGGAGCCGGCCCGGCTACTACGGGTACGGCAGTCGCATCACCCACAAACTGCACCACCTCCGCCGCCACCCAGCCGCGGCCCTCTGGCCCGGCTTCAAACTCGATCTGCCACCAGCTACGCCCCTCGTTTTGGCCAATCACCCCGGCAAAAGCACCCTCCCCCAGAGCACCGACTCGCTCAAAGCCGGTACCAGGACCACGGCGCACATTAGTCAACCCCGTTGTCCTGACATAAGGTTCTTCCGGCGGCGGAGCCGGCGTTTCTTCGGCCTGGGGTGGGGTTTGAAAAGCGGCTTGAATGGGGGCGGGCGCTGCCGGCGCCGCGCCGCGCAGCCCCGTAACCAACTCTCGAGTCAGCTCCAGATATTGGTTGCCGTAGGTTAGGCTGGGTTCCAGGTGAGTACCTTCCGGCCATTCGTTGAAGCTGGTGATGATGATCATATCCGGCCGGCTGGCAACCGCGCCTTGCCAGGTTTGGCGGTAGTAGCCGCCGTTACGACGGGGCACAGCAAAGGTGTTGGCCCGCGGCTGGCGGGTATCGTCGTAACCAGGCATGGCCGTAGCCACCCAGAGCCGCTCCACCTGGTTGTCGGCGGCATAGCTGCGCACCTGGTTGCCCCATTTGGCCAATTGATCCACCGGCGAGTTGGCCCAGGCGATGCTGTAGAGATGATGACCGTCAAAAACTGACTGGTAGGCCAGGTCGGTGCCCTCGGCAATCCAGAGGGTGACCCGGCCAGGATCAACCTGGTTGCGAATAGCAGCCCATTCCTCGACCGAAAAACGTTGCTGCCGCCAGAAGAAGATGACCGGCCGGCCCTGATAGCGCAGGTAGGCCGGGTGCCGGGTATGGGTGGCCAGGAGGGTGGTGAGAGCATCAGTCACTGCGGCGGCGTCGGCAAAAAAGGGGCCGGTGGTCTCAACATCGATGGCCGCTTTGAAATTGGTGGCCGCGGCTACATCCAACAGAGTCCGGAAATTGGTTTCGGTCTGATTATTGCTCTCCTGGGGACCATACCAGGATTGAACAAAGGCGTCGATGCCGGCGTTCTGGGCCTGGGCTACATGCCGCTCGATGGTGGCCCGGTCGGCTGAATTGTAGGGTTCAACCGGCGAGTCAACCGACTGACCCGCGACCCAACTATTCTGGTCGAACCAGGCATAGTAAAAAGCCAGCACCGGCGGACCAGCCTGAGCAGAAGCGAACTCAGGCCCTGCTTTCAGGCCAAGCAGCACAGCAACGGCAAAGAGTAGACGCATAACTTGGTAGGTTGATTTCATAACCGACTCATATCCATAGTAATCCATAGTAGAGATTCAAGCGTGCAAGTATAACATACAACCAGTTAATCGCCAAGCAGTAATCGAACTGGAGTAAAATTGTTTTTGATTTGTCAAGCCTTTTGAACAATAGTATAATTTAGCGGAATCAAAAAATGCCATAAGAGATCTAATCCCCAAAAAACTAGAGGTATTCCCCACTTTGACACAGCGTAAGACACAAACTGCTGCCTATTGGCAAGATCAATTTACGGTTGGCCCGGAAGATACAGAATTCATCTACAACCATATATTAGAGACAAACAAGCTATATTCGCTCGATGAGCTGGCCATTGCCCTGGTAAGACGACGCTGCGAAGCCGAAGAGTTAGCCGCCCGGAGTGAACTACAGCGGGGCAAGCTTTACCAACCCCAAGACAATTATGCCGTCGATGATCAGATTGTGTTTGCCAGGTTGAATTTTGCCCTGGGTCAGGTCAAGTCGACGCGCCCGGGTCGCCATCCAGAGTACGGTACTTTTACCGTACTGGAGGTGGCTTTAGAAAATTCCCCGGAGCCGCGCGAATTTGTGGCTAACTTTGCTCACCCCGAGGTCCTGAATGTGGGCGACGCCCAGAGCCTGGCTAATCTGCAGGGACTGGTGCCGCCGGAGGAGCTCTTTGAAAAATATCAAGCCTGGATTCGGGCCAAAGTCAGGGCTGCGCTCGAGACGAGCGCCGATTTTGTAGAGTTCCACGATCAATATTTCCTACGTGATCTGCTGGTAGAGTTTCATGAAGGGTTGTTCAACATTGCCGATGCCGCCATTGACATCAACCAGGGACCGCTGGCTATTGACGCCCTGATCGAACAGATGGGCCTGGCAAAAGGGAGTGAGATCACCGACGTGCTGCGCTTCTCAGTTAGTTACCGCCTGGCCAATGACGATCGTTTTGATGATGTTGGCCCCACCGGCCAGGTGCTCTGGTACCTGAAGCGCCTGGAGCCGCCCGAGGCCCATCAAATGCCGCCTCGCCTGAAAATCAGTGAACTACCCGATTATGACGCCAGTGAGTTTGAGGATGAATTGCGGGCTATCCTGGCCGACATCGACGACGAGTACAGTTTTCCTGAAGATATCCCGACCACTCCTTCGACCGCTAAAGGGGTAACCATAGTACTCAATTATCCCCATTGGCGGGCCGGCACCCTGCCGCTGACGCCCAAAACCCAACCTCTCTTTCCAACCAGTCACTACAATCCGGTCCGCTTTGAATTTATCGATGGCCACACCGGCAACAGCTTTGCCGGCTGGTCGGTGCTGAACGCCAAATACGTCTTTGGGTTAGATAAATGGTACCAGAAGAATAAATTGCCGGTCGGGGCCTATCTCCAATTGAAACGGACCGATGACCCCATGCGGATCATCATCGACTACCAGCCGACGCGCGCCCAACGCGATTGGGTTCGAGTGGCTACCGTGGTCAATCACCAGCTTGCCTTCCGGATGAATACGCAGGCCATTAACTGTAAATATGACGAACTGATGATCATTGGCGACTCCAACCCAACCCAAACCGACCGCCTCTGGCAAAATGCCGAGGAAAAAGATGTGCCGTTGTACGAGTTGCTCATCCAGGTATTCCCGGAGCTGTCGAAGCTGAATCCGCAGAGCACCGTCCATGTGAAAACGCTCTACAGCGCCGTCAACGTGGTGCGGCGCTTTGCTCCCGGCTCGGTTATTCAGGAACTGGGGTTGCACGCCTGTTTTGTCCCGATGAATCACGGCTATTACACTTTCGATCCCAGTTTACAGGATTGAGCGGATTACTATGGCCAAATATGTAAAACCTACCGTTGACACCAAATTTCACATCGACTTTGGCTGGTGGCAGAAAAAAGGGCCGGCACTCAAAGTTGATTTGGAGGCCCACCTCTGTTCCGAAGCCCGCAGCGAGTACGCCGGCTTGGCCGAAACCGAACAGACCTTTGATTGGATCGACCCGGAAACCGGTGAAGTTTTTCAAATAGACCTGCTCTGGCATTTGATCCGAACCCACTGCAGCCAGCAGCCGGATTTCATCAACGATCATATGCCGCTCACCACGGCGATCTTTTGCACCTTTATCGCCAATAACAACACCCCGCTGACGCCGGTAGAAATCTACCATCAACTGCAGAAGAAAACTCCAGAGGTGATCTTAAAAACCATCGGCGGGCATGTGGTCTACAAAGGCATTCGCCCGGTTGCCCTGGAATAACCACTACCCTGGCCAACCCGGCTCAGGCCATTTACCAGTGATAAAGTGACCGGCACTTCCAAGGTGCCGGTCACTTTATTCTCGACCCACTAGCGGAATTTGGGCGATAAGGTTAAAATATGTCCAACTTTTGGTACCGGAGTCGTCACGAACCTGGGGGCTGACCGCCGAAAGACATTTTTTGGCGGTCAGCCCCCAGGGGACTTCGGCTCCGGTCTGGCGTCGGTGGTCTATTTGCTGGGGAGAGAGATGTTGTTTAACCGCACCGGGTTTGGCTTTGGGATCACTTTGATCATAGCGTTGTTCTGGCTGGGGCGGCCGGCAGCCGCGGCGACTCACTTTCAGAACCACCCCCAGCAAGTCGATAATTTCAGTTACACCGTCCAGCCCGGCGACACGCTGGTGGGCATTGCCCTGCGCTACAACTTGAACCTGGCTGAACTTATCCTGACCAATAACCTGGCCAACCCCAACTTGATTTTTCCGGGTCAGGAACTGGTCCTGCCCGGCCTGCCGGCCGCGGTAACCTCAACAGAGATACCCGCCGGCCAACTCCACATGGTTCAGCCCGGCGAGACCTTATTTCAAATTGCCAACCAATATGGCCTGACGGTCGGCGCCGTTGTGCTGGCCAATAATTTAGTCAATCCCGACCTGGTGCAGGTTGGACACACGCTGCGCATCCCTAACGGCCCACCGCCGGCTCCGCCCACTCTGCCGGCTCCTTTTGCAACCCTCGAACTCTCGGAACCGGTCATCATTCAGGGGCGCACCCTGGTGGTCAAAGTAAGCCTGAGCGACCCGGCCGCCAGTCTGAGCGGCAGCTTTGAAGGCCAGCCCGCCCTATTCTGGCCAGGGCAGGCCGGTGGCTGGTGGACGATTATCCCTATCCACGCTCTGGCCGAGCCAAACAGTTATCCGCTGCTGCTCACTGCCGTCCTGGCCGACGGCCAAACCGTCACTACCTTTACCAACGTCGAGGTCATTGCCGGCCCTTATGGCCGGGAAAATATCAACCTGGATGACCAGCGGGGCCAACTGCTCGACGCCGGGCTGATCCGGCAAGAGCAGGAAAAACTGAAGGCGCTCTGGTCGGTGGTGTCGCTACAGCCGCGCTGGGAGGGGACGTTCCGCTATCCGGTCGATGCCAGCAGCCTGCGTATCACCAGCTACTTTGGCGCCCGCCGCAGCTACAACGGCAGTGAGGAGATTAGCTTCCATGGCGGCGTTGACTTTGGCGGGCAGGTCGGGCTGCCCGTCTATGCGGCTGCGGCCGGCCGGGTGGCGCTGGCCGAAAATCTGACCATCCGGGGGCAAGCCGTGCTTATCGACCACGGGGCCGGCCTGTTCAGCGGTTATTGGCATATGAGCCAACTGGCCGTAAGCGAGGGCCAGGAGGTGCCGGCCGGCGCGGTGGTCGGTTACCTGGGCGGCACCGGCCTGGCAACCGGGCCGCACTTGCACTGGGAGATGCGGCTCAACGGCATCGCCGTTGAACCGCTGCAGTGGGTTCAACAAACCATTCCTTGAAGCAAAGGATATGCTATGAAGAAGACTTATCTGATCGATATGGACGGCGTGCTGGTGGAAGGTCCCAATGCCATCCCCGGCGCGGTCGAATTCATCGAGCGCCTGATCGAAGGCGGTCACAAATATTTGATCCTCACCAACAACTCCCGCTACCCGCCGGCCGACTTGCAACATCGCTTGCAGTCCGTGGGGCTGAACGTGGAGGCCAAGCATGTCTACAGCAGCGCCATGGCCACGGCGGCTTTTGTCAAAGGGCAAATGCCGGATGGCAGCGCCTACGTAGTGGGCGACACCGGCCTGTACCAGGCCCTGGCTGATGTAAGCTATACCTTAACCGATTACGACCCTGACTACGTGATCCTGGGCGAGACCGACTCTTACTCTTACGACAAGATCATCCGGGCTATCCGGTTGCTGATAGCCGGCGCCCGCTTCATCGCCACCAACCCTGATCCCTCCGGCCCAACCGAACAGGGTATAACCCCGGCCTGCGGCGCGGTGGCCGCCCTGATCGAGAAGGCCACCGGGCTAAGCCCTTATTTTGTGGGCAAACCCAATCCCTTTATTATGCGCTCGGCCTTGCGCTATTTGGACGAACATTCCGAAAATGCCGTGATGGTCGGCGACCGGATGGATACCGACATCAAAATGGGGCTGGAAAGCGGGCTGGAGACGATTTTGGTGTTGACTGGTGTGACAACTCCCGATATGATTAGCCGCTTCCCTTACCGGCCCAACCAGGTGATCAAGTCGGTGGCCGAGATCCGGCCGTGATCAGCCAACCCTAACGCCACAGGAAGGACCTGGCTGGTGGCTAAGAAACGAAAACTCAACCCCAATCGCTTTCAAAAACAGGCCGAGGGTGGGTTGTTTAGCTTTGATCCGGTTCGCCGGCAGGTGCTGCTGTGGGGGCTTCTGGCCGGGGCAGTTGGGGCCTTCTTCATGATCCAGGCGCAGTTGTGGTGGCAGATTGTAGGCGTATTTATAGTGGTTTTTGTCTCCAACTACCACATCAATCGGGCGGCTCGGCTCATACCGCGCTGGCAGGCCACTGTCCTCTCCTTTGCGGGCGCGCTGGTAGCCATTATGGTTGTCTCGGTTGTCGGCACGCTGGTATTGGCCTATCTCCAGGGAAACGGAGCGTGAGCCGGAATGAAACACGTGGTGAGTATCAGCTTGGGCAGTTCCAGGCGAGACAAACAGGTGGAACTCAAGTTGGGCGACCAGACCATCCTGGTGGAGCGTATCGGTTGTGATGGGGATGAAAAGAAGGCCCAGGCCCGCTTTACTGAACTGGACGGCCAGGTCGACGCGCTGGGGGTGGGTGGAATCGAGCTGTATGTGCGGGTAGCGGAGCGGCGTTATCGCCTTCGCTCCGGCTTCAATCTGGTCAAGGAGGTCAAGCAGACCCCCTGCACCGACGGCGGCGGCCTCAAGATGGTGTTGGAACGAAAGGTGTTCCAACTGGCCGAGCCTCACCTTGACCACCCCTTCAACCCGCGTAAGGCGATGATGACCCTGGCCGTAGACCGCTACGGCATGGCCGAGTCGCTGCACCAGGCCGGCTTTGATACCATCTACTGCGACCTGATGTTTGCCCTGGGCATTCCCATCCCCATTCATGGTCTGAAACAATTACGCCGGGCTGCGGCGCTCATCGCCCCGGTGGTGCGGCTGGCTCCGATCAGCATGCTCTACCCCACCGGCCAGAGCCAGGAAGAAAACATTCCCAAGTATGAAAAATGGTTCAATTACGGCCCGGTCATTGCCGGCGATTTTCTCTACATTCGCCGCCACATGCCCCTGGATCTGGGCGGCAAGGTCATCATCACCAATACCACCACCCCCGCCGACGTGGAGCTGCTGCAAGCGCGGGGCGCGGCCTACCTGGTTACCAGCACGCCCCGGGTGGAGGGGCGCTCCTTTGGCACCAACGTGCTCGAAGCGGCCCTGATTGCCTACGCCGGGCAAGGCCGGGTGCTAAGCGACGCCGAACTGGCCACGCTGGTCAACGAACTGGATCTGCGACCGGCGGTGCAGCGGTTGAATTGTTAATTTGGCGATCAACGAACTGGTGACGCCGGGTGGGATGTTGGATGTTGGTTTGATCTGGCGGCGGGGTTGGCAACTGTGTCATTGGGTCAGGATTCACTTTCTTTCAGAAAGTTGCGCAACACTGTTTGCAAAATGCCGCCGTTACGGTAGTAGTCCACCTCCACCGGCGTATCGATCCGGCAAAAGGTGGTGATGGTTCGCCGACGGCCGGCGGCGTCGGTCACGTCGACCGGTACCTCCTGGCGGGGCTGCAAGCCGTCGTCGATGAGGATGGTGTACGTTTCGTAGCCGGTCAGGCCAAGCGTTTGGGCGCTCTCGCCTGGTTTGAATTGCAGCGGCAGCACCCCCATCCCCACCAGGTTGCTGCGATGGATGCGCTCGTAGCTCTCGGCCAGCACTGCCTTAACGCCCAGCAGCAGCGATCCCTTGGCCGCCCAATCCCGGCTGGAGCCGGCGCCGTACTCTTGCCCGGCAATGACCAGCAGCGGCGTGCCGCTGGCCTGGTATTTTTGGCTGGCATTGAAGATTGGCATCACCTCGCCGGTGGGCAGATAGGTGGTCCAGCCACCCTCGGTGCCGGGAGCCAACTGGTTGCGCAGGCGAATATTGCCAAAAGTGCCGCGGGTCATCACCCGGTCGTTGCCCCGCCGTGAGCCAAAAGAGTTAAACTCGTGTTTCTTAACGCCGCGATCGAGCAGGTATTGCCCGGCCGGCATATCAGCCGGAATTGTCCCGGCCGGCGAGATGTGGTCGGTCGTGACCGAGTCGCCGACTTTGACCAGCACCCGGGCGTTCGTGATCGGCCGGATGGGTTCCGGCTCGGCACTCATATCAATGAAGAAAGGCGGCTCCTGAATGTAGGTTGAGCTTTCGTCCCAGGCGTACAACGCGCCGGCGCTGATGGGGATCTCATTCCACTTGGGGTTGCTCAGCTCGATGCCGCTGTACTCCTTGCGGAAGGTAGCCGGGTTGAGGGCTTTGTCGTACTGGGCGGCTATCTCGGCCTGAGTAGGCCAGATATCCTTGAGATAGACCGGCCGGCCATCTTTGCCCAGGCCAAGCGGTTCGCGGGTCAAATCGATGTCGGTGGTGCCGGCCAGGGCGTAGGCCACCACCAGCGGCGGCGAGGCCAGGAAATTGGCCTTGACGTACGGATGGATGCGCCCTTCAAAGTTGCGGTTGCCGCTAAGCACACCGGAAACCACCAGGTTAGCCCCGGTAATAGCCTCGACCACCGGCTCCGGCAGCGGCCCGCTGTTGCCGATGCAGGTGGTGCAGCCGTAGCCGACGGTGTGAAAGCCAAGCTGCTCCAGGTAGGGGGTCAACCCGGCCTCGTTCAGGTAATCGGTTACCACTTTGGAGCCGGGGGCCATGCTGGTCTTAACATAGGCCGGTACTTGCAGCCCCTGCTCCACGGCCTTCTTGGCCAGAATACCGGCCCCCAGCATCACCGACGGGTTGCTGGTGTTGGTGCAGGAGGTGATGGCCGCCAGCACCACCGCGCCGTGGCTGATTTCGACGGAGCGGCCGTTCGCTTTGACGATGCCCTTGCGCTGCAAGGCGGCCTCGTCCAGGCCATAGCCGACGGGGCCGACCGGATGGGTCAGCGCCCTTCGAAACGATTGCTTTAGCTCGGCCAGCGGCACCCGGTCCTGCGGCCGTTTGGGACCGGCCAGACTCGGTTCGACTTGACTCAGGTCAAGCGCCAGCGTAGCGGTGAACTCTGGGTCGGGGGTGGCATCAGTGCGGAAAAGGCCCTGCTCCTTGCTGTAGCGTTCCACCAGCTCGACCAGCTCGGCCGGGCGACCGGTGCGGCGCAGGTAGTTGAGCGACTCGGCGTCCGTCGGGAAGAAGCCCATTGTCGCCCCGTACTCGGGGGCCATGTTGGCGATGGTGGCCCGGTCGGGCAGGGTCATCTGGCTCAGACCGGGACCGTAAAACTCCACAAATTTGCCGACCACCCCTTTCTGGCGAAGTATTTGGGTTACGGTTAAAGTCAGGTCAGTGGCGGTAACGCCTTCGCGCAGCTTGCCGGTCAGCTTAAAGCCGATGACTTCGGGAATGAGCATGTAGATGGGCTGGCCCAGCATCACCGCTTCGGCCTCGATGCCGCCCACACCCCAGCCGACGATGCCCAGCCCATTGATCATCGTGGTGTGGCTGTCGGTGCCGACCAGGCTATCGGGGTAGGCCACCAGGCCGTCCTCTTCCAACCGCGTCCAGACGCCTCTGGCAATGTATTCCAGATTGACCTGGTGGACGATGCCGCTGACCGGCGGGACCACGCTGAAGTTGGCAAAGGCCTGCTGGCCCCAGCGCAGGAACTCGTACCGTTCGCGGTTGCGCTCGAACTCGATTTCGGCGTTGCGCTCCAGGGCGATGGCCTGGCCGAAGACATCGACCTGGACCGAGTGGTCGATGACCAGGTTGACCGGCACAACCGGATTGATCTTCTGCGGGTCGCCGCCCATGCGAGCCATGGCTGAGCGCATCGCCGCCAGATCGACCACGGCCGGCACGCCGGTGAAATCCTGCAAGATGACCCGGGCCGGCTTAAAGGGGATTTCCTCGGCGACGGGGGTAGCGGCCTGCCAGCGGGCCAGCTTGTAGACATCCGCCTCGGTGATCACGTAGCCATCAACCTCACGTAGCACCGCTTCCAGCAGCACCTTGATGGAGAAGGGCAGCCGCGAGATGTAGCCCAGGCCATCTTTTTCTAACTTGTCAAGGCGATAGAGGTAGGCCGGGCCGCGGCCGGTCTCGAATTTGCTCCGAGCGCCGAACGGATTTTTGGTCGATTGAGTCATCGGTTATCCTCCTGGGGTGGTCACTTTTGAGTGTTGAGTGTTGAGTTATCAGTTATCAGTTATCAGTGGTCAGTTCACAGTTCACAATTCACCATTCACTATTCGCCATTCACTATTCACCATTCACTATTCGCCATTCGCTATTCACTATTCGCTATTCGCCATTCGCTATTCGCCATTCACTATTCGCCATTCCCTGATTGCCGGTATTTTACTCAGTGGGGGAGGAGTGTCAATTAGGCTCGATTGACGATTGGCGATTTTTGGTTTACGATGGTTGGATATTTATCAATCGAAAGTGAGACCACCGTATGACGACTCAAACCCAGGCCGTCCCCGCCGCCAAATCGAGAGCCGAGTCTGAATTCCAGACCGGGCAAGTCCTGACCATTGTGGGGGGCCATTTTGTCCACGATACGTTCACCGCCTTTGTGCCGCCCTTGCTGCCGCTCATTATTGAAAAGTTGTCCCTGTCGCTGGCGCAAGCCGGGTCGCTATGGGGTTTTTTGCAGTTGCCGGCGCTGCTGAATCCGTTCATCGGCTATCTGGCCGACCGGCTGAGCCTGCGTTACTTTGTCATTCTGGCCCCAGCCGTAACGGCGACGCTGATCAGTTTGCTGGGGCTGGCCCCCAATTACTGGACTCTGGCTATCCTGCTCTTTGGCGCTGGCGTCAGCGTGGCCGCTTTCCACGCCCCGGCCCCGCCAATGGTCGCCCGCATGTCGGGGGAGCGGCTGGGCAAAGGCATGAGCTGGTTTATGGCCGGGGGCGAGTCGGGCCGGACGGTGGGACCATTGGTGGCGGTGGCGGTGGTCTCCTGGTGGAGCCTCGACGGCTTTTACCGGATTATGGTGGTGGGCTGGTTGACTTCATTGATATTGTACTGGCGGCTCCATAATATTTCCGCCCGACCGGAAAAGCCCAAAGCGATGCGGTCGTTGTGGCCGGCAGTGCGGCGGTTGTTTGTACCGCTGCTGGCCGTAAATCTGCCCCGCCAAGTTATGCTGACCGCGTTGGAGGTCTACTTGCCCACCCTGCTGAGTCTGGAAGGATCCAGCTTGTGGATGGCCGGGGCGTCGTTGTCAATCTGGGAAGTGGCCGGTATCGGCGGGGCTTTGACCGGCGGTACGTTGAGCGACCGGATTGGACGCAAAACGATGCTATTGATCATGATGTCGGCGGCGTCACTGTTGATGTTGCTTTTTTTGCAGGTCAGCGGCTGGCTCATGGTGGTTGTGTTGCTGCTGGTCGGTTTTACCGCCCTGTCGGTTACGCCGGTGATGCTGGCGATGGTTCAGGAGCATCTGCCGGAGAATCGAGCTTTGGCCAACGGCCTGTTCATGTCGATGACCTTTGCGATCCGGCCGGTAGCGGCCCTGGCCATCGGTTTTGTGGGCGATCATTTTGGCCTGCGGACCGCCTTCTTGTGGGCCGGGATTATCTCGTTAACCGCGCTGCCGATGATATTCTTGCTGCCGCAATTGAGGGAGGAAGAGTGAACAGTGAATAGCGAATAGCGACTGGGGAGGAGTAATAGCGAGTGGACCGCTTGTTAAGGCACTTTTGGGCAAAATGCTTGGTACTTTCTACTGGAAAATTGAGCACTTTTTGTCGGTACCTTTGCCTCTATAATGTGAGGCCGGACTCAATTATAATCTAAGGTGTTTGGGGGGTTGACAACGCCTGCACTTTCTTCTACCGCCCTAATTTAGGACTTTGGTCATATTTGGCTTACGGGTAAGCTGGTGTATAATTCAATCATTGAAATTCAGAAATTGAATTTTATGAATTCCCGGTGAGTGCAGGTAGTGGGCAACGTGCGGTCGTCAAGCAATTACGATCTGGAAATATTAAATCACATCGACGCTAACCCCGATATTACCCAGGCCGATTTAGCCACCAAACTGGATGTGGCGGTCGGCAGCGTGAACTGGTATATCAAGCGGTTGGTCAATAAAGGTTACATCAAAGTGACCCAAATGCAGCGGCGGCGACTGCGCTATTTAGTCACCCCCAAAGGGTTGGCTGAAAAAACCCGGCTGACCAAAGAGTTTATGCAGATGTCGCTACACTGGTACCGGGTCACGCGGGCCGACTCGCAGCGGTTGTTGGCCCAGGTCAAAGCGGCGGGCTATGACGCCGTCTGTATCCGGGGCGACGGCGACCTGGCCGAGATTATCTATTTGAGCTGCCTGGAGGCGCAAGTGCAGGTGTTGCCGGAGCTGGATCCGGCCTACCCCGTGTTCAGCGTCGAAGGTTTCGAGACAGTGTTGGCCTGGCCAAATGAAGGGTTATCAGCGGGAGGCGCTCGAGAGGGGTAAATGACAGATTTCTGGCGCAACAAAAGCGTTACGGTAACCGGCGGCGCCGGTTTTCTAGGCTCTTACCTGGTTCAACAGTTGCAGGAATTGGGCTGCCGGCACATCTTTGTGCCCCGCTCGGAAGAGTACGATTTGACAGAGATGGCCAAAGTCCGGCAGATGTATGACGACGGGCAACCCGACATCGTCATTCACCTGGCCGCGGTGGTTGGCGGGATTGGAGCCAATCGAGCGCGGCCAGGCGAGTTCTTTTACGACAACCTGATGATGGGCGCCCAATTGATGGAAGAAGGCCGTTTGCGCCAGATCGAAAAGTTTGTGGCCATCGGCACGGTCTGCGCCTACCCCAAATTTACGCCGGTGCCCTTCCACGAAGATGATTTGTGGAACGGTTACCCGGAGGAGACCAACGCGCCCTACGGCATTGCCAAGAAGATGTTGATTGTGCAGGGCCAGGCCTACCGGCAGCAGTACGGCTTCAATGCCATCCATCTGTTACCGGTGAATCTCTATGGTCCGGGCGACAATTTTGATCCCGACAGCTCCCATGTTATCCCGGCCCTGATCCGCAAATGCCTTGAGGCCAAAGCACGCGGCGACGACCACATTGTCGCCTGGGGCGACGGTTCGCCGACCCGCGAGTTTTTATATGTCGCCGATGCAGCCAGGGGTATTGCCCTGGCTGCGGAGCATTATAATAAAGCCGAACCGGTCAATCTTGGCTCCGGTTTTGAGATCAGGATCAAGGATTTATTGGAGCTCATTGCCCGTTTGACCGGGTTTGCCGGCGAAATTGTTTGGGATACCAGCAAACCCAACGGCCAGCCGCGGCGGGCCTTGAACATCGACCGGGCCAGGCAGGAATTCGGTTTTGAAGCCCAGACTGATTTTGAGACCGGGCTGCGGCGGACGGTGGAGTGGTATCAACACGAAATGAATGACAGAATGCGGAGGTAGTCTCCTAATGAAAGTTGTTATCCTGGCTGGTGGTTTAGGTACACGACTGGCTGAAGAGACGGAAGTCGTTCCCAAACCGATGGTTGAAATCGGGGGGCGACCAATTTTGTGGCACATTATGAGCATCTATGCTGCCTTTGGTTATAAAGAGTTTATTGTTGCTTTGGGATACAAGGGGCACATTATCAAAAATTTCTTTTTGAACTACTACTATGCACGCAATAATTTCTCTATTCAGTTGAATAGTGGCAATATCGATGTCCATCGGGGCCAACAGGAAGATTGGACGGTTCATTTAATTGATACCGGCTTAAACACAATGACCGGTGGACGTATCAAGCGTTTGAAGCAGTTAATTGGGAATGAAACCTTTATGTTAACTTATGGCGACGGCGTGGCCAATATTAACATCAATGAACTGGTAGCCTTTCATCATCGCTGCGGCAAATTGGCTACAGTAACGGCGGTGCGTCCTCCGGCTCGCTTCGGTGGGCTTCACTTTGATGGCGACCACGTAATCCAATTTCTAGAGAAACCCCAAATTGGCGAGGGCTGGATCAACGGTGGTTTTTTTGTGCTGGAGCCACAAGTGCTCGATTACATCGCAGACGATGACACCGTTTTTGAGCGGGAACCGTTGGAACAGTTAGCCGATGAAGGGCAATTGGTGGCTTACCGACACGGTGATTTTTGGCAATGTATGGACACACTACGAGATAAACAGTTGTTGGAACGGCTGTGGAAACAGGAAGGCGCGCCGTGGAAGGTGTGGAAATGAGTGCGGTTAGTGCCGACTTTTGGAAGGGGCGCCGTATTTTTGTTACTGGAGCAACCGGAATAGTTGGTTCCTGGCTGGTCAAAGATCTTCTGGCTCTGAAGGCACGGGTGATAGCCCTGGTACGTGATCCCGACCCCTGGTCAGAGTTTTATCGCTCTGGCGACTATAAACACGTCTCAATCGTTCAGGGGCGTATTGAAGACTACTGGACTCTGGAGCGGGCAATTAATGAACATGAAGTTCAGACTGTATTTCATCTGGCTGCTCAACCGATTGTTTCTGTAGCCCATCGGTCACCACTGTCCACCTTTGAAGCTAATATACGCGGTACATACAATTTACTGGAAGCGTGTCGAATTCACCAGACATTCGTTAAGCAAGTAGTAATTGCCTCAAGTGATAAGGCGTATGGAACACACCCCAATTTGCCGTACACCGAAGATATGCCTCTGCAAGGAACGCATCCTTACGAAGTCTCGAAATCCTGTACTGACTTGATTGCCCAAACATACTATCACACTTACCAATTGCCTGTAGTCATTGCTCGTTGTGGCAATATTTTTGGAGGCGGTGATTTAAATTGGAGCCGTATTGTGCCAGAAACCGTACTAGCTCTTCTTGAAGGACGTCGTCCCGTTATTCGTAGTGATGGCACTTATGTCCGAGATTATATTTATGTGAAAGATGTGACTCAGGCTTATCTTCATTTAGCCGCAGGATTGTATAACACTCCGACACTCAAAGGTGAAGCTTTCAATTTTAGCCCTGAAAAAGCTGTTACAGTTCTGGAATTAGTTAGGACTATCAGCAAGATTATGGAACTGGAGGCGTTGCAGCCAGATATTCAGAACACTACCAAGGGTGAAATACATTCTCAATATCTATCTTCGGCAAAGGCGCACAGGTTGTTGGGCTGGCAGCCAAAATTTAGCCTGGAAGCTGGCCTTAGAGAAACAATCAATTGGTACAGGAGTTACTTACAGGAGATAAACCTTGATTGAAGGCGTCCAGATAAACCCACTTCGGCAAATTCCTGATGAACGGGGCAAAATAATGCATATGTTGCGGCGGGATGATCGTTACTTTCAAGAATTTGGCGAAATTTATTTTTCTGTTGTTTATCCTGGTGTAGTAAAAGGTTGGCACATTCATAAGGAAATGACTTTAAATTATGCTGTAGTAGCGGGTATGATCAAACTGGTACTTTATGATGATCGTCCAACTTCCTCAACGTGTGGCGAATTACAAGAGTTATTTGTAGGCGAATCTAATTATGTTTTGGTTACGGTGCCGCCGATGGTTTGGAACGGCTTCAAAGGTGTGGGCACAAGCCAGGCCATTGTGGCCAATTGTGCAACACTACCCCATGACCCCGCTGAAATTGCCCGATTGGACCCTTTTGACAACCATATCCCTTATGATTGGGGTTTGAAAAACAGATGAATACGGCGTTAGTGATTGGGGCGTCAGGTCAAGTAGGAGAACATCTGATGCAAACTTTGGGGGCAACTCCGTTAAAGGTCTTTGGAACTTACCGGTCACACTACGTACCTGGTTTTCTATTACTCAATATTATTAACCGAGATAACGTGTTGGAGCAACTAGGGCAATTAAAGCCCAATATAGTGTTTTTACCGGCTTCTTTGACGAATGTTGATTATTGCGAATTACATCCGCAAGACGGGTTTTGTACAAATGTTGTTGGGGTGAGGAATGTGGTTGAGGCCGTAAATGCACTTGGAGCCAAACTTGTATATTTTTCTTCCGACTATATTTTTGATGGAGAAAATGGTCCATATCGAGAAGATGATCATGCTAATCCCATTTGTGTGTATGGACTTCAAAAATTGATAGCTGAACATTACATCAGCCTGTGGTGTAAAAATTCTCTCATCATTAGAACCACGGTGGTGTACGGTTGGGAGAGGCAGGGTAAAAATTTTATTTATCGCCTGATCAACACGTTAAATTCAGGTCAGGTGCTCCGCGTTCCGTTGGATCAGGTTGGTAGCCCCACGTATGCTCCCAATCTGGCCCAGGCTGTTATCGAATTGAGTTTGAAAGACGCGCAAGGCGTCTACCATCTTGTTGGCCCTAAACGCGTCAACCGATATGAATTTGCCTGTGAAGCAGCGCGAGTGTTTGGGTTGGACGAGACATTGATCCAACCTGTAGCAACAGCCGAACTTAACCAAAAAGCATCCCGCCCTCTCAATGCGGGGATGATAGTCGAAAAAGCCCAGGCTAAATTATCGACTCCTCTGTTAGATTATCGCGTGGGCCTGCGGACAATGGCGGCAGAAAGGGCAATAAATTGAAAAACGCCGACCAATTACGTCGAGAAATTTTAAAACTTGTTGAAACCTATCATCAGGCGATGTGGCCCTCCCGTGATTTTTTGCCGGGCGAGTCAGTAGTACCGGTATCTGGCCGGGTATTTGACGCCGATGAATTGGTGTATTTGGTCGACTCAGCTTTGGATTTCTGGCTGACTACCGGCCGTTACGCTGATCAGTTTGAACGAGAGTTCGCTCGTTTTATGCAGGTGCGACACGCTTTGCTGTGTAATTCCGGCTCTTCAGCCAACTTACTGGCTCTCTCGGCCTTGACCTCCCCAAAGTTAGGTGAACGGCAGCTCAAACCGGGTGATGAAGTCATTACAATAGCGGCTGGTTTCCCTACCACGGTCAATCCGATTATTCAAAACAATCTGACGCCAGTTTTTTTGGATATAGAATTGGGCACTTATAACCTTGATGTCAACTATCTGGATGAGGCCATCACCGAAAAAACAAAAGCTATTATGCTGGCCCATACGCTGGGTAATCCCTTTAACCTGGATGCAGTTAAAGCAGTGGCTGAACGCCATAATCTGTGGCTGATTGAAGATAATTGCGATGCCCTTGGTTCTACCTACCGGGGCCAGTTGACCGGGACATTTGGCGATCTAGCCACGGTAAGTTTTTATCCGGCGCATCACATCACGATGGGCGAAGGCGGTTGTGTGTTGACTAACCGGCCTCAACTTAAAACTCTGGTGGAGTCCTTCAGAGACTGGGGGCGCGATTGTTGGTGCGCGCCGGGAAAAGAAAATACCTGCGGGAAACGCTTTGAATGGCAGTTGGGTGATCTACCTTATGGCTATGATCACAAATACATCTACTCTCACATTGGTTACAATCTCAAACTAACCGATATGCAGGCGGCGGTAGGTGTGGCACAGTTGAAGAAGCTGCCGGAGTTTATCTCAACGCGCAAACGTAATTGGCAGCAATTATACGATGCACTCAAACCCTATCAGGAATTTTTGATCTTACCCCAACCTACACCATTTAGCGATCCAAGTTGGTTTGGTTTTCTGATTACAGTCAGGCCAGAGGCTCCGTTTACTCGTAGTGAACTGGTGCATCATCTGGAAGAACACAAAATAGCCACCCGGCTTTTGTTTGGCGGGAATTTGTTGCATCAACCGGCCTATCAGCAGGTTCCTCACCGGGTTGTGGGGAGATTAACCAATACTGACGTAGCTATGGAGCAGTCCTTTTGGATTGGGGTGTATCCAGGGTTGAGTGAGCAAAGCCTCTTATACACCGCCAAGCTTGTTGCACGATTCTTCAATCAAATTTAGTAGTAACTTTATTTGATGCGTCAACTTCTCAAAACCCTAACTAAAATGACAGTGAGTTATGGCGCAATTCAGTGGTTGGGGCCTGCAATTACATTTATTTTTACACCAATTCTTACCAGGATTCTTACCCCATCTGATTACGGAGTTGCTGAATATGTACTTTCAGTAGTTTCCGCAGTTAATGTTCTGGCTTTGTTGGCATTGCCTCAAGCATTAACCACGCATTTTAATGATCGTCCGCAAGATGTTGAATGGCAAAAATCTGTTACCGGAAGCGCACTTACGGCCGTTGTACTTATTGGGATTCCAATTGGAGCAATAATCTTTGTTTTTTCTGGTGAAATTGCAGGGTTTGGTTTGCAGGATGAGGGGTATGGCTTTTTTTTTCAGTTGGTAGGCGTTACTATCGTTTTGGGCCTATGTACAAATATTTTGATTGCCGCTGCGCAGGCCGCGCTTAAGGTTCGGTGGGGATTATTTTTTAGTAGCACGACGTTAGGAATGACAGTTCTTGGTAACGTTGTATTTATTATCATCTTGCGGTTGGGAGCCTCAGGATTGATTCTTGTACCGGTTGTTACAGGCTTGGTCTTGAGTGCGGTTACATTTGTTACGACACGCTCCCTGATCGGTAAACCCGATTTAACTGTAATGAAAACTCTCGTTATTTCAGGTATCTTCTTATTGCCGTCATTAGTGGCAATATGGATGCTACAACTCTCTGACCGATTAATTTTGGTACATTTTGTATCAACCGAAGCACTAGGGCATTATTCAATAGCAAATAAAATCGCAAGTTTGCTTGCTGTGTTTATAGGACCTGTTTTTGTGGCCTGGACACCATTAATGTTGGCAGTCAAAGATACATCTTCGTCAAAACAGCAATATGCAGATATGGCCAGATTCTTGATTGCACTGATATTATTTATTGCTTTAGGACTTGGGTTATTTGCTAACGAAATCCTGATTATCCTTACACGTCCGGCTTATTTACCCGCAGCACCCTATGTAGGATTCCTGACTTATATTTACATTTTGGGTGCCGTTGGAACAATTCTCGGCACTCATGCAATGGGGGCCAAACGGCTTAAGGAACTAAGCGGATCAGTGCTTTTTGGTGCTGTTATAAATTTGATACTGAATCTTTTCCTGATCCCGCCATATGGTTTATGGGGAGCAACATTTGCTACTATTGTGGGCTATGCTATCCCACAAGTAATCATTTATAACCATCTTAAAAAACAATCCCATATACCTTATGAAACAACAAAATTCTTAGTGGCGTTTGCCGTACAAATTAGCTTACTGGTGTTAGGAACATTATTTCTTCCCTCAAACTTTTTTCTACGCATCACCGTTAAAACATCTTTATTTCTTTTTCTTCCCGTTAGTTTCCTAATTATTGGTGTAATTACCAAACCTGAAATAAATCAAGTGTGGGCTGTTATACGGCATCGGGTCTCGTTTTGTAGCTGGAGGTAAGTCTCTTGTATGCGATAACCTATAAAGATTCAAAAACCCCATGGGCTAGCATCTGTATCCCGACATATCGAAGGCAAGACCTGTTACGCGAAACACTTAAAAATTTAACTAAACAAACGATGCCCGATTTTGAAGTGATTATTTCTGACAATGACCCTACAGGTAGCAGCCAAAATGTCGTTAAAGAATTCAAGGATCCCAGATTTAAGTACTTTCGTAATCAAAAGAATGTAGGTATGGTAAAGAACACCAATTTAGCATTGATACGGGCTGAGGGGGAGTTTGTGGTGACCTTACCTGATGATGACACACTATATCCAGAAATGTTAGCAACACTTCAGCAATTGGTTGAACAGCAACCAGGATTTGGGGCTTATTTCGGTGCAATGGATCTGAATGTCATGACGCCAGAAGTCGCTTGGGTGCAGGGTACACCGCTGGGTAAAACCTCATTTGTTGCGCCGAATTATTCTCTGGGTGCCGTTCGGATTTATACCAGTAAAGAGTTTCCATTTGCCTACCTCTCATATCAAATTTTCCCTGCTGTTTTCTGGGCAGCTGGGATTGTTCGGCGGTCAATAGCTTTAGAAGTTGGTGGAATGCCGGATTATGGTTCAACGTTAATGTTTGATCATGCCTATTTGCTTAGAGTTGGGGCCAAATCCGGATTAGCTTCAATAAATTTGCCGTTGTGTTCACAAAATATGCATGGAATGAACGCAACTTATGGTGATTTCAAGCAAATAAATTCTTGTGTAAAGGGTTTTTATCAATATCTCTCGTTTCATCTGTCCAAACGAGACGATTGGCCACAGCTTCGCCGTGCATTAGAAAAGTATTTAGGTAATTTTATAGTTGGTTACTCAATGACAATAAGAAGATATAACAAGTTGTATGGGGCACAGGAGTCGCCAAATTTACTTCTCTTAAGACTCTTTAGGCCGCCGCTCACACGCCCAATCTTCTGGAAATACTTATTGGCGGCTCAAGCACCAATGCTTTTTCCATATTATCAACGGTTTAAACAGCAATTGATGAAGAATTGAAGCCCAACTAAAAACTAACTGTAGATTAAGAATATGTCTGTACCTAGAGTAACAGTTGTAATACCAACTTTCAATCGAGCAAGATTCTTGCTAGAAACAATTCAAAGTGTCCTTGACCAAACGTACACAGATTTTGAAATATTAATTTCAGATGATGCTTCAACAGATAATACCACGCAAGTCGTACTTGGTTTTCAAGACCCACGAATCCATTACCACCGTCACTCAAAAAATATAGGTATAACTCCTAACTGGCAATTTGTTGTTTCACAGGCAAGAACTGAACTGATAGCGATGTTAGCTGATGATGATATATATCTACCCGAACATCTTTCAACAGCCGTTCAAGCGCTTGATGATTATCCGAAAGCAGTCTATTACACTTGTGAAGCAAAATATTTTGGTAAGGGGATAGCTGAGGGGAGCGGATATCGTCCACAAGGTATCACCGATACAGAAACTTCTTTGATTTATGTTTCACCCCGACAAGCAGTTCGTTTTTTGGGTTCGGATAATCCTGGCCCAATTAATGGTATGATCTGTCGCGCGAGAGTATTGCAGGATCCAAAACTATATTGGGGAAAACAGGACTATATTCCACAAGATTTACTAGTTATGACCCAATTAATGGTGCAAGGTGGGTTTATATTCGGAAATCGTTCAACAACGAAGTTTCGAATTCACGGGGCGAATACATCGCTGGTTAATGGTATTGCTAGGTTGCGATATAATTGTATGGTGTGGTATGGTGTTAGGTGGCTTGTTCAGTTTCTACTTGACCGGAATATTTGCACCTTAGTAGATATTGAGACTCACGGTTTTACGGCTACATCCCTTGAACAACACGTGGTTCCACTAGTTTTAGGTTTAGCATCTTACGATAGCTCCCCTGAACAACAGGTTGTTGCATATCGAATATTTCAACAACGGCGGGACGCCGACAAGGTATCGGCCCGTTTTCGGCTTGCACGACTATTTGGCTTTTGGACATTGCCACTAGCTGAAAAAATTTCTCAATTTCGTGTTGGATGGCAGCCGTAATAAAACTAATGAGTAGATATTACTTTAGTTGTCATAATGAACTTGACTGAGATTGTAAAATCCCAAATAATCTCTAACAATTCCAAAACGCCATTACCTGATCAGCCACTCGTCAGCATCATCATTACTTGTTACAATTACGGAAAATTCCTTGACGAGGCTATTGAGAGTGCGTTAAATCAAGACTATTCTCCTATTGAGATTATCGTTGTTAACGATGGTTCAGATGATAACACGGTTGAGGTTGCCAATAAATATCCGGTTCGGTTAGTTGATCAAACTAATCAAGGAGTTGCTAAGGCACGACAAAATGGATTTCAGCAGTCGCAGGGTAAGTATTGTCTATTTTTAGATGCTGACGATAAATTGCATTCCACGTATGTTTCTAAAACAACCGCAATACTAGAACAAGAGCCAGATATTGGATTTGTATACACCCACGCTCAATTATTTGGTGACCAACACGGAGTGATGATTAGCAGAGAGTTTAACATTTTTGCATTGATGATAGGCAACTATATCCCAGTTACTTGCCTAATTCGGCGTCAAATTATTGCGACGGTCGACGAAATGGATTCGCGTCTACCCATGTTAGAGGATTGGGATTATTGGCTCACATTAGCAGAAAGAGGGTTTGAGGGCAAACTACTTCCAGAACCACTCTTAGAATGGAGACAGTATGGTTCTAATAGTCGAGGCAGAGGTTCGATGGCGCAACGTCGGCGGGCGGTGCTACAAATTCATAGAAAACACCCTTCTTTATTTACCCCATTAAAAACAATCCAGGTTATACTTGCCAGGCAAAAAAACAAATTAGTTAACAGTATAATTGAAATGATTTTGTGGCCTCTTGCCAAGTTTAACCCAGAGCAATATGACCGTCTTCGTGTTTATTGGTTATCCTGTCTTACCACAATGTTAGTAGTAGTAAAAAATTACCCTGTTAGTACAAACGGTGAAACTCGAAACCTATTTCTGGTAGATGGGTAACGAAAATGCCAGATTTGAAAGTAAGTGTTGTAATTGGCACGTACAATCAACAAGATTTTATCCACGAGACGCTGGACAGTGTTTTGGCCCAAACTTACCCCCACTTGGAAATTATCGTTGCCGATGATGGCTCTACAGACGATACCCCCCACATTCTAAAAGACTATCAACAACGTTTTTCCACAAAAATAAAATTGGCTCTGGGCGAAAAGAATATCGGCATTCCTGGCAATATCAATCGAGGGCTGGCTCTCCGCACCGGCGAACTTACCGCTTTTTTAGACGGCGATGACTTAATGTTACCCACCAAAATCGAAAAACAGGTGGCACTTTTACAAAATCATTCCGAAGCCACCGGTTGTTATCACGATATGGACATCCTTGAATCTGAAACAGGGCAAATCTTGGGCCGGATGAGTGAACTGTATAACGGTTCTCCCACATTAACTCAGGGTACCCTCGATAAATGGTTTCGCCCCCGTAATTTTTTTGCGCCTTCATCAATTATGACTCGAACCAATGCCTGCCCTGCCCACGGTTTTGACGAACGGCTTAAACATTTGAGTGAAGTGTTATTTTTTGTTGAAACATTTAGAACGGGGAAATTATTGGCAATTAATGAAGTGTTGGGGCAGTATCGTCGGCACAGCCACAATCTTACCAGCAATCCTGCTGCCAGAGCTCAGATGACCGAATATGAACTGCTCGTGTACGCCATCTTGGAAGCGAGATATCCGGATTTATTCCCTTTGCTCAAGAAATTGCGTATTAGTTGTTTGGCCGCCGGAGCTATCCAGCATTATCGAGGTGGTGACGTTAAATGTGCTCGTAAAATTCTGTGGAATATTGCCCGCCGTGGTGCCGTGATTAAGAGCCTGATGATTTTTTTAGGGTTGTTAATTATGGGACAGGAAGAAATATCTTCGGCAATTTCGGCTCAACCTTACCATCGTTCAGGCTGGATAAATCGACTCGCTCGACTTATTCTTGGCTGAAAATATTCGTTGGCTGCATCAAGTGTTAAATTCCGTGAACATCGCCCTAGACCTCCAATCCACTTTAGGTCACCAAACCGGCATTGGCCGCGGCGCGGCTAACCTGCTGGCTGCCCTCAAACGGGTCGCTCCGCAACACGCCTACGTCGAATTGACTTGGGGCCGCAATATGGTCATGCGCCTCGACCGCCGCCTGCGCTGGCAGCAGTGGCACGTCCCCCGGCGGGCCAAACTTGCCAAGGCTGACCTGCTCCACGTCCCCGGCTTCGATGCGCCGCTATATCAGCCCTGCCCTACCATTCTCACCGTGCATGATCTGATTGGTATGCTTTTCCCGGTCAGTTTGCCGCCGATTGCCCGTTTTTATTGGTCAAAATGGTTGCCCTTCACAGTTCATTTTGCCACTCACCTTCTGGCAGACTCCGAACACACCGCCAGGGATATTATTCGCTTGCTGCAAATTCCGCCAGAACGAATTACCGTTGTTCCTTTTGGGGTAGCCCCCCAATATCGACCTTTGGACCATCAACCCGTTCAATTGATTCGCCAAAAATATCAACTACCGGAGCAGTTCATCCTATTTGTGAGCACGTTAGAACCGCGTAAGGGCCTGGATACGCTGGTTCAGGCTTTTGCTCGTTTACAATATGCCTATCCCAACCTCAATTTGGTCCTTGTGGGTCAGCCTGGCTGGTATACCGAGCGTCTCTTTGCCCAAACCAATCTGGAATCGTTGCGCCAAAAAGTTATTTTTACCGGCTACGTGCCCGATGACGAATTGGTGCTCCTTTATAATGCGGCCACCCTGTTGGCCTTTCCTTCCCGCTACGAAGGCTTTGGCCTGACCGTGCTGGAGGCGATGGCCTGTGGGACGCCGGTGGTCTGTTCCAATAGCTCCAGCTTGCCCGAAGTGGCCGGCGATGCGGCCATTATGGTTCCGCCAGATCAATCCGATCTGTTGGCTCAGGCCATTCGCCGGGTGCTCGATGATGAGTTGTTGCGACAAGAAATGCGCCACAAAGGATTGGCTCAGGCCGCCCGCTTCACCTGGGAACAAACGGCTCAAAAGACCCTGGCTGTCTATGAGAAAGTTCTGAGCAATGCGCGTGACCATTGACCTGACCCCTGCTCTGCAAACACAAGCTGGATTGGGCCGGTATGCCGCTGAATTGACTCTGGCTTTACAGCTTACCCTCCCCCTCGACGAACAACTTGAGTTGTTTTATGTTGATCCCCAGCGTCGTTTACCCGCGACTGCGTTACGAACTCTGCCGGCTCTTTGTCTGCCTCTGGCCGCTAAACCCTGGCGTTTTCGAGTGATGCTGGCCCATTTTTTCCGCATCTCTCAAGACAAGTTGCTGGGCCAGCCCGACATTTTTCTGGCAACCGACCATATTTTGCCTAATTTGACCAACAGCCGGACCATTTTTACTTTAGGTGATGTTACTTTTATCTCCCACCCACACACTCACTCTCACCTCAACCGGACCTATTTACGTTGGATGATGCCTCATTTTATTCGTCGGGCCGATGCTGTGCTGGCTATTTCACATTCCACACTTCGTGAAGCGTCTGCGTTTTATCCCGAAATCCACAACAAAGGCCGGGTTATTTATCCCGCTGTAGGTCCCCAATTCTGCCGGATTACAGAGCCAGCTCGCCTTGAGACGATTCGCCGTGGCTACAACTTACCAGATCAATTTGTACTTTATGTAGGCACTCTTGAACCACGCAAGAACCTGCCTATTTTTCTAAAAGCTTTTCAGCAAGCGCAGGCGGAACTGCCTGATTTCAAGCTGGTGATAGCCGGCAAAAAGGGGTGGCTCTATGGTGACATCTTTGCTACAGTACATTCGCTCGGCTTGACTGACCGGGTTATTTTTACGGATTTTGTTTCGGATGAGGATTTACCGGCTTTATATACGCTGGCGAAACTGTTTGTGTATCCCTCACTTTACGAAGGTTTTGGTCTGCCCGTGCTGGAAGCGATGGCCTGCGGCGCGCCGGTGCTGTGTAGCAATACCTCCAGCCTGCCGGAGGTAGCCGGCGAGGCTGCCATCTTGATAAACCCAAATGATGTTCGGGGGTGGGCGCAGGCAATGGCTCAGGTAATCAAGAATGAGACGCTGCGGGACGATCTTATCCAGCGTGGTTTCCGGCAAGCAGCTCGCTTTACCTGGGAGGCTACTGCCCGGCAAACTCGCCAGCTTTATCGAGAGCTTTATGCACATCGTCCTTGACGCCCGTACCGCCACCGATCACTTTCCCGGCATTGGCCGTTATGTCTTCAACCTGGCCCGGGCCGTGGCCCCCTTGCTAGAGCCACATGAGCAATTAACCCTGCTGGTCGATCCCACCTCCCCTTCGCCCTGGCATTTAGCCTCCCTGGCCAAAGCACAGACTCGGCTGGTGGAAATATCCGTTTCGCCCTTCTCGCTGCGGCAGCAGTGGCTTATTCCCCGTCTGTTACGCCAACTCAAAGCCGACGTTTACCATAGCCCGTATTATCTCATGCCCTATCGCCTGTCCATTCCCACCCTGTTGACCGTTTATGACCTGATTCCGTTATGTTATCCCGATTTTTTCTCCTGGTCGACTCGACAAATCTTTAGATGGGCTACCGCTCTGGCCATCCATACGGCTACCCATATTACCACCATCTCTGAGGCTACCCGTTCTGACCTGTTAACCTACTACCACCCCCACCCGACCAAGATAACCCCAGTCCACCTGGCCGCCGACCCTAATTTTTCGCCGCAACCGCCGGAGGTAGTAACGGTCCTGCGTGAACGGCTTAACCTGCCGGAACAATATATTTTATACATTGGTTCCAACAAACCCCACAAGAACCTGGTTCGACTAATCGAAGCCTGGGCCATCGTCAATACCCTGGCAGGTGCAGATGGTAAATCTGAAATCGTAAATCGTAAATCAAAAATCGTAAATCAAAAATTAGTTATCGCCGGCGTTTGGGACGCCCGTTATCCCCAAGCCAAGACCAGGGTCGAGGAGTTGGGCTTGGGCGCCTCGGTTCGATTTCTCGGCCCGGTAGCCGAGGCCGACCTGCCGGCCCTCTACAGCGACGCCGTCGCCTTTGTTTTCCCTTCCGAATATGAGGGTTTTGGCTTGCCGGTGCTGGAGGCGATGGCCTGCGGCGCGCCGGTGGTCTGTGCCAACACGTCCAGCCTGCCAGAAGTGGCTGGACCAGCGGCGTTGTATTTTGACCCGCTGAATGTAGCCGGTATAGCCGACACACTCAACAATCTTTTGGGTAATCCGGCCTTACAGGCTCAACTCCGACCGCAGGGTCTCCACCAGGCCGCCCAATTTTCGTGGGAACGCGCCGCGGCCCAAACCTTAGCCCTCTATCGAGAAATGATATGAACATCCTCCACCTTTACAAAGACTACTTCCCTGTCCTCGGCGGCATTGAAAACCATCTCAAAGTCGTCGCCGAAGCTCAGGCCGCGGCCGGTCATCGGGTGACCGCGCTGGTGTGTGATCCCGGTCCGCGCACTCTGGTTGAAACCCTGAACGGCGTGGAGATAATCAAGGCCGGACGCCTGACCACGGCCGCCTCGATGCCGCTCAGTCTGGTCCAGCCCTGGCGCCTGGCTCGATCCCGGCCCGACGTGGTTCACATTCATTCCCCCTATCCCTTGGGTGAAGCGGCCAACTGGTTAATAGGCCGGGCTAAGGCCACCGTCATCACCTACCATTCCGACATCGTCCGGCAGCGCACCCTGCTGCGGTTCTATGGTCCTCTGCTGCGTCGAGTTTTGCAGGCGGCTGACCGGATCATCGCTACCAGCCCGCGTTACATTGAGTCATCACCCTGGCTCCACCCTGTCCGGGAAAAGTGCCGGGTGGTCCCGTTGGGGGTTGATCCGGCCCGTTTCAGCCCGGCGGCTCGAGCTCAGACCGCCCCTCTGAATCTTCTCTTCGTCGGCCGCTTGCGTTACTATAAGGGTGTTGACACCCTGTTAAAGGCCTTGCCGCTAGTGCCGGAAACCCGGTTGACAATTGTGGGCACCGGGCCGATGCAAACCGAATGGGATCACCTGTCCCACGACCTGGGCCTGGCAGATCGGGTGACCTTTGCCGGCGAGATTGACGACGCCCACCTGCCGGATTGGTATCGCCAGGCGGACCTATTTGTGCTGCCGGCCAATGCTCGCTCCGAAGCCTTTGGCATGGTGCTGCTGGAAGCGATGGCCTCCGGCTTGCCCTGCATCACCACCGAATTGGGTACCGGCACCTCCTGGATTGTGCAGGATGGCGTGACCGGTCTGGTGGTCCCCCCGGCCGATCCGCCGGCCCTGACCCAGGCCATCAATACCCTGGTCCACAATGAATCGCTGCGCCGGCAGATGGGCCAGGCCGCGCTGGTTCGCGTCAAGACGGAATTTTCTCAAGAGATAATGGTTAATAAAATTATGCAACTGTATCAAGAGTTGCTAGAATCAGTAGCGTTAAAGAGAAGATGAGGTCAATCCACCCGTTTGCCCAAATTTTTAGGTGACCGGCCCTTACAGTATTGGAGTCGAGGCTTTAGCCGGTCAAAATCAGGTGAAGCCCGGCTAAAGCCTCGACTCCTGAAATCGAATCGGGCTTTGAACATGTTCTGCCTAATTCATTAACCGGCTTGACGCTGGTAAAAGTAAATGTTATCATAATAAAAAACAGTGATGTTATGATGTGATTAAAGGTAAAATATGATCCGGACTCAGATTCAACTAACCGAAAAGCAAACTCAGTTGCTTAAAGAATTGGCCAGCCAGGAAAATGTATCTATGGCCGAGTTAATTCGCCAGGCGGTGGATTATTGGCTGCAATCAGTCAAGCCGCTGACTCGAGCCGAGCAACGTCGGCGGGCCCTGGAAATAGTGGGCCAGTTTCGTTCTGGCCAAACAGACATTTCCGAACGTCACGATGAGTATCTGGTAGAGGCATATAGTCAATGGTAGTCTTTATAGATACTTCTGCCTTCTATGCCTTACTTGATGCCGATGACCGTAACCACCACCGGGCTAAACAAATTTGGCTGGAATTGCTCAACCGGCCGGTTGATTTTGTTTGCTCAAACTACATTCTTGTGGAAAGTATAGCCCTGATTCAACGACGTCTGGGCATCGTGGCAGTCCGGCGCTTCCAGGAAGAAATGATGCCAATTATTCAGATAAAATGGATTGAAGCTGAGCTGCATAACACAAGTATAAGCGCCTTGTTAGCCACTGATCGACGGCAGTTAAGCCTGGTCGATTGCGCCAGCTTTGAGGTAATGCGCCGGTTGGGGATTCGGACCGTCTTTGCCTTCGATGATCATTTTATTGAACAGGGCTTTACCTGTTTACCGGCCCGATGAGTGTGGAGTAGCACAAATGCCCTTTGATACCTCGGTCCTGGACGAAGCTCTCGCCCAACGTTGCCGCCAAAACGAGCTGCTCCACCAGGCCCTTTTGGCCCGCGTTTTGCAATTATTAGACGAGGTGGGGCCGGGTTACGGGATTCAACAAGCCTATCTGTTTGGCTCATTGGTTAGGCCAGGCCGTTTTCATGCTAATGAGGAATCGACATGAAAACCAAACTCTCCGTTTTCGCCGAAAAAATCATCGAGGCCGGCTGGCTGGTCGCTATGGTGGTCGTGCCGCTCTTCTTTAATATTTACTCGGCCCGGACCTTTGAACCGGACAAAATCACCTTGCTGCGCTCGGTCGTCAGCGTCATGATTGTGGCCTGGTTGATCAGCCTCAATGAGCAGAGTCGCGACAAATCTGGCGAAGCCCCGATTCCTTTTGGCCAGCGGTTGCGGCGCTGGTTAAAATTGCCCCTGTTTTTGCCCACCCTGCTGTTGGTGCTGGTCTACATTATCAGTACCATTTTCTCGCTGTCGCCGGCAGTCAGTTTATGGGGTTCATACCAGCGCCTCCAGGGGACCTACTCGACTCTGTCCTACATCGTCATTTTTGCCCTGATGGCCGGCCATCTCCGCACCCGGCAGCAGGTGGACCGCCTGGTTAGCACCATCATCATTAGCAGTATCCCGATCAGCCTGTACGGGATTGTGCAGCGATATGGCCTGGATCCTCTACCCTGGGCCGGCGACGTCACGACCCGGGTGGCGGCCAATATGGGCAATGCCATCTTTGTGGCCTCTTACCTGATCATGGTCGTGCCCTTAACCTTGAGCCGCCTGATCGAATCGATGGCGGCCATTCTCAAAGAGGAAGACGCCTCCTGGGGCCACACCGTCCTGTCGGCGGTTTACATCTTTGCCCTGGCTGTTCAACTGCTGACGATTGTTTTCAGCCAGAGTCGCGGGCCGATGTTGGGGCTGATGGCGGCCTTTTTTGTGATGGGCTTGCTGACCGTGCTCATGCTGCGGCAGTTTCAGCCTGATCGATCCCGCCTGTCTCTCACCGAGTTGGCCCGTGGCTTTGTGTTCATTGGGCCGCTCGTTCTGGCTGCGGCTCTCTGCGGGGCAATCGGTTATCTGGTCGGTTGGGGACTTGAAAAGTTGCTGTTGGCTTTGAACTACGAAGTTGGAACCGTGCCGCTAATTGGGGCTGCTCTGGGTGGGTTGCTGGGCTTTTTTGGACTATATATCTATATGGCCTCCGCCCAAAAAGGTTGGCGCTGGCTCTGGGTGAGCTGGTTTAGCCTGGGCGTGTTGGGCATTGGCCTGGCCCTGATATTGAATCTGCGCGATACCGGCCTGGATCCGCTGCTAGACCCTGTCCGTGGACTCCCGGTATTAGACCGCCTGTCGCAGGTAACCGGCACCGAGTCCGGCACGGGCAAAGTCCGGGTTTTGATTTGGGACGCGGCCATGAAACTGGTCGCGCCGCATGAGCCGTTGGGTATTGCCGGGGATGAGGTAGTCCCACCGGATAAATTCAATCTGCTTAGACCGTTGATCGGTTACGGGCCGGAAGCGATGTTTAATGCCTTTGCTTACGTCTATCCAGCCGATCTGGCCCATGTTGAGGCGCGTGGTAGTTCGGCCGACCGCTCCCACAACGAAACGATGGATAGCCTGGTCATCACCGGTCTGGCCGGTTTTCTGGCCTTTTATTTCATGATGGTTAGCCTGTTCTACTACGGTTTGCGCTGGCTGGGTTGGGCGCCGGATAAAGCCGCCAGGCGACGGCTCGTTATTTGGCTGATTTTGGGTGGCCTGGGCGGGGCCATTTTGGCTTATGTTGACGCCGGCGGCCTTACCTTTGTACCGCTGGGCTTGCCGGTGGGTGTTGTAGCCGGGTTGATCGTTCACCTGGTCTGGCAGGGCCTGGTGGGGTTGCCCAACGGGTCGGGGGCTACTGCCGCCGCCGTCGAAGCACCGGCTGCGCCGGAAAACGCCGCTCTACCCGAACCTGGCGCCGGTCTGATCCCGGCTGAATATCATCTGCTCCTGATTGGTTTGCTGGGCGCCATCATCGGACACTTCATCGAGGTCCACTTCGTTTTCTCGATTGCCGCCACCTATACCTATTTCTGGAGCTACGCCGGTTTACTGGTAGCCCTGGCGATGATGAGCCGGCCGGCCATGGCCTTCGCCCAGAAGGGTCAACCGGTTGGGGCAGCCGCGGCGACTGAGGTTGGAGCCGGCTCTTCTCTGCAAGCCGTGGTTGAGGCCGCCCCTGACGCTGAAGGGCCTGAATTTCTGGAAAAAGGCCGCCGGCGGGCCAGGAAAGGAAAGGGGCGTCAGGTTGCCCGGAAGAAGAAGGGGGCTGCCGCGACCGCTTCCCCGGCGACCGGAGTCAGAGACGACAGTTGGGAAGTCTGGGTCGGCGGTCAAGGTTTTGCCATGGCCATCATTCTGATTATTTTGACCTTTGACTTCATTACACCTCGCTTTCAATTTCAATTTGGCGATAAAAACAGCATGAGTCTGCTGTGGATGTTTGTGATCACCTACCTGGTGGGGCTGGCCATTACCGTGTCGGAAGTGGCTATCTATCGCCACCGGTGGGGTGGTGGTCAAGTTGCCTGGTGGCGAGCCGTTATGCTCTTTGTGGTCGCCTCCTTCAGCTACTTTTTCTTCTACAATCTGGCCCACCGCATGCAGTTTAACCGGCAAATTACGGTCCTCTCCCTGGATGACGTGATCAGGGCCGCAGATGTACTGGCTTATGGCCTGGTTACCTTTTACATCTTTTTGCTGTTGCTGATGATGTTGTTGGCCCTGACCCTGGCCTGGCGCCAGATGGTTCGACTACCGCTCTGGCGGGCTGATCTGATCAATGTGCTGCTTTACCCCGTCTTGATCCTGGCAATGGTAACGGTGGTCTGGTTCAAGAATATCAATGTGGTCCGGGCGGATATCTACCTGAAGGAGGGCGACCGGTATCGCAACAGTGGGCAGTGGCAACAGGCTATCGCTCTGCACCAAAAAGCCAGCGCCATCGACGCCGATGAGGATTTCTATTACCTGATGCTGGCCCTGGATTACCAGTTGATGGCTCAGGATCAAAACCTCAACCCGGCCCAACGGCAGTTGGCCTGGCAGGAGGGTGAGCGCATCGCCCTGGAGGCCCGGCGGGTCAATCCTTACAACCCCGATAACACCGGTAATATGGGCCGCTATTACTTTACCTTAAGCCAGGCTGCTAACCGGGAACGGCTGGGGGAGGCGCTGGACTATTTTCGAAAAGCCATCACGCTGGCCCCATCGAATGTGGTCTATCACAACCTGCTGGCCCAAACTCACTACATCTTGCAGGATTACCAGGCTGCCGTTGACCGGCTGCAAACCTCAGTCTCGATTGATGCTCAGTATGCCCCCACCTGGTTGCTGCTGGGCGACACCTATGCGGCTATGGGTAACGTTGACGCGGCCCTGGAAGCGCACCGCCAATCCATGACCCTGGGCAACGACTTCTTTGATCAATTCCTTGATCAGCGGCTCAACTTCTATATCTCGGCTGGGCGCTTAGCAGAGCTGATCGCCGCCATCCAACAAATCGCCCAGGCCAGAGCTACCGACCCCACCCTCCCCTGGGCCATCGGCCACGCCTATAATCTGAGTGGTCAACCGGAGCAGGCCGTTCGTTATTTCGAACAGGCCCGGGCGTCAGGCGACGGCTCGGACCGGCTGACCCGGGCCCTGGCCAACACCTACCTGGCCCTGGAGAACTTTGACCAGGCTTTGCCCAATTACCTACGCCTGTTGGAATTCAATCCCAATGATGCTGAAGCCCATAGCGCCTTAGCCTTCATTTATGCCCGCCAGGGTCGCCTGGCTGAAGCCGTTCAAGAAAATCAGATCGTCCTGCAACTGCTGCCCAATGATTACGACAGCCTCAAGAATCTGGCCATTCTTTACCAGCAGCAAGGGCAGTGGCAAGAGGCGCTAGCCGCGGCCCGGCAGGCTCAGGCTGTGGCCCCGGAGTCAGAACAGCCCAATTGGCAGCAGTTCATCGCTGACCTTGAGCAACAAATTGCTGCGACCGGCCAATAGTTTTTGAAATTACATTTGCCTGGTCTACCGGAGGTTTAATCCCAAAATGTACCAGCAACTTCTGACCAAAATCGAGCGCCAATCGGCTAAAGTGGGGGTCATCGGTCTGGGTTATGTGGGCCTGCCCCTGGCTGTTGGGATGGCCAAGAACGGCTTCACCGTTGTTGGCCTCGACGTCAGCCCGTCCAAGGTTGAGACCACCAATCAGGGCGTCAGTCTCATCCCGGATGTGCCTTCGGCCGAGCTGGCGCCGCTGGTCAAGGCCGGGCAGCTGGTCGCCACGACCGATTACGACGCGCTCAAAGGGACTGACGTCATTTTTATCTGCGTCCCCACGCCCTTTGACTCAATGAAAGCGCCCGACCTGACCTTCGTCCGGCAGGCTTCGGAGGGCATTGCCCCCCGCTTGCAGCCGGGCCAACTCATTGTGTTGCAAAGCACCACCTACCCCGGTACCACCGAGGAAATTGTCCAACCTATCCTTGAAGAAACCGGCCTGGTGGCCGGCCAGGATTTCTTCCTGGCCTTCTCGCCGGAGCGGATCGACCCCGGCCGCCAGGATTTTACCGTCGAGAACACCCCCAAAGTGGTCGGCGGCATCGATCAACCATCCGCCGAGTTGACAGCCAGACTCTTTGCCAAGCTCACGCCCCAGATTCATATCGTCTCCTCGCCGCGGGCCGCCGAAATGACCAAGCTGCTGGAGAATATTTTTCGCAGCGTCAATATTGCCCTGGTCAATGAGTTGGCGCTGCTGTCGGAGCGGATGGGCATTGATTTTTGGGAGGTCATCGAAGCGGCCAAGACCAAACCCTTTGGCTTCATGCCCTTCTATCCCGGCGCCGGCGTTGGCGGCCATTGTATTCCAGTTGACCCCTACTACCTGTCCTGGAAAGCCCGCGCCTATGATTTTTATACCCGCTTCATCGAGTTGGCCGCCGAAGTCAACGGTGATATGCCCTATCACACGGTCAACCTTATCCAACAGGGGCTGAACCGCTTTGGTAAGAATTTGCGCGGGGCCAATATCCTCGTCCTGGGCGTCGCCTTCAAGCCGGATATTGACGACGCCCGCAACTCCCCGGCGGAACGGGTAATCGAGCTGCTGCTCAAGGAAGGCGCCCAGGTCTCCTATCACGACCCTTTTGCGCCCCATTTCCGGGTCGGCGGCGATGTGGTGCTCAAAGAGATGATTCAGCTTGAAAGCGTGCCCTTGACCGTCTCGCTGTTGGCCCAGGCGGACTGCTGTGTGATTGTGACCGGCCATCGCCAGATCGATTATGACTGGGTGGTGCGCGAGAGCCTGCTGGTGGTCGATGCGCCCAACGCCACCCGCGCCGTAACCCAGGGCCGCGATAAGATTATCCGGCTGGGCGCGCCGAACCAGCCCCAAACGCCACTTTTTAGGTGACCGGCCCTGACCGCTCGTTTGCCTTACGGCCGCCACGTGATACAATCCTATCTGCTAATGAAATAATTCAAATTCAAGGAGAGCATTGTGCCAAAACAATACAACAGTTATCCACAGATGGTGATCGATCCGGCCAAAAGTTACCAGGCCACCATCAAAACCGACCAGGGGGACATTCAGTTCGACCTGTTCGCCGCGGCGGCCCCCAAAACAGTTAACAACTTTGTCTTTTTAGCCCGTGACAAATTCTACAATGGGCTGACTTTCCATCGCGTCATTGACGGCTTTGTCTCCCAGGGCGGCTGTCCCAACGGCGACGGTCGTGGCGGGCCAGGCTACCGTTTTGAAGACGAAACGGTCGGCAATCCCCACAAACACGAAACAGGCAGTTTGAGCATGGCCAACGCCGGACCCAATACCAACGGCTCGCAGTTCTTCATTTGCCACGCCCCCCAACCCCACCTCAACGGCAAACACACCGTTTTTGGTAAAGTGACCAGCGGTCAGGATGTCGTAACGTCGTTGAGCAACGGCAGTGTGATGACAGAGGTCGTTATCACCGAGGAGTAACTCCCCAAAAAGATAATGCAAACGTATCAGAAAAAATGGGTTGTTTGCATCTTCATTTTTCAGGCGTAGTTCGAGTATTATAGACATATAAATTCCAATAATGCGCCCAGACCATCTGCCAGGGACGTCAGGTGATCTGCGCGCTATTCGAATTTGTCACCAGTTTAACTTCGTCGGCCTTATTCAACCCGAATATCGCTGCTCCGATTGCCTCAGCAATTCAGCAATCACCCTCATCCCGGTAACTCTTTCTTGCTGCATCGTTATTACCATCAACAATCGATCACCGTTGCTCCCGGCCCACCGGTCTCAATCTGAACCAGACTCAGGGCTGCTTTTCGGCTCTGCCAGGCGCGGTTTGTGGCAAGTCTATTCTCAGGACAATAACTTCAACCAAGAAGTGATTGGGGGGAGGATGGCTATGGCTGCACTTCAATTGGGAGGTTATCGGCCTCCGGTCAATCCTGTTCAACCAGAGTCGTGGCCGGTCAGGATTTTTACATTCCTCGAGCGGACGGTGAAGTGCCGCATGTATGATTGTTGGATGTGCGGCAACTGCATTTTGCCGGCCACCGCCAATGTTTGCCCTATGACCTGCGCCAAGGGCCTGCGCAACGGACCGTGTCGCGGCTCTTCCCCGGAGCATTGTTTTGTCAACCCCGCCCGCAGTTGCACCTGGTTCAAGATCTGCCAGCAGGCTGAACAACAAGGCAAGTTAGACTCGCTGCTGGAGGTCAACGCCCCGCTCGACTATCGCCAGGTCGGCTGCCAGACAGTTCTGACCACCTACCAGCAGTGGCGGCAGCGAGATCAAGGCCCCCGCCTGCGCGATCTGCTCAAAGATCGGCAGAAGTTCGCCGCCGATTGGGAGAGCTTTCGCTACCACGTGCGCCAGCCAGAGTGGTGGCAAGGCGATAGCGAATACCATCCGCCAGCCTACCAGGAGCCGGTCTCCCATCTTGAAGCCGCCTTGCGGCAAGGTAAGTTCGCCATCACCGCCGAAGTCGCCCCACCGCTGGAGCCAAGCGGTGAGCGCATTGCCGAAGTGGCGATCCGGCTCAAGGGTCTGGTCGATACAGCCAACTTTACCGACAACCCCCTCGGCGTGGCCCGCATGAGCGGCCTGGCTTGCGCCATGCACTGCCTTGAGCAGGAGCTGGAACCGGTACTGCAACTCCAAACTCGACATCGCAGTCGCTACGATTTTGAAGCTGAGGTTGTGGGGGCGGCGATAGTCGGGGTGCGTAACATTATTTGCCTTACCGACGATACCGGTCGACTTGGCCCCGGCCCGGCCCCCAAGCCCGAGCTGTACGACCTGGATGCGGTGCAGGCCCTCTGGATGTTGCGGCGCTTGCGCGACGAAGGAGTCAACGTGGCTGGCGAGCCGGTTGAATACCGGCCTCAATATTTCCTCGGCGCGGTCGCCTCGCCGTATGCCGCTCTGCCGCGCTACGAGGCCATCATTACCGAGAAGAAGATCAATGCCGGCGCTCAATTTCTGCAAACGTTGCCCGTTTTTGACCTGGCCCGCTTCAACGATTGGTTAGACGCCCTCGATCAGCGCCGTCTGCTGCCAAAAGTCTACCTGTTGCCGAGCGTGGCGATCCTCAAGAGTCCCCGCCATGCTCGCTTTATGGCCAACGATGTCCCCGGCGTCTACATTCCGCCGGCGGTCATGGCCCGGATGGAGAATGCAGTTGATCCGGTCGAAGAAGGCATCCAAATTGCTCTCGACCTGATCAACCAGCTCAAGCAAACCGAGGGTATCCACGGCTTGCATCTCCTGGCTCCCAACCTGGAGGAGATTGTGCCTCGCCTGGTCACAGAAACGGCGCTCACAGAAGCCAAGCCGCTGCCGCGCATCGCCCGAGGCTCAACTTCCGCCAATGGTAAGCCGAAACCCTCCCTGAATCTGGCGCTGAATTTTGATAATTTTTCAGGCGCCGGGTATCCGAAAAAATCATACCCATAACGGGTAAGGAGGATGTTCCGTGTTTGTCAAAGATCAGATGACGCCCGATCCGATCACGGTTACCCCGGAGCTGCCAATTAGTGAAGCTCAACAGAAGATGCAACGGCATAATATCCGCCATGTGCCGGTGGTCGATACGGAACAACACGTCGTTGGTCTGCTGACTCGTGAAGCAATGCTCCAGGCGGTGCCGTGGTCCCAGGTTGCTTTGAGTACGCTAGAAACGCAATACATTCTATCCAAGATCAAAGTTGGCAAAGTGATGATCCGGGAGGTCATTACGATTACGGAAGATGTGCCCGTAGAAGAGGCCGCCCGAATTATGGTTGATCACAAAATTGGTTGCTTGCCGGTGGTAGGCAATGGCCGGTTGATCGGTATCATTACCGACATCGATCTGCTGGCTGTGACGATGGAGATGCTGGGCGCTCGCCAGCCCGGATTGCGCCTGTCGGTCCTGGTGCCCCACCGGCCGGGCGAAATTGCCCGGTTGACCGGCGCCATTGCGGCTATTCAGGGCAATGTCACCGCGTTTGGTACCTGGGAAGGTGAGCTTGATCCTAAGTCCGGCCAGCCCCGCCACCTGGGGTGTGTGCTCCGAGTCCAGGGCATCACAAAAAATCAACTTGAAGCGGCCCTGGCCGGCTTGGCTGAAATCGAAATCCTGGATTTGCAGGAAATGGGAAATAGGGAATTACACTATGCTTGAACCGCAATTAACCAATCTTGTGGCTGCCAACAACCACGCGGATATAGCCGGCCGGGTCATGGTCGTGGGGGGTGGGGTTGGTGGGATGCGCGCCGCCATCGATCTGGCCGAGGCCGGTCTGGGCGTGATCCTGGTTGAGTCCACCCCGGCCCTGGGCGGCCGGGTGGCCCAGTTAGGCTTTATGTTCCCCACCCACGATTGCGTGCTCTGTCGCGGCACTTCCGACCACGGCTATGGCTGCACTCGCCCGGCCATCTCGCCGGCCTTTCTTGATAACAACCTGCACCCCAACATTCAAATATTGACCAATACCGAAATCGTCGCCGCCGAGGGCCAGGCCGGTGACTTCACCATTCATCTCCGCCGGCACCCTCGCCATGTGAACGTGGATCGTTGCATCAACTGCGGCTTGTGCGCCGTGGCCTGTCCGGTAGAACTGCCCAGCGGCTTCCAACTAGAATTGGCCCGCCGCAAGGCTGTCTATAAACCGGCGCCTCGCTCCCTACCCGATGCCTACGTGGTTGACAAAGGCCCGTATTGCGACGAATGCGGCCTGTGCGTGGATGTCTGCCCCACCCAGGCCATCGACCTGGCCGAACAGCCCGTGGACTATACCCTGCACGTTGGCGCAGTCATTCTGGCGATCGGCTACAGTATCACCCCGGTTGGCCAATACCAAGAGTTTGGGTGGGGGCGCTACCCCAACGTGGTCCACAGCATGCAGTACGAGCGCCTGGTCAGCCGCTCCGGACCGACTGAAGGTGTGGTCGTTCGCCCGTCCGACAGCCGGTCGCCTGAACGGATTGCCTGGCTGCAATGTATTGGCTCCCGCGACCAAAACTATCCGTACTGCTCGTCCATCTGTTGCATGTACGCCACTAAAGAGGCCATCCTGGCCAAGCAGCGGCTGCCGGGCGTGACATGCCGAATTTTTATGATGGACGAGCGGGCCTTTAACAAGGAGTTCAACGCCTACTACGAACAGTCCAAAGAGACGTATGGGGTGGAATACGTTCGCTGCCGCATCTCCTCGATCAAAGAAGAGCCGGCCAGCAAAGACCTGATCGTGCATTACGTGCAGCCCAATGGCCAGCCGGCCAGCGAACGATTCGACATGGTCGTGCTGTCGGTGGGCACCCAGCCGCCGGCGCTGGCCCGGGCTACTGCCGAAGCTCTGGGCATTGAACTCAATCCCTACGGCTTTTGCCAAACCGATAAGTTTACCCCGCTGCAAACCAGCCAGCCGGGGGTTTACGTCTGCGGCGCCTTCCAGTCGCCTAAAGAGATTGCCGAAACGATCATCGATGCCGCCGGCGCGGCCGGCGACGTGATGCGGCTGATGCGGGCCGCGCTAGGCCAGGGCAAATCCAGCCGGGAATATCCCTTTATCTCGATTCCGGCCAATGGCGAGGGTTTTCCCGCCGAACGGGATGTGTCCGGTGAGCCGCCCCGGGTGGGCGTTTACGTGTGTGACTGCCACCCGAGCGTGGATAGTGTGGTCGATACCGGGGCAGTGGTGCGCTACGCCGCCACTCTACCCGATGTGGTCCACGCCACTCGGGTGGGTTACGGCTGTTTTCCCGAAGCCCAGGCCCAGATACAACAATCGATCCGGCGCTATGGTTTGAACCGGGTGGTGATGGCCGCGTGTAGCCATCGCACCCACGAGCCGCTCTTTCAACGGCTGGTGCGAGAGGTCGGTCTCAACCCTTACCTGCTGGAGATGATCAACATTCGAGAGCATTGCGCCTGGGTCCACAGCGCCAATCCTCCGGCCGCGACCCGCAAGGCCAAGGAACTGGTACGGGGCGGGGTCAACCGGGTGCGGGTCATGAACCCGCTGCATAAACAGTCGCTCAATCCGGCCCGGCGGGCGCTGGTGATCGGTGGAGGGGTAGCCGGTATGACCGCGGCCCTGTCGATTGCCGACAGCGGTTATGATGTCACCTTGGTGGAGCGTTCAGCCGAGTTGGGCGGTAATCTGCGGCACGTCTATTACGTGGCCGAGGGACAGAATCCGCAGCGGTTGCTGCGCGACCTGGTCAACCGGGTGCGCGGCCACGAACGGATTGCCGTTTTCACCCGCAGCCAGGTGATCGAGCACAAAGGCTCGGTGGGCCGCCTCCACTCGGTCATTCAAACCGATCATATGGGCCGCGGCCACCTGTTCGATACCTGCGTGGCGCATGGGGTCACCATTGTGGCCACCGGCGGCGAGGAGTGGCGGGGCGATGCTTATCTGTTGGGCCGGAGTGAGCGGGTCATCACCGGCATCGAGCTGGAAGAGCGGCTCACCCACCGCCCGGAGACCATTGCCGACCTGAACCACGTAGTGTTGATCCAGTGTGTCCGCGCCCCCGATGGTCTGGATTATTGCAGCCGGATTTGCTGCACCAACTCGATGAAGAACGCCATTCGCATCAAGCTGCTCAATCCCAACTGCCAGGTCACTGTTCTTTACAAGGATATCATCACCTATGGTTTCCGGGAGCAATATTACACCGAGGCCCGCCGCCGCGGGGTCATCTTTGTCCGCTACGATGACGTCAATTTGCCGCAGGTGGAAGCTGTGAATGGCCGGGTCCGGGTGAGCGTCAAAGAGCCGGTGTTGGGCCAAATACTCACTTCAGAACCTGATCTACTGGTGCTCAATATGGCCATTATTCCGGCCAAGGGGATGACTGAGCTGGCCAAGGTTCTAAACGTGCCGTTGTCCAGTGAAGGCTTTTTTATGGAGGCCCATCTCAAGATGCGGCCGATGGACTTTATGGCCGAAGGCATCTTTGTGGCCGGGATGGCCCATTACCCCAAATTTATCGAGGAAACCATTGCCCACGCCCAGGCTACCGCCGGCCGGGCCATCACTATTTTATCGAAGCAGCCGCTTTACATCGGCGGCAGCGTGGCCGTGGTGGATCAGGCCAAGTGTGTGGGCTGTCTCACCTGCGCCCGGACCTGTCCTTTTGGCATCCCCCAGATTCAGCCGGAGCAACCAGGCGTGGGGCAGATTATGGGCGCGGCTTACATCGACCCGGCCTTGTGCCAGGGCTGCGGCACCTGTACCGGCGAGTGCCCGGCCAAAGCAATCCAGTTGCTGGCCTACACCGACGAGCAGATTTTGGCGCAGGGCGTGGGCGCGTGGGCGGTGGGGTGGTAATTGTGAATTATGAATTGTGAATTGTGAATGATTCGGTGGGTACGAGTTTTTCATTAACAATTCACCATTGGCTATTTAGAGCCGAAGGCCCCCTGTGGGCAATTCACAATTTTCTGTAGGAGGATTACGCCAGTGAGTGAAAACGGTCAAGACAAAACTTTTGAACCGGAAATCACGGTCTTCACCTGCAACTATTGCGGCTATATGAGTATCGACACGGCCGGGGCGTTGCGGATGCAGTATCCGCCCAACATTAAGGTGGTCCGGCTGCCCTGTTCCGGCAAAACTGACGTGAGTTATCTGCTAAAAGCGTTTGAGCAAGGAGCGGATGGGGTTTTTGTGGTTGGCTGCCCGTTGGGCAACTGCCATCATGTGCGGGGCAATGAGCGGGGCCAGGCCCGGGTAAACCGGGCTAAACAATTGTTGGCTGAGATCGGTCTGGGCGGTGACCGGCTGGAGATGTTCTTTCTCTCCGGCGGGATGGGGGCTACCTTTGCCCGCCACGCCGAGGAGATGACCGAGCGCATTCGGGCGTTGGGACCGAATCCACTCAAGTGAGGAATGGGGGAAAGTTTTCGGATTTATCGGCAGTCAACTGCTGCAACAAGTCTTGAATCCGGTCGAGGACGTTGTTATTCACTCGGCCAAAGGTTTTTATGGAGATAGCTTGTGCTAACGTATAGATTTTGTCAACTCGCACTTTACTCGGGCGATTCAACGTGCCGATATCTAGATCAGAGGAGACGGACCCAGCCTGCGGCACGGCAACGATGAATGAAAATGGGGGTGAGGTAGCGGCCCTCTCCCCCAACCCCTCTCCCAATCCTTCGGCTTCGCTCAGGACAGGTTTGGGAGAGGGGAGTCGCTCAGCGACGGGGTGAGGGCTATTTTCAGAGGAGGAGGTGATCGTAAAACCGTATTCGACGGTGATCGGGTTGGAAGTCATTGCGACCACAACAATGTCAGAAGTTTCACGATTATATTCATTATTGGAGATAACAATTACGGGCCATCGCTTATGGGAGGAAAGATCAGTAAATGGGATCGGAATGAGGACGATATCGCCCTGTTCAGGCATCGTTCCAGTCCTCATCATCAAACTGATTATCCCAAAAATCAAGGCTACTCTGGCTGACCGACAGCAAATCCGCGAAACTGTCAACCGGCTCTTCAATCACAATGACCGTGACCCGCGATCCGGTTGGAAATGGAACGTGTAGTTCGACCCGCCCTTGTTCCATCACTTCTAGTTCATATTTGAGGGCTGTTTGAGTCATTGGGATCTGGTCGATTTGAACCCTGGATTTACTCATAAGCTTGCCCACCTTAATATTTTTGACCGTTTGGTAATATTATAGCATTCCGTTAACCGGGCAGCAATTGTTCAGGAGCAAGCCTACATGACTGGCAACGGACACAAAAAAGACAAAAATCTGGTGGGCGCCGTCATGGTCGTTGGCGGCGGCATTGCCGGCATGCAAGCCTCGCTCGACCTGGCCGAGGCCGGCTTCAAGGTCTACCTGGTCGAGCGGAAGTCGGCCATCGGCGGCCATATGGCCCAGTTGGACAAAACCTTTCCCACCAATGACTGCTCGATGTGCACCATCTCGCCCAAGCTGGTGGAGGTGGGCCGTCACCGCAACATCGAGCTGCTGACCAACACCGAGGTGCTGGGCTTGAAAGGGCAGGCCGGCGATTTTACCGTTACCGTCCGCCGCCAGCCCCGCTACATCGACCCGGACAAATGCACCGCCTGCGGCGATTGCGCTAAAGTCTGTCCGGTGGCGCTGCCCGACCTGTTCAACCAGGGGTTAGTCGAGCGCCGGGCCGCCTACAAGCTCTATCCCCAAGCGATGCCCAACGCCTACGCCATCGAGAAGCGGGGGATTGCCCCCTGCCGCGACGCCTGCCCAGCCGGGCAACGGGCCCAGGGGTACATCGCCCTGATTCGGGAGGGACGCTACCAGGACGCCTTGCGGGTGATCAAAGAGGATAATCCCTTCCCCGGTATCTGCGGCCGCATCTGCAACCACCGCTGCGAGGATGCCTGCAACCGCGGCAAAGTCGATGAGCCGCTCAATATCCACGGTCTGAAGCGCTTTGTCACCGATCAGGTCTACAACCAGCCCCGCATTCCGCCCCCGGCAGTGGAACGCCGCTACCGGGAACAGGTCGCTGTCATCGGGGCCGGTCCTTGCGGCCTGACCGCGGCCCAGGATTTGTGCAAACTGGGTTACGGCGTGACCGTGTTCGAGGCGCTGCCGCTGGCCGGCGGCATGCTCCGGGTCGGCGTGCCGGAGTTTCGCCTGCCCAGTTGGATTGTCGACCGGGAGGTGCAGGACATTGTCGATCTGGGGGTAGAACTACGGCTCAACACCTGCGTTGACAACCTGGACGACCTGTTTGCCGCCGGCTTTGACTCGGTCTTGATCGCCGTGGGGGCGCACGAAGGGCGGAAATTGCCCATCGAGGGAGTCGATCTGGACGGGGTAATGGTCAACACCGTCTTTTTGCGGGATGTCCGCCTGGGCCATCCGCCCGATTTTTCCGGGCGGCGGGTGATGGTCTTGGGCGGCGGCAACGTGGCCATCGATGTGGCCCGGACTTCAGTCCGCCTGGGGGCCAGCGAGGTCCACCTGGCCTGTCTGGAGGAGCGGGCGACGATGCCGGCCCATCCCTGGGAGATCGAGGAGGCCGAAGCCGAGGGCGTGGTGATGCACCCGGCCCGGTCATTCAAGCGCATTCTAAATGACGGTCGCGGCCGGGTGGCCGGCCTGGAGTGTCTCCGGGTCACCCACATGGCCTTTGACGAGACCGGGCGGTTGACCCTGGAAACTGCGGCAGGATCAGAGCATATTATTCCGTGCGACGTGGTTATCTTTTCCATCGGCCAGCGGGCCGGTTTGGCTTTTATCCCCGATAGCAGCGGGGTCGGCGTTACCCGGCAAGCGACCATTGCCATCAATCCCAACACCCTGGCCGCCACCCGGCCCGGCGTTTTTGCCGCCGGCGACGCCACCACCGGCACGGCCTTTGTGATCGAGGCAGTGGCCAGCGGTCACCGGGCGGCCGAGTCGATCCACCGTTACCTGCGGGGCGAGGAGTTGGAGCCGGCGCCCAAACCGGAACTGCCGGTGGTGCAGTTGACCCAAACCGAGCTCGACGAGCGGATGCAGCGGGGCGAGGTCAAATTTACCCTGCGCGTGCCCATGCCGATAGTCCCGGTCGAGGCCCGGCGACGGAGTTTTGTGGAGGTGGAACAAGGCTACAGCGAAGCCCAGGCCCAGGCCGAGGCGGCCCGCTGCCTGGCCTGCGGCATCTGTTCCGAATGTTTGAGCTGCTGGTATGAGTGCAAAGCCGGGGCGATCAACCATGACGAGCCGCCCGTGACCGAAGCGGTCAAAGTGGGGGCAATGGTGCTGGCGCCCGGCTACCAGGTTTACCACGCCGAGTTATCGGAGGAGTATGGCTGGGGCCGCTACCCCAATGTGGTGACCGCGCTCCAGTTTGAGCGGCTGCTCAGCGCCTCCGGGCCAACCCATGGTCATGTGCTGCGCCCCTCGGACGGCCAACCGGCCCGCAAGATTGCCTTCTTGCAGTGCGTCGGCTCGCGGGATCAGTCCCACGATTATTGCTCGGCGGTTTGCTGTATGTACGCGGCCAAAGAGGCGGTGATGGCGCGCGAGCATGATCCGCAGGCCGACATCACCATCTTCTTTATGGATATGCGGGCCTTCAGCAAAGGCTACCAGGCGTACTACCGCCGGGCCGAAGAAAAGTACGGTATCCACTACGTCCGCTGCCGGATTTCGTCGGTCAAGGAGCAGCCGGGGAGCGGCGACTTGATTGTGCGCTGGATTCGCCCCCCCTCTTTCCCCCCCAATGGGGGGGATGAAAGGGGGGGTAATGGTCAGCAGACTTCGGCAAGTCTCCATCCCGAACTCAGGCCGGCAGACTCAGTCGAGCCGTCGGCGGTCGTGGAAGAGCCGTTTGATCTGGTCGTGTTGTCGGTGGGCATGGAGATTGCGCCGGAGGTGCGCGAACTGGGCCGCCGCCTAGGCGTCGAGCTGGACGATTACGGCTTCTGCCATACGGTCCAGTTCCAGCCTTTGCAGACCAGCCGGGCCGGCATCTACGCCGTAGGCCCATTTCGCGAGCCGAAAGATATTCCCGAATCGGTTACCGAAGCCAGCGGCGCGGCCGCCCTGGCCGGCGGTCTGCTGGCCCCGGCCAGAGGCTCGTTGATTACGCCGGCCGATTATCCGGCGGAACGCGATATTAGCCAGGAAGAGCCGCGGGTGGGGGTGTTTGTGTGCCACTGCGGCTCCAACATCGGCGGCTTTCTGGATGTACCCGGCGTGGCCGACTATGCCCGGGCGCTGCCCCATGTGGTCCACACCGAGGATAATCTCTACACCTGCTCTCAGGATTCGATCAAGCGGATTACCGAGAAAACCAGGGAGTTGGGCTTGAACCGGGTGGTCGTGGCTTCCTGCACCCCGCTCACCCACGAACCGCTGTTCCAGGATAGCATCCGCCAGGCCGGTTTGAACCCCTTCCTGTTCGATATGGCCAATATTCGCAATCAATGTTCCTGGGTTCACTCGCACAACCCTGACATCGCTACCGAGAAGGCCAAGGAGTTGGTGCGGATGGCCGTGGCCCGCGCCGCCCGGCTGGAGCCGCTCCACCAGCTTGAAGTGCCGGTCACCCGGCGCGCCCTGGTCATCGGCGGCGGCGTGGCCGGAATGCAGACGGCCCTGGCCCTGGCCAAGCAGGATATCGCCGTGACGCTGGTGGAACGGCAGCCGGCCCTGGGCGGAAACCTGCGCCATGTGCGTTATTTTGTGGAAACTGAGCCAAATGGAGACTCAACCAATGGCCGAACCGGGTCAAAAAGCAGCCATTCGCTCCGCTGGCACAACGCCCAGGCATACTTGCGGGAACTGATCGGCCGCATCAACGCCGAACCACTGATCACGGTTCACCTAGAAACGGAACTGCGCGAAACCAAAGGTTTCAAAGGCAATTTCACCTCAGTGCTGGCCACTCCCGGCGGGGAAATTAGGGTGGAGCACGGGGCCACCATCGTCGCCACCGGCGCGCAGGAGTATCGCGGCCCTGATTACGGTTACGGCTCCGACCCGCGTATCATCACGCAGCAGGAGTTTGAGTTACTATTAGCAGGGGAGCAGGGGAGCAGGGGAGCAGGGGAGCGGAAGGCGGAAGGCGGAAGGCAGAAAGCGGAAAGCGAAACAATTCAGCCCTCAGTCCTCAGCCTTCAGCCTTCCAACGTCGTCATGATCCAATGCATCGGCCCGGCCGAGCAATATTGCAGCCGCACCTGCTGCACCATTGCTTTGAAGAACGCCCTGAAACTGAAGGAGCTGAACCCTGCGGCCCAGGTGACGGTGCTGTACCAGGATATCCGCACCTACGGTTTCAAAGAACGGCTCTACACCGAAGCGCGGCGGCGCGGGGTCATCTTTATCCCTTATCAGTTGGCCCAGAAGCCCCAAGTTCAGATCTCCGCTAACTCGCTTGAAGTTCGAGTAATGGAGCCGATGCTGGGCCGGGAGATGGTGCTCAAGCCCGATTTAGTAGTGCTGAGTATGCCGATGGTGCCGGCCGACGGAGCGGCCGAGCTGGCCAACCGGCTCAAAGTTGGCGTCGACCTGGACGGCTGGCTGATGGAAGCCCACGTGAAGCTGCGCCCGGTTGACTTTGCCACTGAAGGCCTCTACCTGGCCGGAGCGGCCCACTACCCCAAACTCCTGGACGAGACCATTACCCAGGCCCAGGCCGCCGCGGCCCGCGCCGCCATCATCCTGACCCAGGACCGGCTCAAAGTCGGCGGGGTGGTGGCTCAGGTCAACCCGGCGGCATGTGTGGGCTGTCTCACCTGTGTGCGCTTCTGCCCCTTTGGCGTGCCGCAGATCAAGTTGAACCTGACCGGCGTGGGGGACATTGCCGGGGCTGCTTTCATCGAGCCGGCGCAGTGCCAGGGCTGCGGCATCTGCGTAACCGAGTGTCCGGCCCGGGCCATCCAATTGATGCACTATCGGGAGGCGCAGGTGGAGGCTAAATTGGAGGCGATGTTTGCGGCGTGAAGCGGGGAGTGAATAGTGAATAGTGAATAGCGAATGGTTCAACCACACCACTTGCCACTTGCCACTTGCCACTTGCCACCTGTCACCTGCCACTTGCCACTTGCTACTTGCTACCTGTTACGGATATGACTGAATCAGGCATAGATGAAAGGATTAACTCAATGACCCCAGCCGACTTTTCACCGGAGATTGTAGCGTTTTGCTGCCGTCATTGCGCTTATACGGCGGCCGATCTGGCCGGCTCGCTGCGGATGCAGTATCCGCCCAATATCAAAATTGTTGAGGTCCCGTGTACCGGCCGGCTCGATATTGTTGAGGTGCTGCACGCCTTTGAGTGGGGCGTCGACGGGGTGATGGCGGCCGGCTGACTGCCCGGCGATTGTCATTACCTGGCAGGTAATCTCAACGCCCGGCGGCGGGTGGAAGCAATTCAGAAGTTGTTGGCCCAAATCGGCCTGGAACAGGAACGGGTCAGAATGTTCAACGTCTCCTCGGCAATGGGACCCCAGTTTGCCCAGTATGCCGCCGAGATGACCGCCCAGATTCAACAGGTGGGACCGTCGCCCCTGAGTAAGAAAACTGTTGCGGTGAAGCAAAAGTGACCGGCACTTTTGGTTATTTATTGAAGAACCGATTTTCCAAAAAGAATGTTAAGTTGGGACGTTTAAGTGCCGGTCACTTGCACTTAACATGCGCCCAGCCCTTAAGGAGGCCAGGATGATTATTGCAGAACAAAAACCGTTACAAGAAATCAAATCTTTTATTAGTGCAGCCGAACGGGTGCTGATCGTTGGCTGCGGCACCTGCGTGACAGTCTGCTTTGCCGGCGGCTCTAAAGAAGTGGCTATTTTAGGCTCAGCCCTGCGCATGGCCACCAAGCTGGACGGTAACGGCAAAGTGATCGACGAGGTCACCGTGCAGCGCCAGTGCGAGTGGGAGTACATCGAACCGCTGGAGACGCAGTTGGCCAATTACGATCTGGTGCTGTCGTTGGGCTGCGGCATCGGCGTGCAGACGCTGGCCGAACGTTTCCCTACCAAGCGGGTGGTGCCGGGTCTGAATACCGCTTTCCTGGGATTGCCGGTTGAGCAGGGGGTGTGGGAGGAACGGTGCCAGGCTTGCGGCAACTGCATTTTACATTTGACCGGCGGTATTTGCCCGATCGCCCGCTGCTCCAAGCAGTTGCTCAACGGCCCGTGCGGCGGCTCGCAGGCCGGGGAATGTGAAATCAATCCGGAGGTGCCGTGCGCCTGGCAACTGATCTGGGAACGGATGAACGCCCTGGGTTTGCAGGATCAATTACTGCAAATCCTGCCGCCCAAAGATTGGTCGACCAGCCGCGATGGCGGTCCCCGGCGCATCATCCGCGACGATCTGCGCCTACCGGACGATTATCAGGAGTGATCAGTGATCAGTGATCAGTAAACAGTGATCAGTAAACAGTGATCAGACTGACCACTGAAAACTGATGACTGATGACTGATGACTGACCACTGGCATTTTCAGGAGAGGAATAAGCAATGGACACTATTTCTTCCAACGGCTACAAAGCCGGCAGCAACCTGGAAAAACTCATCCGGGCCGGCCATTTTGTGGTAACCGGTGAGTTGGGACCGCCGAAGGGCTGGCAGCGGAGCGTGATCGAACAGAAGGGTGAGTTGCTGAAAGGCAATGTGGACGCGGTCAACCTGACCGACAATCAGACCGCCATCGTCCGTATGTCCAGCATCGCCGCCGGGCGTATTCTGGTGGAAATGGGGCTGGAGCCGATCATTCAGATGACCTGTCGCGACCGGAATCGGCTGGGGATTCAGGCCGACCTGCTGGGGGCGGCTGCCCTGGGTATTCGCAACGTGCTGTGCCTGTCCGGCGACCACCAGGTCTTTGGCAATCATCCCACGGCCAAAAACGTCCACGATATCGACAGCATCCAACTGGTGCAGATGGTCAGCCGGATGCGGGATGAGGGCATTTTCCAATGCGGCGATGAGATTATCGGCGGCGGCCCGCCCCTCTTTGTGGGCGCGGCGGCCAACCCCTTTGGCGACCCGTTTGAATTCCGGCCCTACCGGCTGGCCAAAAAAGCGGCAGCCGGGGCCAATTTCATCCAGACCCAGCTCATTTACGACATCCCCCGCTTTAAGGAATTTATGAAAAAAGTGGTCGATATGGGGCTGCATGAAAAGGTCGCGATCCTGGCCGGCGTTGGACCGCTCAAGAGTAGCGGCGCGGCCAAGTATATGCGCGACAAGGTCCCCGGTATGATTGTGTCCGACTATTACGTCGACGAGATGGTCAAGGCGATTGAGGGTATCCCGCCCGAGGAAAAGGCGGCCCGGGCTAAAGCCTGGCGGCAGCGCGGCATCGAGTTGTGCATCGAACAAATCCAGCAAATCCGGGAGATCGAGGGCGTGGCCGGCATCCACATTATGGCCATCGAGTGGGAGGAGGCGGTGCGGCCTATCGTTGAAGGCGCCGGCTTGCTACCCAGACCAACCGTGAACGGCCACAACGGCCAGTAGTGGTTGAGCCAAGGAGTATCGTTCCAATGAATAATCAACTGGCCAATTATCGAAATTTAGTGACCCTGCCCGACGGCAGCCGGGTGTTGTTACGGCCATTAGTGGCCGGAGACCGAGCCGCGCTGGTCGAACTATTTAGCCGCACCTCGGAAGAAGACCGCCGCTATCTGGTTGACGATGTGACCAGTCGGGAATTGGTGGCGGGTTGGGCCGACCATTTGGATTACGGTAAGGTTTTTCCGCTGGTGGCCGTGCTCAATGACCGCCTGGTAGGTGACGCCACCCTGCATTTCCGTAAAGGGGCCCACCGGCATCAGGGCGAGTTACGCATCTATCTGGCGCCTGAGGTGCGTCGTCGCGGCCTGGGGATGCGCATGTTGCATGCCTTGATTGACATTGGCCGCAGCGTGGGGCTGCACCAACTCATCGCCAGAGTGGTCACCGACCAGGGGCCGGTCATCAAAGCCTTTGAGGAGTTGGGTTTTAGGCGGCTGTGCACTCTACCCGACTATTTTATCCTGCCCGACAGCTCCACTCGCGATATGGTCTTGATGCTGTTGCCGCTGGTGGAACATCGTGGTGAGTTTTGAGGTGAGGAAATTAGAGATTAGAGATTAGAGATTAGGAGATAACTTCTAATCTCCAATCTCCATTGATGAAGGAGCGTGGTATGACCGATCTAACGCCAACCACCTACCCAAATCTGGCCCAGACTGTTCAGCAGGTCACCGGCCAGAATGCTTTTCTCTGTTACCAATGCGTTAAGTGTAGTAGCGGCTGTCCCCTGGCCGAGCATATGGATTTGCTACCCAATCAAGTGATGCGGGCCGTCCAATTGGGCGACCGTCGCGTCTTGGAGTCGAAAACGATCTGGCTGTGCGCCTCTTGCCAGACCTGTACTACGCGCTGCCCGCAAGGGTTAGACATCGCCGGGATTATGGACGCCCTCCGCATCGAGGCCAAAAAGCAGGGGCTGCCACCGGCTATTCCCGAGGTCGATAAGTTCAGCCGCCTGTTCCTGGCCGATATCGGCCTGTTGGGGCGGCTGTATGAATTGGGCTTGATGGGCGGCATGAACCTGTGGACCGGGCAGTTGTTCAAGGATCTGGGCATGGGCATGGATATGATCAAGCGCAACAAACTTAAGTTCATCCCTACGGTAACCCGGCCGCCCAAGAAAGTGAAACCCGTAGAAAAAACTAACGGTATGGTGGCCTACTACCCCGGCTGCTCGCTCCACTCCACCGCCGCCGAGTATGACCACACCGTGCGGGCTGTGGCCGAACTGCTTGAGCTTGATTTGGTGGAGCCGCCCGGCTGGGTTTGCTGCGGCTCCAGTCCGGCTCACTCCAGCGACCATACCTTGGCCACCGTGCTGCCCATGCGCACCCTGGCCACCGTAGAGCAGATGGGCCTGGACACAGTCACGGCTCCGTGCAGCGCCTGCTTTGCCCGGATGAAGGCAGCCGCCTACACCGTGGCCCATAACGACGAAATGGCCAGGGAAGTCGAGCAGCAGCTTGGCTATACCTACCGCGGTACGGTTGAAGTCCAGCATCTGGTCGATACTCTAGTTGACCGGGCCGGGCTGGCCAAAATCGAGGCCAGGGTACAACAACCACTCAAAGGCTTGAAGGTGGCCTGCTATTACGGTTGTCTGGTTACCCGGCCGCCCCAAATGACCCAGGCCGAGCACCCTGAATATCCCACCAAAATGGACGAGGTGCTGCGGGCGCTCGGCGCGGAGCCGGTTGACTGGTCCTATAAGACAGATTGCTGCGGCGGCGCCCTGAGCTTGACCCAAACGCCGCTGGCGTTGGAACTTACCGAAAAGATTTTGCGCAACGCTCATGACTGCGGGGCCCAGGCTGTGGCTGCCGTCTGTCCGCTCTGCCATGTTAACCTTGATGCTCGCCAGAGCCAGATGAAGCTGGATTTCAAAATGCCGGTCCTTTATCTGACCCAGTTGATGGCGCTCGCGTTTGGCCTGGGCGAGAAAAAGGCGGCGCTGAACAAGAACCTGGTCGATCCGCGGCCGGCGCTGGGGGCTTACCTGTCGTAAGTCAGTAGCGGGTCTGGTTGGTGATGGCAGAAGAAGGGGTGATAAGCGATGAAGACGATCAAGATCAAACCGGTCGAGATTATTGGCAATTGCCGGGCCGGTATCAGTCTGGCCGATGAGTTCCAGATCGAGGGGATGCGCCTCAAGATATCCGGACCATGCAATCTCTGTTTTTTGGCACTGAGCAACTTTGGCCCCATCGTCTCTCAATTGCAGTGTGGCAACCATTTTTTTGCCCACGCTAACTGCCCCGATTGCCTGTCAGACATCGACCACCCCAATCATGTTGTCTTTCTACTGGGTCATGCCGATAAGTGGGAGTTGTGCCAGGCCATCTCTGACTATTGCCGGCTCTGCCGGGACTGCGCGTCCGAGCCGGTTTCAGCCCAGCGGCTGACGATGGAGGCGCTCCGTTACCAAAAAGAGGGGGATTTTGCCAAAGCTACAGAGAAGATGACGGCCGCTGTAACTGAGTTGAAGCGGGTGGTGGGGCTGGTTCAGTAGCCTGGCTTATTACTGGTGTACAAAAGTGACCGGCACTTAAACAAAAAGGGCCGGTCATTTGCATTTGAATTGCATCTATTCTTTGTTATTCGGCCTCTTCGTTAAATCCATCAACCGTCTGCGCCTCTTGCCACAATTGGGTAAAGAGAGGGCGCACGCTTGGGTCCAGCTTATCGGAAAAATCAGCAGTCAGCCGCAGCAGCCGGATCAAATCCTGCACGTCGGCCAGATCGCGACGGCGGTGAGGGGCGGTCATCCCGGAGGCCAATTTCAACTCGATCAGCTTTTCCAATTTGATCACCTGGTAACCGCCTCGGATGAGCGTGGCTGTCTCCGGATCGGGAAAAGAGACGGCTTTGGGTAAGCCGTCACCCGGATATTCACCGCTGGTGATCACCTCAATCCGGACGCCGCTCTCAGTCGCCCGGAATGTTTTTTTGGCTCCGCTAAAAGCCAAGATATAGCCGCGGCCCAGAAGTTTCTCCTTAAAAGCGGCCAGTCCGGCTGGAGTCAAAAGAATATCGATATCTTCCGTCATGCGGACAAAGCCGTGTTGGGCCAGGGCCAGGCCGCCGATTAAGGCGTAAGGGATGCCGGCTTCATTCAGACGTTGGGTCAATTCCTGCAAGGTCTTATAAAGGTCGCCTTGCCCTTGAAAATACAGGCTGGCCTCGCGGAGCATCAAATCGGAGTCGCGCCGCAGACGCTGCTCATAAACGGTCATTTCTCTTCGAAACCCTTTACTTCTTTTTTCATCACCCGACATTTGATCCGATGCCTTGGTGAGCGACCCCAAGGGGTCGCCCCTACGCCGGATCTTGGCGGGGAACAACTGCTCTTTAAGCCGCAGCTGGAATGGTAAACCGGCTTAAATCTTATCGTCACCGGCTACAAATTCTGAATCACCGCGCTGGCGAACTCGCTGGTTCTGACCTCGGTGGCGCCGTCCATCTGGCGAGCAAAGTCATAAGTGACAATCTTCTGAGTCACCGTTTTTTCATAAGCCCGGCAAATCAGATGCGCCGCTTCGCGCCAGCCAATATATTCCAACATCATCACCCCGGAGAAAAGCAAGCTGCCGGGATTGACTTTATCCCGGTTGGCATATTTGGGCGCAGTGCCGTGCGTCGCCTCAAACAGGGCAATGAAATCGGCAATGTTACCACCCGGCGCAATCCCCAACCCGCCGACCTGGGCGGCCAGGGCATCACTCAAATAGTCGCCGTTGAGATTGGGCGCGGCTAACACACCGAACTCTTCGGGGCGCAGCAAAACGTGCTGGAAGATGATATCGGCAATCCGGTCTTTAATGACCACTTTGCCGGCCGGCTGCTTGCCGCCGTGCTGGCTCCACAATTCATCTTCGGTCAGGGTTACGTCGCCAAACTCCTCTCTGGCTAACTCATAGCCCCATTTGCGGAAAGCGCCCTCGGTAAATTTCTGAATATTCCCCTTGTGTACCAGGGTCACCGAGTCGTACCCATAATCAAGGGCATACTGGATGGCCTTGCGCACCAGCCGCTTGGTAGCAAAGGCGCTCATCGGTTTGATGCCCAGGCCTGCCCCTTCAAAAAATTCCGCGCCCATTTCTTCCCGCAGAAATCGAGCCAGCTTCTCGTTTTCAGGGCTGCCGGCCTCATATTCGATCCCGGCGTAAACATCCTCGGTATTCTCCCGAAAGATGACCATATCAACCTTTTCCGGGTGGTTGACCGGGCTGGGGACGCCCTGGTACCAGCGAACCGGCCGCACACAGGCATACAGGTCGAGCACCTGCCGCAGGGTCACGTTCAAACTGCGAAAACCACCACCAACGGGCGTGGTCAGCGGCCCTTTGATGCCGACAATAAATTCCCGCATCGCCTCAAAGGTTTCGGCCGGCAAATAGTCGCCATTGTAGATGGCCGCAGCCTTTTCTCCGGCAAAAATCTCTAGCCAGACAACCCGGCGTTGCCCCCCGTAAGCAGCCTGAACCGCCGCATCCCAGATGCGCAGACAGGCCCGGGTGATATCGGGTCCAATGCCGTCGCCTTCAATATAGGCCAGGATGGGCTGGTCCGGGACGTGGAGTTTGCCGCCGGCCACGCTAATTTTTTGTCCAGCTTGAGGGACGATGATTTTGTCAAAAGCCATAGCTGTTTTTTCTCCTGAATTTTAGCTTGACGCGGTATTGTAGCAATGAATGAGCGAATGAGCGAATGAGCGGATAGCGAATGAGCGAATAGCGAATAGCGAATAGCGAATAGCGAATGAGCGAATCCAAAGGACCAGTGTAGCCAATGGCAATAATCAGGCTGTTGCAGGATTACCCGGAGGAGGGCAGGCGTCGCTCTTTGGGGGGGAGCGGGGGGAGTCCCAAATCCACGGCAATCCGCTGCCGAAAGGTCTCGTCATCGAGGGCAAAAAATTCGCCGTTACAATCCTGGGCAAAGTCACTGGCCAGCCACAGAATCGCGGCGGCCGGTTCTACGGGTGACCGCAGTTGGCCCTGCTCATATAAGGCTTGCCAACTACCAACCTGCGGCAACATATGGGCCGGCGTTCGCCGCAGTTGGGCCTGCATCGGCGTGTCGACCACGCCTGGCCGCAGCACCGTCACCACCACGCCTCGATTGGCCACTTCAGCCGCCAGAACCCCGCTGAAACGTTCCAGGGCGGCTTTGCTGGCGCTGTAGGCGCTGGTCCCCGGCGCATTGTGGCCGGCCAGGCCGGAAGAGACGTTGATAATCCGGCCACGGCCTCGCTCCAGCAGATGCGGCAGCACGGCCCGGCTGCACAGGTAAGGTCCAATTACGTTGACTTCAATCAACTTCTGCCAGGCCGCTGGCGCAGTTTCCCAAACTTTACCCATCGGCTCGATCAGAGCGGCATTGTTGACCAAAATATCAACCCGATTGAAGGCCCGCAGAGTCAACACCAGGAGATGGTCAATCTGGGCAGCCTCGCTGATATCGGTCGAAATGGCTAAAGCTCGACCACCCTGCTGCTTGATTTCGTCGGCTACGCCCGTGATTTCATCGTTAGAGCGAGCGACCAAAACCACGGCCGCGCCGGCTTTGGCCAGGGTCAGGGCGCTGGCTCGACCAATGCCACGGCCCGCGCCGGTAACAATCGCCACCTGCCCCGCCAGTAGCTCACAATATGTCATTCTTCTCCTCCACATTCAGGCAAGAGCAGAATTATACAGAAAGCCAGCCTTGAGGACAAATAGGGGTTGGGTGAGGTAAAAATTGCTGAGGTTACTTGCGCCGCAGGGCAATCAGGGCCACTATGGCCAGAACGAGCAGCAGGACGCCGGCCAGGCACAGCAAGCACAAACCCAACCCCATGATGAGCGCCAGCGAGCTGGACTCGGCTGCGGTGGTTTGGCCAATTTCTCCGCCGCCGAATCCAGGCGGCAGGCCGACGACCGGTTCCTCCACCACCGGCGCCGGGGTGGCGCCGAGTTCGGCCTCGGTGACGAGCGCAACCGGCGTTTCCAGCGGGGCAGCGGTGGCCTCGGCCGCCACAGCCGGTCGGGTGCCTTCGGTTAGCTCGAGGCCCGACTCGGGTGGAGTTGCCAGGTCAAGCCGGCCAACGCCGAAGAGATTATCCGGCCCGCTGGCGCCCAGGTCGATGGCCCGTTGCTGGAGAAAAGCGGTCAACTCAGCCGGGCTTAGTTCCGGCAGAGCCTGCAAAACCAGGGCCGCGGCCCCGGCCACGTGGGGCGTGGCCGCCGAAGTGCCGTCAAACGACTCAGGGGCATAGGAGGCGCTGGCGACGACGGAAGGGGCGGTCAAGTCAGGCTTGAGACGACCATCGGCGGTGGGACCTTGCGAACTGTAGGGTTCCAGCACATCGTCGGCCCAGTTGACCGCGCCCACGGCCACTGCGCCATAAGCATCGGCAGGGCTGCTCAGGCTGCGCTCGGCCACGATGAAATCAGGGTGCATCAGCCCGCCGTTGATGAACAAATCAAAGGTGGCGTCGCCCCGGGCCTGGCCCTCGTAATTCTGAATGACCAGGTAGTAGATTTCATTATCCTCGAACTCGTAGATGAAGCCCTCCACCGGCAGTTGACCGGGCTGCCCATCCTGGGCGTCTTCCGACTTGGCCAGCAGGTTGAAATTGGCATCAAACAGGCCCAGGTCGTAATCCTGGTTCACCGTAGCCCAATCGTCCCAGCTCAAAATGATCTGGGTTTGCACCCCCGGCCCAAAAGGGATGAAAGGCAGCGCCTCCGTGTCGGGGGCGAACTCGTGGATGGTGTCGCCGTTGCCGTCGGTGAAGCGGCCGCGGTAATGGACATCGGCCTCATTGCCGGCGGCGTTGACCCAGAGAATCCCTTCGGCGCTGGCCCAATCGACCAACTCAGCGGCAAAGCCGGTGCCGTCCAACGGCGACAGGCCGTTGCTGCCGGTTGAGTTGGAGATAATATCAACCCCCTGGCCAATCAACCACTCCACCGCCAGACCCATGGCCACGTCGCTGCCGTCGTAGTAGGCCAGATAAAGCTCGGCGTCGGGGGCCATCTCGTGGACGATCTCGGCGCAGGCGGTGCCGTGTACTTCGCTGTCAAAGGCGTAATCGTCGCCAAAGGCTTGAACAGTGACCTGAGCCGGCAGCTCGTTGCCCAACAGCGCCCGGTAACCGCCAAAGCCCAAATCCAGGATACCGACTTTCACCCCCCGGCCGGTGATGCCCTGGGCCTGCCACTCGTTGGCCCGGGTTACATTCACGCCCTGGCCCACAACATTACCCTGTTTGGGGGTAGCCCGGTAGGGTAATTCGATGCGAATGACGTGATCCAGGTTGGCGAGACGTTGCAGAACCAACTCCGGCTCTTCAGCCCGGACTTGAGCCTCAATCAACGGCACCGGAACGGCAATATTGATCTTGTTGTCAAAATGTCCTTTGATGATGACCCCTTCGGCCTCCAGCTCGGCGATGAGCGGTTCAGCCTCGGCGGTGTCGAGCACCAGGGTCAGCTCGATCTCGTTATTGTCATTGAGGATGCCGCGCTGTCGAGCCAGGGCCAGGGCAGTTTCTTGCCCGCCGCGCGAGTAGGCCAGATAAAAATCTTTGTAGACCGAACCAAGTTCAGGATTTTCCAGCAGGTCGGCCAGCTCGGGATAATCCGGTCGAATTTCGGCGGCAATTTCGGCCAGCGAAGGGGGTGGGGTGATCTCGATTTTGGGGATGTCGGCGTCAAACCTGGCCGCGGGCGTGGGGGTTGGCCCGGCCAGACCGGGCAGCGTTCCCCCCTGCCAGAGGGCATAGCTCAAAATTCCAATACCGGCCACAAACAAAACCGCGGCCACGATGGCGATGGTGATAATGTATGATCGTTTCACTCAATCATCTCCATAGCTAGATTTGATCCTTGCGCTTGATCAGCCAGGCGGCCAGGGCGCTCCAGAGTAAGGTGTGCAGCCCCAAAGCAAGCCACCGGCCCAGCAGGGCCAGAGCGCTACGGCTATAATTTACGTAGAAATTGAGCGTGGTCGGCACATCTTCGACCACTTTCTGAATCCCCCGGCCAATGTCAACCGTCCGTTCCACCCGCACCTGGCCCAAATTGTTCAGGGCGGCCATATCGGTGCTGATGCCGAGAGCTTCCAGAGACCAGCGGGTGATGGTTAGATAAGAGAGCGGTTTGGTCAGCGTTGATAGCTCAAAGATGGCCCCGGAAAATACAATTTGCCCAAACAGGGTGAGCAATACCAGATAGATGACCATATCCCTGGAGCGAGCCAACGCCGAGATGAACAGCCCCAACGCCACGCTGGCCAGAGCGGTGAAAACCAGCGTAAAATAATATTCCAGCGGGGCCCACAGGATCACCCCCGGGCCGGGAAAATCAATCTTGAGGGCCAGCACCAGCAGCAGCAGCAGGCACTGGAGCGCCATAAATCCCGCCAACACCACAAATTTGGAAGAAAAGTAGGGCGGGATTTTCAGAGTAATCATCCGCTCGCGGCGGTAGATGGCCTCCTCTTTGATGATTTCGAACGAAGCAGCAAACACGCCCAGGAGATTGGCGGCCAGGGCCATCATAAACAGCAACGTTTGGGCCTGGCTAACAATGTTGTAAACCCCGGTTGTCTCCAAAAGGGCGGTAATTTTGGCCGGGGGGTGACCGACCAAAGCGGCGCCATTGCTGATCAGCAGCAGCAATAGTCCAATGATGGGCATCACCGCCAGCAGCACCCATAGGCTGACCTTATCGTGCCTGATGAGATTCAGATATCGCCGGGCCAAAACTCCAAACTGTTTCAACTGACCCCCCAGGCCACCGGCGGCCGGTTTGATCGAGGCCGGGATGGGCCGGGCCATTTCGCCGGTCTGCCGATTGGTGACGTAAGCCTGGTACAGGTCTGACTGGCGATAATGAGCGGCCCAGAGGGTACCGGCCAAAATCTCGGCCTGGTCGTCCTGGCGGGAAGGCAGGGAGGCTGGGATAAACTGGTCATACTCCGCTTTGATCTCTGCCGGAACGGTTGAAGCATTAGTCTTAGTAAAGGTTTGAGCCAGGCGGGTGTAGATATCGGGAAAACTGTCAACCTTGAAGAAGGGCAGGGCCTGGTCCGGCGGGCCAAAGTAGGTCAGTTCACCGCCCCGGGCCATAAAAGCCACCTGGTCACAATGGTGAATGATATTCTGGGTGGCGTGAGTGACCAAAATAATCGTGCGGCCCTCGTCGGCTAACTGGCGGAGGGTATCCATCATCAACTTTTCCAGGCCGGGGTCGAGGCCGGAGGTCGGCTCGTCCAACAGAAAAATCCAGGGTTCGGCCAGTAACTCGGCGGCAATACTGACCCGCTTGCGCTGGCCGCCGCTCAAATCACGCACCAGCGTCTCGGCCTGGCCGGTCAAACCGACTTTCACCAGCACCGCCGTAACCCGCTCGTCGATCTCCGCTCGACCGGCATCCGGCAGCCGCAGCCGGGCGGCGTAGGTCAGGGCATGTCGAACCTCGAGATTTTGATGAATAATGTCGTCCTGGGGCACATAACCCATCATAGTGCGGTACAGATTGAAGTTGGCGTATAGATCATCCCCGTTCACCAAAACTGTCCCGGCAGTAGCCCGGCTGAGGCCGGTGAGCGCCTTCAGCAAAGTGCTTTTACCGGTACCGCTGCCGCCCACCAGGGCCACAAACTCCCGCGGATTGACGACCATATTCAAAGTGCTGAGGAGAGTTTTGGGCCTGGATTTGTCGGGAAAGCCAAGCCAGGTGGGGGGGTAGACCGTTTTTTGCAGATCGACCACCTCCAGCCGGAAATTTCGCTCGGCCGAGAAAGGAATGAACGTGCCGGCGCCCTGATAAACCAGGTTAAAAGGGCCAATTTGGATAACATCGCCCCGCTCCAAAAGCTGCTGCCGGGGCTGGCGAAGTTGCCGGCCATTCACAAAAGTGCCGTTGTTGCTGCTTAAATCCTGAATGGCGTAGCGATTCTCGGCCTGTTTGACCACCCTGGCGTGATTCCACGACACCGCCGGATGGCTCAGGGAGATGACCGCGTTAGGACTGCGACCAATATAGGCAATGTTGCCTGCAACTTGAAAGCTGTCCTGGATGTCGGTTGGACCAATTTCGGTAAAGAGAGAGGGGGCAATGTAGGTGAGGTGAGCCGAATTACCCAAGGCATCGGTGAAACGGATGATGTCGTTGCTGGTCAAGCGATAAGGTTTGTGCGGTTCCAGCCGCTTGCCGTTGACAAAAGTGCCGTTGGTGCTGTTCAAATCGGTGATGGTATGCCCCTGGCGGGTCAACTCGATCTTGGCGTGTTCGCCGGAGACGGTGGGCGAGAGCACCTGGATGGTGTTGCTGTTGCGGCGGCCGACCGTACTGACGTTCTTGGAAAGAAACTCTTCGCGGCTCTCCTCGCCGGGGATATGGACGATGATTTTAGCCAGAAAGCCGCCGTGAACCGTAGCCGCGGCCTCACTGGCATCACCCTTGAGGGGTGCGCCACAGTTCTGACAGAAGGAAGCATCGGGCCGGGAGAGACGTTTGCCGCAGTGAGGACAATTTTTTGTCAAGGTGGCTATCCGTTGGTTGGGCTAATTGCTGCAAAATTGTATGTTGCTCAGGCCACAAATTATAGCATTGGATGCGGCTATCAGTCAATGTGAATTTGACCCCACAAGCAGTGATTGACAAGATTGATAAGCTGTGATAATCTAAGTGGGTTCGCACACGTGTGCATAAATAAATATATGACTTATGAAAATGCTTTTGATGGTCTGATTCATTATGTTATGATATGATATGATAGAATTGTTTGCCTGTAACTTTTTAATGAAATGTTACAGCTACATTTTTTGCGTAATAAAAGGAGAGCACAATGAACATACCTGAAGCCGCCAGACCGCTGGTAGAAATGAAACCCAACTATGACTTTTTTATTGGGATCGACTCCGACGGGTGCGCGTTTGATACGATGGAGATCAAGCAGAAGGAGTGTTTTTGCCCCAATACCATCAAATATTGGGGCTTGCAGCCGGTCTCCAAGTATGCCCGCGAGGCGGTTGAATTTGTCAATCTCTATTCAAAATGGCGAGGCGTCAATCGCTGGCCGGCGTTGGTGAAGGTCTTTGACCTGCTGGCCGAGCGCAAGGAAGTCCGGGCCAGAAACGCCCGGATTCCAGAGGTACCTCACCTGCGCGACTTCATCGCTGCCGAAGATTATCCTAACAGCAATGACGGGCTAAAAGCGTACATGGCCCAATACCCCCACCCGGAGCTTGAGACCGCCCTGGCCTGGAGCCAGGCGGTCAACGCTACCATCACCGACATCGTCTACAATATTCCGCCCTTTCCCTACGTGCGCGAGAGCCTTGATTACCTGTTCGACAAGGCCGACATGCTGGTCGTCTCCCAAACGCCGAACGAGGCCCTGGAGCGGGAGTGGGCCGAGCACGGCATCGACCGGTACGTGCGGCTCATCGCCGGGCAGGAGCGAGGCACCAAAACCCAGCACATTACCTACGCGGCTGCCGGTAAGTATAAACCGGACCATATTTTGATGATCGGCGACGCGCCCGGCGATATGAAAGCGGCCCGGGGTAATAATGCTCTGTTTTATCCCATCAATCCGGGCCACGAGGAAGAAAGCTGGCAGCGCTTCTACGAGGAAGGGCTGCACAAATTCCTGGCGTTAGAATTTGCCGGCGATTACGAAGCCAACCTGATCGCCGACTTCGAGAAGTTTATGCCCGAAATCCCACCGTGGCAGAGATAGCAAATAGCAATTTGCAATTTGTAATTCGCAATCTTGGAGGAAATTATGTCTAAAGCAGATATCGGTTTGATTGGCCTGGCCGTGATGGGCCAGAATCTGGTCTTGAATATGGACGATCACGGCTTTACCGTGGCGGTTTACAACCGCACTGTTTCCAAAGTCGATGAATTTGTCCAGGGTAAGGCTAAAGGGACTAAAGTCATCGGCGCGCACTCCATCGAGGAGTTGGTCAGTGTGCTCAAAAAACCTCGCCGGGTCATGTTGCTGGTCAAGGCGGGCCAGGCGGTGGATGATTTCATCGAGCTGCTCATCCCCCACCTGGAGGCCGGCGACATCATCATCGATGGCGGCAACTCGAATTACAACGACACGATTCGGCGGACTGCCTATGTTGAGTCCAAAGGGCTGCTCTACATCGGCACGGGCGTCTCCGGCGGCGAGGAAGGGGCCAGACACGGCCCGTCGATCATGCCGGGCGGTTCACCGGCAGCCTGGCCGCACGTCAAGCCGATTTTCCAGGCGGTGGCGGCCAAAGTGGAAGACGGCTCGCCTTGCTGCGACTGGGTGGGGGAAAACGGGGCCGGTCACTATGTGAAGATGGTCCACAACGGCATTGAGTACGGCGATATGCAGCTTATCTGCGAGGCCTATTTCTTGATGAAGCAGGCCCTGGGGATGAGCGCCGACGAGATGCACCGAGTCTTTGCCGACTGGAACAAGGGCAAGCTGGACTCCTACTTGATCGAGATCACCCGCGACATTCTAGGCTTCAAGGATGAAAACGGCGAACCGTTGGTCGAAAAGATTCTTGATACGGCCGGGCAAAAGGGCACCGGCAAGTGGACCGGGATATCGTCGCTGGATTTGGGCATCCCGCTGACCCTGATTGGGGAAGCGGTCTATGCCCGCAACCTGTCGGCGATGAAAGAGGAACGGGTGGTGGCGGCCAAAGTGTTAAGCGGCCCTGAAGCCAGGTTTGAGGGGGATAAAAAAGCATTTATTGACGACATCCGCGAGGCGTTATACGCCTCCAAAATTATCTCCTACGCCCAGGGCTATATGCTGCTGCGGGCTGCGGCCGAAGAGTACAACTGGAATCTCAACTACGGCGGTATCGCCCTGATGTGGCGGGGCGGCTGCATTATTCGCTCCGTCTTCCTGGGCCGGATCAAGGAGGCTTTTGATAACCAGCCCAACCTCACCAACCTGCTGCTCGACCCCTACTTCAAAGAGCAGGTCGAAGCGGCGCAGGCGGCCTGGCGGCGGGTGGTGGCCAAAGCGGTCGAGCTGGGCGTCCCCGTACCGGCTATGGCCAGCGCCCTGACTTTTTACGACGGTTACCGGTCGGAGCGATTGCCGGCCAACCTGCTGCAGGCCCAGCGGGATTACTTTGGGGCGCACACCTACGAACGGATCGACCGGCCGCGGGGTGAATTCTTCCATACCAACTGGACCGGCACCGGCGGCGATGTGACAGCCGGCACCTATGTAGCCTGAGATGTTGTTTTGACCCCCACCCCTGGCCTCTCCCCCGAATCGGGGGAGGGGGAGGGGTGGGGGTTTAAGGAGATAAGGCAATGACAAAACCAAAAAATGTAGTGGTGGCGCAATCCGGCGGACCGACGCCGGTCATCAACAGTTCGCTGCGAGGCGTGGTCGAAAGCTGCCGGAACATGCCGGACGTGTTCGGCACGGTCTATGCCGGCTTGCACGGTATCGAGGGCATATTGAAAGAGGAGTTGATTGATATGTCGGTCCAGCCGGCCGAAGAGATTGCCCTGTTGAGCACCACCCCTGCAGCCGGCTCCATCGGCACCTGCCGGTACAAGCTCAAATCCCAGCAGCAAGAAGATTTCGAGCGCGTCATCGAGGTCTTCAAGGCCCACCATATTGGCTACTTTTTCTACAACGGCGGCAACGACTCGATGGACACGGCCAACAAGATTGCCAAATTGGCCCACGAACGCGGCCTGGAACTGGTGGCGACCGGGGTGCCCAAGACCATCGACAACGACGTGGGCGACAGCGAGTTCAAGCTGATCGACCACACCCCCGGCTATGGCTCGGTGGCCCGCTACTGGGCCTTGAATGTGCAGAATGCCAATGAAGAGAACCAGGGTTCGAGTCCGTCAGATCCGGTTTTGGTGATGCAGGCGATGGGTCGCAAAATCGGCTACATCCCGGCCGCGGCCCGCCTGGCCGATCCGGAGCGAGAAATGCCGCTGTTGATCTTCCTGCGCGAGTCAAATTTGACCCTGGCGGAGCTGGCCGACCGGGTCAATGATTTGCTTAAAACCCGCGGCCGGGCGATGGTGGTCATCAGCGAGGGCTTTGACGTGGGCGACATCGGGGCGCGGCAAGATTCGTTTGGCCATACCATGTTCAGCGCCAGCGGCACCACCGTGGCCCAGATCGTGGTCAATTATCTGAACGAAGTTGGCCTGGCGGCGCGGGGTTCGGCTCGGGGCAACGTCTCTGGCACCGACCAGCGTCACAATATGATCTATGCCTCCACCGTAGATATCGAGGAAGCGTACAGGGTTGGTCAGAAGGCCGCCCTGATTGCCGCGGAGGAGGGTTCGGGCTACATGTCCACCATTCTGCGCCAACCCGGCTCGATCTACAACGTTTATTACGATAAGGTCCCGTTGGAATTGGTGGCCAACTCCGAACGATCCTTTCCCCAAAGCTGGATCAGCCCGGACAGCAGCGATGTAACGGATGAATTTGTGGCTTATGCGCGCCCACTCATCGGCGATAGCTGGCCCAGCATCCCCCTGGTCGATGGACGGCAGCGCTTTGCTCAACTCAAGCCAATTATGGCCGAACAAAAACTACCACCGTATGAATTGCAGGCGGTGCGAGCGGCTAAAAAATAGCCAAACAACTTCATAACTTGACAGCGAGCACAAACCGTGCTACTCTCTCTCCTTGTTGTTAGCAGTTGTTCTGGTCTAAAGTAAGAGTTTGATCTGAAATTGATTTTGAACCTCTAGCATCACCCAAAATTTTGAGAAAGGAGGTTCAAAAATCATGTCAGATCGTATCGTTGGCACTGTCAAGTGGTTCAATGCATCCAAAGGATTTGGTTTCATTGAACGGGAAAATGGCAAAGATGTTTTTGTGCACTACAGCGCCATTAACAGTAACGGTTTTCGTTCCCTGGAAGAAGGGCAGCGAGTGGAGTTCACCGTTGTTGAAGGGCAAAAAGGTCCCCAGGCTCAAGACGTTGTCTTAGCTTAGTCAGCAAGTTGAATGGACCAGGTGCGTTGGCAAGCTCCAACGCACTTTTCTTTTATTAGGGTGAAACTTTGGCGGGGCGGTTCGTTTGAACCGCCCCGCTTTTTCATTGCCAACCATTCCCCACGCGTACCCTACGCTTAAGCAATATAGCTTATTTACCTATTGACTTACTACGCCAAATGGCGTATACTTTATGTTGTGTAGCGTGGAAAGGATGGTGGGTTATGCGGAAACGACACCTGATCATTTTCTTGTTAGCGCTGCTGCTATTTGGCCTCTTCAGCGTGTCTTACAGTACTCAGGTTATCGCCGATTTAAGGACTTTTTATCAAGATCCCAGAGGAGCGCCAGGGGTTGAAGTGGTCCTGCGGCCTCAGGCAGGGGATGGGGCGCCGAACAGCGTCAATCAGATCGATCTGGCTACGGTGCAACAAACCGTCGAGCGCCGGCTGAATAACCTCTACCTGGCCGGAACTTATAGCGTACTCAACCGTGACGACCAATTGATCGTCCAACTGCCGCACGATCAAAACATCCCCTATGTCGCCTCGGTCATTTCTAGCATTGGCGAGATTGAATTCATCGATGGCGGCCGAGAGACGCCGCCTCTTGGCCAGGCCGTGCCAACCGCCGGAGCAACCACCTTCCAAACCTTGTTTACCGGCCAGGAAATCGAGGCGGCCGAACCCCCTAACGTCGCGGCCGGTCAGATTTTCTACCGCTTAACGCTCCGGCCGGCTGCCGGTGATCGACTGGCGACCTTCATTCAAACTGAGCCGCAACGTTACATCTGCATGGTGGTGGACAGACAAGTCCTCAACTGCTCGGTGATGTATCACCAGACCGGCAATACGATTGAAATTCTGCCCGGTCTTAGCAGCGGCGCATTTTTAAGTTTGGCCGACCTGGCCATCTTTGTGGAGAGCGGCCCCCTCCCAGGGCCGCTGCAAGCCGAAATACGCTAACTGTCAAGGCTAAATTTGGGGGATGGGAACGAGTCTTGATTCACTTTAGCGGAGTTTCTCGCAGTTAGCAATTCGCCCCAGGACCACCAGAATATCGTTCGGCTGGATAACCTCTTCAGCCCGGGGCGAGATGACCACATCGTCGCCGCGGCGAATGGCGATGACCGCCAGACCATACTGCTGCCGGATTTCCGACTCTCGCAGCGATTTGCCAACCAAATGATTGGGGGTGACGATTTCAACCACCCCCTTATCATCGCTCAATTCCAGAAAGTCGACAAAATTAATCCCCGACAGGCGTCGTCCCAGACGAACGCCGGCTTCGTGCTCCGGCAGAATTACTTCATCTGCCCCAACCCGCTGCAGAATATCCTGCTGAGTCACCGTGCGAGCTTTGGTGATAACCCGACGAACCCCCAATTTCCGCAAGCTGACCGTGGCCAGCAAATTTGCTTCAAAATAGGTGCCGATACAAACAACGCCAGTATCAAACGCTTCGGCGCCAACCTCGCGCAAAGCATCGATATTTGTGGCGTCAAGCTGGATCACATGGGGCAACAGTTGGGTCACCTGCTGCACCCGTTTTATATCTGAGTCGATGGCCAGCACAGCATGACCGTAGGCGGTTAAAGTCATCGCCAGGCTGGTGCCAAAACGACCCAGACCAATGATGATGAACTCATTATGGCCCTGAGCGCCATTCAAACGCGTCACAATGCCTTCGCCTGGCCGGGGTGTGGCCACTCTTTTCAGATTTTCCCAAATACGCTTGGGCCAAGAAGATTTTTGGTTAGACATAAGAATCTGCTCCTGTCAACTACGGCAACGGCAGTTAACCGATGATAATCTTTTCTTCAGGATAATGAATCAAGGTACGGCGGCGACGCTGGGCCAGAGCCACCACCAGGGTGAGCGGACCCAATCGCCCCCAAAACATGGTGAAAGCCAATAACACTCTGGCCAGGCCGTCAAAGTTTTCAGTAATGCCTAAAGAGTAGCCGGTGTTTGAAAAGGCGCTGATCACTTCAAAGGCTACGGCAAACAAATCGCCCTGATTGAGCAGCAGCAACGCCAGGGTAACACCAAAAACCAGAACCGTTGACACGGTTAGCACGGCTACCGCCTTAAAGATGGTTTCGGTTGGCAGGGTGCGTTCAAATATGCGGCTATCGTCATAACCGCGCACTGTAGAATTTAAGGTAACTAGAACCACGGCCACCGTCGTAATACCCACGCCGCCGCCCATCGAGGCCGGCGCGCCGCCAATAAACATCCAAACCATAAGGACCAATTGGCTGGCCTGGCCCAGCTCAGCTAAGGGAATAAAGGTAAGGCCGGCGGTTCGGCTGGAAACGACGGTGAAAAAGGCCACCAACCACTGCTCGCCGGCTGGCATCAGCGCCAGCGCCTGCCCGGCCACAAACATCTCATCGACCATCATCAAGATAGTGCCGACTACGATCAGCAAGATGGTCAGGGGTAAAACCAACCGCGTATGGAGAGACAGGTGACGAACCCGCGGCCAGGCGATCAGATCATAAATGACGGTAATGCCCAACGTACCGATGGTAATGAGCAGACCCATCACAATCACGATGACCGGGTCGCGGCGAGTGGCCAATAAAATCGGGTCATCCAGGCCCTGGAACAGGTCAAATCCGGCATTACAGAACGCTGAAACAGCGTGAAATGTCGAAAAGTAAATTGCCCTGGGCCACGGCATTATGTGAACCCACTGCAAAAACATCAACAAGGCCCCAACCAACTCAATGGCAACCGTGGTCAGTAACACCACCAGGGTTAAATGGACCACTCCTTGACCGATCCCGACGCCCAACGCTTGGCTGAGCAATGTGCGCTCGTACAGGGTGACACGCCGGCCGATAAGTCTAAAGAGTAAAACGGACAGGGTAATAAAACCGACCCCACCCACCTGGATCAACAGCAGGATGACGATTTCACCAAAGGTGGAAAAGGTGGCTTCGGTGCTCACCACCACCAGACCGGTGACGGTGGTGGCCGACGTAGCGGTAAATAAAGCTTCTAACCAACCAAGCCCACCGGCAGGCTCGGTGGCGATGGGCAGCCGGAGCAGCACCGTACCGATTAGAATAATGACCCCAAAACCTAACACCAATATTTTTGAACCGCGGGCGGGTGATGGCCGATGTTCATGTTCAAGATGATGTTGGCGAACTTGTCTGTAGGTAAACACGCTTCGGTTTCCTTATGGTGATCATATAACCACCGGCGGTTGAGCGCCAATTTATCCTTTAGCCGCGCCCATGGTCAGCCCCTGCACAAAGTACCGATTCAGAAACAACGAAATAATGATGGCCGGAATGATGGCAAAGATGCACATGGTGGCCATAATGCCCCAACTAATCTCCACAGAGCTAAATGAGGCCAGAATGCCCAGCGGAATCGTTTTGGTTCGGGGTGAGGTCAACATCAGGGCGAATAGAAAGTCGTTCCAGGAAAAGATGATACAGTACAGCGCCGAGGCCACGATCCCCGGCACCGACAGCGGCAGGGCTATTTTGAAAAAAGCCTGAAAGTGAGAGGCCCCATCGACCAGGGCGGCTTCCTCCATCTCCTGGGGCACGTCTTTAAAGTAGCTGCGCATCATCCAGACCACAAAAGAAGCATCAAAGACGGTATCGAGGATGATGAGGGCGGCGTAAGTTCCCAACAAGCGCAGGTCTCGCATAATCAAATAAAAGGGAATGAGCATAGCAATGGGCGGCACCATCAAGAGGATCAAGAAAAAAAAGGAGGAGGAGTTGATAAGAACCGATTTGCTGCGAGCAATGGCGTAACCGGCCGGCACACCCAGGACCAGTGAGAGAATGGTTGTGCCGGTAGTGATGATGATGCTGTTCTTCAAGTAACGGAGCACATCGGTGTTGTTCCAGACATCCTGAAAATTTTTGAGAGTAAAGTCAAAGAAAATCCACTTGGGCGGGATAGCGAAGGCTTCGCGACCAAATTTGAAAGCGGTTGTCAGCAGCCAGAAAATCGGCATCATAAAGAAGAGAATGACCACAATGATGGCGATGTTGAGCAGAATCTTTTCAAACTTGCTGGTTTTCATGGGGCTAATCCTTAAACCTGCTGCCGTTCCAGGGCCATAATGTACAACACCGACAGCACAGCAATAATAACCAGCAAGATGTTGGCCAGGGCGGCGGCATAGCCCATATCAAAAAAGGTCATGCCGACCGTGTAGATGTGGTAATTCAGCACTGTGGTTGCCGTACCCGGCCCTCCGGCGGTGGTGGCGTAGATAATGTCAAAAACTTTGAATGATTGCATCGTACGTAGCAGCAGGCCGATGAGAATGGTCGGTTTGAGCATAGGCAGAGTAATATACCAGAAGCGCTGCCAGCGGGTGGCCCCATCGACCAGGGCGGCTTCATAGGGTTCGTGGGGCAGGCTTTTAAGGCCGGCCAAAAAGATAATCATCAACAGCGGACTCCACTGCCACAGGTCAACCAGGATAACGGCCGGCATGGCTGTGGCCGACTCACCCAGAGGGCCGCGGCCTACATTAACACCCAGGGCTTTGAGATAGTAAGGAATCACCCCAAAATCGGCATTGTAGAGCGACTTCCAGACCAGGCCGACCACCAGCGGCGGGATGGCCATAGGGATCAGCAGGAAGGAGCGAATGGTACGGATCAGGTGGGTTTCGGCCGCCAGAAGCAGGGCCAGTCCCAACCCAACGATCATCTCGATGGTAACTGTACCGAACACAAAGACCAAAGTATTGCTGACAGCCTTGATAACCTGGGGGTCCTCAAAGGCAGTCAAGTAGTTGGCCACTCCAAGAAAGGTCCTGATTTGGTTGGGGTCGGTCAGTCGATATTTGAAGAAACTGATGTAAAACGAGAAGAGAAGCGGATAGATGGCGATGGCAAAGACAAATACCAGCAAAGGCGCCAGCATCAACAGATAATTGAGTTCACTAAATTTAAAGCGGCGTAGGGCTGACATACGTAATCCTTTACTCGAGCTAATAGCCTATACCCTTGAGAAAGAAGTGCCAGGCGCCTATCACTACCCGGTCAGTAAAAGCGCCTGGCACCTGACTTTGCTATAAGCGCCGGGCACTTTCAGATGCAAAATATTCAGCATCTTTGTTCAAAGCAACCACAATATATAGCGGTTAAGTGCCCGGCACTTTGAACTGAACTTATTTCATCGCCGCTTCAACCTGGGCCTGAGCCTGGTCGAGGGCCGCTTGAGCCGACAGCTCACCGACCAGGTAGCCGTTGACGGCCGTACCCAACGCATCCTGAATGATGCTGTATTGGGGGATGCGGGGGCGATAGTCGCCGTCGCCCTTTTCAAACGACTCTAACATGATGGGGAACCAGGGATATTCTGCCACCAGTTCGGGATCGGTCAGCGTGCTGCGGCGGATGGGCGCGCCATCGTGGCGAATCCAATCCTTTTGAATTTCCGGGCTGGTAAGCCACTTGATGAATTCCCAGGCCGCTTCTTGCTGTGCGGGGGTGGAGTCGGCATTGATGCCGATGCCCCAACCGCCAAAACCATATTTAGGCTCCATCCCCTCGGTCACCGGGGCGACGGCCACATCTACTTTGCCGACAATCGTCGAGATTTCGGGATTCTCGTAGCCGGCCCGGGCGATGCTCCAGCCTTCCATCATAGCCACGTTGCCATTACGGAAGGCGGTTTCCCGCTGATCCCACCAGTAATCGGTGGCGCCGGGCGGGGCATACTCAAACAGCAAGCCGAAGAATTCCAGGATTTCGACATTTTCCGGAGTGTTGAGGGCCGGTTTGCCGTTTTCATCCAGAATACTGCCGCCATGCTGCTGCACCCAGGCCATATAATCCTGGGCCACGGCCGGACCTTTGGCCCCCAGCAGGGCAATGCCGTAGAAATCCTCGTCTGGCTTGGTCAGTTTTTCAGCATATTCCTTCAGTTCTTGCTGGGTTTTGGGCGGTTCAAGGCCGGCTTCCTCAAACACATCCTTGCGGTAGTTGAGCACGTTGGCGTAACCGGCTAACGGGTAGGCCCAATGCTTACCTTCCCACTCGCCCAGAGTCCAGGAAACAGGCATAATATCATCCAGTTGCAGTTCGGCTTTGTCCCGCTCCATAAAGTCGTCCAGAGGCAGGGTATAACCGTTGGCGGCATATTCACCACTCCAAACGATGTCGACGGTCATCAGGTCGTAGTTGGCCGTATTGCCGACAAAGTCGGCGGTTAGCTTATGGTAGAGGTCGACATAGCCCAACTCGTCCAGAGTGATCTTGATGCCAGTTTCTTCTGTAAATTTTGGGATCAGGTAGCGAAAGGCGGTAACGTATTGATCCGTCATCGAGGCCAGAACCAACTCGGTACCGGCGTAGGGCTTCTCCACGGCGGCGGCCGGTTCTTCCGCAACAGCCGGTTCTTCTGCGGCGGGTTGTTCGGCGGCGGCCGGCTCTTCTTGGGCGGGAGCCGGCGGTTGCACAGGGGCGCACTGGGCGGCCGCGAGGATCAAGACCAAGATTGCTAACAGAACAAAATACCAGCGTTTGTGAAACATTGTTCCATTTCCTCCTTTTGAAATGGCGCTACTTTTGTTTTTTCAGTCTGACTATTGATTTACCCAATTGTAATCAACCTGATTTGCCTCCTGATACCTCCTTTCTGACTATTTACGGGGGAACGGCCTGAATAGCCTGGCCGACTACCTGGATGGAATATTTATAGCGGTCGCCACGATTAAAGATGCGGTGGTACTCAATGGGGCGACCATGGGTTGAAAAGACGATACCTTCTACCAGCAACAAAGGGAAACCTGGCTCAACCTGCAACAGTTCGGCTTGTTTCTTACTGGCTGCCATAGACTGGATTGTTTCCTCAGATTTGGCCAGGGCGATACCTTTTTTGGCCAGAATGGCCCATAGCGAGACTTCACGGCCCAATTCCGCTGGGGTCAAAAAAATGGGAGCAGGTAAATTCAAATAGACCGAGGATAGGCCAATTGGCTCGTTATCGGCTAAACGCACTCGTTCAACAACCCAAATCAGGGTATCTTCAGTCACCTGCAAAAAAGAGGCGATCTCACTGCCAGCTCTTTCGTGACGTAGGGATAATAAGCGAGAGCCGGGATAATGGCCTTCATCGGTAATGGCGGAAGAAAAACTTTTCAACTGGCTCATCGGTCGCTGGATTTTGGGTTTCGCGACAAAGGTACCCTTGCCCTGCCGGCTAGTCAGATAGCCGTGGCGCGCCAGCTCATCAATCGCCCGGCGAACGGTAATGCGGCTGACCTGAAATCTTTCGCCGAGCTCTCGCTCCGTGGGAATGGGGTCGCCTTCCTGCAATTGACCGTCTTGGATCAGGGTCAACAGGGCATCCTTAAGTTGAAAATAGAGGGGAACCGGCGAGTCTCGATCAATCGGTAGCGGGGTTGGCCCGTTAGCCAGGATCATGGGTTGCGCCTTCCTTCTGATCAGGCAAGAGCAGGGCGGCTTAAATCGTTGAATTAATTATGATGTTATAACAAATTTAACACATATCTTCGGCCTTGTCAATAAGGTGACCGGTACGCTAACAATATTGGGATGACTCAACCGCCGCCGCCCCTCGCCCTTCCGCCAGCAACAGATAGGTTTCGGTGGCCTGGTCTAGATTGGCATAGACCCCGCGACACTCGGGCGGTAGCTGCCGGGCCAGGCGGTACATCATTTCACGCGTCATAGCTTCAAGCTCCTGGCGTTGGGGGCGGAGATGGGCGGCGGCCGGTTGCAGCCAAAAGGGCGGCCCCACCGATAACCGGACGGGGGCCCGTTTCAGCCGTTTCCAGTAGGTCTCAACCTGCTGTGTTCCGGTTACGCCTACCGGCAAGATGGCTGCGTTGGCCCGGAGGGCCAGCGTAACGGCCCCGGCTTTGCCGGTCCGAAGCTGGCAGTTTCGACTGCGCGTCCCCTCCGGCGCCATAAGCACGGCGCCGCCATTTTTGAGCACTTGTAAGGCCAGCTTGACCGCGTGCAAGTCGGCTTCGCCGCGATGAACCGGAATAGCCTGATAAAGCCTCATAATCCAGCCAGCCAGGAAATAGTCAAAGATCTCTTGTTTGGCCATCGGCACCACGATGCGGGTGAAGCCGGCCAGGGTGATGATCGGTTCAAGCCAGGCGATATGGTTAATAATGACGATCACCGGCCCGGTGGCCGGCATCCGCTCCGGGTGGCTGATTTCACAGCGGAGCAGCAGTCTCATTAGTAGGCGCAGGAGCCATATCAGAAACCGCTGGATTCTGGGATTGCCAACCAACTTGGCCTTGTTCATCACCGTTCACCTTAGTTGGTTGCCAGCCAATTCGGCTTTGTTCGTCATCGTTTACCTGTAATTGAACAGCCAACCTGGAATATAACCTACCGCTTCGCGTACTACTTGCTACCTGCTACTTGCTACTTGCTACAATACCGCCACGCTCCTGTCGGCAACTAACTGCTTGACCCTGGCCAGCACCTCGTCGATCGTCAATTTATCGGTGTCAATGATAACGGCGTCAGCCGCCGGCACCATCGGCGAGATGGGTTTCTCCCGATCCTGTCGGTCGCGCGCCTCGATGGCCGCCAGAATCTGCTCAAAGTCAGCCGGCTTTCCCTGGGCGACGGCTTCTCGATAACGCCGCCGCGCCCGTTCCTCGACTGAAGCCCGCATAAAAATCTTTAAATCGGCCTCCGGCAGCACTACCGTGCCAATATCGCGCCCAACCATCACAATCGAGCCGCCAGCAGCGATGCGGCGCTGCTGGGCAATTAAGGCCACCCGAACTCGGGGATAGGCGGAGACGCGCCCAATGGCCGCCTCCACCTGCGGGCTGCGAATCTCCCAGGTCACATCTTGCCCATCGGCCAACACCGTGTACGGTCGACCATCAGCCGGGCCGTCCGTTTTGACCTCGATGGCCAAATTCTCGGCCAGTTCCGACACTTGCTCGATGTTTTCAACCGCAATCCCACGCGCCAGCGTAGCCCAGGTGACAGCCCGGTACATCACCCCGGTATCAAGATACAGATAGCCCAGCGACTCGGCCAGTAGTTTGCCAATTGTGCTTTTGCCGGAAGCCGCCGTACCATCGATGGCAATTATGGCAGGTTTTGACAAGGTAGTCCCTCTTTGAGTTTGGTATTCGGGTCAAGGTAGTGAAATAAAAGATACCAACAACGCCCGCCTTTGGCAATTTGGTCCATTTTGACTATTTATGGGCCCCGTCGCTCATAGTTCCCAACTTCGCCGGTTGGCAAGGTGAATGTCATGGTGATTTGGCCGGTTTCAGGGTTTTCCCGCAAATAGAGGGCCAGCCCAATTCCGTAGCCATTGTTGACAATAAATTCTTCAGCCTTAACCGGCAGCAGATGCCACTCAAAAGGGCCGCGGCTGGCGTAGAGCCGGTCGTCCCGCAGTTCCACCCGCCAATTGTCGCTGTACTCACCAACGTACCTGGCTACCTCCACCGGATCAACCGTGGACGCTAAACCGGCTCTAATCTCAGCAATTGCTTTTTCAAAAGATTCCCAACGCCGGTCAAATTCCGCTTCGGCCTCCGGCGGCAGATCGAACAGCAGCTCAACCAGCCGGTACTGCACCCCAGGATTGAAAGTGATCGACATTATCGAATTGCTCAACACCACCAGGCCGGCATCGGCGGCCGGGATCACAACCATAAGCGCCTTAAATCCAAACACGTTGCCGTCGTGCCAGAGCAGCTCTACCCCCCGATACTGCTCGATATACCAGCCCATGCCATAGCTCAAATTTGCGACAACCCTGGTATATGGCCGGTGCGTTTCTGCTAAATTACGAGCCGAGACAACCCGCCGCCCCTCGGGGGTGAGGCCACCATTCATCTGGGTCAGCACAAAGCGAGCCAGGTCCAACCCATTGGCGTAGACCCCGCCGGCCGGGGTGATGCTGTCGCTGGGGTGAAAATGGGTTGGGCTGACTTCACCATACAGGTTATAATCATGGGGGGTGGCGTGGTTGGGATTGGCCAGCACCTGCTCGACCGCGGTGGTAGCGCTCTGCATGCCGATGGGCTCAAAGACCCGCTGCCGGAGCTGGTCCATATAAGCCTGGCGCAACTGGCCGTAGACGCCGCCCGCAGCCAGGGCGGCCACGTAGCCGCCGGTCGAGACGACTTGATTGTTGTAGTTATACCATTGGCCCACCTCTCCGTAAACCGGTAGTTCGGCCAGCGACTCCATCAACTGCTCGGCAGTCAGGTCGACGCCGCTCCAGACCAGGTCGCGTCGCGGCAGGCCGGTAGCCATCGTAAACATATCCCGCACCCGGAGTTGGGCCGCCCGCGTGGGATCCGACAAGGTAAAGTCTGGCCAGATTTCCTCCACTGGCTGATCCCACTCCAGCAAGCCATCGTCAACCATACTGGCAACCAGCATCGAGGTCATCGCCTTGGTTGTCGAACCGACGGCAAAAACCGTTTCCGGGTCCACCGGCTCAGGTTGGCCCAGTTCCCGCTTGCCAAAACCTTTGGCCCACACAATCTCATGGCCTCGCACCAACACCACCACCGCCCCGGGGATTTGATACCGCAGCCGGGCCGAGTCGATATACTGCTCAAATTCGGCCAGCCGGTCGGCGGTTAGCGGCCGGAGGTGGGGAGATTGGGCCAGCAACTGGTCCATCTGGGCCGGCTCAGGCAGCCAGAGGAGTTGACCAACCTGGATGCCGCCCGGACTTAAGATTCTGGCAAAACGCTCATCCCCTTCAACCCGGGCGTTGGTGGCGCTGACGATGGCCGGCCAGGCCGCCGGGTCGTCATAATATTTCTCGGCTAACCGGCTGAGCGAGTCATCGACCTGCCAGGTGTAGCTCTGACCAGCCGGATTGTCGGCTTGGCTCAGGCTGCCGCCCCCAAGTGATAGCAGCACAGCCAACCAGGCAAATAACCCCCTCGCCGTTTTGCGCCGGCGCCACGGCGGAGTTACCCATCCGATCAACCTCAAGGGAAGAAATAGTTTATTGAGAGTCAATTTGCCCAACCTATCTGCGGCTGATAAGATTATTTCAGAATCCAAAGTGAAATCGACAATCTATGGCCCCCAAACAAAATGAAGGTCCCCAGCGTTTGCAAAAAGTTTTAGCCCAGGCCGGCATTGCTTCGCGACGGGCCAGCGAAGCGCTGATTGAACAAGGCCGCGTCTCCGTAAACGGCCAACTCGTAACCACGCCCGGTTTCAAAGTTGATCCCCGCCGAGACGTGATCGCGGTTGACGGCCAACCCCTGGCCCGCAAGGTTGAGCAGCCGGTCTACGTGATGCTGAACAAACCTCGCGGCGTGTTGAGCGCCGCCAGTGACGAGCGTGGTCGTCAAACTGTGCTGGACCTGGTCGATTTGCCGGAGCGACTCTTTCCGGTGGGCCGGCTCGATCTCTACAGCGAGGGGCTGATCTTGCTGACCAACGATGGCGACCTGACCGCCAAATTGACTCATCCCCGCTACGAAATCGAAAAAGAATATCACGTTCTGGTTAGCGGCCGGCCTGCTATGCCGACTTTGGCCCAATGGCGGCAGGGCGGGGTCGAAGTAGCCGGTAAGCCGGTAGGACGAGCGGTGGTCGAGAAGCTGAAAGAGGAAGGGGACAACACCTGGCTCAGGCTCATTCTAACGGAAGGCCGCAAAAGAGAAATCCGGGAAGTGGCCAGAACGTTGGGCCACCCGGTCAAACAGTTGATCCGGGTCAGGATTGGGCCCATCAAGCTTGGTCACCTGAAGCCGGGCAAATGGCGCCACCTGACCGCGGCAGAAGTGCAACGTCTCAAAGCTGAGGCCAGGCTTTAGCCCCGGGCCGCCGCTTATGACAGTCTCTCCCGTTCGTAAGCAACCACTGCCCTCAAGGTTTCATCCAGCGACCGCCTGGGCTGCCAATCGATCAAATTCCTGAGGCGGGTAATATCGGGGACGCGGCGCTGCATATCCTCAAAACCGGGGGCGTAGGCTTCGGCATAGGGAATATTGACGATGGGCGAGTCGCTGCCGGTGATCGTCTGGACCCGTTTGGCCAACGCCTGAATGGTTATTTCCTCCGTACTGCCAATATTGTAAACCCGGCCCGGCGCCTCCGGATGTTGGGCCAGGGCGACAAGGGCCTCGACCACATCCCGAACATCACAAAAGCAACGAGTTTGGGCGCCGTCGCCATACACCGTCAGCGCTTCCCCTGTCAGCGCCTGGCGCACAAAGCGAGGAATCACCATGCCGTAGCGGCCGGTTTGGCGCGGGCCAACCGTGTTGAACAGCCGAAACGGCACTACCTCCAGGCCATACTCACGCTGGTAGGCCAGGGCCAGAAACTCGTCGACCATCTTGCTGGCGGCGTATGACCAGCGGCTCTTATCGGTCGCGCCCAGCAGGACATCGTCCGTTTCACTGAAGGGAATCTTGGCCCCCTTGCCGTACACTTCCGACGTGCTGGCCAGCAAAACCCGGCAGCCGTACCGCAGGGCGGCTTTCAGGACAGCCTCGGTGCCCATAATGTTCGTTTCGATGGTGTGCACCGGGTGCTCCACAATCAACTGGACACCCACGGCTGCGGCCAGGTGAAAAATCATCCCGGCCTGGGAGGCCAGCCGGTCCATCACCACGGTGTCGGTAATGCTGGCCCGGGCGAAATGGAAGTTGGGGTGATGCAATTGGTGGGCAATATTGGCCAGTCTACCCGTCGAAAGGTCGTCAACGGCCAAAACCCGAAGGCCAGCCGCCAACAGGGCATCGGCCAGATGGGAGCCGATAAAGCCGGCCCCACCGGTGATTAATATGGTGGACGCATTGGCCCGCTCAACGCTGGTCATACAATCAGCCTTCCTCCGGCAGATTTAATTCCGGTAAATCTTTAAGCTCTTCCAGGCCAAAAAAACGTAGAAATTCAAAGGTGGTGCCGAATAACAGCGGGTGGCCAACGGTATCCAGCCGGCCGACCTCCTCGATCAAGCCTTTGCCGAGAAGGGTGCGGAGCACGCCGTCGCTATTGACCCCGCGAATCGCCTCGATGTCGGGCCGGGTGATCGGCTGGCGATAGGCAATGATAGCCAGCGTTTCCAGGGCCGCGGTCGATAGTTTGCCCGACAGGGACAGCCCCAGTAACCGCTCGATGTAATCGACCAGCTCCGGGGCCGTCACCAGTTGAACTTCTTGGCCGTGGCGCTGCACGCGGATGCCCCGGTTATGGCAATTTTCCTTAAGTTGCTCCAGGGCCGCTTCGACGGTTTCGGGTGGACACTCCACCACCGCGGCCAAATGACTGACGGCCACCGGTTCGGAGGCCACAAATAGCAACCCTTCGATAATTTTGACAAGTTCTGGCGTGGTAAGATTCTCAATAGTCATCTCAAATGTGGTCACACTTGCGCGTTTTGGCGGATTATGGCATGGTACTTAACAATTTCTAACGGTGGACCTTGAATCCAGATGAAACAGAATTTCAACCGGAGCAACTTTTTGGCCAATAAACTGATCGTTGTCTTGAGTTTGCTGATTCTAAGCAGCCTGGCTTGCAGTCTGGGCGGCGGCAGTAAAGAACTCCAGCCACCCGGTGGTCCCATCCCGATTAGCCTTGAGGCGGCCGACCGGCTCAAACAGAATTTCAATCAAGCCTTGCAGGAAGCCGGCGGCAACCGCGAGACTCAATTACGGATTACAAATGAGGAGATTACCTCGCTGGTCGCGGCCGAGCTGACCGAAACGGGCCGGATTCCGGTGACTGACCCCCAGGTCTGGTTCACCGCCGGCCGCATCTTTATGACCAGTCAAGTGCAGGTTTTTGGCCCAATCAGGTTCAACTCGGTCATTGTGGCCACCGCGGTGGTGGATGACGGCCAGATGCTGGTTCGAGTGCAAGAAGCCCAAATGGGGCCGTTCGATTTTCCGGATCGGCTGCTAGAGTCCACCACTCAAACCATCAACGAGACCCTGGCCGGCATTCTGGTTGGAGCCGACTTAGAGATCACTCGCCTGGAAATTTTGGAAGGTGAAATGTTTGTCGTCGGCACCCGCAACACCCAATTCTAACGGTTAAATCTCCAATCCATTACCCTTCAAAGAGACCATCCACAAAAGCCTGGGCATTAAAGGGCATCAAGTCATCCAGCTTTTCGCCGGTGCCCACCCAGCGGACCGGCACGCCCAACTCCTTGCTGATCGCAAAGACCACCCCCCCTTTGGCGGTGCCGTCCAGCTTGGCCAGCACCACCCCGGTAATAGCCACGCTGTTTTTGAAGTGCATAGCCTGAGAGAGGGCATTTTGGCCGGTGGTCGCGTCTAGCACCAGCAACGTTTCGTGGGGCGCGGCGTGGACCTGCTTGCGGGCAATGTCTCTAAGTTTTTGCAGCTCCTTCATCAAATTATGTTTGGTATGAAGCCGGCCGGCGGTATCGATGATCACCAAATCGGCTTTGCGGGCCAGGCCGCTCTTCAGCGCATCAAAGACCACTGCGCCGGGGTCGGAGCCGGGTTGGTGGGTGATGACCGGACAGCCAACCCGTTCCCCCCAAATTTCTAGCTGGTCGATGGCCGCGGCTCGAAAAGTATCGGCCGCCCCCAGGACTACCTTTTGGCCCTGCCGTTTGTAATAGGCGGCCAGCTTGGCGATGCTGGTGGTTTTGCCGGAACCGTTCACCCCAACCACCAAAATTACGGTCAAAATTCGTTTTTTCTCGACCTCAGAAGGGGGAAAGCCTTCCAGTAATTTCCGCATCTCATCTTTGAGGATGGTCTGAGCCTGGGCCGGTTTGGTCACCCCTTCCTGCCGGACTCGCTGCCGTACCTGCTCAAGCAGGGTTGTGGTCGTTTCAACGCCCACATCGGCCTGGATGAGCAGTGCCTCCAGGTCGTCCCACAGCTCATCATTGATTTCACCGGCCCCAAACAGGTCATTGATCTGGCCGAAGAAGGAATTTCGAGTTTTGGTGAGACTGCTTTTGATCTTCTCGGTGCTGAAGCTAAACACGGACTCTCCTTGCGTTAAAAGTTGTGGGCTGAATTATATAACACGCTTGAGCCGAATCCAAAAACCGGACGGCCAACCTTTGGGCTTTGGACCCGAGGCTTCACAAGCTTTCCACCGGCTGAAGCCTCGACTCCAGAGTTGAGATTGGACTTTACCCTGGCCGTACCGCCCTATCTTCAACCCTTGTAACCTGGCCGAACCTCTGTTATACTTAAGATTATGGCTGTCAAAGCTGACATCTAGCCGCTACGCCGAGGAGGATATCGTGAGCACAGCAACGTTACGCTTTTTGCAGCAGGAAAATGCCCGCTTGCAGGAGGAGAACAAGACGCTGCGGGAGGAAAACATAGGGCTACGCCGCTATATGGACGCCCTGAAAAGCCTGGCCTGGGCCACCCAGCAGATTACCTCGCAAGAGAACTTGCTCGATTTGATCGATAAAATCCTCTACAGCGCCCGGCAGCTCCTCGATGCCGAAGATGGCTCGCTCCTATTGCTTGATGAAGAAACAGGTGAACTGGCTTTTGTGCTGGTTCACGGTGACGTTGAACAGAAACTTAGAGGGTATCGGATCAAACGTAACCAGGGCATTGCCGGCTGGGTGGCGACGCATCACCAGCCCCTGATCGTCAACAATCCCCGCCAGGACTCCCGCTTTTCCCCGGAGGTCGATGAAACTTTTGGCTTTTTCACCCGCTCCATCTTAGGTGTACCGATGATAGCCCGGGGCAGGCTGGTTGGGGTCATCGAACTGCTCAACAAACGAGCCGGCGATGGCTTCAGTGAGGCCGATGCAACCCTGCTGTCGATTTTGGGACACGTGGCGGCGATAGCGCTGGCAGAGCTGGAAGTTCGGCTGGAGGCTGAGGAGGCTGCTCAAGCTTAGAGACTGATGGACGCCACCGTCGAAGTTCGCCGGTTTCAGCCGAATGACTGGCCCGCGGTTCAGGCGATCTACCAGCAGGGGATCGATACCGGCCACGCCACTTTTCAGACCACGGCCAAGGAGTGGGCCGAATGGGATAACAGCACCCTGAAGGAATGCCGGCTGGTGGCTGTGATGGGGGAGCAAGTAGTTGGGTGGGCTGCCTTGAGTCCGGTTTCCAATCGACCGGTTTATGCCGGGGTGGCCGAAGTTAGCATCTATGTGGCCCCGGCCCATCAAGGCTGCGGGATCGGTCGGCGGCTCCTGACCGCCCTGGTAATGGAGTCGGAACGAGCCGGTTTTTGGACATTGCAAGCCGGAATTTTTCCCGAAAATCGAGCCAGCCTGGAGTTACACCAAAAATGTGGTTTTAGAGTTGTCGGGGTTCGCCATAAGCTGGGCCAGATGCACGGCCTGTGGCGAGATGTAGTTCTTTTGGAAAGGCGCAGCCAAAATGTGGGCATATAAGCTTGATCCGGCCCAGCCAACGGATGTGACGGCCATTTTGAACCTGCTCGCGTCCAGCGGTTTACCCCAAGATGGCCTGAGCGATCATCTGGGCACGGCTGTTGTGGCCCGGGCCGGTCAACAGGTGGTTGGCTGCGCCGTGCTGGAGCTTTATGGTCCGGCGGCGTTATTGCGCTCTGTAGCGGTGGACCCGGCCTATCGTGGCCGTGGGCTGGGTCAACAACTCACCCAGGCCGCCTTGACGTTGGCTCGGACCAGGGACGTGACCTGCGTCTATTTGCTAACCGAAACTGCCCCTCAATTCTTCCCCAAATTTGGCTTCCGGCCGGTGGAGCGCGCCCAAGTGCCACCGGCCGTGCAAAGTTCTGTAGAATTTACCTCACTCTGTCCGGCCAGCGCCCTGGCGATGGAGCTGCGCTTAGAGCCAATACTTTTCAAATAAGCGATTGAAATCGCTCCTCCAGGACTAAAGCCGGTCGTCCACCTGCGTGGACGGGTCTTTTTGTCCGCGGAGGCGGACATCACGGCGTAGCCCCCCAGGTGCGGTTTCAACCGCGTCCTTATTTGAAAAGTATTGCGTTTAGGACCTGTCTAAAAAGTCTTTAACAGTCCACAGACGGCCACAGATAAACTCAGCTAAGATGCCCGGCCGTTTGGCGCAGCTCCGTTACAATAACCCCGGCCGCGCCGGCCTCGGCTAAAGCCCGGGCCACGGCGGTGGCGGCTTCGGGCCGAACCAGGGCAATCATATTGCCACCCCGGCCGGCTCCGGACAGCTTTGCCCCCAAGGCCCCGGCCTGCCGGGCCGCGGCAATCAACCGCTCCAACTCCGGCGAGGAAACGTCGATGCGCTCCAACAACTCCTGGTTTTGATCCATCAATTTGCCGATGGCCTCTAATGGGAACAAATCCTGCTCGATGGCCAGGCGGGCCTGGACAGCAATGGCCCCAATTTCGTCAAAATAACCCTCATAATGCGCCGGCTCAGCCTGCCAGCGTTGCCGCAAATCGCCCACAACCTGGTGAGTAGGGGCGACCCGGCCGGTGTCGCCGATCACCATAGTCAAGGAGCGGCCCACGGCCAGCCGCTGGATCGGCCGGCCTTTGATGAAATAGACCGGCTGCTCAAAAGCGATGACGGTGTTATCGATACCGGAGGGGGTGCCATGATAGAGTTTTTCGACTTCGAAAACCAGGCTGGAGAGCCTGGCCGGGGGCAAGATTTGACCATAATATTGGCCCAGGACCCGGGCAATAGCCGTAGAGATGGCCGCGCCGCTGCCCAGGCCCCGGCCCAGGGGAATGGTCGAGCTGATGGTGAGGGTCGCCGCGGGCAGGCTGGTCTGCTGCAGATGGCGGAGGGTCAGGTGAACAACGGTGGCCAGCGGGTCGTCAGATTGGGCCTGTTCAAGAAAATAGACTCGATCTAAATCGGGGGCCACAATTTTGAAGCCACAGCCAACTGGGGCCGGTTCGAGCACGGCCCTGGCCCGCACCTCGGTCACCGGCGCAGCAATAGCCGGGCGATGATACACGACGGCGTGTTCACCAAAAAGGATGACTTTGCCGGGGGCGGTCGCTTGCCAGATCATCTTTCACTCATCAGGCTTCAGCAGGCATGGCGCCGGACTCAGGAGGCGGCATTTCAGCCGGCGGCTGTTCAAAGCTACCCGGTTTGATTTCAAGGTAGGTCAACGTCCAGACCGCCGATTGGAAGATAAGATAGAAACCGGTCACGGCGCTGCTGATCAGGATGAGAGTCAGCAAGGCCAGCGGTAGACCGGTCGCGGCGGCGCCAATCCATGATTGGGAGAGGAGGTAAACCAATCCGGCCGGAATGCCCCCGATCAACAGGGCCGCGATGAGCGCAATCGGCAAAACCACCAGTAAAGAGGCCAAACCCCAGCCGATCCCAATCCCGACCATCAGCAACCAAACAATGGCGACATCTTTAAACCGGGCCTTGATCAAGTCGATGGCCTCACGCAGGCTGGCTATCACCCCCCGGCCATCCAGCACGGTTCGACGCCAGGCCAACTCCATGAATGGGGTGATGATTGCCCCCAGGAGAAGTAACAGCAGCAAAACAAAGATAAAGACCATCACGGTCAGGGCAATGCCAATGACCCAGGCCACGGTATCATCGATGAGGAGCAGCAACAGGGGTGAGAACGCCAGCAGTAACAGCAGGATGCTGACAATCGCGACCGGAATCCCAATCAACAAACTCAACAAGAAAACTCGCCAGGCGCTTCTGGACCAACCCAGGCGCCAACCTTTCCTGACAGTCACACTTTCAGTGACCTCAATTTGGCGGACCATGCCAATCAGGGCTGTTCGGGATACATACTGGGCTACCACGGCGATGACGGCTAACAGCAGAATCAAACACACCAGCCCGGCCACTGCGGTGACAATGAGGCTGGGGTCAACCTCGGGCAGCCACGGGGTCGAACCAAAGTTGCCAAAATCGCTGCTGCTACTTGTCGGGAAGTTAAAATTACCTCCCCCACCCGATTGACTCCCGCCGCAGAGGGCCAGGATAAAGCCAAACAACCATAACGGTTTGTACCGCCAGGTAATCCGGAAAGCTCGTTTTAACAACTCGATATGGTTCACCGTTAACTCCTTTTGAGCCTGGCTCAACAAAAAGCGGACATCTGGTGAAGGATGTCCGCGGCGGAGGCTACAATATAGTGGATTGTGGCATTGGGGTCAGTAGGTTCAGGCGGCCTTTTCTGCTGCAACACCAATCTTGTCAAGGTAAAGTTCTACCTCACGCTTAGACTTTTCAAAGCGGCGGAGCAACTGTTGATCGGTATCGCGCAAGGCATTGATGGTTCGTTGGGAACAGGCTGAACAGCCCAGGGCAGCCTTATAGCTACTCAAGTCGCAGTTGAGACAGTCACACAATTTGATCATCATGTGGGAAAAGGCCAGCGCATCTTCGTGGGTTTCCGGTAGTAAAGCGATTCGTTCGGTCAATTTTTGCCAATCTTCGCCTTTTAGCTTTTTTAGCCCATTGACTCGGGAGTGTGGAAACAATATTTCGCAACGAGAATACATAGTTTTTAGCCCTCAACAACCTTTGATTTGGTCTCTGCCCATCCCAAGATTGAGCATAAGACAACTAAACCCAATAACATAAAAATGAGCCGTCGGGGACTCGAACCCCGGACCCACTGCTTAAAAGGCAGTTGCTCTACCGACTGAGCTAACGGCTCAAGGAGCGAACAGCTCAAGAGGGAATATTAACACAGGGAAAAAACATTGTCAATAGCCGAAATTTTTTTTTAAGGTAGCCGTTGACATGTCTTTTAGGAAGTGTTATAATTACACGAAGTTGACATATAATATTGTTAAAATTGTTAAGTCAGAAAAGGGCAAAAAGCTGTGTCGAGTACCGATCCTTACCCAAAGGCAGCCACAAATTTCATCGACGCCTATGCTAATACCAATTACTTGCGCCCGCTCAAGGGTAAAGAGATGGAACGTTTCTATGTGAGCCGTGGCTTCCATTCCGAACTTAAAGCGTTGATGGGTGAGCTTGAAGCCGGGGCCAGAACCTATCCTTTGAATCACACCAAATTTCTATTTGTGGGGCATACCGGCTGCGGCAAAAGCACCGAGCTGTATCGTTTGGCCAACATCATCGAAACCGGCGCCGATGGCCACGAATATTTGCATGATAATTTTTTACCGATTCAATATTCGGTCAGCGAGGTCGTGGGACTTTACAATATCGAGTTCGTTGATATCGCCCTGTCGATTATTTTGGGTATCTATCGAGAAATGGAGCGCCTCGGCCACGTCGTCGATGACTCGCCAGCCCGCCGGGTGTATGACTGGCTCTATCAAGCGCAGGGCAGCCCTCAACCTGGCCCCTCTCCTGGCCGGGGCGGGGCCGACCTCAGCCTCAGTTTGGGCAGTCTCATCCGCTTAATCGATGTCCGCCTCAAGAGTGAAGGTGAAATTCGGGAGGGGATTCGGGCGCGTATTCGTAAATATGTGCCCGAACTGATAAACTTGATCAACGAGATCATTTACGAGGTTTCTTTTGTTACCAAGAAGAACATCTTATTGATTATCGATGATCTTGATAAAATTCAACCGTTGGATGCGGCCCTGAATATCTTCCGCGAACACGTTAAGAGCCTGGCTTCTTTCAATTGTTTTGCTATCTATACGGCTCCCATTTCCCTGCTCTATGATCCGGCCTCCAAACACATTGGCCAGTTCCTGGAAGTCCACTATATGCCGATGTTCCGGGTCCGGACCAAGGAAGGTAAGCCCCAACTCCCGACCGACTCACCGGATGTCGATACGCTGCGCGAGATCCTCTACCGGCGAGTCCATCCCAACCTCTTTGACGAGTATGTGGCCGACCTAGCCATTGAAATGACCGGCGGCATTTTGCGCGAGCTGATCCGGGTTATTCGGGGTTGCTGTGTCTATTGTGAAGAGTACGGGGTCAGTCGCATTACCAAGAATGTCCTTGAGTTTCAAAAAAATAAGCTCAAGAGCGAATATTATCGTATCCTGGACCATGATGATTACAAATGGCTGCGGCGGGTTAAGCAAACCAAGAGTCGGGCTGATGTGAACATGCGGCATCTTGAGTCGCTGTGTGTTTTATATTATCCCAACGGCAAAGGTTGGTTTGACGTTCATCCGGTGGTGACAGAACTACTGGAAGAGTGGCAAGAGGAACAGGCCGCGGCCGTTCCGTTTGGGATGAGCAACCCTGGCGAGGAGACGAAATGATCCCCCCAGAGGCCGACGAGTTTGCCTCACGGTTTCCAGATGAAATCCGCATGCTGCTGGCGATGCTCCGCATGAGCAATTTGGGAGGATTAGCCGTCGCCGAGTGTGATGATTTTGACTTGCGCGCCCGGTTGATTGACTATTTCCGGCGGCGACTGGAAGCGGATAACATTTATCTGTTTAGCTACGAGGTCAGCGTAAAAGATACCAATTTGGTCCGCAGCTTGACAGAACTCACCGATCAGGCTCGCTTTAAGAATCTGGAACTGACCGGCAAATATAAATCCATTGTTATCTTTGTTTACGGTATCGAAAAGTTTAACGCCGAACAGCGCACTAAATTCATTACCTTGCTCAACTTCCTGCGCGACCGGCTCACGCTGATTGCCCAGCCCATTGTGCTGTGGGGCAGTTCCAGCTTTATGACCCAATTGGCCCGGAACGCCCCCGATTTTTGGAGTTGGAAAGGCCATTTCTTTAGCTTCACCACCCCCCAACCGCTGGCAAAAATTATTCAAACGCCCGAATCCGAAGCTTCTCATCACCATGACCATCTCCCCCCCCTCCGGCGTTATCTGCGGCGGGTGCTCGAAGACCCTGATTATACTGTTTGGAAAGATTTGTACCTGCCGCTCAAAGCAACCCGAACTATCGACATCAGCCCTTTTTCGCCCCGCCATACGCTCACCTATGAAGAATTGCGCCAGTTGGCGCCCTTGTTCCCCACCACTACCCCCGTGGCCGCCAATCAGACCATCTTCAGAAAAGGCGATATTGGCGATAACTGTTATCTTATCGTCAGCGGTGAGGTTGAAATTTCTGTACCCGATACACTGGGCAACGACATTATCGTGGCCAGATTGAGCCGGGGCGATTTTTTTGGCGAAATTTCTTTATTGAAGAGAATTGCCAGAACCGCCACCGCCCGCACCACCAAACCCTCAAAATTTGTGGTCATTACGCCCGGTTCACTGAACTTGATCAAACAAAAAGCTCCGGCCGTGCTGGAAACTTTTTTGGAGATTGCCCAGCGGCGGTTGGAGGCGCGGCAGCAAACGCCCGAAGAGATCGTGTCGCCGTTGCGTCGCTTTGCTATGGAAGGCTCCAGCCTGATTCGCCAAACCCCGGTAGATGTCCGGGAACTGGTCGCCACCGATAGCCATACCGTGATATTGGGCGAAGCGGGCGCGGGCAAAACCACAGTCTTGCGCCGGTTAATGCTTGACGCGGCCAACCAGGCCGAACATCGACTCCTCAACTCCAATGAGCCGATCATTCTACCGATTTTTCTCAAGCTCAATGGGCTTATTCCCGGCAAAACTGTAGAGCAGTTGATTCTGGATCTCTTCAGTGGTTATGAAATTCAAGAATTTGAGACCGAAGCTGACGTGATTAGCCTGGTGAAGGGTGAAAACCCGGATGATCGGCCCATCCAATCGATCCTGTTTTTGCTGGATGGTCTGAATGAAATACCGGCTCAAGAAAGTCTCCGGGCCGAGTTGAGTCGCTTCATCCGGGATAATTTCCAGCATCAGTTCGTATTGTCTTGCCGGGTGCAAGATTACACGGCGCTGCAGGGCTTCCGCACAGCCATGTTGCAACGTTTGGCCGGAGAGGATATTGAAGCCTTTCTGGTAAACTATCTGCGCGCCGAACAGGGTCGCAAGATTGCCCGAGAAATCTACAGCGACCCTCAATTGGAAGACCTGGCCCAGTCGCCCCTGGCGCTCTATATGTTTGCCCAGATTGCCAAACGCAGTGACGAAGCTCTACCCAAAAACCGTGGCCTGCTTTTTGAAGTTTTTACCAATGAACTGCTGGAACGAACCGACAGTGAGTGGTGGAAGATTTTTGGCCGTTCCAAGTCGGCCGCGCCGTTGGCGCTGCGCCGGAACGCCCTCAGCAATTTGGGGCAGGCCATGCAAGAAGAAGAGGCCTGGACCTTCCCGCGCAAGCGCTGGATCGACACCATCTCCAAAGAATTGATGGCCTACCGCAAACAAGCCAAGCCGGGTGAAACGGCTGAACTGCAATACATCACCCCGGAAGATATTCACGAAGAGATCAAACACAGCGGTTTGGTGCGCTACACCAGCGACCGCTCCAAGATTGAATTTGCCCACCACACCTACCAGGAATTTTTTGCGGCGTTAGCCCTGCGCGAAGGCGGGCTGGATATTGAGCCTTACCTGCAAACCGCCGAGGCTCGCCGCCGCTGGCATGGCACCGTTGTGCTGCTTTACGGCATAGCTTACGATAAAGCCGCGCTTTTCTCGAAAATTTTGGGGGGCCATAACGACTACGCCCGCATCTGGCTGGCCGCCCAATGTCTGGCCAACTCGGGCGAAGACATTGCAGTTACCCTCAATAAACTTGAGCAGGGGCTGCCGGCGCCGCAGCATTTTGCCCTTCTATTCAGCGTTGGCCTGGCCTGCCGCCAATTAGGTCGATATCCCGAGGCGCTCACCTACCTGCATATGGCGGTCGAAGAGAATCCCGCCTCGGCCGAAGTGCAGTACGAACTTGGCTCCCTCTACCGCCAGGTTGACCAGTTTGAGCGAGCCATTGTGCACCTGGAAGAAGCGATCCGGCTACGCTCCGATTTTGTTGATGTCTACAACCAGCTTGGTCTAACTTACTATGACCAGGGCAAGTATGTGGAAGCGCTTACGGTGTTCAAAGCTACCACCCAGCTTGAACCGCTCAATGCCCACCACTTCTACAATCTGGGTACGGTCCAAAAATTGCTGCGGGATTACGAAGCAGCTCGCGCCTCATTTCGGACGGCGCTCAGACTCAAACCAAATTATTCCGAGGCCAAGGCCCAACTGGATATTTTGGAAAAAGCCATGTCCACCGGCGTGATTCAGGTGTTGGAAAAGATTCCCATTCTGAGCAAGATGACCCTGGAGCAGAGCGTCCTGCTGGCCAATCGTATCCGGGTAATCGACTACCAGCCGGGGCAGATTGTGTTCCATATGGGTGAGATGGGCGATACCTTCTACATCATTGAAGTGGGCGAGGTGGAAGTATTGGCCCCCGATATGGGTGACCACAACGTGGGCGTCATCAACCGGCTAGGCCCCGGCAATTTTTTTGGTGAGATTGCCTTACTGCGATCGGTGCCTCGCACCGCCACCATTCGGGCTACCAAACCGTCGCGGTTACTGGCCATTAGCCGGGATGATTTTGACGCGGTCGTCCAAAAATATCCGTCTATTGCCCATCGTCTGGCCGAAACTTCCAACCTGCGACTGTTGCGCGATCGCCAAATTGGCCGCCGGGTTGATCTGGACCGCTATTACGACCCCGGCTACATTGCCGAGCTGACCCAGCAAAATCAGGTGACGGTGGTGATGGGCGATATTCACGGTTCAACCTACCTGACCAACGCCATTGGCCCGGAGCTGATGGTTGCCTTTCTGGATGAATACCTGCTGCGCATGTCAACCATCATTGTCCAGGCCGGGGGGGCCATGGATAAGAGCCTGGGCGATAGCGTGATGGGCGTTTTTGGCCATACCAGCGATCACCCTGACGAAGACAGAAGCCTGCCGGTCAAGTCGGCCCTGCTGGCGGCGTTGAAGATGCGCGAAGCCTACCTGACCTTACGCGACAAATGGAAGCGGCAAAGTCCTGAATTTGCCCAAACCGGTATGGGAATTGGCATCAGCACCGGCCAGGTCAAAACCGGTACGGTTGGCCCGGAAGCGACGATGGTGGGCCCGGCAGTCAATATGTCTAGCAAATTGAGCAAAATGGCCATCAAAGGCCGTACCGAAAGTGAGATTTATATCGATGGCCCAACTCGCCAACTGGCCGGCGACGCTTTTATCACCGAACCTCTCGACGTTGAATATACCAAAAGGAAAGTTGGCATTGAGCTGGAAGCCTATCGAGTCGGCCAACACCGTTGAAATTAAAGATTGGCCTGGCTATTTGACTATGTATGAAGAGCATCTCAATCGTATCTTGGAGCAACTAGAGCAACTCTTGCCCAATGATGTGGCCGACATCTTATTGGTCAGGCAGGGGATTGTTCGCTCGGTTCACTGGCGTGGCTACGAGAAATTTGGCCTGGAACGAACCATTGAGGCAGTCACCTACAATTTGACTGACACCTCCAACTTGCGCCTGATCAAAGAAACAGGCCGTCCCCTGGCTATTCCCAATGTGGAGCAGTATGCGGAGTGGGTGGGCCGGCCCGGCCTGGAATGGATCAAATCCCAGGCCAGCGCGCCGATCCGGATCGGTAACCAAATCATTGGCTTTTTGAATATTAACAGCACCCAACCCGGTGTTTATACCCAGCGGGAGGCCGAACAGTTGCAACTCTTTGCCGACCAAACTGCCGCCGCGCTGGAAAATATTCGCCTGCGTGAGCAGACCCACCGTGTGGTGTTGGAGCGCCAAAAAACTGAGCAAACGCTGCAAGAGACCTTACTGCTGATCGAGCGGGCCAAGCGGGAATGGGAAACCACCGTCGACTCTCTCTCGCAGTTGATCTGCCTGCTTGACGAAGAGGGCCGTATAGTCCGGGGGAATCGAACGGTGGCTCGCTGGGGCTTGGCCCAGGTTACCCAGGTTAAGGGCAAACATTTTCACGAGTTGCTGCATCCAGGTTGCAGTGATCCTGACTGCTATCTCAAGATGTGCTGGGATCAGGCCTGGCCCAAATTGAGGCAGGGACAATCGGTTGAATGTGAGGCCGAGGACAAAGTACTCAATCGGTATCTGCACCTGCAACTCCGGCCCATCGCGGCCGCTCCAGGCGAACAAGCGGCCAATTTTGCCGTGGTGGTCATTAACGACATTACCAGCCGCAAGCGCACTGAAGCCGAGTTGCGGTTAACCCAGGCCCGAAATTCTGCTCTGCTCAATGCGATCCCTGATCTGATGTTTCGGGTTAACCAGGAAGGCACTTTTTTGGATCTTCTGCCGGCTAAAGACGTTCTACTCCCGCTGACCCCGGAATTATTGGGAAAAAAAGTGAAGGAGGTGTTTCCGTCTAAAGGGGCAGAAGAGGCCAGCTATTATATCAGGCAAGCGCTGCAAACCTGTGAAACCCAGGTGTTTGAATACCAGTTGCTGGTAGAGCATCAACTGCGAGATTATGAATTTAGGCTGGTGGCCAGCGGGCAGGATGAAGTGCTGGCCATTGTGCGCGACATTACCGAGCGCAAGCAAACGGAAGCTGAACTCAGTCGATACCGGAATCACCTGGAAGAGGTGATTGAAGAGCGCTCGGTGATGTTGTTGCGGGCCAATGAGCAGCTCAAACAAGAAATTGAGGAACGCAAGCAAGTTGAAGAAGAGCTGCGGCGGCGCAACCGGGAGTTGGCCTTGCTCAATCACATCGTGGTTGGGTCGGCTGCCCAGTTGGGGCTGGACACAATCCTGGCGACAACCTGCCGGGAATTGGCCTTAACGATCAATTTACCCCTAACACGGGCTGTTTTGCTGGATCAATCAAAAAACAAGGGCAGAATTGTGGCCCAATACCGGGCCAATGGTCAAGCCAAAACAGATTTACCCGAAACGATCAGCGTTGAGCAAGATCCGGCCCATCAATTCCTCCTTCAGCATAAGCAGGTATTAGTGGTGGACAATGTCAGGGTTCACGCCGATCCGGTCCTGGAGCCGATTTACCAGATGCTGCTGGCGCAAGGGATCGCTTCGTTATTGATGCTGCCGCTCATCACGGCAGCCGAGGTGGTTGGTAGTTTGAGTCTGATGGCCTTTGTGCCCCACCACTTCTCGCAAGAAGAAATTAGCCTGGCTCAAGTAGTGGCCAACCAGGTCAGCGATGTTCTGGCGCAAACCCCTTCAATTTGACCACCGGTGAGCTAATCTTCTACCCCGGTTAGCCGCCACTCAGCCGCATTCCAGGTGATGGTATCATAGAGATTTGGGACCACCCCCTGCAATCTCACATTGACCGCGTACAGGTCGGGCAAGACCAGCAGTGGGATTTGGGGGACATCTTCGTACAAAATAATGGCTGCCTCGCATAGCAAAGCCCGGCGGCGATTGTTGGGCAAAGGGGTATGTAAGGCATCGAATATTTTGACCAGCTCCGGATTGCGATACCGGCTCACGTTTAAGCCGGCCTGGGGGTTGATGCGGGTTGGAATACTGCGAGGATCATAATAATTGGTCAAGTAGATGGTTGGATCGACGCCGAAATAACCATCGTCCCAAAAATCCAGGTCAAAATTGCCGTGCAATTCCAGGCCGTTGTTGGCCCACGTGTCCCACAATTTGCTACCCTCAACGACTTCGCGCTGCAAATCGACGCCCACGTCGGCCAGCATTTCTTCGATGAGTTGGTGGGCCGAGTCTAGCCGGTTGCCAAATTCAACGTAAGTATAGCTTTTGAGCGCAAGCGGAGCGCCATCCTCGGCCGTACCACAGCCCTGGCAGGTTCTAAAAACATCATCGGGCGTCGTGAACTTCCAGCCGGCCTCGTCGAGCAAGGCCGCCGCCAGTCCTGGATTGAATTCAGGCGGCGGCAGATTGCAATCGAATTGGAACAGTTCGGTGTTGACGGGGCTGCCCCGTCCCTCAAAAACTTCGTTATTCAGCCGGCCGGCGTCGATGGCGTAACGGATAGCCTCCCGTACTTGCCGGTTAGCCAGGATGGGGTGCGGTATGGCCGGGTCATTCCCGCCGGGCTGGCTGAGATTTGGCACCAGCCGCAAAACAAAGTTGCCCGGCCAGGCCGGCATAATATTAACAGTGCCGCTGTTTTCCATTTGAATCAGCGCCGGACCTTCAGGCCACAGATCGAGATGGGCGTTACCCCGGGCTAAGTTGCGACCGCGAAACTCCGGGTCAGCCTGGATCGCCAGCACCAATTGCGATGCCAGCGGCCGCTCCGGGATATAGTAATTGGGATTAGGCTCAAAGGTCAGGCGAACGCCGGGAATCCACTCGGCCAGGACAAACGGGCCAGTGCTGATCGGCTCCAGGTTGCAATCCCAAAAAAGCATCTCATTGGTGGGACCACAGTGATGCCCCGGCAACACCCCGGTGCCAGACCCGCCAAATTGCAGCAAATAGTTGGGATAGAATTCGCGATAGCGCACAATGGCCGTGAAATCGTCCGGCGTTTCGATATCCTGAATCAGATCAAAACCCGGCGCCCAGATGCCGCTATCCCGCAACGCGGCCCAGGTAAAGCGGACGTCGGCGGAGGTAAAAGACGCCCCGTCGCTCCAACGTACCCCTGGACGGACATGCCAGGTAACGGTCAAACCGTCCTCACTCAAACCCCCGTTGGCCAGAGTTGGCAACTCAGCCGCCAGCTCCGGATAATAGTTTCCGTCCGGGCCAATTTCGGCCAGGCCGCTGTAGACCAGTTCTCCGGCCAACCGCTCATAGCCGGTATCATTGAGGTAAGCATTGAAACTGGGCGGATCGATGGGGATCGATACGATGATGGCCTCCTCGATCACATCTACGGCCAGCGCCAACGGCGGCAGGGGGCGTGTGGGCGAGGGAGTCGGATCCGGCGCGGCGGCTGAATTGATTGGCCCACAGGCGGTTAGCCAGGCCAACAGGCCGAACAAACCGGCCAGCGCCAGGAGGTTTGGGCCGGTCAGCCGCCAACTGAAACGGCAGATTTTGTTGAGGGCAATGGTTGGCAGAAGTTGAAATTGCATAGAGACATTGTAATGTGGGGCGGGTAGAGCGCCAAATCAACCATCACAGTTGGAGAAGAGGCCGACATAGCATTGCTTTTGGCTTATTTGTATGTTAAAATGGTAACAAGTTACTTGCCACAACTTGCTTCACTATGGTCTCCCAGCCACAATGTTCCACAGTTTGGATTACTTATAGCAATGGGGTGCGTTGGTTTCACCGCAGATGCCGGTTAGCCTCCCTTGAAAATAGCCCTCACCCCGTCGCTGAGCGACTCCCCTCTCCCAAACCTGTCCTGAGCGAAGCCGAAGGATTGGGAGAGGGGTTGGGGGAGAGGGCCGCTACCTCACCCCAATTTTCATTCATCGTTGCCGTGCCGCAGGCTGGGTCCGTCTCCTCTTAAAAACTCAATGGGCTATTCGATTAATCTCTTAAAGGAGAGTAATGATGGTATCATTATTATTAGATTCAACCAGTCACCTTTCACTGGCCCAGGAAGAGCGATTTTCCCGGATACCGTTATGGGTCTGGATTTTGTTAATCTTTGGGCTGGTCATCATCGTCGTAATCATGATCACCTCAAAGAAAGCGCAGCAAGCTGCCGACCGGCCAGCCGACGCGGTGCTACCACCGGCGCCGCTTGAGCCGGAAAAGTTGGTAGCAGAACGTGTTGCCTCACCCCCGGCGGTTGAACTTCGCCCGGATAATTTAAAGTGGGTCAAGGGAATTGGCCCTAAAATCGAAAAATTGTTAAACGACAACGGCATTACCACCTTTGCCCGGTTAGCTGAAACCGAGGTCAATTGGCTGCAAAATTTGTTGGTTGAGGCCGGCTGGGAAAATATCGCTGATCCAACCACCTGGCCAGACCAGGCCCGCCAGCTAGACCAGACCCAATCAAGCCAGGGATAGCCGGGACTTCTTGAACTTAGCGTCAGACTGAAAAGATTGGCCTTGACCTTAACTGCAACCTGCCCTAAAATAGCAGTAGGACGGCAGGTGATAGTCGGGGTTTGGTTCAGAGAGGAGCAAAGCTAAAGATCCTGGTTCAAAGCCGCCAGCCTGCCATTCAAAGAAATTACGCGAACTGAATATTCTTTGGAGGAACGTGCCAATGTCTGCCGGAGATGAACTCTTTAGCGTCGAAAAGTCAATTCTGTTCACCTTCAAAGGTCGAGTGACCGTTTTTTTTATGGATGGGTATTCTCTAGACGGTGAATTGATCCAGCAGGATCTTTTCAATATCTACCTGCTGGTTGATGACCAGCCCAGAATGATTCCTCGTAGCCAAATCCGTTACATTCAGGGCCGGCCAGGTCAGCAGCCTGTGCCGGATATTGCCTCGCTCAAAGCTTTCTCGGAAATCGAGCCTGTTCAAACCGACCTGGCAGATCTGAGCGCCTTTGACACTGCGGCGATGGCTTCGCCGCGATTGGCCGCCGATCAACTTGAAACCGACCTGATCGATGTCGCGGCGCAGGCCGGCATTGAGGCCGGTACTTTTGCAATTGAGCCGGAAGCGGCTCAAACTGGGTCGGACACCCACGGCGATCTGGCTGAGCTGGCTGATACTCCGCTTGAGCCGCTGGAAGATACCGACGTCACCTTTGTGCTACCCGACTCGGCTGAGTTGATTGGTGAGGTAGTACAATCAGCAGCCAGCGCCGAGGATTGGGATGACGTGACGATGGTGCTTGCCCAAGAGGAAGAAGCTGAAGATGATGTGACCGCGGTTTTGCCGCCAGAGCAGGACCAGGCGATCACGACCCGGTTCATTTGTCAAAGTGGGCCGCATGCGGGCGAACAATTTGAGTTCAAGAGCGAAGTCATCACTCTGGGGCGGGCCCGGGATAATGATGTGCCCTTATACCTTGATAAAGAAATATCACGCCGCCATGCCGTCATCAAGCTGGAGCATGGCCGGTTTGTAATCCAGGATCAAAACAGCCTAAACGGGACTTACGTGAATAATGAACGGGTGGAGGCCCCGCGCCCCCTCCAAGATGGCGATATAATTTTTGTGGGTGTGTCAGATATCGTCTATCGAGAAGAATAGAGGGGTGGGTAGTTAAAAAGATTTGAAATCTGGAACCGGAATTTGCTTTCCAATGTATCATTCTGGCTCTTTGGGAATATCTGGGGGTGACCTCAATATTTTGTAGGGGCGGACGGCCGTCCGCCCCTACAAACAGTGGTATGGTCCAGAGAATCCTGAAGACCCGTCAAGTTATCTCAACCGCTTAAAACGAAAGGAACCCTAATGAGTAGTAGAACTTACAAGATTGCAGTTTTACCAGGTGATGGCACCGGACCGGAAGTTGTCAGGGAGGGGATCAAAGTTCTCGACGCCGCGGCCAGTAAATTTGGATTCAAGCTGGATTTGACCACGTTTGATTTTGGGGGTGATCGGTATTTGCGCACCGGGGAAGTACTGCCGGACTCGGCCGCCGATGAACTGCGCCAATTCGACTCGATTTTTCTGGGCGCCATCGGCCACCCGGATGTCAAGCCCGGTATCCTGGAAAAGGGGATTCTATTAAGATTGCGCTTTGAGCTGGACCAATACATCAACCTGCGCCCGGTCAAATTGTATCCGGGGGTTGAGACGCCACTGAAAGACAAAGGGCCGGAGCATATCGATTATGTGGTCGTTCGGGAGAATACGGGCGATGTTTATACCGGCATTGGTGGCGTCTCGATGAAAGGCACCCCGGCAGAAGTAGCCATCCAGAGTATGGTCTACTCCCGCTTCCAGGTGGAGCGCTGTTTGCGCTATGCCTTTGAATATACCCGGAAACGGAACAAGAACAACACCCTGGCGCTGTGCGGCAAAACCAATGTTTTAACCTACGTGTATGATTTATGGGAGCGGGCCTTTCACGAAATCGGCGCGGCCGAATATCCCGACATCAAACGGGAATATTACCATGTCGACGCCACCTGCATGTGGATGGTCAAAAATCCGGAATGGTTTGACGTGATCGTTACCGGCAACATGTTTGGCGACATCATCACCGACCTGGGGGCCATTACCCAGGGCGGCATGGGTATCGCCGCGGGTGGGAATATCAATCCTGAGGGGGTGAGTATGTTCGAGCCGATTGGCGGGTCGGCCCCCAAATATACGGGCCAGAATGTCATCAACCCGCTGGCTTCGATTGTGTGCGGGGCGATGATGCTGGACCACCTGGGCGAAACGGCCGCGGCCGCGGCCATCGAGCAGGCGGTAATGGATGTGACGGCTCATAAGCTTAAGAGTATGGCCGCCGGCAGAATGGGCTATTCGACCAGTGAAGTGGGCGATCTGGTGGCCGCCGGGATATAAATTTATAAATTTTAGATTTGCTACTGCGCAGGCATGTCATTTCGAGGCTGTAGGCCGAGAAATCCCTGAGTAGGCTGATTCAAATTCAAGGTCACTTGGCATACTCATATCGCTTTTTACCAGACGCCAGGCTTTATTGCAGTGGGTTGAGGGATTTCTCGCCGTCTGCGACGGCTCGAAATGACATAGGGCTGAGTAGTAACCTGGATGTTGGGTTTGTGGCGACGAAGGGAGAGGCATTCGTCGCCACTTTTATTTTTGGCTGAAAAGGGCAAATTCGACTAGATCAGCCCTTCATCCCGAAGCGCGGTTAATTCTCGGGTCAAAGCCTCTTTCAGATCGATAATTCGCTCGTATTTCAAGCATCTTTGGCCGCGCACGTCAAAGCGAAGCTCTTCCTCAGCCCTGGCCAGCAAGATCGTGGGGCGCTCTTTGCCCCAGGCATACCCCACCTCCAGATAGACATTCGGATTGGCCCCGGTCAACTCGGCGATGACGATGGCCGCGGTTTCGATCTTTTGCTTAACCCGGTCGAGGATGTCACCAACAAAAGCCTGCTGGTCGACCCGCTCACAGACAAAACCCAACTCGCGCACCGGCTGCTGAATGCCAAAATAGAATACGTCGTCCATCTCTTTCTTGAACGGCATCGCCACAAAGACGTGCGATTTTAGTTCGGTTTCCGAACCGGCCGTGGCAATGGCCCGCGGGGCAATCAGCCGGGCCGCTTCAATAATCGCCCCGGCGTGGCCCATCCGGCGAGGTCCAACCGCCAGGCGATAGCCTGACCCCGTCTCCAATTTGACGGCGTAGTCAGCCCCGGCCAGGTTCTGATCCAGAATTTGGCGCAGGCGCTGCACCCTCTCGGCGTTGCGGTCAACAATCGAGATGCGTTCCAGGGCCGGCGGGGCTCCCCCTCGTTGCAGCACTTCCAAAAAGCCGGCTAACTGAGCCAGAAATGCTTCAACCTCGTCCAGGCCAAAACCGACGCCGTGTACGGTCGTGGCCAGGTGGCGAGTATCGGGCGCTTCAGCGGCCAGGATCGTCAAGGCAGCGGCAGTGAACCCCCGAATTTGGGGATAACCAAACTCGGTGAGAGGGGGCACACCCACAAACAAAACCTGGGGGGATAGAAGGCAACCGCGCGTGTCCAGATAGCGGTAATCGCCCGGCGGCGGAGTCAGGCTGGCGGCCGGGATGCCGGCCTGGCTGAGTTGGCCGGCGACCACTTTGTCAAGGCCATAGAAGGCCTGGGCATATTTGAGCACTACCACCTCGGCGGCAAAGGCCGTAATATCGCCGGCCTCAATGGTGAAGTCGATGGCCATAATCTGCCTCCTCCTCAATGAGCCGCCAGGTTTGATAGCCCTGACAGCATCAGCTTAATTTTCTGCTCCAAGGCTGACCCCGGATTAGCCTGAGCCGCTTCTGATAACAGACCTGTTGCCTCATGCAAACACCGGTCAATCGGGCATCGACCGGGCAGGTGGACCACCAAAATATCGTAAAACTCGCGATAGCTCAACTCCTTTTGCCACCTAGCCGGAATGTTCCGAGCTTCATAAAACACGTACCACCTGTCCGGTAGTTCGGCCGGCAGGAGCGTGCTGCTGGCATCGAGATAAGATAAATCCGGCCGGCTGTATTGCAGATAGAATTTTAGGTGTTGGGCATTGGGTACGCCAATGATGACGGCCCCATTCTCGCTTTCGGCGGCCAGATAACGGGTGGCCTCCTCCAGTAGGCCCAGGGGCCAAGCCTGCTTGCGGGTGGGATTTTGTTGGATCTGCCCCAAATTGTTGACCATGATTATAGTGACGAGGAGGGTGGTTGCAACAAGGCCGGTCAACTCCGCCAACCTGGCCGGTTGTAGCTTGATCTTGTTCAATAGAACGCCCCGAGTGAACTCCCCAAGCCCAATTAGCCCACAGGCGATAGCTAGCAGCAGGGCCGGTAGCCCCCAAATGATATACCTGGGATGGAAGAATTGTGAGATGAACCAGAGGCCGACAGCGGTTATAATATATGATAATATCAGCCATACGCCGATTAACAGCCCTCCAGCGGGGTATTTGGCTAGAGCCAAAATCAACCCCACCAAGCCCAACAGTCCAAATCCGAGGCTGATTAGCGGGAATGGACTGGTAAATTCCTGAAAGGTCCAAATGAATGGACTTATTAAATCCAGCTTCACTGAAGGATGGCCGATATCACAACCGAAACACTGGCGATGGCTAAAGTCTTCTAACCAAGGCAACCGCAATAAGAACACAGTACTCAGGGCCAGCAGAAAACTCCCCATAACTCTAAGAACGTGTTTCTTAAATCGAATCCGGGTGAAAATCGGCCTACATGTCACTCTGAGCGACCCGCCAAGCGGGGAGCGAAGAGTCCCTGAAACCGCCGCTTGCAAGAGGCGTTCTAAGGGATTCCTCGTCGCTTCGCTCCTCGGAATGACATTTAAGAAACACGCTCTAAGACATGGCTGCCACGAATTCGGGCGACTGGCAGACACGAAAATATTTTGCAAGCAGATCAACCCTAACCAGATACTCTGAGCGGCAATGGCAAAAAGCATCAGATGATTTGTGGAGACGCCGGCCCAGGTAAAGACGGCATAAAGCAGCCAGTCGATTAATTTTCTGCGGGCAAATGCCTGATATAAAAATAAGAACGAGGCTAGAGAAAAAAAGACAAATTGAGCATAACTTCGAGCTTCTTGTGAGTAAAGAATGTGGAAGCTGGAGGTGCTTAATAGAAGGGCAGCCGTGAGACCAACCCTGTTACCAAACAGGGTGCGTCCCACTCGATAGATGAGCCCCACGCCCAGAATACCGAACAAGGCGGCTGGAAATCGGGCTAGAAAATTTAAAAAACCCAATTTCAAGGACAATGAAAACGGAATGGCCGATAATGCAGGATCGACGCTTAAATATCCTCCCAGTGTGTCTGAGGGATTGGTGATTTGATCGATAATAGGTTTTTGGGCGGCAAAAGTGTAGGAGACCTCATCCAACCACAACCCTGGCTCGTTCAAGCCATTGAAGCGCAAAAATGTCGCCAGCAGAAGAATCACCCCTATGGCGGCCCAATCTTTTTTGACCGGATAACGAGTCCACCAACTATGGTTGACTGGTTGGGTTTGATCTTGCATTGCCTACGTTTATTGAGCGGATTGGTTAGAAGAGTCGCTCGAAATTGGATTTGCCAAACCGGCTTTACGAGCCGGCCTTCAAATCTGCTACCACGCCCCGAGTCAGCCGGGCCAGCTCAGCCGGGGTGATGGCAAAGACTGCATTAGGGGTGCCCGCCGCAGCCCAGATGACCTCAAATTGCCAGAAATCCTGATCGATGTAGGTTGGCAATGACTGGAGATGGCCAAACGGCGGCACCCCGCCGATGGCAAAGCCGGTCGCTTTCCGCACGATGCCGGCGTCGGCTCGTTTGACTTTCTTTTTACCGACTCCCCGCAGGGCCGCCAGCTTCTGCTCATCCAGCCGGTTGGGGCCGCTGACCAGGGCCATCACTGCCTGACCATCGACCACGAACAGCAGCGATTTGACAATTTGAGCCACGGTACAACCAATAGCATTGGCCGCATCCTCCGCCGTGCGGGTAGTCGCCTCAAATTCTTTGATTTCAATTTCCAGCCCCAGTTCACGGGCGGCTTCAGCTACTTTCTGGGCAGTCGGATGCATGGTTAATTGTGACAGGTTGCAGGTGACAGGTCGCAGGTTGCAGGTCGCAGGAAATGCCACCTGCTACTTGCCACCTGCTACTTGCTACTTGCCACCTGCAACCTGTAACTTGCTACTTGCTACCTTGGCCATTCAGCAGGGCATACTCCATACTGTCGATCAACGCCCGCCAACTGGCCTCGATGATGTTGGTATGAGCGCCGACGGTGGTCCAGGTTTTGGGCTGGACAGCGTCGTAAAAGTCGATCATCACCCGGGTGGTTGCCGCCGTCCCGGAGTCGCTGTCCAGGATACGGACCTTATAGTCACTCAAATGGATATTGCGGAGTTGGGGAAAGTCCTGGTAGAGGGCCCGGCGTAAGGCCGCATTCAAGGCGTTGACCGGGCCGTTGCCCTCGCTGACGGTATGGCGGATTTCATTACCAACTTTTACCTTGACCGTCGCTTCGGTGAACAAGCCGCGGCCTTGCCGATTCTCGGTCAACACCATAAAGTCGATGACCTCAAAAGGCGGCTGATAATTTTGGCTGGCTCGCCGCAGCATCATATCCACTGAGGCTTCAGCGCCTTCAAAAGTATAACCTTCATTCTCTAACTCTTTGATTTGCTGCAACACCTGGCGGGCCTCTTCCCGGCTGGTATCGAGACCCAGAGACTCCGCCTTGTCAAGGATATTACCCCGCCCGGACAACTCGGAGATCAGCGTCCGCTTCTGATTCCCCACCAGTTGCGGATCGATGTGCTGGTAACTCTGTTCCACCTTACGCACCGCGGCCACGTGGATGCCGCCTTTGTGGGCAAAGGCGCTTTGGCCCACGTAAGGTTGGTGATTATTGGGAGCCAGATTGGCCAATTCATCAACGTAACGAGATAGCCCGGTTAGAGAGACCAACTGCTCATCGCTGACGCAGCGATAACCCAGCTTGAGCTGCAAGTCGGGGATTACACTGACCAGGTTGGCGTTACCGACCCGTTCCCCGTAACCGTTAATGGTACCCTGCACGTGCATCGCCCCGCCGCGCACGCCGGCCAGCGTGTTTGCCACCCCCAGCTCAGCGTCGTTGTGGGCGTGAATGCCAATCTGGACTTGCTCGAACCGGTTGGCCACGCGCCGGGTGATCTCCTCGACTTCCCACGGCGTCGAGCCGCCGTTGGTATCGCACAGCACCAGGCAATCGGCCCCACCCTTCACCGCGGCCTCCAGGGTCAGCAAAGCATAATCCGGGTTGGCTTTATAGCCGTCAAAGAAATGCTCCGCATCATAAACAACTTCTTTTTGGCGCGCTTTGAAGTAGACCACGCTTTCCAGAATCATGTCCAGGTTTTCTTCCAGGTCTGTTTCCAGCACGTGATGCACGTGTAAATCCCAGCTCTTGCCGACCAGAGTGACGACCGGGGTATTGGCGGCCACCAGCGCCTGAATGTTGGCGTCGGTATCGCAGGTAACGCCTTTGTAACGGGTGCTGCCAAAAGCCGCAATTTTGGCCCGCCTCAAATTCAGTTCGCCTTGCCGGGCAAAGAATTCGGCGTCTTTGGGGTTTGAGCCGGGCCAGCCGCCCTCGATGTAATGAAAACCGAACCCATCCAATTTTTGGGCAATCTTCAATTTATCGTTGCAGGAAAGCGAGATACCTTCGCCCTGGGTACCGTCCCGCAAAGTAGTGTCGTAAAGCAAGATCTGTTTGGTCATTGGAACCTCCACATAGTTGGTAAGTTAGTTGGTTGGTTAGTTGGTTGGTTGGTTAGTTAGTTAGTTGGTTGGTTAGTTAGTTAGTTGGTTGGTTGGTTGGTTGGTTGGCTGGTTGGCTGTCCAGACGTTCTTGAGTGGGTTCCAATCGGTCGGGCGACAGCCGACTGAGTGGCCATCGCCCGATTAGCACCTATCTTGCTTGTGAGATTGTGGCATTGGTCGATCATGTTTTTGAACCTTGTGAAACGCCGCCAAAATAGTAAGGCGAGGAAACGGCTAACTCTGATCGCTTCCTCGCCCCGTTGCGTGCCTGGCTGAAGCTTTAATCAGGCCACGGTAATGGCCTCGTCGAGATAAACATCCTGAATCAAATTCAGCAGTTTGGCCCCTTCGGCCATAGGCCGCTGGAAGGCTTTGCGGCCGGAGATCAAGCCGGCCCCACCGCCCCGCTTGTTGACCACTGCGGTAAAGACCGCTTCGGCAAAGTCATTGGCCCCGGAAGCCCCGCCGGAGTTGATCAGGCTGACCCGGCCCATATAGTTGTTGGCCACTTGCCAGCGGACCATGTCGATGGGATGATCGGTCATCAATTCGCCGTACATCTTGGGGTGAGATTTGCCAAAACCGATGGCTTTGAAGCCGCCGTTGCAGTCGGGCAGTTTTTGCTTGATGATATCGGCTTGAATGGTAACGCCCAGATGGTTGGCCTGACCGGTGGTATCGGCCGCGGTATGATAATCGACGCCGTCTTTCTTGAAGGCGCTGTTGCGCAGATAACACCACAGCACCGTGGCCATCCCAAGCTGGTGGGCGTAGTCAAAGGCTTCACTGATTTCCTGGATCTGCCGGCCCGATTCTTCGGAACCAAAGTAGATGGTCGCGCCTACCGCCACGGCGCCCAGGTCCCATGATTGCTTGACGCTGGCAAAAAGGATCTGGTCATATTTTTGGGGATAGGTCAGCAGTTCGTTGTGGTTGATTTTGACGATGAAGGGGATCTTGTGAGCATACTTGCGGGCGACCGCGCCCAAAACCCCCAGAGTCGAAGCGACCGCGTTGCAGCCCCCTTCCAGGGCCAGCTTGACGATATTCTCCGGGTCAAAATATTCAGGGTTGGGGCTAAAGGAGGAGCCGGCAGTGTGCTCGATGCCCTGGTCAACCGGCAGAATCGACATATAGCCGGTGCCGGCCAGGCGGCCATGATTGAACAGGGTGCGAATACTGCGTAGCACCTGGATTGGCCGGTCCGAATCGGCCCAGACCCGGTCAACAAAACGGGGACCGGGCAGGTGCAGCGACTCCTTGGGAATACCCTTGCAAACGTGCCCCAACAAATCGTCGGCTTGATTGCCTAACAATTCCATAACTTGAGATGCCATTGTTATTATCCTTTCAAATCACAAATTTATTAATTGGTGTTCGAGTGACCTCGATGATTCTCCCCCTAAACTTAACATCTTTGTTCAAGTTACTGCAACGGACACGTTATTTAGTTGGCCGGTCAAGTATACCCCAGACCAATATTGATGGGCAAGTGCTGTAGACCTGTCCAGATAAACCTTAGCCAACCAGGCCGGCCATCTGTAATAACCGGTCAGATTGATGGCGAGTATGCAGGGCTAACAACGGTCGAGCCGAGTCAATCGGCCAAACGCGCTGCCAGGCCAATAGTTCTCGCTGCATTGCCGCCAGTTCAAGCCAAAAAGTCGGCGGAGTATGGGGAGCGCTCCACTCAAGTAGTAACGCCGCTTCACGCAGTAGATTAACCGTTAGGGCATCATCCTGTGATGAAATTGATCGCGCCGATACCCGCGCCAGAGTTGAGGCCAGATTACCCAATTGTTGAGGCCAAGCCAACGTTTCATATCGTTTACGCAATCCATTGATATCCATTATCCTACCTCAAAGATGCGACGCACAATCGCTTCAATTTGTTCGCGCAGGGTGGGATTCTGCACCTCTAAGCCAAAATTTTGCTGGCGGGGCCGGATGTTGATCAAAGATTCAAAGCCAACTGCCTGGGTCTGAGGATACCAGTCTGCTCCCCACACATTTTCTTGTCGACTTCCTTCTTCTAACAACGCTTGTTCGCAATCGGCGTGCAATTGGCCGCCACCGGCCAGAATACCCTGCTCAACATCCACCGCCAGCTTAATTATCGTCCCGTCAAAAGCTTCGCCCATTTGGTCGATTTGCTCGGTTGTGGCCGGTTTCTTAAGGATCAGAAGCGCCATGTTTAACCCGCCAGCGTATTCACCCGATCCGGGTGAAGCTCTTCATACGCGGCAATGGCAGCGGCGTGGCTCTGCAGATAGCCCAGTTGGTCCAGGCCGTTGAGAATGCAGGTTTTGCTAAAGTTGTCGATAGGAAAGCTCACTTTGCGGCCATCCGGGAGCTGCAAAGTCTGGCCAGCCAGATCGATGGTCACCTGGGTGTCCGGCTCCTCTTCGATGAGGCTGAACAGTTGCAAGTGGGTCTCTTTATCGACCACGACCGGCAACAAACCCAATTTGAGCGAATTGTTGCGGAAGATATCGGCAAAGCTGGTGGAAACAACTGCCCGAAAACCGTAACCCATAATCGCCCAGGGGGCGTGCTCCCGGCTGGAACCGCAGCCAAAGTTGTCGCCGGCCACCAAGATTTTGGCTTGCCTGCCCCGCTCCGTATTCAGGATGAAATCCTCTTTGGGGCTGCCGTCGGGGTGGTAGCGCCAATCACAAAAAAGGTTGTCGCCCAACCCCTGCTTATCGGTCACCTTCAAAAAACGGGCCGGAATGATCTGGTCCGTGTCTATATTCTCGGTCGGAATAGCCACCATTGTGGCCGTGAGAGTGGTGAATTTTTCCATAATTTTTGTCTCCATAGCCTGATCTTTACCAGACCAGCCGATTACTCAGTAACCTCTATTGTTTGACCTGGACCGTTTAAAAGTACCTGCAAACGATTGAGTATGTCTCGTCCAATCACAATCTCTGTAGAGATTTCATCACCAACCACTTCCATACCCGGTAGGGTCAGATCACCAATTTGCACATCGACCAGATAAAGTAAAATACGACGACTCTCTCCCCAGTAGCTACGGATTGACATTTCTGGGGTAACACATTACTGCCCTCGGTCAAAATATGGGCTGCGAAACAGTAATTCACGGTCCGGTTTCGCAGTTATTTGCTTAAGCAGCACGGGCGTGTGTCCTAAATGTTCAAATACGCGCAAATGAAGTTGGCGCAGGTCGGGGTCGTGGTCGATAACTTGGCCTTCGTGAATGGCCACATATTCACCCTCATATCGGCGTAACAAATCCGCTCTTTGCTGCTCAAAAGCCTTGAGCTCAGTCCTGATTTTTTCACGACGAAAATCAGCCAGGTAGGCTCGCAAGGCTCGGTCAACAATTGTCTTGGTATCCGCTTGCTCTCCACTGAGGCTAGCCAGATAACTAACCTGTTCAGCGACATCGGGTTTGAGCGTAACAGTTAACATCTAATCGATTTTCCTTACTAAAATTTGGGCTTACCTATCGTTGGTATTATAGCATCGTCCTCACGTCGGTGATAACGCCGGTAATGGCTGCAGCCGCGGCGGTCAGTGGACTGGCCAGGAAGGTGCGGCCGCCTTTGCCCTGCCGCCCTTCAAAATTGCGGTTGCTGGTGCTGACGGCGTACTGGCCCGGCTCCAACTGGTCGCCGTTCATGGCAATGCACATCGAGCAGCCGGACTCGCGCCAGTCGGCCCCGGCCTCTTTGAAGATGCGATCCAGCCCTTCGGCCTCGGCTTGCTGTTTGACCTGCTGGCTGCCCGGCACGACCATCAGCCGCACATTGTCGGCAATCTTGCGGCCCTTGAGCAAACTGGCGGCCAGACGCAGGTCGCTCAACCGGGAGTTAGTGCAGCTACCCAGAAAAACTACATCGACTTTATGGCCCAGCAATGGCTGGCCAGGTTTCAAATCCATATATTCCAGCGCCTTAAGCAGGCTGTTCCGTTCACTCACATCTTTGATTGTGGCCGGGTCGGGCACAGGTTCACTGATCTTCAAGCCCATGCCGGGGTTGGTGCCGTAGGTGATCATCGGCTCCAACTCGCTGGCGTTAATGACAATCTCTTTATCAAAAAGCGCCCCTTCGTCAGTGGGTAGTTGCCGCCAGCCAGCGACGGTCTGCTCCCAACTCTCCGCCGGCGGCGCAAAGGGTCGCCCGGCAATATATTCAAAGGTGATATCATCCGGCGAGACCAGCCCGGCCCGGGCCCCACCCTCGATGGACATATTGCAGATAGTCATTCGCTCTTCCATCGACAGGCTGCGGATGGCGCTGCCCATGTACTCAAAGACGTGGCCGGTGCCGCCGCCGATGCCAATTCGTGAAATCAGGTTGAGGATGATATCTTTGGCCGACACTCCGGGCGGTAGAGCACCCTCCACCCGGATAGCATACGTTTTGGGCTTGACCTGCAGCAGACATTGGGTCGCCAGCACGTGCTCGATCTCGCTGGTGCCGATGCCGAAGGCCAGCGCCCCAAAGGCACCGTGGGTACTGGTGTGGCTGTCACCGCAAACGATGGTCATGCCTGGCTGGGTCAGCCCCAACTCCGGCCCGATCACGTGGACGATGCCCCGGTTGGGGCTGTTATAGCCGTGCAGCGGAATACCGAACTCGGCGCAGTTTAGCTCCAGTTGGCTGATCTGCTTGATGACCAGTTCATCAGAAATGGGAATATGGGGCGGCGTGGTGGGGATACCGTGATCCATCGTGGCCACGGTTTTGTCCGGCCGGCGGACCTGCAAGCCTTTCTGCCGCAGCCCGGTAAAGGCTTGCGGCGAGGTGACCTCGTGGATCAGGTGCAGGTCGATATAGAGCACCGCCGGATTACCCGGCTCGGCCACCACCACATGATTATCCCAGATTTTTTCAAATAAAGTTTTCGGTTGACCATTAGTTGACATTGGCCCTCGCAAGAATTATGAATTATGAATTATGAATGGTGAATAGCGAATTGTAGATTGTGAGTCACTAATTGCATCGTCAATCGTAAATCGTCTATACCTCTTGCTATTACGTTCGCTCCACGCTTTTCGCTCTCCGCTTCACGCTCTCCGTATCAAAGGGGTAAGTTTAGCACAGCTTGCCGATTTCGCCAACCGTTTGTCGGCCGCAGACAGGGTTCCTGAGGAACGAGGCTGGTTCGATCAGCGTCTGATTATTGCCAACACTTTGGTCAGCCAATAATTGGGGCTTCGCTCGGATGTCGATGGTACATTTAGATTGAAGGGGTTCTCACATTAGCCAGAACTTCTGCTAATTGATCACCCTCCCGCACCACATAATGGGGAATGTGGCTGGCAGTCAATTCGATTTCGGTATCGAACGAGTTGTAAGGCATACCAAAACTACCCGGATCGATCAGCACAACAGTAACGCGCACACCGCGGGCCATCAGGTGACGGGCCGCGGCCACCCATTCGGCCTCGGTGGCCGGGGTAATAATAATAGCAGTGGTGTTGCGGCTAAGATGGATCATTTCGGCGACCAGGACCTCGGCCAGCGGGATAGCGCCGTGAGCCTGGGCCACTGCCAGCATCTCGTAGATGCGGGTCAGTTGGCGTTCACCCCGGTCACTCTGGGCAATCTCGCGGTGGTGGGCGTCGGCATAGGTAATCAAACCGACTACCCGATTTTGACCGAGAAAATGTTTGGCAATCGAGGCCGCAATCGCCACGCCGTATTCTTCAGTACTGGGCGGCAACTTCAGCTGCGGCAGTTTCTCCCAGGGCACCTCGGGTAGCGCCGGCGGGACAATTTCTTGATAACGTAAGCCGGCCTGAACTCGCTGCTCCATATCCAGAAAAATCCAGACGTCGGCCATGGGGTCTAACTCAAACTCCTTGACCATCAGCCGGCCGGTACGGGCAGTGCTGGGCCAGTGGATGCGGTTGAAACTATCGCCAAAGGCATATTCGCGAATGCCGGACACGTTGGTGGTAACGTAGTGGGTGCGGCGGCGGGTCGCTTCGCCTCCGGTCAGCTCACCCACAGGCGGGTCGAAATCCGGTAAAGCCACCGCCAGCGGGTAAACCACCACGTGGGAGGTAAAGGAGGGGGGCAAATCTTTGCTCAGTTGGAACAGACCGAACGGGTCGCTGCTGGTCAGAGAGATAGGCCCCAGGGTAAAACGACCCCGTTGGTAGCAGAGAGTCCGGACATGCCAACTTTGCTGCCGTTTGCGGCCTAAATTGGACACAACTCGGCTAACCCGGTGCAGCGGCAGGTCGGAGCTATCTTTGAGTTCCAGCCACAGCTTGACCAGCGGCCCGGTATTTTCGACAACCAGACGCTCCTCGACAAAATTGCCCACCTGGACATGGCGAGAGCGCACTTGCCGGGTAACCCGCACCCAATGCAGGTTGAGCCAGGCCCACAAGAACGAAAGTAGCAAAATGCCGCCGAACAGGTAAAACAGGCTGAAAAAAAGTGGATGGCCAACCACCAGAATGGCCAACAACGAAGCCAACCATAATAAAAATAGGATAGCGCTGCCTTCGAGTTTGCGCATGGGTTATACCAGGGAGTAAGGAGTAAGGAGTAGGAAGTAGGGGGTAGGGTTAGATAGTTGGTTGGATGGCTGGATTGTTGGATGGGTGGTTAACCGTTCGCTCATTCGCCATTCACAATTCACAATTCACAATTCAATATTGCCTTTACCCTCTGACTCGCGCTCCCGGCACGGGCACGGACGAGAGAATGTCTTGAATCACTTCGCGGGGGTCAACGTTTTTGATCCGGGCGGCCGGACTGATGATGAGGCGGTGAGCCAGGGTAGCTTCGGCCAGATATTTCACGTCATCGGGAATGATATAGTCCCGGCGACGGATCGCGGCCAGAGCCTGGCCAGTGCGATACAGGGCCAGGCTGCCTCGCGGGCTGACCCCCAGGTAGACATCCGGGTGGTTACGCGTGGCTGAACAGAGGCTGACAATGTAATCTTTGATCAAATCGTCGGCGTAGACCTCTTTGACCGCTTCCTGCGCTGCCAGCAACTCTTCTTGGCTGACCACCTGCTCCAGTTGGTTGATGGGGTGGATAAACTGCTGGGCGCCCAGAATGGCAATCTCATGGGTTTTGTCAGGATAGCCCATATGGATGCGCAACATGAAGCGGTCAAGTTGAGCCTCGGGTAGGGGAAACGTGCCTTCGTATTCAATGGGGTTCTGGGTGGCCAGCACCAGGAACGGTTTTTCCATCAGGTGGGTGCTGCCATCCACCGTCACCTGCCGTTCGTCCATCGCTTCCAGGAGGGCGCTCTGGGTTTTGGGGGTGGCCCGGTTGATTTCATCGACCAGCACGATCTGGGCAAAGACCGGGCCGGGCCGAAATTCGAACTCGTGGGTTTTCTGGTTGAACATCGACACGCCAGTCACGTCGCTGGGCAACATATCGGGTGTAAATTGAAGCCGCCGGAAAGAGCAGCCAATTGAACGGGCGACGGCCCGGGCCAGCATCGTTTTGCCGGTACCGGGTACATCTTCGATCAACACGTGCCCCTGGCAGAGCAGAGCCAACAGGGTCTCTTCGACGGGCTTGCGTTTGCCCATGATCACTTTTTCAACATTGCTGACAACTTTTTTGGCCAGATTTTCTACAACTTCCATGGTTGGGGGAACACCTTTATGCGGAAAAGTGCGGTCATTATACCAGTTTATAGTAATGGATACAACGCTTTACCATAAATTCTACCCTGTGGCGTTGAAATGCACAAGCAAGTCAGTTCATTGTCAGGGTGCAGACATTGTGTTACAATGGTTCAATTAAACTCAAGGGTTTTTCATGCGGTAGGCTGCTGCCCAAACTTGGCCAGATGAATTACCAGATAGTATGGTGTAACCAGTTTCAATCAATGACTGAACGTTGCAAGCGCGACCTCGCTGACAGGAGGCGTGCTTTTTTTCTAATGGCGTCCGTTTATTAGGGGGAGTTTTCTCCAAAAGTGTTTGAAACCAACCCGCTTATGCTCACGCAATACGTACCGTATTTCGCATTGCGTATTCCGTTTTAGTTGAGTACCATCATTGACTTTCCCAGAAAGCTCCAGGGGTTAAGGAGGTAAGCGTATGAAACCAAAATATTCAACCATCTGGTGGCTAGTTGCCGTGGTGTTGGTTAGCCTGGTCATAGCCAGTTGTAATTCGATCCTGGCCCGCCCATCGGCCGCCGAACCTATCACCATCACTTTTTACAAGCGCGGTTACATAGCAGGGGGAACAGATATCACCTCGGCGACCAATGCCAAAGCCGTGGAGATGTTCGAGCAAAGGCATCCCGATATCAGGGTCAACATCGTGGGCGTCCCATGGACGCTTGAAGGAGACGCCCAGCTGCAAGCGGCGTTGGAGTCCGGTCAGGATATCAACGTATTTAGCGTCAACCCTGATGATCTGATTCGATTTGCCAGAGAAGGCAAAGTATCCAGCCTGGAGCCGTTTCTGACCGACGCAGACCGGGCCGATTTCTACGCCAGCGGGCTGCAAGCCGCCGCCGTAGATGGCCAGGTCTACGCCTGGCCCATTTGGGTCACCGCCTCGTCTATGTTTGCCAACAAAGCGCTGCTGGCCGAACGGGGCGTAGAGCTGCCCACCATAAAAGATCCCTGGAACTGGACTGAATTTGTAACCGCGGCTAAACAACTGACCTACCAAAAGCCCGACGGCCGGCCGGTTTATGGCTTCACCGTCTCGGCAGATTGGTGGACCTCCGGTTACTACCCCATTTTTTATATTGACGGCGGGCGTATTCTCAGTCCCGACGGCCGGCGCTTTGTGCAAAATACCCCCGAAGCCTTATCCGGCCTGCAAAAAGTGGTCGATCTGGCCCAGGTGCATCAAGTTACCCCGCCCGACTTTGGCCGGCTAGACCAGGCCGAAGCCTGGGAGCAATTCAAGAACGGCGAAGTAGCGATGCTCATCAGCACGCCGGCCTTCATTCGCCAATTAGAGGAGGAGAGCTTTCCCCTGGTTGTTTTGCCGCCGCCTACCGGCAAGCTGGGCAAAATCGTTACCACCGGCGGTTTTGGCATGTACGGCGTGTACAACGTGGCTGACCCCGCCAAACTCCGGGCTTCCCATGAATTTGCCAGATATATTACCGGCAGCCAGGTAGCCCAGGATGTGCCAGGCTACCAATTGGCGCCAAGCCTGCGCCGCAGCAACACCAGCTATGCCACCACCCCCAACCGCGAGATCATTGCCAAATTGGTGGAATTTGGCATCTACGAAGCGCAGGTGCCTCTCTCCGCCGAATTGAACTCCCGCTACACCGAAGCCCTGAAGGCCATTGTGACGGGACAAAAAACTCCTGAAGAAGCTATGGACGAAATTGCCCCTGCTTACCAGGCGGAATTGGATGCCTTCCACAACCAAGGACCAGGAGGACAATGACCAGATCGCGGCTGCAAGCTTTTCAAGGCCCCCTGGCGCGCTGGTTGACCCTGAACTTTGTTCTGCTGGCCCTGGTAGCGGTCGGTATGGCAGTCGGCTCGGTTTGGGTGGTGCAATTTACCGAAAACACGCTCGCCCAGGTTACGGCCCGCTCCGACACGGCCAGGTTGAGTACGCAGATTCGCTCAGAAAGCCTGGTTCTGACAGAACTGGTGCGTCGCCACACCTTCGGGCTGACCAATGAGCCGGACCTGCGCCACGAGATTGCGGCCCAACAAGCCCGGCTCGATCGCCTGATTCAGCAGGTCATCAACTCAACCACGCCCGGTGATGTCGATGAAAGCATCGCTATCAGTCAAGTGCGCCAATATTTGATCGCCTTTGGTTCACAGGCTGATCGGGTGTTGGCCGCATTTGATCGGGAGGGGGAACTGGGGCCGGCCACCCAGAGTGAATTGATGGTTTTGGTGCAGAATTATCAAATCCCGCTGCTGCGAGCCATTCGTGATTTTGAGCAGTTTGAGGCGAGTCGGGTTGAAGTGGCTCGCCAGCAGGCGCGCCGGGTCATTCAAACAACGGTCAGCACTCTGACTGTTATTGCCGTGATCGTGTTGATGATGGCCATAGTGATGAGCCGCCAGATTCTGGCCCGTCTCATTGGGCCATTGGCTGAGGTGCAGACCGGTGTGGAGGCAATCCGGCACGGCAGAGTGGACAAACCCATCCAACTCGATCGGCAGGATGAAATTGGGCGGTTGGCCGGCGCGCTCAATACGATGTCGGCGGAGTTGCAGCGCTACCAGGAAGAATTGGAAAAGCTGGTTAAAGAACGCACAGCTGAACTGCGCCAGGAAATTAGCGAGCGTCGACTGGTTGAAGACAAATTGCGTCAATCTCAGGCGCTTTACCAGTCCATCGTCAGCGCCTCACCCGATGGGATTACCATCTTCAACCTGTCAGGGATAATCGAGTTTATCTCCCCGGCCGGTGTCAAAATGTTTGGCTATAGCGCCATCGAAGAAATCACGGGGCGCTCGGTCCTGGATTTCATCTCGCCCAACGAGTCTGAACTGGTTGCAACTCGCTTGCGAGAGATGGCCCGGGGTGAGGTTTTGATGCCGATTGAATACCGCGCCGTCAAAAAAGATGGCCAGGTATTTGATATCGAAGCCAATACCGAGGTCATTCGCGACGCCAACGGTCAACCCACCGCGGTCATTTCTATTATCCGTGACATTACCGAGCGCAAGCAGGTGGAAGAGGCGTTGCGGGCCAGCGAAGAGAAATACCACCAACTATTTGAATTGGGATCAGACGCGATTTTTCTGATCGACAATGAGACCGGCCAGATTCTGGAAGTCAACGCCGCCGCGTCGACTATGTATGGCTATAGCCGGGACGAGTTGTTGCAAAAGCGAAACGTGGACCTTTCGGCCGAGCCGGATAAAACCCGGCAGGCTATGCAGAATTACCAGACGAGTATCCCCATCCGTTTCCATCGCAAGAAAGATGGCGCGGCCTTGCCGGTTGAAATCACGGCGAGTCACTTCACCTGGCGGGGACGGCCGGTGCACATCGCCGCCATTCGCGATATCACCGAACGCGTGCAAGCTGACGAGACGCTCCACCAGGCCAAGGATGCCGCCGAAGTGGCCAACCGGGCCAAGAGTGCGTTCTTGGCCAATATGAGCCATGAACTGCGCACCCCGCTCAATGCCATTCTCGGCTTTGCCCAACTGATGGCCCGTAGCCCCGCCTTACCCCCTGAACATCGCGACAATCTGGACATCATCACCACCAGCGGTGAACACCTGTTGACCCTGATCAACCAGGTGCTCGACCTTTCCAAAATCGAGGCCGGGCGGATGGCCCCGGATAAGAGAGAATTTGACCTGTACCGGCTGTTGGCCGATCTTGAAAGTATGTTCCAACTTCGCGCCGCCGACAAGGGTCTACGCTTAATATTTGACCGTTTACCGGATGTGCCCCAATACATTTATACGGATGAAGTCAGGCTGCGGCAGATATTGATTAATTTGCTCAACAATGCCATTAAGTTTACTGAAGTGGGCAGGGTGACGGTACGAGTGGGGATTAACAGACAGGCATCAGTCTGCCAGCTTCATTTTTCCATCAGCGATACCGGTCCCGGCATTGCAGCCGACGAGTTAGCGAGCCTGTTTGAACCCTTTACCCAAACTCAAACCGGCCAATGGGTCCAGGAGAGCACCGGCCTGGGCTTGAGTATTAGCCAAAAGTTCGTACAATTACTGGGCGGTCAGATTTCGGTTGAGAGCGTCGTGGGGCAAGGTTCAACTTTTAAGTTCTTTATTCAAGTGGACGTGGTTGAAGCGGTCCAGGCAGCCGGTCCGATATTCCGGCGGGTGATCGGGGTTGAGCCCAATCAGCCCCGTTATCGGCTGCTGGTGGTTGACAATTCGGCCAGCAATCGTCGCTTGTTGGTCAATCTGTTAACCGCGGTTGACCCTGCCCAACACATTCTTGAAATCCAGGAAGCCGGCAATGGTCTGGAAGCAGTGAAAATTTGGCAAGAGTGGCAACCTTACCTAATTTGGATGGATCTCCGCATGCCAGGGCTGGATGGCTACCAGGCCGCCCAACAGATCAAAGCGACCGCGCCGGGTCAGGCTACCACCATCATTGCCCTGACTGCCAGCGCCTTTGAGGAGGAACGGGGACTGGTCCTGGCGGCAGGTTTTGATGACTTGGTGCGCAAACCATTCCGGGAAGCAGAAATTTTTGAGATGTTGACCAGGCATCTGGGGCTCCGCTTTATTTACGCAGAAGCAGGAGCGGATAACCAGGTATCATACCTTGATCAAGAATTCGACATCCAGGCCTGGCAAGCCTTGCCGGGTGAGCTGCTGGCCAGGTTAGAAGAGGCAGTTACCCGGATCAATGTGGATGCAGTGAATAGATTGATAGATCAAATCCACCTTCATGATGCCGCAGTGAGTAAAGCTTTGACTGCATTGACGAATGATTTTAAGTTTGGGGTGATTCTGACCTTAATCCAGGCAGCAAAGGAGAGCACCAATGAGTGATCACCAGGCGAACGCAGCCCGCGCTGATATTCTGGTTGTGGATGATACTCCGGCTAACTTGCGGCTTTTAGCCAGCATCCTGACCGAACAAGGTTATAAAATTCGACCGGCCTCAAATGGCCAGATAGCCCTGCTGGCGGCGCAGGCCCAACCACCCGATTTGATCCTGCTCGATATTATGATGCCGGAAATGGATGGCTATCAAGTTTGCCGGATCTTGAAAGCGGATGAGCGAACTCACGATATTCCGGTCATTTTTATCAGCGCCCTGGATGAAACCCTCGATAAAGTCACTGCCTTTTTGATCGGGGGCGTCGATTACATTACCAAACCGTTTCAAGTGGAAGAGGTCCTGGCCCGGGTTGAAACCCACCTGACCCTCAGTAGATTGCAAAAAGAATTGCAGCTCAAAAATCAAATACTGGCCCAGCAAAATCTAGAGTTGCAGCAGCACAATGCCGCGTTACAAGAGGCTTTGGCCACCATCAAAACCCTGAGCGGGATTGTCCCCATTTGCGCCTGGTGCAGCCGGAAGATTCAGGATGAGCAAGGCCAGTGGGTCAGGTTGGAAACCTATTTGGAAACACACTCCGAGGCCGCCTTTACCCACGGCATGTGTCCGGATTGCAAACAGAAACTTGAGGCTGAGATGGACTCGCTGAGAAAACAGATTTGAACAGCGAGCTTTACATTTTGCATCTCATTGCCCTTATGCTACCATACCCGTTTGTCAGGCCAGCCGGATCAACCAAATTCTCGGATTTTGGATAATGCCTTATGCCAACAGGTTATGTTTTTGACGAAATTTTTACCAAACACAACCTCTCAGGGCACCCTGAAAATGCCCGCCGCTTGACCGCAGTAATGGATTATCTGGCCGCCGCCAACCTGTTGCCGGCGCTCATACCGCTGCCCGTCCGGCCGGCCAGCCGGGAGGAGCTGCTGCGCTGCCATCATCCCCGCCATCTGCAACTGGTCGAAGAGACCAGCCGGGGCGGCGGCGGGATGCTGGACCCCGATACCTACACCAATGAATTCTCCTATGAGGCGGCCGTCAAGGCGGTTGGCGGATTGATCGATCTGGTCGCAGCGGTGTTGGCCGACAAACTGGACAATGGCTTTGCTTTGGTCCGGCCGCCCGGTCACCATGCCACCTACAGCCAGGCGATGGGCTTTTGCCTGTTGGCCAACGTGGCCCTGGCTGCGCGCGCCGCCCGTTTTGATTATGGATTGGAACGGGTGGCCATCATCGACTTTGACGTCCACCACGGCAACGGCACCCAGGCTATCCTGGACGAAGACCCCTCAATCCTGTTTGTCTCCAGCCACCAATATCCCTACTACCCCGGTACGGGCGCTTTGAGCGAGATCGGTCGAGGTGAAGCCAGAGGCACCAAAGTCAACCTGCCGCTAAAACCTTATGTGGGCGATGCCGGCTTTCAGCAACTCTATGGCGAGGTGGTCTTCCCCCTGCTGCGCCGATTTCAACCGGAATTGATCCTGGTTTCGGCCGGTTTTGACGCCCATTGGGATGATCCACTGGCCAGCCTGGGCTTGAGCCTGACCGGCTATCACTGGCTGGCTCGCAGCCTGGTCGATCTGGCCGGCGAATTATGTGCGGGCCGGATTGTCTTTACCCTGGAGGGTGGCTATAATCTCCAGGTCCTGGCGCCCGGCGTGGGCAATGTGTTCAGAGTGCTGTTGGGCCAGGCCGAGTTGGACGACCCATTGGGGCTGTCGCCGTGGCCGGAGCCGGATGTGGTCGGTCTGCTGGCCGAACTGAAACGCAGCCATAATCTCTAAGCCGTTTAGACGTCAGAATCATCCTTACCCTTGCCTGGAGCAGAGAAAGGCCCGCCCACTTAAAAACCCTTATGCAGCCACAGCGAATCCCCCCTTCGCCGCTGTCTGCTGACGCGGCCATTATCATCGGTGCTTCAGTTATTATCGCCTTGCTGCTGGTTGGCCGGGCTATCTCATGGTTGGCCCTGACCAGCCCGGTCGATGTGCCAACGCCGGTGGCCGTTGACTTTACGCCGGAGGTCAAGTTGACGCCGGTTGCAACCGTTACGGCAACTCCAACTGCCCCAACCTCAACCCCAACTGCCACCCCAACGCCAACGGATACGCCGACCCCAACCGTCACCCCGACTCCCACGCTCGACCTGGCCCGCTGCAACGCGGCCGGCTGTGGCCTGGCCGCGGCGCCGCTGCCCACGGTTGAGTACGAATTCAACTTGTTTATCCGCTCAAAGCCGCCGGTTCGCCGGACCGATTGCCCTGACTGTCCCCAGAATGAGCGGCTGACTCCCCGGCAAATCGAGGCGCTCCTGGCGGCCGACCCGGCTACCCTGGCCCGCTTGCGCGCCATTGCCCTGTCCCAGCAAACGTATCAAATTGCCCCGGGCATCGTCTACATTGTTTTTGACCGGGTCCATCACGTCGTGGTCGATCTGGAAGAGCCGGGCTACATTATGCGCAATATCATCCCGCATAGTTCCGAGCGGGGAACGCTCATTACCCCCTCCTATTGCCTATCGCCCAACTCGCTCCTGGTCACTGATGCCGATTATCACGGCCTGAACGGCAGCAACAAAACCGAAACCGGCCGGGACATATTTTTCCATTTGGGCCGAGCGGCCCTGTTTCAACGGGCTGGCCGCTTTGATATCGACGTCATTCGGGAGCGGGCGGATTACGACCCCGTCACTATCTCCTGGGGCGGCGGGCCGATCTTTTTGTGGGATGGGGCATACAATTATAACCCGGAGCAGGAGTGGTTCGAACCGAAGGAACTGGACTATTATCGCGATACCCGCTGGGCTAAGGTAACGGTGGCCCTATCAAAGGATCGCAAATATCTCTTTGTTAGCGCGTCTTACGGCCTGACTCTTCAGGAGCACGCCGAAAATATCATCAAGCTGGGGCAAAAATGGGGCATCGAGGTTGACCGGGCTATGCGCTTTGATGGCGGCGAAAGCGCCTATTTCGCCATTCGCCTGGGCAACCACCTGGTGCCGGTGTTTGACATCCCGGAGCCGTTGATTGTCAACTGCCTGGCCATTGAAAAAGCGCCGTAGCTTACGGCAGTCACCCAATATCCGGTCTTGGTTTATTACCTGCAACCTTGCTACCTGGAACCTGCTACCTGCTACTTGCTACCTGCAACCCTGTCACTGTCCATATGATCCTTATTCACAAACTTTAACCGATGCAACCAAACCAAACTCCTGCCATCTTAACTGTTGATGTGGGTACTTCTGCCCTCAAAGCCGTGCTCTACAGTACCCAGGGCCAGGTTGTGGCCTCAGCCGCCGAGCGGTATCGTTATAACGCGCCGCATCCAGGCTGGGCCGAAGCCAATCCCGAAGATTGGTGGGCGGCTTTGGTGAAAGCACTGGCTCAACTTCGCGCCGGCGGCTTTAGTTTGGAACAGCTTGAAATGGTTGGCCTGACCGGGCAGATGCACACCGCGGTCCTGTTGGATGACGCCGGCCGGCCACTCCGGCCCACCATTCTCTGGCTCGACCGGCGGGCCACGGCGGAAACGGCCGAACTGCGCCAACAGTTGGGCCTGCCGCCCTCCCAACTCAACTCGACCTACACCCTGCCCAAGCTGCTGTGGCTGGCTCGACACCAGCCGGAGGTGCTAGAGCGGACCCGGACAATCCTCTGGCCCAAGGATTACCTCCGTTACCGGCTAACCGGCCAATCCCTGACCGATCCAACCGAGGCTGGCGGCGCAGCCCTGCTGAATCAGGCGGGCCGGGGCTGGGCCAGCGACCGTCTGGCCCTGGTCAACCTCGATCCGGCCGTACTGCCGCCCTTGCGACCGGCTGAGGCCGAAGCCGGCCGCCTATTACCCCAGCTTGCCAGGGAGTTGGGCCTACCGGCAGCCGCCAAAGTCATCGTTGGGGCCGGCGATGTCATCGCCCTCCTGGGCGGCGCGCCGCCGCGATCTGGCCGGCTGGTCTGCTCATTGGGTAGTTCGGCGATGGTCTCCAGCCTGCTCCGCAACGACCAGCCGATCGACGACCCGCAGCAGCGCCTGTACGTTTACCCACTGCTGCCTTATCGGCTGCTGAACGGGGTGCTATCCACCGGCGGAGCGTCGCTCACCTGGGCCAGGCAGGCGCTCTACGGCGAAGAAACGGCCTGGGAGTCGATGCTGGCCGAGGCCAACGCCACCCCGCCCGGCGCCGAGGGACTCTTTTTCCTGCCCTTCCTCACCGGCGAGCGCTGCCCCTACTGGAACGATGCCCTACGGGGCAGCTTCTACGGCCTGACTCTCTCCCACCGGCGAGCTCACATGGGCCGGGCCGTGCTGGAAGGGGTGGCCTACAGTCTGCGTCACTTAATGGAAATTGCTGCGGAGTTGGGCGTCCCCATCGACGAGATGGCCCTGGCCGGCGGCGGTGTGACCGTAACCGGCTGGCCGCAAATTATCGCCGACGTCTGCCAGCGCCCATTGCTGATCTACGCCGACCAGGAAACCGTCACCCGGGCGCTCTATGCTTACTGCGCCACGGCGTTGCAGCCAACGCTCACTTTTGAACAGGCCCTCAACCGCGCCTTTGACCAGCCGGATCAGCTTACCCCCCGAGCCGAGTTGGCCGCCAGGTACAACGCCATCTACCGCCGCTACCGCTTACTGGCCGATTTTGCCGCAGAAAATTTGAATGGAGAGGGCGGAGATTAGGAGATTTGCGATATGAGATTTCCGATTTGAGATTTGCAATTCTCAGTCAATAATCACCAATCTCTCAATCTCCAATCTCTCAATCTCCCAATCTCCAATCTCCCAATCGCTAATCGCCCGGCCTCAGCAACAGACTACCCCAACTGGTTGGATCATCCCAGCGGCGTTGGGGCGCGGTTGAAATAATACATTCCTGGGCATTGCGACCGGGGGTGTCGTTATCGTTGACATTGGCCGCCAACCCCAGCCGGTCGCCCGGTTGGGGCGACACGCCGAAACTATTCCAGGGCAGGGCCGCTTCGACCAGATAGCCGGTCTCGGTCAGGCTGACGGCCACCTGAGCTTCGTCAAACGGCCGCGCCGCCAGGGAGCCAAGCTGCCATAACCCCACCCGCGGCGACTCCGCCTCCGGCAGAAAGTCGACCTGCCAGTCATCCTCGCTTCGCCGGGCCTCGTTGAAATTGCCGGTCAAATCCATATCCAGAGAGAGTTGCACCGAGTCGCCCAAGAAGTAGTTCATGTCGTCACCGGTGTAGCCCACGTATCCATCGTCCTCCACCTGGAAAGCCACGTACAGATATTGGTCATCATAGGCAAAGCGGACCTGCCCGGCCAGGTCGGTTGAGCGGCCCGAGTTCGGGAAGCGGTTGGCGCAGCCCTGGTCGTAGGTAACCGCGCTAATGAGCGTCCAATCCCGGCCGAGCGACGCCCAATCATCCAGCCGCCCGTCAATCTGAAGCGCGCCGGCTTTAACCGGCATCGCTGCCAACTGGCTGGCATCCGCCGGGCGCGCCGCGGGGGTGGCCAGAATGTTGACCACGGCATCGACCGGTTGGGCGGTGAGCGCGGGCCGGGGTTCGGCCGGCGCGCCGGTAGCGGTGGGTGGAGTCAGGCTGAAGCCCATAAAACAACCGTCGAGCATCGCCAGCTCAGCGGTATGGAAGGGTTGGTTGGCCCGCAAATACAGAGTTTGGCTTTCAGCCGGACCGGCGTCCAGCAAGGCTCGATCAACCTCAGTTCCGCCCGGCCCCTGCCCCGCCACGGCGGCGGTGGCGGGTTGAGCCTGGTTCAGCACGGTCACATCCAGGGCCAGCACCCGGGCCAGCAACGGCCGGAAATCAAAGTGCAGCTTGCCGGCCCGGATGACGATATCCTGGCTGCCGTCGCCGTTGCAGTCCGCCAGGGCGTAATCAGGCCGGCCAAAGAGGCCAATCGGGTCGAGGGTTAACCTGACCGAACCCGACTCGCTCTCTCCTAGCTCAAACGGCTGCCCCAGGCGAGGCAAAGCCGGCAGAGCGCCGCTGGCGGCGATCAGATTGGCCGGCGAGAGCAGCACCTCCGCCAGGGACAAAACCGTTTCCTGGCTCTGCCAACTGTTGTACCAACCCCGCAGCCGTTTTGGATCGACCGGAATTTCGGCGCTGACGGCCCCGGCCGGATCGATCCAGCGGGCCGTGTTGGACGCAACCGGGTAGCTCCCCGCTATCCCCCGCACCTCGATCTCATCTCCGCCTTCCCCCAGGTTGACCAGCCAGGTCAGCCGGCTCTCGACTTCTTGGACCACCAGAAATTGAGCCGCGGCGGTGGTCAGGCTCGCCGCCCCTGTCTCCAGGGTAAGGCGCGCCTCGCGGCGCTGGTTGGGATTGAACTCAGCCAGTAACACGCCGCCGCGCTGGCGCAGGGTAACTTCCTGCGCCTGGTCGTCGGCAGAAAATTGGGCCAAGATCAGCTCACCCTCGCCCGACAACTCGGCTGTAAGCAGATCAGGCAGCCGCACCGTCGCCCGGCCGGCCGGCTCAACCGCCACGCCCTCCCCTACCATCAGCTTGATCGGCTGCTCGACAGCCAGGGCTTCCGCCTCGCCCCGCGCGCCGCGCCGCACAAAGACGCCCGGCCCGTTGGCTTCGGCTTCCACGGTGATGCCTGGGCCAGACTCGGCCGGATTCTCCGCCGGCCTCCCGGCATTGCAAGCGACAGCCACGCCGGCCAGCAGCGCCAGGCAGACCAAACCAAAGTGACGCAGCATATAATTCTCCAGAAAGTTATCGTCAAAGGCAGAGTGGCAAGCGACAGCCTGCTACTTTGCAACCCTGCAACTTGTTACTCTGCTCCCTGATATCAGGAAATAATTTTTATGAAGTATACCCCAATCTCACTCGACCGGCGAACCGGCCCCGGAAGTCCGGCCGGGCCGGTTGCAGCCCGGCCGCCTTATGGTATAATCGAAACGATTATGAAGACAATTCGCTCATTCATTGCCATCGACCTGTCGCCTGAAGCCCGGGCCGGGCTGGGCGATTTGCAGAACCGGCTGAAAGCCGTTGTCCCGCCCAAAACGGTGCGTTGGATCGCCCTGCCCAATATTCATCTGACTCTTCATTTTCTAGGAGACATCGCGGTCAGTGACGTTGAAAAAGTGACCGAGCTGGTGCAAGCCACGGCGGCCAATTTCCAACCGTTCAGATTGAGTCTGGCCGGGCTGGGTTGTTTCCCCAACACCCGGCGGCCGCGGATTGTCTGGGCAGGGGTAGGCGGTGAGACCAGGGTACTGGGGGAACTGCAGCAAGAATTGGGAGAACGGCTGCGGGTGATCAACTTCACCCCGGAGACCCGTCCTTATTCACCCCACCTGACCATCGGCCGGGTGAACAACCTGCCGCCGCATCGGCTGGCCCAATTGGGCGAACTGCTGGAGCAGGAGCAACTGACGGTGGAGGAATTGGCGCGGCTCACCGTCGCCGAGATCCGGTTGATCAAGAGCGATTTGCAGCCTGCCGGGCCGGTTTACACCCTCCTGGGCCGGGGAGTCCTTGGTTCGCCGCAAAAGCCTTTTACCGCCACTCCACCAACGCCTTGACGTAGGCCCGGCCAACCAGTCGTTGACCCTGGCTGAGGTAGGGAAAATAGTGGCCGGCCAGAATGCAGTCGACCGGCAGTTCGGCCAGCCGCCGCAGAGTTTTGAGGTAGGTTGGCTTGTCAAAATCCTCGCCGCCTTGCCAGCCCAACTCCGGCTCAAAATCCGTATTGTTGATCATTACCACATCGCCCACAAACCAGATGATGCGCCCGGCGTGGCGCAGTTGGTAGATGACCGAGCCGTTGGTATGGCCGGGAGCGTGGATGACCTCGAAACGGAAGCCACAAGTCTCGACGACCTCCCCATCATGCACCACCCGGTCGACCGGGCAGGCCGGTACCCGGAAACCCGCGGCGTAGGGCGCGGTCCGCCAATCCGCCCGCTCGATCCCCGCGGCATCCCCCGGCCCGGCAATGACTATAGCCCCGCGGCGGCGCAACTCAGCCGCATTGCCCACGTGATCGTAGTGGCTGTGGGTCAGCAGCAGAGTGTCCACCTGGGCCAGCGAGACGCCCCACCCGCCGAGCTGCTGCTCGGCCCGGTCGAGATCGGCGGGAACCGTGCCGGCGTCGATGACGATGTTGCCCTGCTCGCCGCCCACCAGGTAGAAGTTGGCATGCTGGGCATAAGCAAAACCATCGAGTAAAAAAATGTTGGGCAGAAGTTGCATCAAGACCTCCGCTTCACTTTTTTGGATGAGAACAGTTGCTCTGGCCGCGTCTTAGCCAAACGGTTGGGGCAATCACGCTCCCCATTGTATCATATTTCGCCGCACAATTGGAGTCTGAAATCGAAAGGCGCGCTGGTAGGTCGGAGTCTGTCCAAATTTTTAGGTGACCGGCACTTACATTTAATTTTAGCTGGCAATCGCCGTCCAAGCGCCTGAAATTCAGCTCGGAAATAGTGGTGCAAGCGCCGGTCACCTTATCTGCCTAAAATTCTGGACGCACCCGCCGACCGGCGTTCTGGCAAAATTACTCAATCTATGATAACATTTAAAGAAACCGAACCCTGGGAGGTTAACTCTGGAAGCAAACGAATTGGCCCATGCGGTTGTAGATGTCATCGCCGGGAAGAAAGCCTCAAATATTTTGATGCTCGATATGCGCGGGGTGACGCTGCTAACCGATTACTTTGTGCTGTGTGACGGCGCCTCTACCCGCCAGATTGGCGCGATTGTGAAGGAGTTATTGGAAGAGCTGGGCAAAGCCGGCAGCCAATCGGCTCTGGTCGAAGGCACGCCGGAATCGGGCTGGATGCTGGTCGATTTAGGCTCGGTTATTGTGCATGTTTTCTCGCCCCAGCAGCGAGCCTATTACCAACTGGAGGAGCTGTGGAAGCATGCACCCATCGTGGCGCGCATGCTTTAAAGGGAAAAACCCGCGCTGCCACAACGCGGGTTTTTCTGAAGGAGGGAGGGGTATACTGAGTTAACTCAGTATGCCCCTAATTTACGGCAAAAAGATTAAAAGAAGATGACAGGATAATTAAATCAAAATTAGAAACTATCTCGTCAGGTTAGAGCCGGCCAGAGCAGGCTCAGCAGGATGAGCAACCCAAAGCCGCTCAAAATTAGCCCCGAGGCTCTATTCACCCAACGCAACCAGGGCGGAGAAAAGCTGGCCCGCAACAGACTGACGCCGCCGCTCAGCAGCAGCCACCATAAGGCCGAACCGGCAAAAACGCCCGCAACCATCAGGACGGCTGAACCATAGCTGCCGACCGTGTTGGCCAGGCCAAGGCCGGCAAAGATGACGGTAAAGGAAAGGATCGTAGCCGGATTGGTCAGGGTGAGAAAAAAGGTGGAGACATAGGCGCTCAGCAGGCTATCGTGGCTGGCTGAGGCCGCTCTATCGGCCGGAGCCGCTCGCAGGGTCTTGAGACCCAGAAAAAGTAGAAACAATCCGCCGACCAAACTCAGCCAGCTTTGCTGACTGACCAAGAAGCCGGCAACGAAAGTCAAACCAAAACCAGCGATGCTGCCGTAAACTGCGTCGGCGGTGGCCGCGCCCAAACCGGTCAATAACCCCACCAGTCGTCCCTCTGCCAGGGTCCGGCGAATGCAGAGCACCCCAATCGGGCCGACTGGCGCCGCAATTGAAAAGCCAATAATAAGCCCCTTAACCAATAGAGACAGCTCCAGCATATGGTTACCTTGATATTGCCTGTCGGCCTGTTCAACGCTATACTCAGCCCCAGAGTTTAGCAAAGTTCTTGGGCCTTGTAAAGGCAATAACTAAGCAACTTGGTTACTATTGCTTAATAAAATAAGCGAAAATGGCAAATGACCTTAGATTCTAATAAGCTGCTGGACCAGGTTGGTTGGCGGCTATTGTTTGAACTGCAGCAAGATGCCCGGCTCTCTTTTGCCGAGTTGGGGCGGCGAGTAGGACTATCACTACCGGCGGCAGCAGAGCGGGTGCGCCGAATGGAGGAAGCCGGCCTGATTACCGGTTACCACGCCGCCCTCAATCTACCCCAGGTCGGTTTTCCGGTTATGGCCTTTATCCGGATTATGACGACCAGCGACCGCTATCCGGCAATTACGGTGCTGGTCAACAAGCTGCCGGCGGTGCTGGAATGTCATCATTTGACCGGCACAGATTCGTTTATCGTGAAGGTAGTAGCCGCCTCTATTCCCGATTTAGAGGGGTTGATCACGCAACTGAGCCTGTTCGGCCAAACCGCCACCTCGATTGTGTTATCGTCCCCGGTCACCAAACGAGTCGTCGAGCCGAGCCGGGCGGATTAGAATTACTTGGAACCCAAAAAAGCCTTGAGATTGTATCCATCTGGCCGGTTTTTGCCAATCGTAACTCAAATAGGTATAATTTCTTGTCCATTAAATACTTAGAAGCTGAGGTTTGTTAGATTATGCCCAAACGGACTTATCAACCTAAACGCCGCCGCCGCGCCCGCGTTCACGGTTTTCGAGCTAGAATGGCAACCCGAGGAGGGCAAAGCGTCCTCAAAGCCCGGCGGGCTCGTGGCCGCAAAGTCCTGGCCGTGCAACGAATGCACCCTAAACGGACTAATTGGAATGCTGACTGATGATTGGAGGTAACAGGTAGCAAGCTGCAATTTGCCGGCAGCAAGTTGCAGAGGGTGACTTGTTACCTGTCCGGTTACCGCTTGCTGCCCGATGAAGCGACAGTATCGCTTACGCCGCAACAGTGACTTTCAGCGAGTGCGGCGTCTAGGTAAGTTCCATGCCAGCCCGTTAATGGTGCTGGCTTTTCTACGAAATGAGTTAGACCACAGCCGCTTTGGTTTTGTGGTGAGCAAACGTCTGGGCCAGGCCGTGCAGCGCAACAAAATAAAACGGCGTATGCGGGAAGCAACTCGACTCCGTCTAGAAAAAATTAAACCGGGTTTCGATGTGGTCTTAATCGCCCGCCAGCCAATGAACCAGGCTGACTATGCCGACATCGAACAGAGTTTGGATCATCTGCTAGCGAAAGCCGGCTTATGTCTGGGTTAAAGCTGGTCTGGCCGCTCTGGCTGCGTCAAAGAGATAAGCAGGGACACAAGGTCAGAAAGGTAGTTGACCAGATGAAGTATCTGGCCTTAGCTCTCATTCGTTTTTACCAGAAATTCGTTTCACCGGCTTTGCCGTCAAGTTGTCGATTTTACCCAACTTGCTCTCATTACGGCTATGAAGCCATCCAGAAATACGGTTTTGTAAAGGGCGGCTGGCTTACGATCAAACGGATTGGCCGATGCCATCCGCTGCATCCCGGTGGCTATGACCCCGTGCCTTAAAGGAAGTCACCCAGAGCGATTGGCCTGTTTTTAGGAGGATAGAAAAATTTTGCGCGCCCAATTTTGGAAGTTAATACTTTTACCGCTCATCATCAGCAGCGCCATCGCTGTTGTTGTATTGGGCCGGTCAGCCACTGCCGCGCCGCCGCCTGGCCCAAGTCATCTTGGGCCGCTGGCCCAGCAAGCCGGTGTGGCGTTGGAAAAAAAGGCCAGTCAACAGACCGTTGCGCTTGGCCAGATCTTTAGTTATACGGTTACCATTCAAAATAAGAGTGCCGAAACCGTCAACGGGACTCTGACCGACACCCTACCCGAAGGGCTGGTGCTGCAAACCGCCTCAATTTCGGCGACGGCGGGCCAGGTGGAAAGTGACTATAATACCCTGCTGTGGTCGGGCAGCCTGAAACAGGGAGAGCAAGTTGCCATTCTGTACGATGCCATCGCGCCCACCACGTCATCGCCCGACCAATCTTTGAGTAATGTGGCGGTGCTGGAATTTGGCGGCGCCAGACTTGAAGCCAGCGCCACGGTTGTGACGCAAACGCCTGATTTGGGCTTATGGGGTAGATTTGTTAATCTGCTGGCCGTGATTCTGGTAGCTCTAGATAGCTCTATGCGAAGTATTGGCATCCCCTATTCATTTGGGTTTGCCATTATTCTCTTTACCGTTCTGGTCCGCCTGGCCACCTTCCCGCTCAATATGCAGCAAATCAAATCATCCAAGGCTATGCAGGAGTTGCAGCCAAAGATGAAGGAGCTGCAAGACAAGTACAAGAATGACCGGGAAAAGTTGGCCCAGGAGCAGATGAAACTTTACAAAGAGCACGGTGTCAACCCGCTGGGCGGCTGTTTACCGATGCTGGTGCAAATGCCCATCTGGTTTGCCCTGTACCAGGCCCTGTTGCAGTTATCCACGGAGGGGTTATTAAGTGAAGGCTTTCTGTGGATTCCGAGCCTGGCCGGTCCCGTTTCGGATTATAGTCAGGGGCTTAGCTGGCTATACCCCTTTGTTAACGGCGCGCCGCCGGTTGGCTGGCTTGATGCCATTGCCTACCTGGTTCTGCCCATCCTGCTGGTTGTATCCCAGTTGTATATGCAGCAGATGATGACCCCGCCTACCACTGACCCCCAGCAGGCTTCGATGCAGCAAATAATGAAATTTATGCCCTTGATGTTCGGCTACTTTGCTTTGGTGGTCCCTTCCGGGCTGTCTCTATATTGGTTTACCAGCAACCTGCTGGCAATGCTCCAACAGTACTTCACCAAGACAGATTTGAGCGCCAGCCCGGCTCCGGTCGGGGTAACGGCTGGGAGTTCTGCAGCCGTTTCAACCGATTCGGTTGCAACTAATTCGGTATCTACCGACGCAGACGAAGAGGAAGTTAGTAAAGAGAAATATGCCAAATCAAAACGAAAAAGGTCTAGACGTAAGCGCTAAAACTGTAGAGGAAGCCATTGAGCAGGGTCTGGCTCAATTGGGCCTGTCCCGAGACGAGGTTGATATTGAAATCCTCAAAGAAGGTAGGCGAGGCGTTTTTGGTCTTGGAGCTGAAGAGGCTCTGGTTCGTTTGACCCCCAGGCTGCACTCCGTTCAGGTTGGTGAGGATTATGCCCAACCTAAAGTAAGTCCGCCGGTAGCTGCCGTTGACCTGCCGGCGGCTGACAGCGAGACTCCAACTAAGTTAGAGGAAAGCGCGGCCCCAGCCGTCTCCATACCGGGCAGCGGTGAGAAAAAAGTGGCCGAAATTGCGGAATACTACCTGAGAGGTTTGCTCGAGCGGATGGGCTTGTCACGAATCCAAATCAGCACCCGGATTGCCACCGATATGGTTGAAGAAGGCGAAGAACCGCCTCTGGTGCTGAACATTACCGGCCAGGATTTGGGTATCCTGATCGGTCGCCGTAGTGAAACCCTCCAGGCGCTGCAATATATGCTGCGGCTGATGGTCAGTAAGGAAATGAGCAGTTGGCAGCCAATTGTGGTTGACGTTGAATCCTATCGGGTGCGGCGGCGGCAATCGCTGCACCGCATGGCCGAGAAAATGGCCGAACGGGCCGTCAGCAGCCGCAAGAGAGTGGTGCTGGAAGCTATGCCCGCCTACGAGCGACGGGTCATTCATGTAGCCTTGAAGAATCATCCGGCGGTAATTACCAAGAGTATCGGCAGCGACGAGAACCGTAAAGTAACGATCATCCCAAAATAACGCTCAACTCTTTGGCTTAAATAAATCGCCGCCCAGGGGCAGGGCAGGTCAAATAGACAGATAAATTCGAACCAGGCGCGTCGTCTTTTGACCCGTTCTGCCCCTACTTATTTTGGGGCTAAAGTGACCGGCACTTTGCGCTTAAGTGCCGGTCACTTTTACTTAACATGAACTTATTTTGTTTGTCACTCGGGGCCATGTTACAATGGCAAATATTATCTTCGGATCAGCGGTGGCATATGGCCAAACGTTCTGCCTTCATCTATAGCATCGCTAACCAAAAGGGCGGCGTTGGAAAGACCACGACCGCGGTCAATCTGGCGGCCTTTTTGGCGGCGCGCAAGGCGCGTGTCCTCATTATTGATGCTGATCCCCAATCCAATGCCACTTCCAGCGTAGGGCTTAGCTTAACCGACGACGACTTATCCCTGTACGATGCCCTGATCAACAAGGTCCCGCTGGTTGAGATTGTCAAACCTACCAGCCGAGAGCGGCTGTTTATTGTCCCGGCTGCCCCCGACCTGGCCGCGGCTGAAGTTGAACTGGTTCAGTGGCTGGCCCGGGAAACGCTGCTGCAAAAAGCCTTGCAGCCCATCTGCACCGATTATGACTTTATTCTGGTCGACACGCCCCCCAGTTTGGGCCTGTTGACGGTCAATGCCTTAACCGCCTCGGCTGGGGTCATCATCCCGGTGCAGTGTGAGTATCTGCCGCTGGAAGGTTTAGGACAGCTCATTCGTACCATCAACCTGGTTCGCGAAAGTCTCAACCCAACCCTGGCCGTGGCCGGGGTCGTCATGACCATGTATGATAGCCGTACCAATCTGGCTGCGGATGTCGTCAATGAGGTCCGCCAACATTTTCCGGCGGAAATCTTTAAGACCATCATTCCCCGGAATGTCCGCTTGAGTGAGGCGCCTAGCTACGGAGAGGACATTTTAGCTTACGCGCCTGGCTCCATTGGCAGCCACGCCTACCAGGCCCTGACCGAGGAACTCCTCACCCGCGTCCGTCCACAGCTTGTCGATAACTTAAGGGAACCATTATGACCAAGAAGCGAGGTCTGGGTAAAGGGTTAGGCGCGTTGATTCCGCCGGCGACTCTGCCCCAACCGGCCAGCGCTGAAGTTCAGGCCAGCGCCATCGAAATAGCGGTTGACCAGATTTCACCCAACCCTCATCAACCCCGCCAAAGCATAGACCGGGACAAGCTCCAGGAACTGGCCAACTCGATTGCCGAACATGGACTCATTCAGCCGCTCATCGTGACTCAACACGGCCACGGATATCAATTGATTGCCGGAGAGCGGCGCTGGCGGGCCAGTAAGCTGGCCGGCTTGACCACCGTGCCGGTAATTATCAAGGAAACCAGCCCACAGCAAATGCTGGAGTTGGCCCTGGTTGAGAATATTCAACGGGCTGATCTCAATCCCCTGGAAGAGGCTGAAGCCTACACCCAGCTCATATCGGAATTCGGCTTAACTCAGGAGGCGGTGGCGGAACGGGTCGGCAAAAGCCGGACGGCCGTAGCCAATACAGTCCGGCTGTTGAACCTGCCGGATGAGATCAAGCAATATTTGGCCGCTGGTACAATTTCCGAGGGGCATGGCCGGGCTTTACTCAGCCTGAAAAGAGAGCAGGATCAACTCAAGGCGCTGCAATTGATCCTTAGCCGCAATCTCAATGTCCGGCAGGCCGAAACGCTGGTGAAACAGCTTCAGAGCGACCGGGAGACGCCGCCAACAGCCAAATCGGTCCAACTGACCCCCCATGACCGGCAACTATTGACCAGATTCGAGTCAAAATTGGGAACTCGAGTGGAGTTAAAACGCAGCGAAGGCCAGGCCGGCAAGATCACTATTCATTTCTATTCCGACGAGGAGCTGCAAGCCATCTTCGAGGCTATTTTGGGCGATGAGGAGTTATAGCCCTAAAAAATAAACTCAGGCAAGGGGATTTTAGCCAGAACGAGACTGACGAGGATGGTCGATACAAAGCTGGTCGCCACTTTGCAGGTTACGGCGGTCGGGTTGACCTTGACCTGGCCTTGATAGATCAGATAAACCAATCTTGGCCCAAATAATAAGGGGACGATCAAACCGTAGCCGCTCAAGATTACAAGAGTTGCCCCCATTCGTTCAAGACTGCCGAGCAGCCGATCCGATGTCTCAATGCTAACCGTGTGGCTGACCTGGCGACCCTGAAAAGCCCAAACAGCCACGGTTATCTCGACCTCCAGGATTGGCACAACCCCCACCAATATTGCCAGCCCACTCAGATAAGCTATCAAACGATACTGGTTGGGCGCGCTTTCGCTAAACAGCAACGGCAAATCAGCCCATTGCCAGCCGGTCGCCGCCCAGGCTAACAGACCAATAAACAGCACATGGGCAATTTGATCCAGCATGAGCAATAAGAGACCCTTACCGTTGGTATTGTCGGTAAAAACAAAGGTTCTGAACTGGTCGATAAACAGATGGCCCAGGTACAGCACGATAATCCAAAGCCACCAGACCGGAAATAGAGACCACACCAGGATCGCGGTGACCAGGGTAACTACCCCAACATGAATGAGCAACCCCGGCCAGCCGTTGCGTTTAGCGATAACCAGCCAGTAGGGTTGTAGCACAAAATCGCCAATCAGATGGCCCAAGATCAAACGCAGGAAGAAGGACATGGCCATAATTCCTAGCCTTCTTCCTCACCCCGTAAATTTTCCAAGAGCGGCAAAATCAGGATCACGCTAGTCCCTTCTCCCAGGCCAGATTGGATCTTGAGTCGCCCGTGGACCATCTCCGTGCGTTCCTGCATATTGATCAAACCCAGACTACCCTGCTCATCGTAGCGCGCTTTTACTTTTTGCAGATCAAAGCCAACGCCGTCATCTTTGATCAGGAAAGTCAGCAAATCCTGGCGCTGATCGGCTTGAACAATCAGATCGATCCGGGAAGCATTGGCATACTTTTTGGCGTTATTGATTGCCTCCTGGATAATCGAGAAGATGGCTATCTCTGCTTTGGTTGACAGCCGGTCAAATTCATTTTCGATGGTGAGCACTACGTTGAGATCATCGGTGTCGGCCAACCGTTCACAATAGAGTTCCAACGCCGGCAGCAAGCCTTGCGTTTCCAGAATGACCGGTCGCAAATCAAAGAGCAAAGTTCTAAGTTGCTTGAGCGTTTTATTGGCAATCTCAAGATTCTCATCAATTTCCGCAATAGCCAACTCTGGCGAGCGGGCTAATAACTCTTTGGTAAAGCCCAGGCTCATCACCATCGAGGCGACCAGTTGGGTGGGACCGTCGTGCAGATCACGGGCCAACCGTTTGCGGACTTCATCCTCAACCACCAGTAGATGGTCGCGCTCTGCTTTGAGACTCTCATACAGGCGAGCATTCTCGATGGCGACGGCCGACTGGTTGGCAAAGGTGGTTAGCAACTGCCGGTCCAAAGCACTAAAGTAACGACCCGGCACATTGTGCATAACTTGTAACACCCCGATCAGATTATTGCGCGATATCATTGGCACACATAGCAATGACGTGGGCTTAAAATCAAACGAACTGGCAATGCTTTCGTAGTAGCGATTATCTTGATTAACATCGTCCACGATAAGCGGCTGGCGGTGCGTGGCTACCCAACCAGCGATGCCTTTGTGGCGGCTCATCCGCACCCCTTTAAGATTCTCCCCGCCGCCGCCCTCGATGACGGCAAAAACCAACTCATCGGTCAGTTCATCCAGGAGCAACAAGGAGCCGGCGGACGCGGCCATCACTTCGACCGCTTTGGCCAATATCTTGTGCAGTAGCGGTTCCAGGTTCAACTCCAAAGTCAGCGAACCGGCCACTTCGTGGACCACCTGCAGGGCGGCAATTCTCTGCTGGGCTTCCTGGAAGTCGGCTACCAACCTTTCTAGCTGCTGTTTCAGTTCTTCGCCGTCCATTACCGTCGCTGCAAAAATTTCCAAAGTAGAACCTTGCCCATCCCAATAACCTAATAACCCCACCGCTTAGGCCAGACGCCCCGGTATTGGGGGGTTGCAAAAGATTCTTACGTCCGGTAGCCCAAGATATCAATTATCAATTAAATTCTTAATCAGGGGAAGTTGCTGTTCGGTGGCGTCGATGCCTAGCTGGATGAGTTCGTCAGCTTTATCATAATCCATCGCCGTAAAGATTTCCACTTTGGGCCTGATTAACACATCCACCGGACTCATCCGGGTCTTGATGATTTCACGTTCCATAATTGCCATCATATTACTGAGAACGCCCAAGAAGTTTGGATCTTTTTGACGATGAGCTGCGGCCTGTCCCCTGGCTCTCTCTTCTTCAATGGACGGGATAACGCTGGAGGCAATAATAATGTTGGCCCCTTTTTCGGCCAGCACACTGGCCGGCACCGGATTGACCGCCCCCCCATCGATCAGATAATGACGGCCGAGCCGATACGGCGAAAATATCCCAATGATGCCGATACTGGCCCGCACTGCCTCGGCCAAAGGCCCCTCCTCAAATACCACCTCTTCACCCGAGAGTACGTCGGCCGCCACCACATAAAAAGGGATTCTGGTATCGGCAAAGGTGGCATAATCAAAATTTTTGGCCAGATATCTTAAAGTGGCGTTGCCTTTGATCAAGCCGTCCCAGGGCAACTTGAATTTTGGATCCCATAAACCACTCTTCATCTCGATCAGCTTGATCAGATTCCTGGCAAAATCGACGATCTGCTCGATTGAGCGGCCGCACACATACAAGCCGCCAAACAGGGAACCGGCGCTTGTGCCGGCGACCATATCAATAGGAACATTAGCCGCTTGCAAAGCTTTGAGGACGCCTACGTGGGCCACTCCTCTGGCCCCCCCACTCGATAGGGCCAGCCCGATTACCCGGTGGGTCAGCTTGCGCGCTGTTCGCCCAATTTCTTCTACGCTCCCGTCACAATAAAAAATTGGCCCGCGGGAGGTCGCCTTAATCCAATCCAGGTCCAGCGCGGCGTAGAGCACAGTCGCTTCGGCCAGGCGTACAGCCTTCTCACCAACTTCGTTGTAGTCAGACGGCAAGGCCATCAACACCCAATCATAACCATCGACCAAAATACTCACGGTCTCAACCAGCATTTCGCTAGACAGATTGGCCATAGCCGCCAGAACGACCAGGTCTTCGTGTTGAAAATCAGGGCCGGCCTGGGCCGCCAGATTCCGCCCGGTGGTATCGAGCAAGGCGACCTTCTGGCCGGTAATGTCAAAAACAGCTTTGGCCAGGCGCCAGACCTCATCACCAAACACGGCTACCAAGCGGTAGCCGGGCCGTTTCTTGATGTCGGTGAGGGTATCGCTCAGGCGGCGGCTCAATTCGCGGGTAATTTGCAGGGCAATCTCGGGGTGGTCGGCCAGCAGTTCATCCATATCGGCCTTGCGCAGCATCCACAGGTCGGCGTCAATGGTAATCGTAACCGTCGCCGAGCGCCGTTGGTTCAGCAGGAGGGCCATCTCGCCAAAAAAGTTGCCCGGTCCCAGATAATTGATGACCCGCTCTTGCTGGCTACCACCGGTATTGACCGATACTTTTACCTGGCCGGACTCAATTAGATACATTGAGTCGCCCAGGCTATTTTCCACAAAAACAACCTCACCCTGCTCAAAGTGAACCTGCTTTAAGCGGGCCGAGATGGCCGACAGGGCCTGCCGGGGTAAACTTCTGAAAAATGGGATGCGCAGCAGGCTTTCTTCAATTTGAGGTTGGGTAGACAACTGGCCCATGCTGAGTACTGACTCGCCGAAAAAAAATGTCAAGGCTTTCAAAAAATTATATCACATTCTCAAGATTCCTATCAATGGTACATAAGGTTTAAGATTACGTCAACGGTTACGGCCACGCGGGTCTGTCCCAGATTTTAGGACAGTCGGGGGATGTTTCCCCGTTCCCCCCTGTGCTTCCCAAAATTTGGGACGCACCCGGCCACATTGATCCAGAGAATTTTCTATAAATCTGATGGATGCGATGAGATTACTTACTCAGCTTAATTTTTGTTGCCAACGGCCTCAAGCTCTGATATAATTCTAAACATAACTTAACATATTCCAGTCAAACAGGTCTAACGTGCCGGATCTAACTCGACCAACCTCACCGGTAGACAAATTAGAATATGCCATTTACCTGGCCAAATCCGGGCGCAGGCTTGAGGCGCGGGATGTGCTGCGCTGGGTGGTGGCGCTGCAGCCGGTCAATCAGGCTGCCTGGTTGTGGTTATCGGCCCTGGCCACCGATAAACGGGAGGCTGAAGCGGCCCTGGCTCAGGCTCGTCAGATCAACCCCACTCACCCCAGCCTGGCTCGGGCCGAGCAGTGGCTGGCCAATCGTTTTGCCCAGCAGCCCATGACCATCCCGACGCCGCCGCCAGTTCCACCCGTCGCCCTCCAACAAAACAGCCATCGTTTTGGCTTATCCAATCAACTGGGGCTGGGGTTGGTCATTGCGGCTATCCTGCTGGGGATGATCGTGATGGTCCTGGGGTTAGGCTTCCAGATTAACGCCGTTGCCCAAACCGACGCAGCCACGCCCCCCCAATCAACCGCCCTGGCCCAACTTCAGGCTTATGGCCCGGCCCTGGAAACAGCCCAAGCCGCCCAAAACTGGAGCCAGGTCATTGCCATATTGGAGCCGCTCCACCAGGCCGAGCCGGAACTGGAGCCGATTAGCAAGCAACTTTCTTATGCCTACCTGGAGAAAGGCGTGGCCTTACGGCATAAAGGTTATATCCAGGAGGCGCACCCTTTCTTTGAAAAGGCGCTGACCATCAATCCGAACCGGCCTCAGGCCCGGCGAGAGTTGCAGTTAGCCGGCGATTACTTGCAGGGCGCCGAAGATTATCAGGCCGGTCAATGGCCGGCGGCCATCACCAGCCTGGCCGCGGTCTGGCAGGTTGACCCCACTTATGGCCACGTTAAAGATTTGCTCTACAGCGCCTACTACAACCACGGCCTGGCGCTGCAAGCAGCCAACCAACTCCTCGATGCCAGCCAGGCCTTTGAGGCCGCTGTCGCCTTGCGCCCGGACCTGGCTGCGCCCCGGCTGCAACTGGCCCAACTGGAATTTACCCTGGCTCCCGGCACCCCCCCGGATATTCCCCTTAAAACCCCGGCAGCCAAAGACCAACTAATCATTGTCGGTATTGCCGAGCAGCGTATGCTCGTCTTTGGGCAAGGGGAGTTGGTGTTTGATTTTGTTGTCTCCACCGGTGAGCCGGGCCGGGACACCGCCATCGGCGACTTTGAGATTTTGGACAAGATTGACGTGGCCTATGCCAGCACCTGGAATCTGGATATGCCCTACTGGATGGGTATCTACTGGTCCGGCCCGCTGGAGAACGGCATCCACGCCCTGCCCATCGTCAAGCATACCGGCTACAAATTGTGGGATGGCTACCTGGGCCAACGGGTTTCCTACGGCTGCGTCATCCTCAGCGACCAGGACGCCGCCACTCTATTCGATTGGGCCGCCATTGGGGCTAAAGTGAAGATTGTGCCCAGCCTGGCCGGTTGGCTTCCGCCGCAGTAACCTCGTCCTGCCAATAGCTAAAGACAAAATGACCACGATGACGAACGAGCAATCCGTCACAGATCGAATGAAGGCGCTGCTTCAGGAATGGGAACGAACCTCCGACCGGCGGGCGATCTTCTTGAACTGCTACATGTTAATGACCCAAAATATGCTGGCGGCCATTGCTGACGGCGAATTCAACGACTCGACCTGGATGCGCACCTTCCTACACCGCTTTGCCGATTATTACTTTGAGGCTGTGGAGGCATTCGAATTGGACAGCCCGGCCATCCCGGCGATTTGGCGGTTAGCTCACCGCGCCGCTCGCGAGCCGAAAACGCTGGTGCTACAAAATTTATTCCTGGGGGTCAACGCCCACATCAACTATGATCTGGTCCTGACCCTGGTGGACATGCTTGACTCAGAGTGGGCGCAACTCTCGGAACAGCAGCGCCAACAGCGATATGGCGATCACTGTCACGTGAACCAGATCATCAGCCAAACGGTTGACCTGGTTCAGGATACGGTGGTGGAACGGTATGCGCCGTTCATGGACCTGGTCGATAAGCTCTTTGGGTCGCTCGACGAGCAACTTACGGCTTATCTGATCAGCCAATGGCGCACTGAGGTTTGGGAGGAAGCCGTACGCTTACTTGAAACGCCGCAGCCATCCGAACGGGAGAAACTGCTTCAACAACTTGAAGCGACCGTGCTCAAACGGGCCGAGAAGATTCTGCTCAAAAAACAGACTTTGTAGCGACGACCGGGCCGGTCGCCTCTCCTGGAATTAAAATGCCGGACACTTAACAGCCAGGTGCCCGGCGCTTGTTTTTAAACCTGGGTCTACGGCCTTTATTGAACCGGTTCGATGCCGGTGACCGTGTTAAAGGCGTTGACCTGCAATTGCCAGCGGCCGGCGGGCCGGCATTGAGCAAACAGGGCCGCGTCGCCGGTGCTGTAGGTGTAGTCGCCCTGCTCGGTGCGGAAGGTAAATTGGTAGCTCTCGTCGCGCTGGCCGAGCCGTTGCTTGGCTTGTAGGTTCGGTTCGGGCCAGCGTGGGTTGGTGTCATCACCACGCAACACCGCTTTGTCAATCACCTGCCACTCTTCAACGGTGTACTCACAGCGCTCGGCGTAGACCGGCACCTCCTCGGTAATTTCCTCAGTGGTGCAGTCCTGGACCACTTCGCCATAGCCACTGCCGGTATCAACGGTATAGGGCGTGCCACAAATCTCCCGCGTCTGGCCGGTAGAGCGAGTCTCGGTGGAGCGAACTTCCTGGCGGCAGCGGCCAGTTGCCAGACCGGCCGGAATCTCATCACGCCAGCCCTGGCGCGTCACCGGCGTCAACCCCTCGATAGTCACCTGGCGCGTCCAGGAGCAGCTCTGCACCTGGCCGTTGGTCGCCTCGGTTCGATTGGCCAGCAGGAAGAAAGTAGTGCAGCCGCCGCAAATTAGCAGGAGCAACACAACTCCAACGATAATGGTGAGCCGGTTAACCTGAACCGGTTGAGCTTTGCTGGTCGGCAGTGGCTCTGGTTTAGGTTGGGTCAAACTGGCTCCACACTGAACACATTTGGCCGCGTCCGCCTCATTTTCGGCGCCGCAGGCTGAACAGGTGATCTTTGCGGCCGGCTTGTCGCGATGCGCGCCCACCACCTGGCCGCTAGTCCGGGCAACACCTTCGCTGAGGGTAGCGCCGCACTGGCTGCAAGTTTCAGCGCCGGCCGGATTGCGCGCTCCGCAATAGTAGCAGTGAATATCAGGTCCGGCTTTGGCTTTGGCGATTTCAGCCTCATCCTGGATCAGTTTCTCCTGAGCCGGTTGTTCAAATTTGACATCGTCGGGCTGGGGCATGCCACAACTGGAACAGACCTTCTGCGGGCCGGGATTTCTGGTTTCACAATTGGGGCAAATCCATTCCAGTCGAACATACCCAAGAGATTTTTGGGCCATACTGGGGTAACCTCCGTAGGGGTCACAAGTTAATCAGGATCAGTCTACACCTGATTGAGGATTTGGTTCAACTCTACTTTTGTCCCATCTTCAGCCAGGATTAACTGGCCGGAGTAGCGCTGGGCAACGATTTTAGCCGCTTTTTCCGGGGTTTCGCCATATTCAACCCCAATATGGCTCAACAACAACCGGGGGATGTGGGTGATCTCGGCAAAGTCGGCAATCTCCTCAGGCTGAGGGTGAGCCAGCTCGTGGATGAGCAGATCGCAGTTAGCCACGTAAGGGGCCAGATCGTTCGGAGAAGCCACGTCGCCGCTGAATGCCAACCGCCAGCCCGGGCCGTTGATAACCATGCCACAAGCGACCGCCTTGTTGCCAAAGCGCGTCTTATATTTGGGGTGATCCAGGTGTTTTGTCTTAAAATATTCAACCTGGATCAAGCCCTCTTTATAGCGCTTCTTGGCCTTGATGTTGATGATTTTCAGACGATATTTAAGTTCTTCCAGCAAGAGGAACGAGTCGAGCAACAAACGCCGGATTTTGCCGCGGCTGCCCGGCGGCCCGTAAATGGTGAGCGGGTTGGACCGGCGCAGGAGGTTGTTTTGGGTCAGGAGCAACCCCAGGCCGGCCACGTGATCCATGTGCCAGTGGCTCAAAAAAATAGCCTGCACCTCGACCGGGTCAAGGCCGTAACGGTACAACAGGGAGCTAACCGGAGCGCCACAATCCAGCAGATAGAGCTTACCGGCTACCGTCAGGGCATAGGCTGAGGAGAACCGTCGCCCGGTTGGCAGGCCATCTGAAGATCCTAGAACCAGCAACTCATCAGACATTGTTTTGCCTCTTGGATTATTATGCAACTATTGCCCGCCGCCGCAGGCCGCCACATTTTGCTGATGGGTGCCATAATCGGTGGCAAAGAGATGTTGGCCGTCGCCGCCACAGCCCATAAAGAAGAGATAATTCGTCTGCTCCGGCTGGAGGGCGGCCATAATTGCAGAGGCGCCGGGGTTGGCAATAGGGCCAGGCGGCAAACCGTAATTGAGATAGGTATTGTAAGGTGAGTTGACCTGGGAATACTCTTCCAGCGTTACCGGCGTCTTCCACCATTGGCCGGTGTCGGTCTGGTACCCCATGGCATACTGCACGGTTGGGTCGGCCTGCAGCGGCATCCCCTGGGCCAGCCGGTTGAAATAAACGCTGGCAATGGTAGGGCGTTCCAGGGGAATAACCGCTTCCCGCTCAATAATCGAGGCAATCGTCAAAATATTAAAAAAGGAATACCCCTGGGCGGCGGCCAAATCCAGGGCATTGGCCGGAAGTTTGGCGGCCATATTGTTCAACATGCGGCTGATCAGGTCCTCCGGGGTGGCCTTGACCGGCAGGCGATAGGTATCGGGGAAGAGATACCCTTCGTAGGATGCGCCGGCAGGACGATCGGCCAGCAAGGGATGCTCCACCCCGCTGCCCTGCCGCACCGTGGCCAAAAAAAGAGCGCCATCCATAATTCCTTCCCGGGTCAGCATTTCGGCAATTTGCTCGGCCCGCCAGCCTTCGGGAATGGTCACCACCACTTCTTCGAAACTGGCTTTCTGCAACGCCTCGGCGATTTGGCGCATATTCATATTACGGCGCAGTTCGTAATCCCCGGCCTCCAGCGAAGCATCCAGGCCGTTGTAGCGCAGAAATAGCCGGAACAGGTCAGGGTTGGTAATAAAGCCCTGTTCGGCCAATTTATTAGAGATTGAGACCGCGGTTTCACCGATCTGAACTGTAAACGGTACCGGCGACGGGTCGTCCGAAACCGGAGTATTGATCGCATCCGACTGAATCTGCAGATAGAAATTAAGTAGAAATTCCTCAATGTTTCGGGGCGAACGGATCCCCTCGGCATTGCCGAGGGAGATAGAGGCCGCGGCTTCGTCGCTCTGGCTGGTCAAGGCCCAATAACCGGCGCCCAAAATCGCCACAATGGCTCCAATGGCGATGACAAAGACTATTAGACGAAAAATCGTTCTAAGAACAACCATGTTGGCTCCTTGCGGATAGGGCTTATGTTCAGAACAAGTGCTTATTATGTAGGGGCGCAAGGCCTTGCGCCCCTACCATGCACTTGTATTTAACATGAGCGGCGGATAGTTGTCACTAATTTAGCAGTCGATTGGCTAATCGCGAACCACCAGGTTCAGGTCAGGTTCCCAGCACTCACAGGCCTCACGGATCTGATCCCCTTTTTTTAGCGTGCCGCCGTAAGGCGTCAGGCTGGGCTGGACCTCCCAACCGGACAGAACCATCGGCACCGGACCACCCGCTTCAAGCCACTCCCCATTGTAGCGCCGGGCCAGGTGCACATGGCTGGAGTTAGACAGTCCACCCTCGCACGAGGCGTAACCCAGAATATCGCCCTCCTTGACCGGCTGGCCCGGCTGCACCGGCTTGTCCGAGTCCAGGGCCAGGTGCATGTAGAATAAGCCCCAACCGGTCTGGATATAGCCGTCGCCATCCAGGTCGAGCTGGATTTCACCCGGGCGGGCCGAGACAATCACCCCATCGGCCGCAGCCGTAACCGGCACCGCCGAGTAAAAACAGTTGCCCAATACGTCCGGCGGGCCAAAATCAATAGCCGCCCAGCCGCTGCCGTGGGCGTAAGCCGGGTGAGGACCGCCGGTAAAGTAGAAGCCTTGCCCCTCGGCCCAGGGCAGGGTCAACTCCGGCTGAACCAGGGTGATCGGCACCACCGGCTCAACCGTATACTGGAAAGGATCGCCAAAAAGCGCCCGATAATCGGCCATAAAACCGTCTGGCCCCAGCTCCTGCTGCCAAACATCCCAACTGGAATGGAGGGCCAGGATATTCTGCACGCCCACTGTCCCGGCATTCAATCCCTCAGGCGTGACCGCCCGGTTGCCATCGGGCAGTTCAAACACCCAAAAGCCGTCGCGCTTATAGCCATAATAACCGTCGTTTACCCGATTAGCCGTAAAGGCCAGGGCCAGGTAAAAATCGCCGCCGCGGGGATTGCGCCGGCCCAAAGGCTGGTTGATCAACTCGGCCGGCGGCTGCGGGTTCGTTACCCAACCGCCGTAATGCTCCAGCAGGGCCAACAGCAGCCGCGGTCCCACCCCAAACTGTTCGGCCACCAGGGCCACAACTTCAGCCCCGCTCAACTGCTGACCATTGACGTACTGGCGGTAAGCTGACAAATACCCGGCCTGGCTGTTCACAAATGCGGCAATATCAAAATCCAGGTAAGCCGGGCTGAAGACCACCTCACTGTCGGGCAAAAGGAGCTGGCTGGGCGCAACCTGCTTGGACTGGAGCGGCACCCGCAGCAACTGCTCGGTCTGAATAATGGCCGACGAGTTAGCCAGATCATTCAAATCGACCAACTGCTCGATTGTTGTGTCGTAATAGAGGGCCAGATAGCTTAATGTTTCACCCTCGGCGATGGTGTGATAGATGAACGGCGGGCCGGCCGGGGTGGGAATGGGCAACGACGGGATCAGCGGCGTTGGCGTTGAGGTGGGCTGGGGCGTTGGGGTTAACACCATCGTCGAGACAAGACGCACCTCAACCGTCACTTCAGGCCGGGCAGTCACAGCCAAGTCGAGCTGGCTTGAGGTTGGCATAGGCATCTCTACCACCGGCGTAGAAGCGCAACCCGTCAAAAAAATGAGGAAACCGCTCACAACCCCAGCGGCTAACTTAATTGATCCTGCATCCATTTTAGAGATACACTCGATGAACGGGTGAGTTGCTTACTGTTAACAATCAGCCAAGTATAACACGGACTTTTGGGAAGGCAAAATGACTATTTTTGGGTGGGTTCGGATTTTGGGGCGAATAACGGTGATCGTACCGTTGGTTGCACTGCTGAAGGCACTGATTGTTTTGAAGTCACTGGGGGTTCGTTTAATTAACGGTTTCATAAATAACTTCCCTCCTCTCGTTCTCACCCTGAGAGTGGGAACGAGAGGGGGTAAGTTACTTAACTGCTATCCGTTAGCTTTGCTCAGAGGCCCGCCGCTGGTGGGCGGCAAACTCGGGGGCTTCTTTGAGGGCGGTGCCCAGGATGCCCCAGGAGCGCCAGAACGCCTTCACGCCGACCCGTTTCAGCTCGGCGGCATCTTCACCCACGCTGGGGAAACCCTGCTCATCGGGGCTAAGCCGCTCCCAATTGCGAAAGAGTCGCCCCCAATCGCTGTTGAGGACGGCTTCCATCTTCTTTTTGGCCAGGACCGGGTACCAGAAACTGTCGTGGTAGGCTACGCTGGCCAGGTAAGACCAGGGCGCCAGGACTGTTTTAAGCGACCATTCGACCGGTTTTTTGAGGGGGCCCCAATAGATCAGGTGCTGCATGCGCGAGGCAAAAGTCATTTGCTGGAAGGGCCCGACAAAGCGCCAATTTTGATTGGCCGCGTCCAAATCGCCGACGATCTCGATTTGCCGGGGATCGCCGCAGCCCAGGCCCAGGTCGTGGGCCAGGCGGATGTACTTGATCGACAGCGGGTCAAAACCCATCAATTTGGCCGCCACAGCATCGATAGCGACCTGGTCGGCGCTGGCCAGGATGACATTTTTGACGTGGGGGGTCATACAGCGCGGGCCGGGACCATCCCCGGCAAAAACGCCGTCCATCACCGCAAAGACGCCGCGATGGATCTTCTTTTGGATCATCAGCAGGTCAACCAGCGTCTCGTGGATGACCGGGTGGGTCCAGTGACGCCGCTCGTTGAGCAGGCCGCCAAAAGCGTTCTTCATCGCCCCGGTGGTGGTGGTGAAGACGTGGGTCTTGATAGTGGGCAGGTGAATGATATTTTCGCCGATGAAGCGTTTGGGAATAAAGAAACCGTCTTTGTAGACGTCGTTGAGACACAAGAATTTGTCGGCCAGGTCGCCCACGGCGTCGCGAATATGCAGCCACTCCTCCCCTTCATAGAGGTGGATGTTGCGCAGGCCGTGAGCCTCAACCACGTTGAGCTGCTTGTTTTCCCGCTCACCCAGGTGGGCATCGATGACCACGGTGCGGTTGTGGCAGGCGTGGATTAAGTTGGGGTCGTAGCCATCCCGTTTCATGGCCCGGATAACGCCCTCGAGCTGCCAGGGCGTGGTCGAGCTGCCGGGATAGAAGAAATGCCAGGAGATGTTGACTTTCAAGGCGGTGTCGGCCTCTTTGGCCACCACATCCTGGTAACCGGCCAAATTCAACAAGCGGTGATAATCGGCCAGCACCGTGCGGGGCGAAGTTTGTAAAATAGCGACTTTACTTTGACTCATCGGGTATCCTTCCAGTGGTTGAATTCTGTAGCCAGATTGGCAAAATTACGAAAGGTTATTATATCGCCTGAACAGGCTGATGGCAACTTCGCCGGTCACCTGATCTGCCTATTGGTGACGGTAGTTGAGGTGAAAGGTGAGGCCGTCGGCCGTGGTGGTCAGGCCGACCAGGCTAAAACCAGGGGGGAGTTGGCGGGTGATCGCCTGGCCGATCCGGGCGCCCAGATCGGCCAGCTCCGGCGGCAGCCAGCCGGCCGGAATTTTGAGAAAGCCGATTTTGAGCCAGTGAAGCTGGCTAACCACGGCCGCTCCTCGACTTTCCAGGGTTAGCCCCAACTGGACCACCGGCTTCAGCCCACCGATTTCAACCGGCATAGTGACCGCCACCCGGCCACCCGGTTCAAAATCGACCAGGACCGGCTGCTCAAGAGTTTGGGCAGCCAACCGGCTGACCGTCTGCTCCGACAGAAACAGGCTGACCTCGGCCGGGGCGGTTACCGGCTGGGCCAGGAGGGGTGAGTCTGCCCAGGCCGCCAACAACAGCAAAAAGATCACGGCCAGCAACAGGCCCAGCAGCCCCCCCAAAATCAAGCCAAAACAGCCTAGTTGAGAGCGACTCATGGGGCGGCGCGGGCCTCCAACCATAGTTTGGTCTCATCGCTGCCCAGGCCGGTGAGAAAAAGAGGCATATTCAGGACCGTCGACAGCTCCTGCCAGGCCTGGTTGACATCCCGGTTGATGGCGGGCAGGTTGTGGTTAAAAAAGTTGGCCAGTTCCGGGGGCAGGTCGAACCCAAGCAGTTGGGTATCGATCAATTGCACGGTTATAGCCTGGTCCACCAGTTGCAGCCCAAATAGACCGGTGATTTGGATAGGCACAGCTACGCCAAAGGCAGAGAGCGTGGTATCCAACTGGAGCCTGAACTGGTTGCCCGGCAGGATATCGAGGTTGACAGTTTCGGCGATGGCAGTCTGGATGATCCGCTCCAGGAAACTTTCGCTGAGGGTCAGGCGCAGGTCTGGCGTGACGTTGGGCGCGGCGGTAACGGGGGGAACAGTGGTCGTCAGCGCCCAGCCCAGCGCCAGCAGGAACAACAGCAGGCCGCCACCCAACAGGCCCAACAACAGACCAACAAGGCAACCCCAGCCGGCCTGCCCGATTGAATTCACATCGACCGATGACTGACTATTGGCAACCATACCCAAATTGATGATTTTACGCCAAGGGCGAAAGATAATCAACTTTTTTCAAAAGAAATTATACGTTTTTCGATTTGGGTCAGGCCCTGAGCTAAAACAAAATATGAATATCAACCCATTTCCAAGAAAAACTCATTGAATATTTCTGGCTTAAGCCTTATTATCTGTATAAGGCAGAGCAGGTATTTCAACCCGGGAGAAGTACCTGCCCCAAAGCAAACCACAATCCAATAATTTAAGTTTAATCCAAGTAGTATCTACAATACAGGAGTGGAGAATAATGAAGAGGTTATTCTTGGTGTTCATGGTGTTAACTGTGGTGTTCTTACTGGCTGCTTGCACCGGCCTGCCTGCTGCTCCGGCGCCGGCGGAACAACCGGCCCAGCCTGAAGCTGCTCAAGCTGAACCGGCCGCCAAAGAAAAGAAGACTTATGACGATCTGGTGGTTGGTTATGCCCAGATTGGGGCCGAGAGCGAGTGGCGTACCGCCAACACGGCTTCCATCAAGGAGACCGCGGAACAATTGGGTGTGGAACTGAAGTTCTCGGACGCGCAGCAGAAGCAAGAGAACCAGATCAAGGCGCTGCGCTCATTCATCGCCCAGAAGGTTGATGTGATTGGCATCCCGCCGGTAGTGGAAACCGGTTGGGAAACGGTTTTCAAGGAAGCCAAGGATGCCGGCATTCCGATCATTCTGGTTGACCGCCGCGCCGACGTGCCTGAAGACCTCTACGTGACTTATCTGGGTTCTGACTTTGTGGAAGAGGGTCGTAACTCGGCTCGGGTGATGGCCAAACTGATGGAAGGCAAAGGCAACATTGTCGAGCTGGTCGGCACGGTTGGTTCTGCTCCGGCCAATGACCGCGGTAAAGGCTTCCGCGAAATCCTGGAAGAGTACCCTGATATGGTCATCATGGACTCGCAATCCGGTGACTTTACCCGGGCCAAAGGCAAAGAAGTGATGGAGGCCTTCCTGAAAAAGCACGGTGATAAGATCGATGCCGTGTACGCCCACAACGACGATATGGCCATCGGGGCCATCCAGGCCATTGAAGAGTATGGCCTGAAGCCCGGCGAGGATATCATCATCGTGTCGATCGACGCGGTCCGGGGCGCCTTTGAGGCGATGATAGCCGGCAAATTGAATGCCACGGTTGAGTGCAACCCGCTGTTAGGCCCGCAGTTCTATGAGTTAGCTCTGAAGGTGGTCAACGGCGAAGAAGTGCCCAAGTGGGTTCCCTCTGAAGAAAGTATCTATTACCCTGACAACGCCGAAGAAATCTTGCCGACTCGCAAATACTAAAATTAGGGTGTCGTCATTGCGAATAAGAGTTGGTATCTACGCACTCGCTAAAAGATAACTCCAACCAAGAAGCGGCGTTAATTTTAGCGCCGCTTCTTTCATCATAAAAAGGTTCTTTGAGGTTGGGCGTGTCCGACATTTTAGGCAGACCGGGGATGTGTCTCCCCGGTGCTTTCCAAAAATTTTGGACGCACCCTCGAGGTTGAAGAATCAGAGGTAGGGAACATTATGTCGGAATCTAATAATTATCTTCTCACGATGACCGGGATAGACAAAGCCTTTCCCGGGGTGCAAGCCCTTGAAGGTGTAGATTTTTTTCTCAAAAGGGGTGAGATCCATGCCCTGGTGGGCGAAAACGGCGCGGGCAAGTCTACCCTGATTAAGGTGTTAACCGGTGTAGAGCGACAGGATGCCGGCGTCATTGTCCTCGACGGCAAAGAAATCCTGGCCAAATCGCCCCAACATGCCCAGGAACTGGGGATCAGCACGGTCTACCAGGAGATCAATCTATGCCCTAATCTAACAGTCGCCGAAAATATTTTGATTGGCCGGGAACCAAGAAAAGCAGGAAGTATTGATTGGCGGACCATGAATGCCCGGGCCAAGCAAATTCTGCAACGGCTGGATATTGACATCGATGTGACCCAGACCCTGGGCGCCTATTCGGTAGCTATCCAGCAAATGGCGGCCATTGCCCGGGCTCTCGAAATTTCATCGGCCAAGCTGCTGATCCTGGACGAGCCTACGTCCAGCCTTGATGCCCATGAAACCGATGAACTGTTCCAGGTGATGCGTAAATTAAAAGATGAGGGTATGGGCATTATCTTCATCACCCATTTTATTGATCAGGTCTACGAAGTGGCGGATAGAATTACGGTCCTCAGAAATGGGAAACTGGTGGGGACCTATGAAACAGCGGTCATACCGTATATGGAGTTGGTTGCCAAAATGATCGGCCGCACGCTGAGTGACTTTGATGATATGTCAAAAATCAAGCGAGAGAGCAGCCAACATATTAAAACAGAAGCCCTATTGCAGGCCAAAGAACTGGGCCGGACCGGCTCGATTGAACCCTTTGATCTGGATTTGCATGCCGGCGAAGTGGTTGGTTTTGCCGGGCTGTTGGGCTCGGGGCGGACCGAAACCGCCCGCCTCCTGTTTGGGGTTGACAAACCTGATAGCGGCTCTTTAACCTTCGCCGGGAAAATTGTTAAAAAGTTTTCGCCGCTGGCTTCCATTACCAGGGGTATTGCCTTCTGTCCTGAAGATAGAAAAGCTGACGGGCTGGCGGATGACCTGACCGTCAGGGAAAATATTATTCTGGCCATACAGGCCAGCCGGGGCTGGTTCAAATTTCTCAGCAAGCCAAAGCAGTATGAACTGGCCGAAAAGTACATCAATTTGCTGGGCATCACCACCCCCTCGGCCGATCAGAAAGTGAAATATCTGAGTGGCGGTAACCAGCAAAAGGTTATCCTCGCCCGTTGGCTGGCCACCAATCCCCAGCTTTTGATCCTGGATGAACCCACCCGAGGTATTGACGTGGGCGCCAAAGCTGAAATTCAAAAACTGGTGCTTGAACTGGCTGACGAAGGCAAGGCTTGTGTGTTTATCTCCTCAGAGTTAGAGGAAGTCTTGCGTACCAGCCACCGGGTGATGGTCTTGAGAGACCGGGAGAAAGTGACCGAATTTTCCGGTGATGAAATCGATGAACATAAGATTATGCAAACGATGGCGGGGAGTTGAAGATGTCAAAATTATCCTGGAGACATTTAAGGGATAGTCAACTGTTTTGGCCTTTAGTGGCCCTGGCTTTGATTATGATCTTTAATCTGATCTTTGTACCCGGTTTTTTTACCCTTGAGATTAAAGATGGTCATCTGTTTGGTAGCCTGATCGATGTAGTGAACCGCGGCGCGCCGTTGATGCTACTGGCCATTGGGATGACGATGGTGATTGCCACGGCCGGGGTTGATCTTTCGGTTGGGGCAGTAATGGCCATCTCGGCCGGCGCGGCTGCCGTTCTGATTAATCCGGCTCTGGGCCGACAATTGATCGGTTCCGAAAAACTGATCGAGAATGTGACCGCCACACCCTTGTGGGTCGTGATTCTGGTAGCGCTGGTAGTTTCTACACTCTGCGGGATATGGAATGGCTTGCTGGTGTCCCGAGCTAACATCCAACCCATGGTCGCCACCCTCGTCCTGATGGTCGCCGGGCGGGGCATCGCCCAGTTAATCACTAACGGGCAAATTATCACCATTTATTATTCACCTTACTTCTTTGTTGGGAACGGCTATTTACTGGGTTTGCCTTTCACCCTCTTCATCGTGGCCGCTGTTTATCTGTTCGCCTGGCTGATGACCAGAAGGACGGCCATCGGGCTGTTCGTAGAATCGGTTGGGATCAACGCCAGCTCCAGCTTTTTCAGCGGGATCAATGAGAAGAACATCAAGCTGATTGCCTACACCTTTTGCGGTTTCTGCGCCGGAATTGCCGGGTTGATCGTCAGTTCAAACGTCAAAAGCGCCGACGCCAACAATATTGGGCTTTTTTCAGAGCTGGATGCGATTCTGGCCGTCGTCATTGGCGGGACCTTGATGTCGGGCGGCCGCTTTTCGCTGCTGGCCAGTGTGGTGGGCGCCTTGATTATTCAGGCCACCACCACCACAATGTACGCCCTGGGCGTTCCGGCAATGGCTGCTTCGGCCATCAAAGCCCTGGTGGTGTTAATCGTCATCCTACTTTATTCGGAACAGTTTAAGAATGTGCTGGGCAGAGTTATTGAGCGGAAAGGAGTCCAACCATCATGAAGAATTTAAGAATAGAGCGAAAATTCATACCCCTCCTGGCCACAATTATCCTCTTCATCTTGGGTTACACATATGGCGCAACTCAATATGTGGGTATGCGTGACTCACAAGTATTCTTGAACCTTCTTATTGATAACGCCTTTTTGCTCATCACCTCGATTGGGATGACCTTTGTGATCCTGTCGGGCGGCATCGATCTTTCCGTTGGGGCAGTGATTGCTCTCACCACGGTTGCTTCAGCCCATTTGCTGGAAAAAGAGGGGCTGAGTCCGGCCCTGGTCATTCCGCTGATGCTGCTGATGGGGGCCGCATTGGGGGCAATTATGGGCGGCATCATTCACTTCTTCAAGGTGCAGCCCTTTATTGTGACCCTGGCGGGCATGTTTTTTGCCAGGGGGATGTGCTTTTTCATCAGTCTCGATGCCATTTCCATTAGCGATCCTTTCTACCGGGCCGTAGCCCTCTACCGGATTCCCTTGTTTGGTGGTACGTTTATCTCAGCCAATGTTGCTATTGCCCTGGTGGTCCTGGCGGCGGCCATCTATCTGGCTCACTTCACCCACTTTGGCCGGACTGTTTACGCCATTGGCGGTAATGAGCAATCGGCTCTGCTCATGGGGCTGCCGGTGGCCCGGACCAAAGTGCTGGTCTACACCCTGAGCGGTTTCTTGTCATCGCTGGCCGGCATCGTTTACAGCATCTATCTGTTATCGGGTTATGGGCTCAACGCCATGATGCTCGAATTGGATGCGATTGCCGCGGTGGTCATTGGCGGCACGCTGCTCAGCGGCGGCGTGGGTTATGTGTTTGGGACGCTGTTTGGCGTTTTGATCACCGGCTTAATCCAGGTGCTCATTATGTTCAACGGTGAGCTTAGTTCCTGGTGGACCAGAATCGCCATCGGCTTGCTCACCCTGATCTTCATCGGCGTTCAAAGCGCCTTTGCTGCTTCAGGCCAAAAGCGCCGACAAATTACGATTGCGGCGCGCAAGAGAGAGAAAAACGGAGTCGCCGAGAGCGAAGAGGCCAATCAAGGTCAAACTGTACTGGCCTAGGCCAGTACCCGGTGCGAAACGGAAGCCGGGGCATCCTATGCCCGGCGGTAGGGCATAGGATGCCCTATCTACTACGGAGTTTCGTACCGAAAACTAGGCCAGTTACTATTGCTGGTCAAGAAGCTCTTTAAAGTCCAATGTATTTGACATCATAAAAAGGAGCAAGAGAGATGGATACATCAAAGAAGATGTGGTTGGGCCTGTTGATCGTATCGTTGTTGATTGTGGTAATTGCCACCGGGTGCAGGGGTGGTCAGGGCGGGGCTGAATCAACGCCCTTGCCTACCTCAGTAAAAGACTGGTCGCTCATCCCCATCAACATCACCGAGTCTCCGGCAGACGACGGCGGGATAATTCTGCACGTGGACCTGGCCGCCCGCAATGACTCCGGTGAGTGGAGTTCGATAGCGGCTGCGGCGCCTAAGGATAAGCCGACCAAGCTGACCGGCCCGGATGGGAAAGAATACCCGTGCGACACGGTCCAGGTGAGTAGCGGCGGACACTATTTGCCTCCCGGTTTTCAAATGCAAGGTTACATCTCCAGGCGAGAGGGCAAACAAACCCTGTATGTGGAATGTAAAGTGCCAACATCATTATCGGCTGGCTCTCTAACCATCCCTTACACCCTTGTAACCGGAGAGTACGACTATTATGAAAAAGGCCAAAACGTCTTTCAAAGCCAGTTGAAGGTCGATTTGGCCCAGGCGACCTCAACCCTTACTTATCCGGTGGCCGCATCAGAAGTTCAACCTCATGCCATTACCGAAGAAATACCTGCTTTGAACAAGTGTACTTTAATCAATACCGGCGTTAACCGCACTGACAATGGCATTTCGTTCCAGTGGAAAGTCACCAATCCGGGCGAATATGGCACCAAAGTTCACATTGGTACACCCCCTGTTCTAGGGAGCGATGGCATTGTGTACGGGGCCCGGGTTAGTCCTGACATCGTCGATGTGCCCACCGCCGGTCCAGATGGAGGCACCTCAGAATTTGAAACACAGGTCGAGGTTCCCCCGGAGGTCAAGGAACTTTATCTCTTGTTAAGCGTCGAGCAAAAACGTGAAAGACTTTTTTCAAACTATTTGATCGACTTGACCGATCTTTAATAGCCAAACGCCTGAATAGTCAAATAAAAATTGCCTGCCGCATTAACTGGCAGGCAATTGTCTTTTAGGCAATCTCGACCTTCAGAATAGATACCCGGCATGAGGATGGCAAAATTTGGTTCCATCCCGCCTGGTAAAACGTAAAATGTGATGCATGAATTTACGTTTCACGTTTTACGTTTCACGGATTTGACCTCATTATCCCATCACATCCAAAAGATCCAATTTTCATTCCCGGTGGTGTGCCGTTAAACTCGTGATGACTCCCCTGTTTTAATCTTCAGAAGACTTGGGGAGAAGACGCTTAATCTTGGCAAAAACTTGCCAATACGCGCCCGGCGTATCCGTTCCGCCATCCACCGCCGACACAGTTTTGACCAGGTCGCCGTGAGTGACTGTGATTTGATAGGCAAAACATTCCTTACAAGCAGTATGTTTAGTGCTGGTAAGGTCAAAGAAGCCCAACTCATCAATTTCGGATAACAAGGTGGAGATCTCTTCGGGCGTCACCGTTTTCTCAACCGTAGTCCGACCATCGTCGCCTTCAATGCGCCCGTCGGGATAAAAGGCCCACACTTCATCGACGCACGTCGCCTCACCGATACGTTCATAAACCACAACCGCTCCGGCGTCTATAGCCGTTTGGACAACATCTGTCTGCCTGGCAACCGGAGTACAAACAACTTGAGCCACGGGCGTCGCCGGAACGCGCCCCCCGCCGCACGAAGCCAGCCACAAGGCTGCCAGAATAAACCAAACGTGGTATTTCATTGCCGCCTCCTGCTGCAAATCGATTCTCAAATTCTTTAGGTAGCTGCTTCCAGTATAAAGGCAATAATTTTTTTAGTCAAAAAAGAGCATTTTGTCAAACAAAAAGAGTACTATTTCACAAATCTAAACGAACTTTTGCTCCCTTGAGTTTGAAGAAATATAATGAACTCAGCGGGCTAAAATTTGCCGGACAAGGCTCTAGCAGTAGCGCCGTTTCAATTCAAAATGAGGGTCAGCCGGTTTGATGACAGGGAGGGAACTATGACTGATGAAAGCAGACCGATCTATCGGATTGTGATAGCAGCTATCATTGTGGCCGCAGTCTTGTTCTTGGTATTTTTTCTGGGGGCAATAGTCTTTGGCTGGAGTTTTTCCGGTGGATCCAAAGCCGTTCTGGCCGGGACGCCGGTGCCCATACCGGCGGCGGTTATCACCTCGGCTAATGCCAAGGATGTCGTTGAAATAGCACGGGCTGAAGGCCAGGAGAATGCCAGGGAAGTAGCCTGGTCGCCCGATGGGAGAGTGCTGGCCGCAGCTTCTCCCACCGGAGTACACCTGTACGAGATTGAAACCCTGACCGAGCTGCGCTTTATCCCCACCGGCGCCCGCGTCGCCAGTGTGGCTTTCTCGCCCGATGGCAAGCTGCTGGCCACGGGCCAGTGGGACAACACCGTCAAACTGTGGAACGTTGCCAGTGGTGAAGAATTACGGGCTTTGGACGGACATACGAACTATGTTATGAGCGTCGCGTTCTCGCCCAACGGCCAGCAACTGGTTTCCGGCAGTTGGGACAACACCGTGAAGCTATGGGATGTTGACAATGGGGCCGAGCTACGAACCTTGAGCGGGCATACCAAGTATGTGGAGAGCGTGGCCTTCTCGCCGGATGGCAAGCTGGTGGCCTCGGCCAGCGATGACTGGACCGCCAAACTGTGGGACGCTGCCAGCGGGCAAGAACTGTACAGCGTGACGGGGCCGCCCAAGTATATGATGAGCGTGGCTTTCTCGCCCGATGGTAAGTTCCTGGCCGCCGGCAACGATGACAAGACCGTGCAGTTTGTGGACACTACCACCGGGCAGGAGCTTGGTAAAATCAGGGCGCATACGGACGGCGTGGTCAGCCTGGACTTCTCACCTGATGGTCAGATACTGGTTTCGGGTAGTTGGGACAAGACCTTGAAACTTTGGGTCGCCAATGGGCAGGAGTTATCTAAATTAACCGGCCATACTGACAAGGTGGAGGGCGCGGCCTTCTCGCCGGATGGTAAGCTGATAGCCTCCTGCGGTGAAGATGGCACCATCCGCCTGTGGGGAATACTACCGTAGCCTCCAGGGGATAGCCGCAGTTGCGAAGAATCTTCTTGATTTAAACCTACGCCGTCCAGGGCGTGGGTTTCCACTTCGCCAATGGTATAAATTTAGGCCCAAAATGGGCAGCGCCGTCGGCATTGACCAGGGCCAGGTTTATCCTATGGCCGACTCCCCCCCAGACTGGTGGCCAGGAATTGGCCAATCATAATCCTGTCTCGTTGGCCTGGGCTAAAAGCCTCCTCATAGGCCAACACCTCCCGCACTGTCAACCGGGCGGCGTTGAGGGCCGGCAGCAAACTGGCAACAGCCCCCAGAACCATGACCAGGATTAGCCACAGCAGCGTCCCGCCGTTAGAAAAGGCGTAATCAAGTGGACAACCCAACAAGAGTTGGCCCACCGCATCACTAATCAACCGGCTTAGGGGTAGGGCAATCAGCGCGCCGGCCAGCCAACTTATGGCGCCAATGAAGATACCTTCAAACAGGATGATTTTAAGGATCGCCTGGGTTGCTGCACCCACGGCCCGCATGACCCCAATTTCGCGAGTGCGCTCCAGCACGTTGATGCTCATAGTGCCCATTAAGCCCAATCCACCGACGGCGGCCAGCACAAGGGCTACAATAACCAATAAAGCCGAGACGATATAGAACATACTTTCGATGTTTTGCTTGTCCAATTCAGCCGGGGCCACGATGCTGACCCGAAAGCCCGCTTTGGCCAGGTGATCTTCGATGATATGGCTCATTTCGGTTTGGTAAGCGCCATCGTGCTGCCGGGTGACCACCATCACGTAATCGGCCCGGCCCGTTTGGCCCAGCATCCGGCTTAAGGTTTCGTATCTGACAAAGGCCAAAGGGGTAACGTTGGCGCCCTGGGCCAGACCAACCACCTGCCAGCTCCGCTCTTTGCCCGCTATTTTGAGAATAATCTCATCGCCCACCCGGATGTCCGGCTCGTCGCGGAGGACGATGGTATCTAATACCACGGCATTTTCATCCTCCGGGTGCAGCCAGCGGCCTTCAATCAGCGTAGGTTTAATCACCCTGGTATCGGATTTAGGGGCAAACAGGGTGATGTTGGCGCTGTTGGTGCCGTCGGGCCGGACCCGGCGGGTGGTGTAATAGACAAGCCCTTCCGTATCTACCACGCCCGGCAACTGGGCCAGGGTGCGGGCTACTTTCTCTACCCGGTAGGGCCGGCTGAACATCACCGCCACATCATACTGGTAGTAGGACAGCATGTTATCCAAGGTCCCGCACAGCGAGCTTTGCAGGCTGGCCAAAGTGATAAATACGGCGCTGCCGACAATGAGCGTGCCCAGGGTCAGCAGCAACCGTTTTCTGCGGCGAAAGGTGTTGCGTAAAGAGATTAAAGTCGGACGGGTAAGCCAGCGTAACAGCGTCCGGCTGGCGAGCCACCGGTCAATGCGGCTGGTTCCAAACTGACCCTTGCCCAGCCCATGGCTGCTAATGGCCTCGCGCACGGTAATGCGCGTCCCGGCCAATATCGGAAAGAAACCGGCCGCCAGTGGCACCAACAGGGCAATAGCCACTTGTAAGAAAGGCCAACCGCGGTATCTGGAAATCAACAATATCAAAATTGAGCAGCCCGGCCATAAATTGGCTAATATAAAAAGCGCTGACGCCGCCCAGGGGCAGGGCAATGAGCAGGGCTAACAGTCCAAAATCCAAAGGCCAAAACCATCACCATATACATCCGCACAATGTGGCCGGTGCGAGCGCCCAGGGTTTTCATCACCCCAATCTGGGTTACCTGTTGGGTTAAAATGGCCGAGATGGTATTGACCACCAAAAACCGCTTAAAATGAGCGACAGCAGCCCAACTGCGCCCAAAATGGCTAAAACAGCCTGGATGACGTAATTTATCGGCGGCTGGTCAGGGCTTTGGGTCAGGGTAAATAGCACGGTGTGGTCGCTCTGCTCAATTTTATCCTGCACTTCATCGGTAACGGTTTTGACAAGGTCCGGGTCGTACCAGTCTCCGGCCACCCTGATGTGCATTTCATTGAAGCAGCGCGGTTCCTCCAGCCATCCCAACATATCCATAGTAATGTGGCCGTAATACAGGATTATGGCTCATGTCCAGAACAAGTGCAAAAGTGACCGGCGCTTAAAACCAAAAGCGCCGGTCGCCTAAATACTTTTCCCCTTGACATAGGAAAAAAATACTATTTGTTGTATAATGGTTTTAGCCCCACGCTCACTAACATAATGTAGAGGTCCGGCGTGATGACGCTTAAACAACTGTTGCAACGCACTGCCGCCAATCTGAATATTTTGGAGGAACGCAAGGCCAGGCAGGGCAGCACGCCTGAGCTTAAGCTGCTCAACGAAATTGAGGACCACCGCCGCGCCATCGCTCTGATCCAACAAGCCCTGGCTACCGAGCTGACCGAAGCCGGGCTGCGGCAGCTCAAGGTGGAGCTTCGCCCGCTGCTGGTGGCCGCCAATGTCGAGCAGGTCGACCTGGAGCAGCTCAAGCTGGAGAAACCAACGCTACCCTTTGAGCCGGAAACCATCTTGATCCCGGCCGGACCATTTTTGATGGGCAGTCACGTCTCGGCTGAGGAGACGCCGCCGCACCAGGTCAACCTGGCAGCCTACCGCATCGGCCTCTATCCGGTTACCAACACCCAATACGCCGAATTCATCAAACAGGCCAGGCAGCAAGAGTCGCCCCGCAAGGCCGGCTGGTTTTTGCGTGAACCGCCCGGCGACAAGCTGGACCACCCGGTCGTTGGCGTGAGCTGGCGCGACGCCCTGGCCTACTGCCGCTGGCTCAGCCAGCAGACCGGCCGGAGCTATCGCCTGCCCACGGAAGCCGAGTGGGAGAAGGCCGCCCGCGGCGAAAATGGGCAAATTTATCCCTGGGGCAACGAGTGGACCGAGGGCCGCTGCCCGCAAGGTCAAACCGATACGGCCCCGGTGACGGCCTATCCGGGCGGGGCCAGCCCTTATGGCTGTTTGGCTATGGTCGGCAATGTGCAGCAGTGGACCAGCACTCTCTGGGGCAGCAACCTCAACCAGTGCGACTTTCCCTATCCCTATCAAGCCGGTGATGGCCGCGAAGATTTGGCCGCCGATCAACGCCTGCCGCGAGTCTTTCGGCTGCACCGGGGCGGCTCCTTCCGAGACGAGCCGGCCAGGCTAAGATGCAGCGCCCGTAGTTACTCCGATCCCGACAGCAAGATCAGGTGGCGCGGCTTTAGGGTGGTGTTAGAGATTGGAGATTAGAGATTAGAGATTAGAGATTAGAGATTAGAGATTGGAGATTAGAGATTGGGGATTGGGGATTACTCTATCTATGGGTTTACCCTCCAAACCCGATAACCGGGCCAATGAGCGAGGTTAACCCACAGGGTGCTACACTTAAGCCGTCGCTCTGACACCTGCATCCGAAGGACGGCGTAGGTGCAAGTGAAGGACAAAGCTCTTCGAGCTAGAATTTTAGCCCGTAAGGGCTTCGCTCTCTCAGCACGATGGCTTTAGCCTCGTGCGCCAAGCCGGTTTAAGATAGTTTATGCGAACCCATAGATAGAGTAGATTAGAGATTTGGGGTATGAGAATTGGGGTTTGCCATTTATAATAAACATTATTGGAAATAAGAGTGATTGCCTGACAAGGCTGATATAGCTCACGGATTAACACAGATTTCACGGATTTTGCTTTGATTTTCTGTGCGCTTCGCGGTCCGTGAAAATCCGTGAGCTATTCTTATTTCCAATAAACTCTAATGGGATGGTTCAATTACGGTCAGAGATAGGTTGACACTTTTGGCAGCTTAAAAA
>CAYNLK010000012.1:0-158424 GCA_964398055.1 uncultured Caldilineaceae bacterium
TAGCCTGAAGCCATTTTTGGCAAACTTCGGCCTTGCCGCAATGTTAAATTTGTCAATCAATCAGAAAATAACCTTAAAAGTTTTTTTACCGGCAACTTGCAACGTGCTCCCCTCCCCCCTGCCTCCCTCGCACAACTCACAACTCATTGTTCACAATAGGAGTTACGCAGTTCATATCATTTCGATGAGCGAAGCGAAGAGAAATCCCTACAGAGTCACTTTGCAAACATAATTCTCAGGGATTTCTCGCTCGTACCTCGCTCGAAATGACATTTAAACGGGCAACTGCGTAAATCCTACACAATTCACAATTCAAAACTCCCCCCCGCTCCCCTGCCGTCAGTCCCACTTCAACACCTCAAACGCATCCTCATACCGCTTAAACCGGGGCCGCGGCCTAATCCCGCCTTTGCCCTCATTACAAAAGTTGATGCTGTACCTGCCCGCGTTACTCCCGCTTTTGTTCTGCCGGGTCTCTTCCACCAGCTCCAAAGACGGTATCACCCAATACGTGTCAACCTGTTCTGCGTAGAAGATGTTGTTTACATCCTCACAACTTTGACCAGAACCTGGGAGATCACGATGGCTGCGCAAAAAATTTGACAGTTCCCTTCACCCCGGTTATGATAACCATATATCCCCCTTACCCCTTCGGGGGTAGGGCGCGAGGCCGCAGCTCCGGTTGCGGCCTCAGCTTTTTCTCCACTTATGCGCACAATTGTCTACGTTGACGGCTTCAACCTCTATTACGGGGCGCTCAAAGGCACGCCCTATAAATGGCTTAACCTGCACCAATTGTGCCGGTTGCTGCTCCCTCAAAACCAACTTGTCCAAATCAAATATTTTACCGCCAGGGTCAGCGCCCGGCCCCACGACCCCGACCAGCCCACCCGCCAGCAAACTTACCTGCGGGCGCTGCAAACGCTGCCCAACCTGCAAATTATTGTAGTAGTCAGAGACATTTTGAACAGTTGGAGTCGAGGCTTCAGCCGGTTTTTTGCGCCCAATTACCGGCTAAAGCCTCGACTCCAGAGGGATACATTGCAGCTTCCCAGTGTTCAACATCTTGTTGACTACTACACCAACCTGCAAATTATCTACGGTCATTTTCTGGCCCACGAGATTTTGATGCCCTTGGCCAATAACCCCGCTCGACAGGTGAAGGTCATCAAAACCGAAGAAAAAGGTTCCGATGTGAACATCGCCGCCCACCTGGTCAACGACGGCCACCGCGGGCGGTACGATATGGCCGTGTTGATTACCAACGACTCCGACCTGTTAGAGCCGGTTAAGATAGTGTGCTATGAGCTGAACCTGCCGGTAGGCATTTTGAACCCTCAACAGCAGCCCAGCCGGGTGCTGCTGCACCATGCCTCTTTTATCAAAAAGATTCGGCGCGGCCCGCTGCAAGCCAGCCAATTCCCGGCGCAGTTAACCGACGCCAACGGCGTTTTTCGCCAACCGGCCGGCTGGTAACGCCCCTGCTCCTCCGCCACCTGACACTTGCCAATTCACAACACCTGCCCTACGGGTTCACAATTCATCATTCACCATTCATAATTCATAATTCATAATTCATAATTCATAATTCAAAACTCCCCCTGCCACTTGCCCCTAACTCATCACTCAAAACTCAAAACTCCCCTTCACGCACCACGCTCCCCTCCCCCCTCACGCCACCTCCGGCCAGCGAGCATAGGTCGCCTCCGCCTGTTTCATCAGCCGTTCCCGCAAAAAATGGAACTGCTCCCCTCTAATCCGGTTCCGGCGCAGCACCAGCCCCACCGCGCTCTGCACCGCCGCCGCCACGCTGCTCCGGTGCGGTTTGGTCCAATCCACCTCCAGGTTTGTCCGCACCGCCTCCACCACCTGCCGCACCAAATTCGCAATCCATTCATCCGTCTGGTGCAGCTCGATCCCCTCGCCCAACACGATCACGTCATAAAAGGCCAGCTCCTCATCATTCAGCCCCAGCTCCGCCTGCCGTTGGCTTTCCGCCCGCTGCTGGCTGCGAATCTCCCGCATCACCGCCACCACGTCTTGGGCCGTGATCGCCCGGTTGTTGTATTTGCGTAGCGCCTCCTCCAGCATCTCCTTGTAAGAGCGGTAGCGCACAATATTCTTCCGCCGCCGCGCCTCGATCTCATCCGCCAGCAGCTTGGCCAGCAGCCGCACCTGTAAATCCTCCTTGCGCTCGTCCTGGCCGTGCCCCGCCAAAAACTTCCCATCCAAAATCGACACGTCCGGCTTGTCCAGCCCGGCCACCGCGTAAATGTCCACCGCCGGCTGGGCCGTAATGCTCTCATCCAGCAGGTCCCGCACCGCCCCCTCCAGCTCCCGCGTCCGCTGCGTCGTCACCGGGTCCGCCTTGCGTAGCTGCTTACGCACCAGCTGGTAAAAACCCACCTCCTCGGCCCGGGCCTGGGCCTCCGGCAGGTGCCGCACCAGGCTAAACGCCTTTGATAGCTTATACTCGTCGCTCAAAAAGTCCTCTTTGTGCTGTTCGTCTCCCATCAAGGTGCCGTACACGTAGCTGGCCAAATCTTCCAGTTGAATGTTGCTCAAGTTACGCCAGTGGGCATAAACCTCGTTAGGCAAACTCACCGCCGCCGGGTCGGGCATATTGCTGGCCGTAATCTGCAATTGGCGCACAAAATAATCCAGCGCCTCCTCCTCCAGCGCCTGGGTCAACTTGCCCCGGCCGCCGCCGTTGGTGTACTTGCGCGTCGCCTCCTTCAGCCGGTCGTCGATACCGATGAAATCCACAATCAGCCCGCCCGGCTTGTCCTTAAAAATCCGGTTCACCCGGGCAATGGCCTGCATCAGGTTGTGCCCCTTCATCAGCTTGTCCACATACAGCGTATTCAGGCAGGGCGCGTCAAAGCCAGTCAGCCACATATCGCACACAATCACCAGCTTCAGTGGGTCGTCCGGCTCCACAAAATGGCCCTTAATCTCATCCCGCGCCGCCTTGGTGGTCAGGTGGCCGGCCTGGCTCCATTCTGGCGGATCTTTGGTCACGTCGCCGGTCATCACCACCTTCAGCGGCGGGCACTCCGGCTGCGCCGTCAGCGCCTTGTGCAGCTTCACCGCGTTGCGCCGGCTCATACAGACCACCATGGCCTTGCCGTTGAGCGTCTGCTGCCGCCGGTTGAAATGCGCCAGCAAATCCCGGGCCAAAACTTCCAACCGCTCTTCCACCCCGGCTGCCTGCTCGATGGCCGACCACTTGGCCATCGCCAGGTCCAGCGTGGTCACGTCGACCTCATTCACCTCCGCCAGGGCGTCCACCTCCTGATCGATGTTGGGGTTGATCAGCTTCAGCGGAATATGCCGGGCTTCGTAATAGATCGGCACCACCGCCTCATCCTCTTTAGCCTGCTGCATGTCATACACGTGGATGTAATCCCCAAAAATCTGGATGGTGTTGGCATCCTCCCGGTCAATCGGCGTGCCCGTAAAGCCAATGTAGGCCGCGTTCGGCAGCGCCTGGCGTATATTCAGGGCGTGCCCCTGGCTGGTGGTGTAACTGCCCCCTTCCCGTTGCCGTAGCTCGGTGCTAAAGCCGTACTGGGTCCGGTGGGCCTCGTCGGCCACAATCAGCAGATTGTGCCGCGTCGACAGGAGCGGGTGCTGCCGCTCCCCCTCTTTCAGGGCGAATTTCTCGATGGTAGTGCAGATGACCTCCCCCCCTTCGGTCCGCAATTTCTGCCGCAGATCATCCACGCTCTCCGCCTGGCTCACCCGCCCAATCAGCGGCTCGGCCGCCACCAGGCTGTCGTAAAGCTGGTCATCCAAATCGGTCCGGTCCACCTGGATCACAATCGACGGGTTCAGTCCCGGCCAGCGCCGCAAAATGCCCACCATAAAGACCATCTCCAGGCTTTTGCCGGAACCCTGGGTGTGCCACACCACCCCGGCCCGCTTGTCCGCCTCCGGCTGCATCGCCCGCACCACCTGCTCCACGGCAAAGTTGACCGCGAAGAACTGGTGGTACTTGGCCGCCTTCTTGGTGATCTTGTCGTGCACCACTTCGTGCACTATAAAGTTGCGCAGATAGTTCAGCAGCCGCTCTTTGGGAAACAGTCCTTCGATCAGCGTCTTGGTCGTGCTCGTCGTCGGCGGTTCCACGTTCCGCCCGTCAATCGACTTCCAGGCCGCAAACCACTCCAACGCCGCCGAGTGCACTCCGTGCAGGGTCCGGTTGCCGTCCGAGATTACGCAAAAGCCGTTAAAGGTGAATAGTTGGGGCAGGTCGTGGAGGTAATGTTGCAGTTGGTTAAAAGCATCGTTCACCGTTGGCTCCGGGTGCCACGGGTTCTTCAGCTCAAACAGCACCACCGGCAGCCCATTCAGGTAGATGATCACATCCGGCCGCCGGTCGTTGCCCGTGCTCGGGCTGTGGATGGGCAGTTGGTTCACCACCACCAGCTCGTTCAATTCCGGCCGCTCAAAGTCGGCCAGATAAATGTGGGCCGACTGCTCCACCCCACCCGCTTCATAGGTCACAATCAGCCCGGCCCGCAATAGCTTCTGAAAGGCCATATTCCGCCGCTCCACCGTCAGCCCTGGTGGATTGGTGATCTGCTCGATGGCCTGCTCGATCACCCCGGCCGGCAGCGTCCGGTAGCGCCGCTGCAAATAGCCCCGCAGCTCTTCGGTCAGCACCACCGCCGCCGGCCCGCTCCGCGCCACCTCCCCCCCGTACTGGTAGCGATAGCCCAGCGCCTTCAGCCGGTCGATGACCGTCTCTTCAAATTGGCTTTCCGTGCCGGTGTTGATTGACATAGCGAACTCACCGTTGAATTTTTGGTCGATTGGGTGTATAATTGAAACTGACCCTGCCGCAGATGAAAGTCGGCTTCATGCCGGGTGTTTGGTTGGCCTGCCCGGCCAAACCTAGTCTGCGTGAGGGTTATTTTTTTGTTTGGTAAAATTTCCAGGCCAGCTTCTCCAGCGTCAGCGGGTTCTTGTCACTGTACCAACTGCCGTACGGCTTATGCCGTTTGTCATCCAGGTCCATAATCAACCGGTAACCTGGGGCCAGCAACTCAAAAAATCGGCTCTCCCCTCGCTCGTAAAATCGCTGTAACGCCCACAGGTAATAATCGATCACCTGTAGTCCGGCCTGGCTGTGCGGGTAGGCCGCCTGAATTCGAGTCGGTTTCACTCCTCGATCACCCCACCTGGCCGCAAAATTCTCCCTGGCCCGCTCGATTGCCTGCTGTAGCGCCGCCTTGCGCGGGGCCGTCCCCCGCCGGGCAAACATAATCTCGTTCCGCTCAGCCTTGTGTAATAGATTCCTGAACAGCCGTTTGATCAGGTCGTCATACACGTCATTAGCCTGCAGCTTGCTCTGCCGGTATCGGAACAGGGCCTGTCCTTCCCGCACCAAAATCGACTTGCACCGGATTGCCACCTGCACCTTGGCCCCCAACTGCGGCAACAGCCTAAACACCTCCCGCCGCACCTCCGCCACATCATCCTTGGCGTGAAAAGCCAGCGCCGTCTTCTGCATCGACGGCACCCCCTTAAAGTACGGGTCCGCCACCAGCGTTTGCCGCAGCTCCTCCAGTTGGCGCGCCGCCTCCGCCGGCTCCGGCAGTTGTGCCACCCCGACCATAAAGAAGTACGACACCCCGGCTTTACCCAGCAGCGCCTGTCCTTTCTTGTTGAACAGGTTCAAATCCCCGGCCTCATCCACAAAATAATGATGCACCACCGGCCCATCTTTACCGGCCATCAGCTCCCTCTTTGCCACTGCTCTCCCTGCTCCCTTGCTCCCCTGCGACCTGCGACCTTGCCCCCTGCAACCTGCAACATGCGACCTGCTATAGTCTTTCAGATAATGTTTCGGGGTATAGAAACCCGTTTTCTCCGAGAAAACGGGTTTCTGAGCACGAATCCTTTTCTGAACATCTATACCTACGACCCTGCCCCCTGCCCTGCGACCGCCAGCGCGAGCAGGCGTAACTATTCGCCATTCACTATTCACAATTCACAATTCACAATTCACAATTCAATTTCTCCGCTCAGCAGCTTCGGTAGTAAATAATCCCGGACTTCCGCCAGTTTGCGGTTTTCGATTATGTTGTGAATGATTATCTCAGCATATCGTTTAATTGTTTGAGAGAATGGTTGCACTGTTGTTGGATCAGGCAAGGGTATTTTGTACTGCGCCATCATTTCCCAACTGACACGTGGCATTTTTGTGCCAGCAGAAACGGCGGTGGTGTAATCGACGAAACTCTGGTCAAATAACTGGCAAAAAACAACCCCATAAAATGCTTCATCTTTCGGCTCAATCACCAAAATATCCGTTGAACACACCCCATCAACCGGTACAATTCCCACTTTTTTGAAATAGGGTCGCAGCTTTCCAAACAGAAATTGCCCTTTTTTCATCACGCTTTTTCCACTCACGCTATCGCCTGCCGCTCCCCACGTATCAAGAGTAATACTGCCCTGTGGCATATCAGCCAACCCTATATAAGGGGTTTCCGGTTCAAGTGCGGTTGGATCAATCCCATTTCTTACATTGCGAGCAATATCACCCAACGTCCCAACCCCCCACCCCCGCGGTATCGACCCCAGCGCACTCTCCCCAAACTCGTCGTCCTGGTACGGGCCAAACTCCACAAAGTGATGCTTGAACAGCGCCTGGGCCAGCGCCTCCAGCGTCCGGTTGATCCGCCGGTTCACCTCGATCTTGTCATCCAGCCGGCCCAATATCTCCGCAATTCGTCGCTGGGTGGGGAGAGGGGGAGTTAAGACAGGTATTCGATTCAAATTATTCTGCGTGAGTTTCGGCATTGTGGTGCCGGTCAAGTAGGGCTTAATATCCATTCTCTGTAGTGTGTACATCAAGAATCGGGTATCTGCCTTATCATTACCGCGGACAATATGTGCGTGGTTATTGACCCAGAATTTTCCATTGGCCATGAAAGCAATTGGGGTTTTACGACTTTTGAGATTTTCGCCATCTTCAGCTACGAGAAGGTATTCCCCATCGAATATATAGTCGTCTATCCAATCTATTACTCCTGAAGCTCCATAGTATGGATACGGTCCCTTCACCCGATCAATTCCTTTGACCGGTATTCGCATTGAGTCGTAATTCTCTGTTAGTTCTCCGAGAGGCAAATGAGACCAAGCGACGTGTTTCACCCCAACCCCTCCAAATCTTCCAAAATCGCCGCCTGCAGCTCGTCACTCTGGCCAAACAACTCCCGCAGCTCCTCCGTCAGCCGGGGCAGCTTCTCCGCAAACGGTTCGCCCTCCTCGTCATCCGCCTGGGTGCCCACGTAAATCCCCGGCGTCAGCTTAAAGTCGTGCTGCTTTACCTCCGCCAGCGTCGCTGCCTTGCAAAAACCCGCTTCGTCGGGCCGCGCCTGGCCCGGCCGCCGGTAGGCCTGGTAGGCCGCCGCAATCTTGCTGATCTCGGCCTCGGTCAAATAGCGCTGCCGCCGGTTCAGCATCTCGCCCATTTGCCGGGCGTCGATGAACAAAATCTCCGCCCGCCGCGGCCGGAAGCCGTGCGTGCCGGCCCGGTTCTTGCTCAAAAACCACAGGCAGCAGGGGATGCCCGTACTCGGGAATAATTTATCCGGCAGTTGTACAATGCAGTCTACAAAACCCTCCTCGATCAGCGCCTGCCGGGTCGCCTTTTCGGCCGTCTGGCTGGTCGTCATGGCCCCGTTGGCCATCACGTAGCCGGCCGTGCCCCCGTCGGCCAGGTGGTACAGGTAATGCATCATCCACATGTAGTTGGCGTTGCCGTTGGTCACCTGTCCCTTCTGGTAGCCAATCGTCAGCCGCTCATCCTTGCCCACGTCGATCTTGTCCGCCCCCCATTGGCTCATATTAAAAGGCGGGTTGGTAATGATATAATCCGCCTTCAACTGCGGGTGCTGGTCGTTCAGCAAGCTGTTGCCCAGCTTGATATCCCCATCCAGGCCGTGCATCATCAAATTCATCTTGCCCAGCCGCAGCGTCGTCTCGATGCTCTCCTGCCCGTAAAACGACAGGCTGTGGGCCTTGTTGGTAAACTCCTCCGCCTGGATGAACATGCCCCCGGAGCCGGCCGCCGGGTCAAACACAATCCCCTGCCTCGGCGCCAGCATGGCCACCAGCAGCCGCACAATCGACTGCGGCGTAAAGAACTCCCCGCCCCGGTTGCCCTCGCTGCTGGCAAAGGTGGCGATGAAGTACATATACGCCCGGCCCAAAATATCGCTCCCATCGGGCCGGTTGAAGATATCTTTAGAAAACAGGTTGATCAGCCCGGCCACCTGCTCCACCGTCAGGTTGCTGCGGGCGTAGATCGGCGGCAGCAGCCCGTTCAGCTTGGGGTGGCTCTCCTCCAGCAGCCGCATGGCCTTATCCAGCCTGATCTTGATGTCGTCGGCCCGGGCGTGGCGGCGCAAGGTGCTCCAGCGGGCCTCGTCGGGCACAATGAACACATTCTGGCTTTCGTACTCCACCGGGTCCTCCAGAATTTCCTGGTCCACCGCCGCGTCGCCGGTGTAATAGTGGCTGCGCCGGTCCTTCAGCAGCAGCGCCAGTTGCTCGTACCGTTGCTCATACCGCAGCGATAGGTAGCGCATAAACAGCAGCGGCAGCACGTAGTTCTTATATTCCGCCGGGGCCACCGTCCCCCGCAGGTTTACCGCCGTCTGCCACAGCTCTTTTTCCAGGTTAGAGTTGGATGTCAATTTTTCATCTCCAAATAGATTCTGTTGGGTGTAATCTGTCGATTGATGGGTCATTTCAATCAAAAAGCGCCGCCTCTCCGGCCAGACGACGCCCCTTATGCTATAGATGTTCAGAAAAAGATTCGTGCTCAGAAACCCGTTTTCTCCGAGAAAACGGGTTTCTATACCCCGAAACATTATCTGAAAGACTATATCATATCGATATCCAGATTGGGTGGCCGTGCGTAGCAACCTGATAGAGACTCAAGAAACCCCGTCACCAGCGGGGCGTTTTCGATGATGTTGGGTTCAGTATAGCACATTTCGACCTATTCTACTACCCCACTGTGAGCTAAAGCCCGGCCAGCGCCTCTCAAAAAAAAGCCGCCAGATGTTACTTGCATCTGACGGCAAAGCATTTGGGTCTCCGCTGCGCAGCTTCAACCGAAGCACCTCCGACAGGATTCGAACCTGTAACCCTCAGTTCCGAAGACTGATGCTCTATCCATTGAGCTACGGAGGCAAACTGTTTACAACTTCTATTATATTTTTCCGCGGGGTTGTGTCAAAATAAACGCGACCTCAATGGTTGTCGGCAATCAGGTTCTTCTGAATGAGCAGGCCGCGGGCCCGGCGAGCCACGCGTTGATCCGGGGCGCGGCTGAGGGTTTCGGCCAGAGTCTGGCCGGCCACCGCCCAGTTAGGCCCCGTGTCCATATACGTGTGGAGGAGATAACCGTTGGGGCAGTGGTAGATGTCAAAGCAGTTTACCTCCAAAGCAAAACCGTGACCCTCCACGATCCGGCGCCCCTCAAAGCTGACCTCGTTGCCGTCGCTGGCCGTGATCCGGCTGACCTGGGTGATGGCTTGCTTCACCTGTTCGGCCGAGTCGTCCTCTAATTTAATCACGCCCTGCCCTTGCCGGGCTGCTGCGATGATGTCCATAACCGGGTTCACCATTTGCCAAAGAATTTAGATGGAAACATTCGTCACCGAAGCTCTGGCCTTTTGTTGAAACCAAATTAGCCCCCCCACTGCTCCCAGGCCGGCGATCATCAATAGATTGAACATACTACAAATTGAATTAGCGGTCAAAGTCGCCTGCCAATATTGGTTGCTATCGGTAATAATAAGTTCAGCCAGGCCCAGCTCACGCATTAATATGGGCAACTGTTCAGAGTTGGTTACCAAAATGGCATTGACCACCGTAGCCAACATCTGCCCCAGCACCACCCCAAAGCCGGTGATAACTCCGGCCACGGCGCCATGCACCACACTGGTGTCGGATTTGGGGGGAGTGTCGAACCAGCCGGCCAGATAACCTACCCCCAACCCCAGTAAAGGCGTCAGGCAAAGAGTGCAAAAGGGGGAGAGAAGGGTCACACTCATGATGTAGATAAAGCCGGCTCCGGCTCCAATTAGACCTGCTTTGATCACCGTTACCCTCTTGGATGCTGTCGGTGTAAAATTGGCCTCACCCAGATATGAGCTGGAATTAAAGTTGGCGTCATCTGCGAGGCAGTATATCACCAAGCCGGACGATTTGCAATGCCACTCATAGGATTGACGGCCTCGGCTTTCTGTGTTAGATTCAGCCGGTAAACAAACCATTCCTGCCCAGAAAGTGAGTGTGTATGATGAATTTGTTGCACCCAAATTTATGGCATCAACTGGAGCCGGGGCCGCAGCCGCCCAACGTGATCTACGTGATTGTCGAGATTCCTAAAGGCTCCCGGAATAAGTTCGAGTATGGCAAAGAGTTGGGTATCATTAAGCTGGATCGGGTACTCTTTTCCTCGCTCCATTATCCCGGTGATTACGGTTTGATTCCGCGTACCTTTTATGATGATGGCGATCCCCTGGATATTCTGGTGATGATTAATGAGCATACCTTCCCCGGTTGTATCATCGAGGCCAGGCCGATTGGTCTATTCAAAATGCTTGACCAGAATGTGGCCGATGACAAGGTTTTGGCTGTACCGGCGCGCGACCCCATTTTTGATGGTTACCAGGACCTGGATGATATCCCCCAACATTTCTTAAAAGAAGTAGCCCACTTTTTTGAGGTTTACAAAGATTTGGAGGGCAAACGCACTAAACCGGTTGGCTGGGAGCCGGCTGTGGTCGCTAAGGCTGAAGTCAGCCGGGCCATCCAATTGTACAGGGATAAATTTGGCCGGGGTATGCATGTCTAGACTGCCTGGCGCTCATAGCCGGTTGGCGCTGGCCGTGCTAATTACCGCAACTCTGGCTTGCGCCACCAATACGCCAGTGGCCAGCGTGCCCACACCCCGGCCCACCCGAACGCCGCTGCCGACCTTCACCCTGACCCCTATCCCGCCGACCAACACGCCAGCGCCGCCCACCAACCCGCCCGTTTATACCGACACCCCCATCCCCACCGACACGCCGGCGCCTACTGATACGCCCATCCCGACCGACACCCCGGCGCCAACGGATACGCCGACCAACACGCCAGCGCCGCCCACCAACCCGCCCGTAGTCGCGGCCCCCCTGCCAACCGATACGCCGGAACCGCCGCCGGCGCCGGCGGTTGAACCGCAATCGCCGGTAGCGACGCCCACCGCTACCCCCGAGCCAGCCACGCCGCGCGGCAGGTATGAGATACGCGGTACGGAAGGGTCGCGCAATTGCGCCCACGTTGCCGTCATCGGTCGCGTGGTCGAAAAGGGCGGCAGTCAGCCGGTTCAGAATGTCACGCTGGAAGTAAAGGGGGATAAGAATCCCTATAAAGGGCCTTTTTTTGGTAGAACCAATGAAAAAGGCGATTACACCGTCCTGGTCGGTGAGGTAAAGAATGATGTCAATGGAGTTGAATTCGAAATAAAGGTTCAGGAAAGCTCTGGCGTTGTCTCAGAAGACAAACATAAATGGAAAGTGAGTAGTGATTGCCACAAGGACGGGGTAGTGCAGGTGATGGAAGTGAACTGGTTCTGGAAGTCGAACTAGCTGGAGACAGGTCAAAAATCGTTGCTGAAAGGAATGCTGCATGAGCATTAAACCGGATCACTGGATTGAAAAAATGGCCCGTGAGTATGGCATGATCGAGCCGTTCGAGGCCGGCCAGGTCAAGGAAGGCGTCATCTCATACGGGGTCTCTTCATATGGTTACGACATTCGGGTGGCCGATGAATTCAAGATATTTACCAACGTCAATAATACGGTTGTCGACCCGAAACATTTCGATAATCGCTCTTTTGTGGAATTTAAAGGGGCCATCTGCACCATTCCGCCCAACTCCTTTGCCCTGGCCCGCACCGTGGAGTACTTTCGCATCCCTCGCAATGTGTTGACCCTCTGCGTGGGCAAATCGACCTATGCCCGCTGCGGTATCATCGTCAACGTAACCCCTTTTGAGCCGGAATGGGAGGGTTTTGTGACCCTGGAGATTTCTAACACCACCCCACTGCCGGCCCGCATTTATGCCAATGAAGGCATCGCTCAGGTGGTCTTTTTTCAGGCCGACGAGCTGTGCCGCACCTCATATGCTGATAAAAAAGGGAAGTATCAGAAGCAGGTGGGCATCACTCTACCGAAAATTGATACTCAATAGATCCAAATTTACGTAGGACGCATCCCTATGCCGTCCGCAAAGGCATAGGGATACCTTTGCTACAACAGTTGCCAAATGTTATCTCACTCTCAATTAAGGTCGGCGTACAATCGACTGATCCGTCTTATCCCCCCGCAGTTGCTAACCATAGCCTTGATTGGTGGCAGTAGTGTATGGATTGGCTTGTCTTTCTTGGCCTATACCTTCGGACCAGTGGGGACGGTAAAATTCTATAGTAAAATCAGTGATACCCAGGGTAACTTTACCGGGGTTTTGGCGGATTTAGATACTTTTGGTCTTGCTGTGACCAGTCTCAATGACTTGGATGGTGATGGCATCACAGATTTGGCTGTGGGAAGTGGTGATGAAGGCACTACTTATGGTGCAGTCTGGATTTTGTTTATGAATACCAACGGTATAGTGAGGGCCTATCAGAAAATTAGCCAAACTGAAGGTAACTTTACCGGTATTTTGAATGATGGTGATGGTTTTGGTAACTCTTTAGCGAATCTGAATGATCTTGACGGTGATGGTATTTCAGACCTGGCTGTTGGAGCATACCGGGATAATGATGGCGGAAATTCCAGGGGGACAATTTGGATCTTATTCATGAACGCCAATGGCACCGTTAAATCTTATCAAAAGATCAGCAATATTCATGGAAACTTTACCGGGATGTTGGATGATAGTGATGCTTTTGGCATCTCAGTAACTAATCTGAATGATTTGGATAAAGATGGCGTAGCCGATCTGGCCGTCGGAGCAAGCGGGGATAGTGATGGAGGAGATTACCGGGGCGCCGTTTGGATTCTGTTCATGAATGTTGATGGTACCGTGAAAACTCAGCAGAAGATTAGTGATACTACGGGCAGCTTTAACGGTATCTTAGATAATTATGATAATTTTGGCCTCTCAGTGACGGGCTTGAATGACCTTGACGGTGATAGCGTACCAGATTTGGCCGTAGGTGCACCCAGGGATGATGACGGGGGAAGTGATCGGGGTGCAGTCTGGATCTTGTTTATGAATATTGATGGCAGCGTCAGAAATCACCAGAAGATTAGTGATACTGCGGGCAACTTTAGCGGTATCCTGGACGACGGTGATAGTTTTGGCAGTTCTGTAGCCAGTCAAAACGATCTTGATGGCGATGGTGTATTAGAACTGGCGGTCGGGGCGATCAGAGATGATGACGGGGGAAGTGATCGGGGTGCGGTTTGGATTCTGTTTATGAATGCTGATGGCAGTGTGAAAAATCACCAGAAGATTAGCGATACTGCGGGCAACTTTAGCGGCATCCTGGACGATGGTGATGGTTTTGGCAGTTCCATAGATAGATTTAATAACCTTGATGGCGATGGAACTATGGGTCTAGCTGTGGGGGCTATATTGGATGATGATGGCGGAAATGCAAGAGGGGCCGTTTGGCTTCTTTATCATCTAAATGATTCCAATGATTCACCTTATCGCTTGTATCTTCCTTTGATCCGTAATAGCCAGTAACCGTTTTCTCCGGTTGTCAAACTTCAGTTTAGCAACGAAAAGAAGTTTTATTCCTCTAAGCCTCTCTAAAAATTGTGTCTGCATAACGCAGCAACTCGGCCTTGCGTTCCGGTGGGGTCTCTTTTGAATCCAGGTATAGTTCCAGCGCCTGGCGTGGGCTTAACTCTTCGGCGCTCACCTGGCCCAGGCGGCGTTGCTGCACCCGGTCGATATCACGGCCAATGCTGGCTACGTAACCGGCCCCGCTCAGAGCTTGCCGGATCGGCCGGTCGTCCAGCAGCATTTCCTGAGCCTCGGTGGCCTTGATAATTACCCGCACAATCGCCTCCTCAACCGGCTGCTGTTCCAACTGGTCCAAAATGTCGGTCATCGGGTCGGCGGATTGGGTCACGTCCAGCCGGATGGTCACAAAAGGCCGGGCCTTGACTGGGATGAATTCCCATTCGCACTTACCTCGCTCGATCTGGGCGATGACGAAGCCTTTACGCTCTCCCTCTTCGCCAAAGTCGATCCGCTCCAGGCTGCCGGGGTAGACAATGGGGGGGTGCTGGTCGCCGTTGAGTTCCTGGTGTTTGTGGATATGGCCCAGGGCCACGTAATCCCAAACCGGGTCGGCCAGTAAGCTTTTGAGCACCACCACATCCCGGCCAATCATCACACTTTGCTCGCTGCCCTGTTTGGCCTCACTCACCGACAGGTGGGCGGTCAACACCGCCGGAATATCCGGCTTTTCTTTGACCTCGGCAGCCAGGGCGGCAATGAAGTCGGCCAGCAGCCGCCCAATCGCCAAATCAAGCTCATCAAGCGTCATATTTTTGAATTCGGTTTGGGCTAACAGGCGGCTGCGCTGGGGATAGGGCACAGTGGCCACTTGCAGCGGCTGGCCGCGGCGGCAGGTCAACTGGTGGACTGCTTCCCGGTCGGCCACGATCACACCCGGCACATCCAGCACCCCAAAAATCTCTAGGCTGCTGGCGGCCCGATCGGCCGTGGCCATATCGTGGTTGCCCACCAGCAAAACCACCGGCACGCCAGCATTGGCCAGGCGTTTGATCCGGCGGGCAAATTCCCGCTGAAACGTCGGGTTCGGGCGCTGATTTTTATAGGCGTCGCCGGCAAAGATGCAGACGTCAACTTCTCGTTCCAGGGCAATGTCGATGACCTGGCTCAGCCGCCGCAAAAAATCAACCACCCGGCTGTTCAAGCCCGATTTGGAGTCAAGCCGGCCATAATTTTCTATACCGATGTGGATATCGGCCAGATGGAGTAACTTGATCGGTTCAGTCATTGGCAAGCGGCCTTATTTCTTCTTTGAGTCGGGCCTGGTCGCCTTTTGACCGGAGCCGGGTTGGGGCGGAAGTTCGCTCAATTTCATTTCCAGATAGCTATCCCGCCCTTCCAGTTCCAGGAGAACGGATTCGCTGATGACGTTCAGTCCCCGCACAATGCCGGTTACGCCCGCCTCGACGGTAAGCTGGCTGCCGACTTTAGGCATCATCTGTCTCATCTCCACGTACAGCTCATTTTCGTAAGCCAGGCAGCACAATAAGCGGCCGCACAAGCCCGAAATTTCGGAGGGGGCCAGCGGCAGGCTCTGGTTCTTGGCCATCTTGATTGAAACAGAGTGAAATTCGGTCAACCAACTGGAGCAACACAAGCGGCGACCGCAGCGGCCATAGCCGTCGAGGATTTTGGTTTCATCCCGCGCCCCCACCTGTTTCATCTCCACCCGAGTTTTCAGGCTGCGGGTCAACTCTTTAACCAGCTCTCTAAAATCAACGCGCTGTTCAGCAATGAAAGAAAAGACCAGGCGGCTGCCATCAAAGCTGTATTCGGCCTCGAGTACTTTCATGGGCAGGTTCAGTTCCTGAACCAGCTTTTGGCAGTGGGTTACGGCCTCATCGGCCTGAGCCTGGTACGACAAAGCCTCCAGCAAATCCACCGGAGTGGCCTGGCGGATCACTTTTTTGAGCTTACCTTTGATCTCGCTCTCCGGTACTTCGTGGGGCGGCTGAGCCACCACCCCCATCTCGGTGCCGCGCGAGGTTTCGACAATGACCCGGTCGTTAAGTTGAAGATGGGTGAGCGAACTCGGATCAAAAAAGTATACTTTTGTAACCGGTTTAAAGCGGATCCCAACAACTTTGGGCATAATACTCCTCGTAAATATCCCCTCCCCAACCCCTCCCCCGTTTCGGCGCGCAAGCGGGGGTTAGGGTGGGGGTCATAAAATCTTGTGCTTACAGGTTAACACCCCGGTAATTTCAACAAAACCACTTCCAGATTGAGCCTGGGGTTCACGTTACGTTCCAGATTCTTAAGCGCCTGGCGGAGACTGATCACCATAGCTATCGTCTGGCTTAATTGGATCTGCCCGGCAAGTCTGGCCAGGGTTTGCTGCCAGTCCAGGTTGACCAGCCGGCTCTGGCTGCCGCTCTGCACCAGCAGCAGGTCACGCCAGATTGTTAACCACAGGGTTAGTAGCTCTTTGATGGTGTTCGGGTCCCGGCTATGCGGTTGGGCATACGCCAACCGTTCGGCCCGACTCTGGCGCAGTAACTTCAGCAGCTCCTGCAAATACTGCTCCCGCCGGGCCAAAAAATGGTCGTCGGCCAGCGCTCTGACCGCCCAACCCAATCGGCCGGCGGCCAGTTGGGCCAGCAATTCGGCCTGCTCTGGCGAAGCCTGCCAGCGGGTTTGCAGGGCCGCCACAATTTCCGGCTGGGGCAGCGGCCTGAGCGTTAAAAGCTGGCAGCGCGAAACTATGGTCGGCAATAATTTGCCGGGGTCTGTGGCTGTCAGAACCAAGACGGCCGGTCCGGCCGGCTCCTCCAATGTTTTGAGCAAGGCGTTGGCGGCGCTGGTCGTGGCTCGTTCAAAATTGCACAACAGAACTACCCGGAATGGACTTTCGTGCGGCGACAGGGCCAACTCCCGCTGCAATTCCCTGACCTGTTCGATTTTAATGACTTCATCATCCTGGTCAAAAATACGTACATCAGGATGGTTGCCGCTGCTAACTTTACGGCAAGAAATACAACGCCCGCACGGCCTTTCCGCCCCCTGGCAGTTCAGGCTTTGAGCCAAATAACGGGCCAGCGTGCTTTTGCCGACGTGCGGCGGCCCGGCAATCAGCAACGCCTGGGGGATGTGGCCGCGTTCGATTTGTCGATTCAACAGCTCTATGGCCCACTGGTGGCCCACAACCTGGGCGGCAGTGGTTGGTTTGATGTCCATCCGGGTTACCCATAATTCCCATAAAGTGGACCAAATCCGGCCCGGTCTCATTCTTTCGATTCTACCATAAGCCTGATTAATCGCCAACTAAAATACAAAACCCGTCTTCAATGTTGGCCTGACGGGTTGCGGAGAGGGGGTAATAAAAGTGTTTGATCTGGCTGAGGCTAGATGCGGGGCAGATGGATGGTGAAAGTGGTGCCCTGGCCCGGCTCACTTTCCACCTCGATAGTGCCGTTATGGCGCTCGATCACGGCGCGAGTAATGGATAGATCCATATTGTGGGGTTGATTATTGGGTTGGAAGAACGGTTCAAAGATATGGCGCATATCTTCTTGAGCAATGCCCGGGCCGCTATCGCTGACAATAATCTGAACATTGTAACCGACGGCCCGGCTGGTGATGCGCAACGTGCCGCCAGCCGGCATCGACCGGTAGGCATTTCTGATGAGGTAGAACAGGGCCTGCTGAATCTGTTTGCTATCCACCGACACCGGCGGTAAATTCGGATCAAAGCCCTGCACAAACTCGACCTTATCGTTGCCGTTGTACTCGTCATTGTATCTTGACCAGGCCGCTTCGATCAGTTGGTTCAAATCGGCCGTTTCCGGGTGGTACTCTTTTTGAATGGAGAAGTCGAGCAAACTCTGAATGGTCTGTTTGCAACGGAGCGCCTCTTTTTCCAACGATGATAGAAGCTCGATATTTTCGGGGGTCGGTTCAAGCCGCTGCTGAAGTAAGGGCAAATCATCAAGGATGGTGTTGATGGGGGTGGTGATTTCGCGGGCCACTCCGGCGGCAAAGTAGCCCAGCGTGGCCAGTTTCTCCGTTTGGAGCAGTTGGCGATTGACTTTGTTCAAAGCGGCGGTGCGAACTTGAACCATTTTCTTGAGTTCTCGGCTGGACTGTTCCGCTTTGCTAACATCTGAGGAGAGCCGGGCGTAGAGGCGAGCGTTATCAATGGCAATGCTGGCATAATCGGCCAGGGCCATCAACAAGTTGAGGTGGCGATCGGTAAATGGCCGGACAGTGGTGGTATTGTGAACCGCCAGCACCCCAATGACCTGGTCGGTGACTTTGAGCGGCACGTTGAGCAGCGATTTGACAAAGTAACCGGTCTTGACTTTAAACGAGTCGTCCTGGTTAACGCCGCCAATCATCACCGGCCGCCCGGTGCGGACCACCTGACCGGCGATGCTATCCTGAATTTTGATGCGTAGATTTTTGGCGCTTTTCTCGCCCATCCCCCGTTCGGCCCGCAGGTACAGCTCGCCGGAGTCCGGGTCGATGAGCATAAGCGAGCCTTCGTCGGCGCTGGTCAGATAGACGGCCGCCTCGACAATCCGGCTGAGGATCTGTTCCAAATCCAGTAATGAGGTGACCGAGCGGCCAATCCCGTACAAGAAGCGCAACTCTTGCACCCGGTTTTCGAGCTGCCGGTTGACCTGCAGCACCGTTTGGGTCAGGCGATCCCGCTCGCGGCGCAGCCGCGACTCGGTCAAGGCCCGGTCGATAGCATGCAGCATCTCGTCGATGGCAAAGGGTTTGATGATATAGTCGCGCGCCCCCAACCTGAAAGCCCGAACGGCCGTGCCTTCCGAACCGTGAAAGGTCATCAGAATGGTGGGGATGTCCAGGCCCTGTTCCCGCAGCGCCTCCAACAACTCAAGTCCCCCCATCTGAGGCATCACCAGGTCGGAGATAATCAGATCGACTTGGTGGGTGGTCAGCAGGTCCAGGGCTTCAATGCCATTCTGGGCCTGGATCATTCTGTAGCCGTTCGGCTCCAGCACATATTCGCGCAAAAAACTGAGGCTGTCTTGGCGATCATCAACCGCTAAAACGGTTTCACCGGCCACATCTGTTCTCCCCTGGCGGCAAATAGTATAACCTTCATGATAAAGGCAGATGCCGACTTTGTAAAATCCATCGATAAAAAACGGCAGGTTTGAGGGTTAATCCTGCAAATCAGTTACTTCGGCTGCGCCGGTGCCGACTTTGTAGATCGCTCGCCAGGGTTTGTACCGGCTTTGCAAAATATCCCGGCGCAGAACAACGTCGCCGGCGGTGACAGTGCGGGTGATGGTGACCTCCATGCCGTCGATGGCCCAATCGACCTGCTTGGTGACGCCTTTGGGCAGGCTGGCATCCTCCTCATAGATCGGCGGGCCGTGCTTGACGATATTGGTGATCTCCGGCTCGCTCAGGCTGACCTCCCGGCCCGGGTTGGTGCCGTAAAAGCGGAAGGTGACCGTGCCGGCGTCCAAATCGGTTTCGGTCTGGATGAGGAGATAGTGCTCGGTATCGTTGCGGAATCTGAAGTCGATGTCGGGTGAGTAGACCGTGGCGTCAAGCCCCGGCCCGGAGTTGGTCTCATACCAGCTCACCCGGTAGCCGTGGGCCCAACGCTCCACCAGTTCAAAACCGCCGGCAAAAGCCGCCCGGAAAACGGTGGTGCTGACCTGGCAGACCCCCCCGCCCACGCCGACCATGGTCCGGTCGCCGTAAATAATCAACGACTCATCAAAGCCCTGCTCCAGGGTTACCTCGCCCAGATGCCGGTTGAATGAGAAGATCCGGCCGGGCGGGACGATCACCCCATCGAATTTTGAGGCGGCCAGGGCAATATTACGCATCCGGCCCGGGCTGGAGCCTTTGAAATACGAGGTCGATTCGCTGATCAACTCCTTGATGCCCAGGCTGGCCAGATCATCGCTGGAAATAGTGGGGGCGATGGTCACCACCGGTAGTTCCAGATAATGGCTGGCGGTCTCAACCATTGTTTCCGGCAAAGCAGACAGTTGGGCATAAGCGGCTTCGATATCCAGCTTCCGGCCCGGCTGGCTGGGTTGGCGGACGATCAACCGATTGGCTTCGGCGTCGAATTCAAGCCGGGCGTCAACCGGTTCGACATTAATAGTCTGGGCAAATTCTTCCAGATAAGGGCTAACCCTGGCCTGGTTGAATTCGAGTTTGAATTGGGGCCGGCCGTCGGCGCCGGTCGTTTCGACCAGCTCCAGCAGCGCGACCAGGGTGTCCGGCTCCAGCCGCCAGGCCGTCGTACCGGTTTCGGTTTTGAAACCAAGCAGGAGCGGCTGGCTCAGGAGAAGCTCAGCCTGCCGGCGGACCGGTTCCAAATCGCTCTCAGACAGGGCCGGGAGCACCTCCTGGACGACGGCCTGGACCGGCTCGCTCGGCCGGCCGTGCAGGGCTGCCTCGAGCGCGGCGAGCGTGGCCTCGGGATGCAACCGGCGTCCCCGTTGGGCCTTTATCAGTTCAACCGTCCCGTTGGGCTGGATGATGAGCTGAGCATCTTGCGGCAGATAGTTGATTTCTTTGGTCAAGCGGCTGAGGGCCTGGTTCAACGGGCCGGTATCATAGGCAATGATCGGTTCAACGTGGCGCGGGTTAGCCAGCAGGCTCAGATGGGTGAGCATGTCGATCCACAAATTGCCCTGCCGCCCGACGGTGTAGGCCGCGTCGGCGGTGGCGGCCGCATCCACCCGCAAACCCAACTCCTGGGCGGTAAAGGTCCAGCTCTTTTCGCCGGCCTGCAGGGTGATCGGCTGGGTCAACGGGACGGAGGAGTGACCGGCGACCCGCCGGGCCACCTCCGCCGGGGACAGCCCAGCCGCGGCCTGCCCATCCACCACCACGCCGGGATAAATCCGATCCAGGAACAGTACCTGATAGGCCAGCAGCCCAAAAATGATCATAGCCAGGAGGCCGCTGGTCGAAATGACAAACAGCAAGGGCAGCCATAAGCTTGAAGTTTTGATTGGTTTGAAATTAATCGCTTGACCGGTCTGGCTCACGTTCTAGAACTTAACTTCTATCGAAACAACTGGATTGAGAATTAATTTTGTCATTAAACAGTATAAAGCTAAACCATAAATTAAAGGAACCCAACCATTGACCAACAACTTACCGATACTATACCGACAGGTCAGCCAGGTGTCAACTTATGTCAGGTGCAGCAACAACATCGCCAGGCGATTGACAAAAAGTTTTCTTTGCATTATCGTTTGCCGGTTGGATAGTTGGTTAAGTGGATGAACCGCCAACAAGCCCACCCACCCACCAACCAACAAATCAACCACTCATTTTTGAGGAGCCCAGGTTTTGCCGAGCGATACAATCCAGCCAACCGAGTCAGCTAAACCGTTGGTCAGCGTGATCATTCCGGTGTACAACGGGGAGCGATATCTGGCCGAAGCGATTGACAGTGTGCTGGCCCAAACCCATCGCCCCGTGGAAATTATTGTGGTCGATGACGGCTCAACGGATGGCACCGCGGCCGTTTTAGAGCCGTACCGGGACAAAATCAGGTATGTTTATCAGGAGAATCAAGGGGTTTCTGTAGCCCGTAACGCCGGGTTGAAAGCGGCACAAGGCCAATTTGTCTTATTTTTAGACGCCGATGATTATCTGGTCTGGCCGACTATGTTCGAGGCCCAGCTTGGCTGTTTTCAGGAACAGCCAGAGTTAAATGTAGTCCACAGTGGTTGGCAATTGGTCGATGTTCAGGGTCATCTCCTTGAGGAAGTCAGGCCCTGGGAGCGGCTGCCTGATTTTGAGGTTGAAGCCTGGTTTCAATGGTGTCCAGTCAGGCTCAATGGGATGATGATCAAACGGGCGACCGTTGAGCAGGTGCAAGGTTTTGAGGCCAAAATTCGCTCCAGTGAAGATGTTGATTTTGTGCTGCGGCTGGTTCTGAGTGGGGCGCAGTTTGCCTGGCTGCGCCGGGTCAGCGTGGCCTATCGTCAACATAGCCTCAGTAAGACTGCTAACCGTTTATTTCAAATACAATGGAACCTGCAAGTCTGGCAAAATCTACTTTCACGACCTGACTTGCCGCTGCCGATTGCTAAAGATAAGCGCAAATTTTACTATTATAAACTCCTGTGGGCTGTGGCACGTTTACTGAACTTTGCTGATGAAGCTGAGATTAGCCCTTATCTTCGCCAGGCTCTCGACTATTCACCTTATCCCCGCGCTCAAACCGTGTTCGATTGGGCGGCTCATTTGCAGGGACATCTGTCCCCTCGACAACTGGCTGAACTTCTCAAACTGGCCTCAACCATCGAACAAGATTATCCGGGTGAGGCGGACAAACTTCTGAACTGGTGGCTGGAGGTATGGGCAGCCTATTACTTCTTACATTACCACCAGGAGCGCAGACCGGTAAATTTTGAGCCATATCGGGTTTATGCGGTGCAGGAAATCGTTGACCTGACCCGAACTACGCTAGCAACTATGCCCGGTTTGTTTTATGGGGCGGGTCTGCCGGCGGCAGACGTTGTGGCCCAATTCTGGCAAGACGTGGTTGAGCAGCAACTCATTCCTCAGCGCGACCAGCAGGCAGTGGTAAGTTTGTATCACTTCCTCTTCTGGCTGGCGTTGCGGCGCCGGCAGTGGAGGGAGGCCGGGCGGGCGCTGCGCCGAGCCGTTCGAGTCAGGTTACCGGCCGGGTCTTTGAAATTGTGGCTAATGTTTTTTCCCCAGGGTTTAGTCAGCCTGGCCAGATACCGGTAGGAGATAGCGCCATGCCGCCAACCATCTCAATCATCATCCCGACCTATAATTCCGCCCGTTACCTGCCTGAGGCGATTGATAGTATTCTGCAGCAAAGCTACCCTCATTATGAAATTATCGTGGTCGATGACGGTTCGACGGATAACACGCCAGCGGTTTTGGGGTCATACCAGCACCCAATCAGGTATGTCTATCAGGAGAACCAAGGCGTCGCCGCTGCCCGCAATACCGGCTTGAGTCTGGCCCAGGGCGAGTTCGTTTTGTTCTTGGACGCGGATGATTATTTGGCTCTACCGACAATGTTTGAGGAAATGTTGGCCATAGTCGAGGCTAACCTAGACGTCGATGTGATCCACAGCGGTTGACATATTGTTGATGAGCAGGGACATATTCTGGTGACGCGCCGTCCCTGGCTGGAGGTGCCCAGGTTGGATACCGAAGCCTGGTTCAGAAGGTGTCCCGTGCACTTAAATGCGATGTTGATCCGGTGTACCTGCATTCAAGCCATTGGTGGTTTTAACCCCAGTCTCAAGACTAGCGAAGATACTGAATTTATATTGAGTTTGAGCTTGAGCGGCTGCCGGTTTGAGTGGCTGCCCCAAATTACAGCCTGTTATCGCCAACTTCAAACCAGCCTGAGCCACTCGGATATTCCTCTAAATTTGGCTCGGGGTTTACAGGTTCGGACGGATTTGTTGGCCCGGCCGGAGACGCCTGAACACATCCGCCGCCAGAAACAGCCAATCTTATTCAGTTTCCTTCTATGGGGTTTGAACCGGCTTTTAGAGAATAATTGCTCTGACCAGGCGATATTGGACCATCTGGTTAAACTCTTGAATCTTTCGCCTTACGCCAAAAATAAAGTAATCTATGATATTGCGCGGCTCAATCGACCAAATTTGAGTATTTACAGCGAAACAAATCCGAACATTCGGATCGGCTGGCGGTCATCTTGGCTCAAGCTAACCCATCCCTCGACTCGGTCGTTTTGCACTGGTGGGGCCAGGTCTGGTGGTGGTACTATTTGAGCCGGCAAAGCGGTGAGGTAGCTGGAATGATTGCGTCGTATCAGCCTGAGGTCGTACAAAAATTACAGAACTATTCGTTGGCCGAGCGAGTCCGGTTGGCCCGGTTGGCCTTGTTGGCAGGAGTCAACCTGGCCTATGGGGATGGGCTAGCGCCAGGCGAGGTGCTGGCGAAATTTAAACAGGACGCCGGCTTGACCACGGCTCGACCACGGCTCGACCGCTGTACCTGGCCTATTTATGGCGGCTGGTGAAGTCACGCCATTGGCCGGCGGCGCGGCAAATTCTACCCAAAATCTGGCAAGGCTGAGATGATCGACCGGCCTTTAATTAGCGTCATCATCCCCACCTACAATACTGGCCGCTTCATCGGCCAGGCTATCGACAGCGTCCTGGCCCAAACTTATCCCCACTATGAAATCATCGTGGTTGACGATGGCTCCACCGATGACACCAAGAGCCGGCTCCAGCCTTTCTACGACAAAATCAGCTATCATTACCAGCCCAATCAGGGCGTTTCGGCAGCCCGCAACACCGGCTTGACCATGGCGCGGGGGGAATTGGTGCTGTTCCTGGATGCCGACGATTATCTCGCGCCAGACAAACTGGCCCGGCAGAGCGCCTGCTTTGACCGCAATGCTAAAATCGGCATCGTCCATAGCGGCTGGTGGCTGGTCGATCAGGCGGGTTGCACCCTGGCCGAAGTCAAACCCTGGCAAAACGTCCCCCAATTGAACCTGGCAAGTTGGCTGTTCTGGAAGCCGGTCTATCCGGCGGCGATGCTGTTTCGCCGGAGTTGGCTGGAACGGGTGGGCGGTTTTGAGCCGGGATTGGCCCACGCTGAGGATGTCGACCTGGCGCTGCGCCTGGCTCAGGCCGGCTGCCAGGCCAAATGGCTCAAGCAACCAACGGCCTACTATCGCCAACACGAGGGTAACACTATTCACAACAGCCGGCGGCAGGCTGAGAGTATTCTCTACGTGCTCGATAAATTTTTTACTAACCCTGACTTACCGGCTAAAATACGGCGTCGCGAAGCCAAAGTTCGCTACTATACCATCCTGTGGTATAGTTGGCGTAATCGACATTTGCCGGATATGGCCGCTTATTTGAACATGGCTTTGCCGTACGTCTCCTATCCGCTCGCTCTGACTCTATTGGAGTGGCAAGCCCAACTCCGTTATTGGCAGCCTGAAGCCGGGCCAGAGGCGTGGAATTTTATGATCGAGGCGGCCGGCCGGCCGGAGAGTATCCGCTTGAGTGACGACTCAAGCATTACGCCGCAGCGGCTCCTGGCCTGGGGGCAGGACATGGAAAAAAATGGCGACTACACTGATTTGAGCCTGGCCGCCCGCCTGGAACTGGCCCATTTTGCGCTGCTGGTTCAGCCTGATTTGCCCACGCCGCAGGATGTCGAACGGCTGTGGCGGGGCGTTTCAGCTGACCAGACCTATCAACGAACCGTTTTGAATTTGACCGCCTGGGTTCGGGCTGTGGTGAACCGGCAATGGTTGCTGGCAGCTTTGTTCATCTGGCCGCTGGCGCGAGACGGTCTGCAGCCCAAAGCCATCCCGGCCTGGCGCTATTTTTTTCGTTCCGCCTACGCCTATTACCAGGGACGACCTGAGAATTTATGAGCAAAGCCTCATTGAACCTTAAAGAACATTTCGGCACTATTCAACAAAACGCGGTATTGGCCATAAAGATCGCCTGGAAAGCCAGCCCCAGATGGCTGATGCTCCTGACTATCTTTGGTCTGTTGGCAAGCATTGCGCCGGTGGGGCAGGCCCTGGTAGCTCGCCAGTTAATCAATGCTGTGGTTGCTGGCGCCGGCCGGCAATCTTTTGATGAAATCGTTTTCTGGCTGGCGGTCGGTCTTGGCTTTGCTGTTTTCCAGGCGGCGGCAACTTTTGGGCAGCAATATGTTTCACGCCATTTTTATGATCTGCTTCGTTTGAAGGTATCGCTGGATATTCTCAATCACGCCGCCAGCCTGGACGTGGCTATGTTTGATAACCCCAGTTTCTATGATATTGTCGAACGGACTCAGAAAGACATTGCCAATCGTATTGCCATGTTTTTTTCTCAGATTTTTACCCTGATGACCCATTTTTTCGAGGTGATTGGTATCTTTATTATTTTGGTGGTGATTGATCCCTGGGTCATCATTGTTATGAGTGTCCTGACCGTTCCTTATGCGTTGTTTCAGTGGAAACAGGGGCAAGCCGCTTATTTGCTGGAATTTAACTGGACGGCCAAAATGCGTTGGATGAGGTACTTCATCAGTTTGATGCTGTCCCGTGACTCGGTACCTGAGATAAATCTACTCAATCTGCCGCCGTTATTGAGTGTCCGTTACAAAAAGATCATGGAAGAATTTTTACACGCTGACCGTAAACTGTACCGGCGACGTTTTGCGGGCGACCTTGTTTTCTCCATTCTTTTTGCGCTGGCTTTCTACGGGGCCTTTGGTTGGGTGGCTTGGCGGGCGGTTATGGGCGCATTAACTGTTGGCGATGTGGCCATTTTTGTAGGCGGGGCCATTCGTTTAAAGAATACCCTGGAAAGAGCAGCCAGCACATTGTCAAATGCGCTGGAAGGGGCTTTGTATATTTCAAACTTCAAACAATTTATGGACTCGACCCCGGCGATTGATAAACAGGCCGGTAAAAAACTGGCCTATTTTAGCGGGGATATCAAACTCAAAAATGTTTCGTTTGCCTATCCTTCGGCCAAAGTTCCGGCTTTGATTGATATTTCTTTACATATTAAAGCCGGTGAAGTAGTGGCCATTGTCGGCGAAAACGGGGCCGGTAAAACCACCCTGGCTAAATTAATCGCCCGTCTCTATGATCCAACCGAAGGCTGCATCTGGTGGGACAACCAGGCCCTGGGGGAGTTGGCCGCCGAAGATGTTTACCGGCAGGTTGCCTTTGTTTTTCAAACCTTTAATCGTTACGAGGCCAGTGTGATGGAAAATATCGCTTTTGGCGACTGGCCCACTTTACTTGACCAGCCAGAGCAAATCAAGGAAATTGCTCGCCGGGCCCAAATAGAGGAGATGATTCTGCACATGCCCCACGGCTACGAAACTTTGCTGGGCCGGCAGTTTGGCGAGCATGATCTCTCCGGCGGTCAGTGGCAACGGCTGGCTATTGCTCGCGCTTTTGCCAGAAAGGCTGCTTTGCTGATTTTAGACGAGCCGACAGCCAGTATCGACGCCCGGGTAGAATATAATCTGTTTATGCAATTCCGCGAATTGGCTGCCGGACGTACTACCATTCTTATCTCTCATCGTTTTTCAACGGTATCGATGGCTGACCGGATTGTGGTATTGGATAAGGGTCAAATTGTTGAGGAGGGTTCCCACCAGGAACTTTTTACTCGACAAGGTCTCTACGCCGAACTGTACAATTTGCACCGCCGTCAGATGGAAACCGTTAGAGTTTAATGGTTGGCTGCCGGAGAGTCCGGATTAGACGAGATATGTCAGTATTCACCAAGTCGAGACATTTTTTACAGACCGGTCTGTTCTGTCAAGAACGCGTGCTGATTGTGCAGCCATTGGAGGGCCTGGCAAATCGGTTACGGGTGCTGGCCTCGGCCAAGCTAATGGCCGAACATACAGGGCGAAATTTGTTAGTTAGCTGGACTCGTCAACCAACACGTTGCAATGCCAGGTGGACCGATTTGTTTGTAAACCCTGTCGATGAATATCCCTATCCCTATCGAGTCTTAAAGTATCAAGAAAAATTTCAGTGTAACAAAGTCAGAATCTTGATTCCGTTTCAACAACCGGAGATTTTGACCGAACTTGAGCCTATTCTACAAAGCGACATCCCGGTTATTGCTGTGAGCCACTTCGGCTTGTTTAAGCCCCAGTGGGTGTTACAGGCAGAATTTCAGGATATCCGCTCAAGATTTTATCGTTCTCTTAAGCCGATCTCGAAAATAGAACAGACTGTCAAAAGTGTTGTTGATGGACAATTTGCCAATCACGAGGTAATCGGTGTACACATCAGGCGGACTGATTTACGTCCTGATCTGGGGGATGTTCCTCCCCAGCAGATTTCACCGACTTCGCTCTTCATTGAAGAAATGGAGAAGCTCCTTGCCGGTAATCCGAAAATCAAATTTTTTCTGGCCACGGATGATTTTTTAGAACAGAAGACCATCATTGAGCATTTTGGGGATAAGGTGATCCTTTATCATAAAAATACCATTAATCGAAATAGTCGCCAGGGTATTCAAGATGCCTTGATTGATTGGCTCCTTTTGTCCAGAACGTCATTGATAATTCGTTCTCATTACAGTTCTTTTTCAGAGGAAAGCGCCTTAGTCAATCAGATCCCTGTCATTACCATCCGGGCTGAGCAGTCAACAGCCAACTAACCTACTACCTATGTCAAATATATTATCAGGCCAGCCCAAACCCCGCGTCATTATCTTGAACAACGAAATCATACCCTATCGCATCCCGCTGTTTGAGCGGCTGGCGGCGCGGGATAACCTCCGGCCTCTGGTGTTGTATTGTGGTCGCCGCGCCCACGACCGCCAGTGGAATCTGGACAACTTCCGGTTGGCTTATCCGTACAAAATCCTGACCGGCTTCTCCTTAAAACTTCCCAAGCCCAGGTACAATGAGCGGCGGACTATCTGGGTCAACCCTTTGCTTGGCCTTGAACTGGTGCGCCAGCGTCCCGACGTGATTATTGGTTACGAATACTCCGTGCCCGCGCTGACGGCCATGCTTTACAGCCAACTCAGCCGCTGCCCCTATCTAACCTGGTCGGAAATGACGGCCCACGCCGACCGTTCCTTAACTTCAGACCAACACTGGACCCGGCGCTATATCATCCCGCGCAGCCGGGCTTTTCTGGGCACCAGCCACGGCGTCTATCAGGGGTTGAATCAACAAGGGGTTGCGCCAGATCGTTTCTTTCTGGCCCCGCAACCGCTGGATGTGGCCTATTTTCAGGCGCAGAGCCGGCTGTGGCAGAGCAGGCAGGCGGCCGGCCCGCCCACAGTGGTCTATGTTGGTTATTTGAACGAGCGCAAAGGCGTCACCCATCTCATTCAAGCTTTCAAACAGGTGGTCGAGCAGCTGCCCCAGGCGGTCTTGAAGATTGCCGGCGTGGGGGTGTTAGAAGCCAGCCTGCGACAGCAGGTAGAACAATTGGGACTTCAAGTGCAAGTGCAGTTCCTGGGTTTTATCGAACCGGTCGATATGCCGCGAATCTATGCCGGCGCCGATGTATTCGTGCTGCCTTCGTTGGAGGATACTTTTGGCGTGGTTGCCACCGAAGCCCTGGCCAGCGGCTTGAGCGTGATCTGTTCGCAATATGCCGGCTTTTCCACCTTCCTGACCGATGGGCATAACGGCTTCATCATCGACCCGCAAAATCATGACCAACTGGCCGAACGCATGCTCCGGTTATTGCGCGATGCAACCTTGCGGGCCTGCTTTGGCCAAAATGCCCAACCTTTACTGGAACTGTTCAGTCCTGATTACGTGGCCCGGCAATTTGAAGCTGCCGTCTCGTCCGTACTCCAAGTTAGCAAGCCATGAGTTACGCCGAACGATTTCAGCAGTTAGTCAGCGATCCTATTTTTATTGTTGGCCCGGCCCGTTCCGGCACCACCTGGATGTATGACATCTTAACGGCTCACCCTCAGGTCGCCGGGGTCTATGAATCCTGGCTATTTACGCCCCAAAACGGCGTTGGCTCACTTTTCAGCGCGGCCCACTATCCCGCTCGCCATTCCGGTCTGGGCCGCCTCATCGATCGGGAGGAAGTAATTGATTTGGTGAGAGAGATGGTCAAAGAAATTATGGGGCGAGTTATTGAGCCTCACCATTGCCTTCTGGTTGAAAAAAGTCCCAATCATATCTACACCATCCCCCTCATCCGCGAAATCTTCCCCCGGGCCAAATTCATTCACCTGCTGCGAGACGGCCGCGATGTCTGGATTTCGGTGTGGGCCGCCGCCAAATCATGGAGTCCGGGCTGGCGCAATAGTTTTGGCCGTTCGACGGCTGCGGCTGCCCGGACCTGGCGGGGTGAAGTTCAACAGGCCCAAGCTGCCAGCCAGGTTTTGGGGCCAGATTTTCTGCCCGTACGCTACGAAGAGCTCCATGCCGAGCCTATCGCCGGATTTCGGCGGATGTATGATTTTTGCGGTTTGCCCTACGATGAAGCTTTGCTCAATACGATTTTCGAAACGACTGATTTCAAGAAAAACTACGAAGGTGGTGAAACTAAATTCCGCCGCGGCGGGCGGGTGGGGGATTGGCGGGAGCAGTTCACGTTATGGGATGCGCTAATTTATAACTTGATTGCCGGCCAGACCTTGATCGACCTGGGCTATGAAAAAAATCGTTTTTGGTGGCCGCGTTTCTGGCCGGCTGGCTAAGAGCGTGGTTTGGAGCGATTGCGCCGCCCTTCCAGCCGGCGGCCCCAACTATGCACCGGTGAGGTCAACCCCACCAGCAGCCAGACGCCTGGCGGCGCTTTGATCTGCCAGAGCAACTCGAATAACTCCACATAATATTGCCCCTTGTACCGCTTTGGAGTTTCAATGGGCTGGGGGTAGTCAACCTGTTGTTGCTTTTGATGAAAGTAATAAGCCCCTCGGCCATAGCGGAACTGCTGTTTTAAATAGCCCTGGTAGGTGCTGTGATGATAATGCCACACCTGAGCCGGCGGAAAATAGTGCTGCCGGTAACCGTAGCCGGCCAGTCGATAACCAAATTCCAAATCCTCGGCTGCGGCCAGGGGAAAAGTTTCATCAAAACCGCCCAGGTCGTTAAAAATCGTCCGGCGATAGGTAACGTTGTTGCTGGTCAACAGCAGCTTGTGGCCGTGAATGTCCTCAAAATAAGTTAACATGTAATCCAGGTAGCGCTGCCAGGCTTCGGCGGCCGGATTACCGGGATAGGGATTGAGCAGTTGCCCGCCCAGGCCGGCCCAGGCCGGATATTGCTGCCAGCCCCGGGCAAACTGCTCCAGCCAATCGGATTTGACCACACAGTCGTCATCGGTAAAGGCCAGGTAGTCGGCTTGGGCCAGGGCGGCTCCCAAATTACGGACTGCCGCCGGTCCCTTGTGCTCAGCCTCAACCAGGTGCAGCGGTAAACTGTTTTTGAGCCGGTCCGTTATCCCAGCAAAGGAGTTGGCCCCCCCATCATTGACCACAATAATTTCCCATCGCTCGGCCGGGTAGCGGAGTTGACTGAAAGACGCTAAACAGCGGGCCAACGCCGCCGGTCGATTGTAGGTGGGGATGATGACACTAAAATCCATCAAACTCTATTCTCGGGGCAGTGGGTGGGTGTTTGTAAAAATCCAGGCGCCGGTATGCAGCAGACAGACAGCTACCACAAACAGAGCCGCGGCGCGCAGTTTTTCTGGCCGGGTCATGGTGTGAACCAGTAGATAACCGGCCAGCAAGGTATAAACAAAGGCCGCCGGAGCAAATAAATCCCAATCGTGGCGTCCACCGTAATCGGGATTCCACAGCCAGGTCAGCAAAAGATACATGGCGGCGGTCAGACCCAAAAAATAGCCGTAATCCCGGTCAGTTTGCCGTTCAAAAAGGGTTAGCCGAAAGCGGTAACCCGTCCACAAGGTCAGGAGGATAATCGGCAAACCGAAGGGTGAAATTAGAAAGTGAATGTTCAACCAATCCAGCAGGTGGGCGGCTGAGAACATGGTGTAATGCTGCCATCTCGTCGTGGTTTCGAACAGGGGCACAAACCAGATACCGTCGCCGCCGCCGGGCCGGTCTTCCCCCAGCAAAGCCGCCAGGCCGTGCCCGCCGCTTTCCATCAACAGGAACACGGCCCCGCCCACCAGCAGCGGCGGCAGTAGCGTTTGCAGTAGTACTCCCCGGCCCGACACGTAGCCGCGCCGCCAGCACAGCCAGACCAGCAGCCATAGCCCCGGCCACAGAAAAACGGTCGAAGGGTGAAAGGCGTTGGTGATCGAGAAGGCCAGCACCGGCCAGAGCGGCGATAGGTCGCCTTGTAAGGCTTGCCAGGCCAAAAATAAGGTCACCAGCAAGCCCAGGGAAACAATCGTGTAATTTTCGACATAGCCGAAAAACAACTGCATCGAGCCGGTCGTCAGGAGCAACCCGGCCAGCACCACCGCCTCCAGGATAGTCCGGCCCAGCCGGGTTACAAAATTGAGCAGCACATAAACAAAGATCATCCCGCAGACAATACTGACCGCGGCGTACACCTGCTCTACCGGCCAGCCCAGCAGCGGGTTAGCCACATATTGCCACAGCCGCTGGTGCAGAAATACGGTCAGCGGGGCCTGCCAGTTGTAGATTACCCGCAGCTCCAAATCCGGGTAAGAGAGGGCCACCGACAGCAAGTAAGCGTCGCCCCAGCGCAGATGGCGTAGCCGGGCCAGCCAAAACAACAGCCCCATCATCAGGGCCGCCAGGGCAAACCAGCGCTCACGGGCCGGTACTGCGCCGGCCGGCCAGGCTGCCCACAAGCGATACAAACCGTTTGAAATCGTCTGATTGACCGCCGGCACGGTCAAGGCGCCGGCCAACAAGGCCAGGCTCCAGCCCAACCACGGCGGCAGGAAGGTGTAGGGCCAAACGCTCCAGAAAGTCTCTTCCGGCAGTACATAGGCAGCCAGGTGCAGCGTCAGGACGATCAAGCCCCATACTTTGATCCCCGACCACAACCAATTTTGGGCCGCGTCCAGTCTCTCTGTTTTAACTTGAGCCAAATACTGAGCAGACGTAGTCATACCGGCCTGATCCGGCCTTACCATCATATCTCACCAAAAAAACCTGCTACTTGCCACCTGCTACCTGCTACCTGCTACCTGCTACCTGCTACCTGCCACCTGCCACCTGCTACCTGCCACTTGTAACCTTCAACCTGCCACTCGCTCCGTCACCGTGACCTCGGTTTTGATGCCGCGTTGGGCCAGCTCGGCGAAAAAGCGGTTAGGCTCGACGCTGGTTTCCGGCGGGTAGACGCCTTTGACGCTGACCTCTCCGGCGGCCAGCCAGCGGGCCACCACCGCCGGCGGCACGCCGACCACCAGCGTGCCCCCGCTGACGCCATAATCCGGGTGAGGCCAGGCCGTCGTGTCGACCCGGACGGTCAGCGGTTGGCCGGCTTTGCGGCCCTCTACCACCGTGGCAATATCTTTGAAACCCGGGTTCTCGCCTCGTTCGACGGCTTGACTCCGGCTCAAGACCTTGAGCAGGACCTCACGTGGCCGGACTTCCACCGGCGCCACCTGGCCGTCCGGCAATTTGGCGGTCACGGTGAGGGGCGTTTTGTCGCCAAAGCCAACTTTGGTCAGAAACTGCAATTTACGGAAGGCTTTTTCACTGTAGCCAAAGAAATGGATTTTGAAGAAACATTCCTGGATGCCTTTGGCGGCATAGCTGAGGGGCAACGTGGCTACCTCTGAATGGAGCGACAGGTGGGCGATTTGATGACCAATCGGTGGGCGGAAATCGAACCACTCTTCTTCGGTCAGCGGCTCTAAATCGATGAACCGGCCCTGGCGGAAGACCATTGGCCGCTCGGTCATCTCATCCAGAATGGTATAGAGCGAATAAGGCCAGGCCAGCGTGTCTTTGGAGTCGGTGGTAGCGCCGTTGTATATTTTGATCGCCTCAATCGTATCAAACCGTTCCGCCGCCAGGGCCGCCTGAACGTTGGCAATGCCCGGGCAAGAGCCTAGCCCCAAAACGGCAGTCAAGCCGCAGGCTTGAAAATCTGTATGCAGTTCCAACTGTTTGCGGGTGGTGAAAAACAATCCACCCAGGTCAACGTAGTGACTACCGGTCGCCAGACAGGCCTGCATCACCTCCAAGTTGAAATAATATTGGACGCTGTTGATGGTGCAATCGATACCCCGGAGTAGTTCAACCAGGGCCGGCCGGTTGGTGACATCCAGGCCAACCACCTTAAAACGGCTGTCACGCGGGGCAACTTTGGCCACAGTGGCCTGGGCGCCGGCCTCATTCAAGTCGGCCACAATGACCTGATTGACCTCATCGTTCAAGGCCAGGTCACGGGCAATGACCTGGCCGATAATGCCGGCGCCACCAAGCAGTGCAATCTTCATCGCCGTATATCTCCTTTGATTGGATTAGGTGAAATAATTGTAGGTGAAAAAATGGATAAAGTCTCTCTATCTTACCCGGATTTGGGCGATGAACAAATTGGGCGGGGGTGGAATTATTTAGGGAGCAGTTTCGGTTGGATAGATAATCCGTGAAACGTAAGGCTTTTTCGCTATTGAAATTACGTTTTACGCAGCACGTTTTACATCATCTTTTGGTCGAGGGTAGATAACGAATTATAATTAGGTATGGGGGTGAAAACAATTGTACAGCTTATTCAGTTACCTCAAAAGAGTTGGTTATTTTTGGCAGAAGCCGGCTGATGTACCCCGGCGTTGTATTTTTGACCAACGCTACGGCTGCGTTATTCCTTATCCCATCCCTACCCAGAGCTTGGGCACCAGCTTTGACCTGCAGGCGATGGCCAGTAATTGCGGTTATGCCGGCGATGAGAACAATTGGTGGCACGTTCATCATTCCGCCCCGGCCTTTGCCGGTGGGCTGGCCCAGAGTTGTCCCCATAGCTATAAACCCGGTCGGCTTGAGCAGGCTAAACCCTGCAAATGTGAAAAAATGGATTTTTGGCAGGAGAGAATCAAAGAATATGCTAACCGTTGATGAGCGACAGTTTGAAATGAGGTATGCTCCGATTGCCTGTGGTTTACAGTTGTTGGTGGCAGGCTGCGTGGTGACTTCTATCCTGGGGGCTATCTGGTGGTTTTTGTTCCGCTAAGAATTTTATGTTAATAGCTCAACTGTTCCCTTTTTTTTGATTCTGTGGTAAAATACCGCTACTTGGTGCAGACAGGTATGGACGAAGGGAGTTGGGATGGCCAGTTATAGCCATGCCGAGTATTTAGAGCAGCTATTGAAAGTGCTGACCACCAAACCAACATTCGCCGAATTCCCGGAGTTGGTTGAGTTTGCCAACCGGGCTGAATTCGGTTTTTTTGAGCAAGGGGCCAAGGTCATCAACCAGGGCGATTGGGGTGAGGATTTTTATGTGGTTCTAAGCGGCCAATTGCGAGCCATTGATATGAGTTTTGACCCGCCCCACCTGCTGAATTATATGGGGGTAGGCGAGATTTTTGGCACCCGGGCTTTGCTTGAAGCAGAGCCTCGAGCGGCCACTATTGAGGTGGTCACCGACGCCCATCTGGCTATCTTTGATAAAACCGACTGGGATTGGCTCATTCATCGCGATGACCGGATCGAAACTTATTTTCGGAACCTGGAGCGGGAGCGTGAACTTCACTCCAAATTTGAGTTTCCGGGCCGGCAGTGGGATGAGGTGGTGGTCATCGCGGTTAAGCGGCACGTTTTGGCCTTGCTGCAAAAAATGGTCTCGCCGATCGTGCTCATGATTTTTCCGGTGATGTTCCTGTTGGCGGCTGAACTCCTCGGCTTTACCTTTCACAACATCATTATCGATAATGGCTGGCTGACCCTGCTGTCGATTGGGCCTTTTATTTTGCTGTCGGTCATTTTGGGCCTTTACAACTATTTTGATTGGCGCAACGACGATTTCATTGTCACCACCAAACGAGTCGTTCATATCGACCGAATTCTGTTGTATGGCGAAAAACGGGATGAGGCCCCGCTGGTGCGAATTCAGGACGTGGAGGTGGTCTCTTACCACTTGCTTGAGCGGTTTTTTGATTACCACGATATAATGGTCAAAACGGCTGGGGCCGGAGTTATTAAGGTTGATGGCATCCCAGACGCCGAAAAGATACGCGAAGCAATCTTTCAAGAACGGCGTCGCGCCGTGGAACGGCGTTCGTCAGCCGATCTATCGGCGATTCGTAGCATGATTGCCCAGCGTTTGGACTGGAAAGGAGTTTTAGAAAAGCCGGTTTTGGCCTTTGCCGAACCTGAGGCAACCGTGGAGACCACGGTGAGAGATCGCCATTTACCCAAGTTTCTCGATTATTTCTGGCCGCGGACCAAAGTCGTCTTGCACGAGGCTGATGGGACGGTCATTTTGTGGCATAAACATTACCTGATCTTGTTGTGGCTCACCATGTTGCCGATGCTGGCCGTGGCCGCTTCGGGTTATTTCTTTCTGGCTTCATTTTTGGGCTTCTTTCCATTCAACAATCCCGCCGGAGTTTCTTGGTGGGTCATTTCTGGCGCCCTGACCGTGGTTAGCCTGGTGTGGCTGGCCGCCCGGTACGACGGTTGGCAGAGAGACCGTTACCTGGTCACCGACCGGCGCATCATCGATATCGAAGGGACGCCCTTCCGTCTGGGCGGTGAAAAACGGCGTGAGGGTACCTTTGATAATATTCAAAACATCACTTACCAGATTCCCAATTTTTTCTACCAACTGCTGAATATGGGTAACGTGATCATTGAAACTGCCGGAACTGAGGCTACCTTCACGTTTGATTTAGTGTATAATCCCAGTGGAATTCAGGAAGAGATCTTCAACCGGATGGTCCTATTTCAGCAGAAACAGCGGGAGCGAGAGCGGGACGCCACTACCGCTCAACTGGTGGAAGTCGTAGCCGAGTATCATCATTTGTGGGAAAAGACAAAGCAAACCTGAGCAGTTGCTCCACCTGGCTCAATCAAAAAAGGGACGTTCATGCAGGCAAACGTCCCTTTTTTTGAACCATTTATGGCTGATCTCTATTCTTGTTGGGTCGATTCCTCTCGTTTGGGCGGGGAGCCTTTCTTCGCTGGCCGTCGCCTCCACCACCAGCGGATAACCACCACAACGACCACGACCGGCAGTAACAGAATAATCAGCAGCGGCAGTACCAGAATGACCAACCAGATCAGCAGATTGACCAGACCCTGCAGAGCGGCTACCAGCGCCTGCAACGCCTCTTTGGCCACCCCCTGCGGTTCCCAGCCGGCCACGCTGACCGGTTGGTAGAGCACATCCGGGGTCAAGTTAATGGTAATGGTCGACAAAGCCGCCTGGTTGGCCAGGTAGCGCATCCGCCCGGTGATTTGCTCGATCTGGCCGCGAATGTTGGTCAATTCCCGGTAAACTTCCAAAATGTCGCTGGTTTGGCCCACCCGCTGCCGTTCGTCGAGCAATTTTTGCAAGGCCGCCTCGGTGTGTTCCAGGTTAGTTTTGCGGGCCTCCAGGTCCACAAACTCCTCGGTCACATCCTGGGTGTTGGCGCTTTCACTTTCAACCCGCAAGGCCAATTGGCGTAACCTGGTTACAGTCTCCTCATACTGTTCTGCCGGCACCCGAATTGTAACGGTGCCGCGCGGCACGCCGCTTGATTGGTAGATGTTGGCTCCGGCTACATAACCGCCCAGTTCATTGGCCAGGCTGGTGATGGCCTCGACGGCCTCACGCGTATCTTTGACCACCAGCGCCATATCGCCGCTGTAAATGATCACCCGCGGTCCTTGCGCCCGGGCCAACTCCGCCGTAAAGATGTTGTCGACCAGGGGTAGAGTTTCGCTCCTGTAGTCGGCTGCATCTGCCGGCGCGCCGGCCCGCTCCACTGCAATCGACTCGGCGGCAGAGTTGGCCGGGGCTGGGGCTGCCGGCGCTACCTGTCTGGAGCTGGCGCACGCGGCCAAACCGGCCAGCAGGACCAGCATGAGCATAAGGGCTATGTGTTTGAGTAAACTACCTGATTTCCTGTTCATTTTCTCCTCCAGGGTAAATAAAAAACTCTCACGCATCTAAGACGTGAGAGCCTTGATATTGGTTCCCGGTTACCAGCCAAAAGCCAGTCGATTCCAGAGACGAGGTGGAAAGTCATATTTTTTCATCTTCTCCTGGGTCACATTAATCGGGTAGGTAATCCGGCGATGTTCAAAGGAGTGGTTGTCGGTATCCAAAATGCCGTAGGCGGCCCGGGCATCGCCGTCGCGAGGCTGTCCCACGCTGCCGGGGTTGATGATCAACCGGCGCTGGCCCAACTCGATGAGACCGTTGTCGAAGTCAGGCACATAGGCCTCACACATCTCACCGGGTTGCTCGGCCTCTTCAAAGATGACCGGACTGTGGGTGTGCCCCACAAAACAGTAGGGGGTGTTGAACTGCTTGAAGTTCGGTTGGGCCACGGCAGGATAGAGGATGTATTCCCAAATGGGATGGCGGGGACTACCGTGCACCAGGGTAAAAACCTCTGCCTCGATCAAGGCAATGGGCAAATTGTCAAGGTAATTCTGCACGCGATCGGTCAACTGGTCCCGGGTCCACAGGGTGGCAAAGCGGGCGTCGGGATTGAAATCATCAACGTCGAGTTTACCCAACACGGCCCAGTCATGGTTGCCGGCCAGGCAAATGTGATCCAGTGTAAGCAGTAGTTCAACACACTCGTTGGGGTCAGGTCCATAGCCAACCATATCGCCCAGGCACCAAACTTTGTCGTATAGCCCTTTGGCATCCTTGAGGACCGTTTCAAAGGCGGCCAAATTGGCATGAATATCCGAGATGAGGAGATAACGCATACAGCCCTCTATTGTCTCAAGAGGTAAACTTACCTCTCAGTCGATCTTAGCCGTAATAATACCATCTTGTCAGGGTTTATACAATTTTGTCAAAGCCTTTGTGCCTCCTCTATAATATGGGTATAATTTCGCCCGGAGGAACAATTGGCGTGTCGCCAGTATTTGGGCAGCATACCCTGGATTTTATCAGCCATAGTGAAGCGCAAACCCGGCGGCTGGGCGTACGTTTGGCCAGCTTGCTGCAACCAGGCGATGTGTTGGCTCTGGTTGGCGAATTGGGTACCGGTAAAACTCGCTGGGTTCAAGGTATTTGCCTGGGGCTGGGCGTTACTGAGCCGGTTGTTTCACCCACCTTTACTTTGGTGAATGAGTACGATGGCCGCTGGCCGGTGTACCACATCGACCTGTATCGCCTGGCCGAGCCGGCTGAAGTGCTCACGTTTGGTCTGGAAGATTACCTGTACGGTTCCGGCATCTCCCTCATCGAGTGGGCCGACCGGGCCAGAGATTATCTACCGGCTAACTACCTGACCGTGGAACTATACCATCTTGAGGAATCCAAACGCCGGGTAGTGCTTCGCCCGCATGGCCGGCGTTTTGTGTCGCTGCTGGACGAGTACAAAGAGACTGCTTTTGCCCTCTATCATCAGTAGCGTTCGACTAATATTCACAATTAATAATTCACAATTCACAATTCACAATTAACCATTAACCATTAACTATGATCCTTGCTATTGACACTGCCACCCAATCTGCCGGCCTGGCCCTGTACAACCAGGACGGTATCTATGCCGAAGAAACCTGGCAGGCCGGCCGGAACCATACCGTCGAGTTAATGGCCCGGCTGGCTCACCTATTAAAGTCAGCCAGGGTGACCATTCCTGAGTTGGAGGCTATTGCTGTCTCGTTGGGACCTGGTTCATTTACCGGTTTGCGCATTGGCCTGGCCGCGGCTAAAGGGTTGGCGCTGCCCCACCATCTGCCGATTGTGGGCATACCCACCCTGGACACGGTCGCTTATCCGCTGCGAAACGCCGGTCTGCCGGTATGGGCCATTGCCCAGGCCGGCCGTGGCCGCATCCTGGCCGCCCGGTATGGGCAGGTTGACGGCCAATGGCAACTGGTGGAGCAACCCCAGCTAACCACTTTTAAGGCGCTGGCCGCTCAGATCAAAGAGCCGGCCTGGTGTACCGGTGAGATCGACCACCATAGCGCCCAGATTTTAGAGCGCGGCTCGCACCAAAAGGCGCAGGTGGTTTCCGCGGCCATGCGACTGCGACGGGCCGGCTACCTGGCCGAATTGGCCGCCGCTCGCCTGGCCAGCGGTGAGCCAGTTGACCCGGACAGCCTGGAGCCAATCTACCCGGCGCCGTTATGATCCAGCCCACCCTGCCCTTTCGGATTGAGCCGATGACTCTGGCCGACATCCCGGAAGTCATTGCCGTGGAGCGAGCCTCCTACTCGCTGGCCTGGCCGGCCAAAGCATATGATTACGAACTCCAAAAAAACGACCTGGCCCACTACTTTGTACTACGCCTTTTGCCTCTCCCCTCCTCCATCCTCCCACCCAACCAACAAATCAGCCAACTAACAAACCAACCAACCAACCAACCTCCCCCGCCCGTCATCGGCCTGGGTGGTTTCTGGTTGATGGCCGATGAGATTCACATCAGCACCATCGCCGTTCAGCCCATCTGGCGGGGCCTGGGCTTGGGTGAATGGCTGCTGGTCAAGTTGCTGGTCGAAGGGCAGGCCCTGGGCGCTACCGTCGCTACGCTGGAAGTGCGGCCGTCGAACCGGGCCGCGCTGGCCCTCTACCGCAAATACAGTTTTCAGGAAGTAGGCCGCCGCGCTCACTATTACAATGACAATGGTGAAGATGCGCTTATTTTAACCACACCCAACCTGAGGTTGCCGGATTATCAGGCGAGGTTTCAGCAACGCCAGGCCGCACTTGACCAACGTTTGGCCAAAATCAAGGTCGATACCATCACCCGGCGGCGTTCTGCGCAAAATGAGAGCAGCCCCCAACTGGAGTAAAGGCCAATGGTTCATCAATTCGTTGAATTCCAAAACCAGGTCGAAGCGGTTAAGGAGCGCTGCGCCAATGGCGAGATTAGCCCGGCCGAGCGCGATGCTTTGGTCCGCCAGATGCAGCTCAAAGATGAATGGGGCGACCGCTGGATGTTGAGTCCGGCCGGTACCTGGTTTCGCCAGGCCACGGGCGGCCGCGGTTGGATTCGGGATTATCCCGTCGCCCTGATCGACCCGGCCACGCTGCCGCCGCTGGCCCAAATGGACCTGCCCCAACTGGCCCGGGCCATCCACGACTGTACCCGCTGCCCCCTCCACCTGGAACGGAGCCGGGCCGTACCCGGCGAAGGCAATCCCCAGGCCGAGCTGATGTTCATCGGCGAAGGGCCGGGCTTTCACGAAGACCGGCAGGCGCGGCCGTTTGTAGGCGCCTCCGGCAAGTTTCTGGACGAGTTGCTCCATAGCATTGGCTACAAACGGGCCGATGTATTCATTGCCAACGTGGTCAAATGTCGCCCGCCCGGCAATCGCGACCCCCAGCCGGAGGAGTTAGAGGCTTGCCGGGATTACCTGGATCGCCAGATCGAGCTGATCGACCCGAAGGTGATTGTGACTCTGGGCCGCTTTTCGATGTATCGCTTCTTTCCCGGCGTGTCTATTTCAAAAATTCACGGCCAACCCCACCAGGTCGGTCACCGCTTGATTGTGCCGATGTTCCACCCTGCCGCCGCCCTCCACCAGCCCAAATGGCGTCCCCTGCTGATCGAAGATTTCCAGAAGCTACCCCAGTTGATTGGCGCGGCGACTGCGCTCAAGCCGCCTCAGCCTGAGTTCGACCCCGACAACACTGAGCAGTTGAGTTTATTTTGAGTTAAGCAGGCATTTGCAATATGCGCATTATCGACCTTCAGCCAGATCAACGGCAGCTTATTGAACAACTTGCGGCTTTGTTGGTGGAGAGCTTTCAGGCAGACTGGCCGAATGCCTGGCCCACCCTTGAGGCGGCGCGGCAGGAGGTCCTGGAGTCGCTGGGGCCGGACCGGCTCAGCCGGGTCGCCCTCGATGAGGCCGGCGCGGCGTTGGGCTGGATTGGGGCCATCCGGCAGTATGACGGCCACGTCTGGGAGCTGCACCCTCTGTTGGTGCGGGCCGACCGTCGCCGGCAGGGCCTGGGCCGGGCGCTGGTGGCCGACCTGGAAGCGCAGGTGCGCAGCCGCGGCGGGCTGACTCTCTGGCTGGGTACGGACGATGAGAACAATATGACGTCGTTGGGGGGCGTTGAACTGTTTCCCAATGTTTTGGAGCAGGCCGTCGCCATTCGTAATCACCGCGGCCATCCCTATGAATTTTATCAAAAGCTTGGTTTTGTAGTGATTGGGGTGCTGCCCAACGCCAATGGAGCGGGCAAGCCGGATATTTTTATGGCCAAGCCGCTGACCAGTGGTCAGTGAACAGTAGTCAGTGATCAGTTGTCAGTTGCCAGTTGTTAGACTGATCACTGATCACTGATCACTCTTTACTATTTGTTGAATAGTTGCCGATGGGTAAATCGTTAAACGAAGTTGAACTACGTCCACAAGTTGGGGTAGGGGCGATGGTGATGCGCGACGGGCGGGTTTTGCTCGGCCGGCGCAAAGGCGCCCACGGCGCCGGCGCCTTTGCCTGGTGCGGCGGCCACCTGGAGTTTGGCGAAACTCTGGAAGCGTGCGCCTGCCGCGAGGTGAAGGAGGAGACCGGCCTGGTGGTCGTGTCACTGAAACTGCTTTGTGTCAGCAACATCATCGCCTACGACAAACATTATGTTGATTTTGAGTTCCTGGCTGAAGTGGAACCGGGCGAGCCGCAGGTGCTGGAACCGGATCGGATCGAGAGTTGGGGTTGGTATGGGCTGGACCGGCTACCCGCGCCGTTGTTCAAGGCCGGGGAATTGGCCCTACGCACCCTGGCAACCGGGCAGTTCTACCATCCCTGACCCAAATGGCTATAAGACTTTGTAGATTTTATACTTCGTCAAAATCTTGGCGATCAATTTCAAGTTCACGCAAAATGCGGGCCAGTAATTTAGGTCCAATATCTTTGGTCCGGTGGTATGGAATAGGCACTTGTCTACCGCTGGCTGGATTGCGCCAGATTTCGTGGCTCCCGGCTCCATATCGAGTGAAGTGACAGCCTAACCGTCTGAGTTTGCGGGTGAGTTCGCCATACTTCATGCTGCGACCATGAGCCGAGAAACGACAGGCAGAGAGGGAATAACGCGCAAGGTATCAGGCAATTTATCACCAGTCGCTCGCATTGAGGCAATCAGCGCCGCGGCAACTTGAGGGGCCAGCGACAAAACCTCTTCGATACTATCCCCCACAACAATTAAGTTGGGCAGATCGGGACTGGCGGCCATGTAATGGTAATCGCTGCCATCATCCAGTTCTTCAATCGTAATCTGTAGATCGTATAATTCCATCTCAATTACCCCATTTTCGATCCAAGGCAAAAAATTTTTATTACCCTTGTCAGAAAATGTAACATAAGCTGCCAGCCCAGTCAATTCAAGCCGCCTTATCGGGTGCGTCCAGAATTTTAGGTGGGTAAGGTGACCGGTACTTTCACCACGATTTCTGAGCAAAAATTAAGGCGATTTGACTGCAATTCCAAGCCAAGATGAGTTGGAAGTGCCGGTCACCTAAAAAATTGGACAGACCCCGCCTTACCTCGACTGCCGGACCAACGCCCGTTCCAGGGCCGGCAACTGTTTGCGGATGGCCGATTCCAGCCGGAAGGTGAAATCGAGCTGCTCGTCAAAGAGGGCTTCGCGGCTGTCCGGCGCGGCTCCACCGGTGTGGTAGAACTGTTCTTTGTAATGCCGCGTAATCAAGGCGGCCACGTAAGCTCCCAGCCGGTCGGAGATTTTGGGCTGGCCCCGCCGGGTATGGGTCAGCCGTTCTTTGAAATCGGGGTGGGCCAGGTTAATGGTGATGGTCTGGCCGGTCAAATAGGAGCGTTTGGGCTGCTCTGGCCCGGTTGAGGGAAAGTCAACAAACTTGACATCAAGGTTTAGCTCCTGGGGCTGGTCAGGCTCAGCTCCGGCCGGTTTGAATTGCTGCCACTCTTGCCGGGCCACGCCGGTCAAGAGCTGGCCCAGGGCGCTTTCCAGGTGGTCAAAGGTGGCGGCCGGCTGGATTTCAGTCACCTGGCCCAGGGCCAGCTTGATTTCTTTCTCCAAACTCAGCACCGCCTCGTAAAAGAGTTGGCGGCGCCTGGTGCGGACAAAATCGTGGCGGGTGATGGTGGGTTCAACCACCTCGCCCACGTCGATGTAGCCAAGCAGGTGCGGGTGACCCCACACGCTGGTTTTGTAGACCGATTTGCGGATAAAGGATTTGATGTCGGCCGGTTCATTGACCCGGCGGCCGCGGCCAAAGAAACTGAGCGGCGGGGCCGTTACTTTGCCCCGGGCGATCTTGAGATAAATCTCGATGGGAAAGGCCTCCCCCCGGTCCTCGACGACGAGCGTGCGCCGGATTTCCTGGCCCGGTAGTTGCTCATAGGCAAACGGTTGGCAGCGAACCGGCTCGCCTCCGGCCGCTTGCACCGTTACCGTCAGGCCAGGACGGGCCAATAGCCGGTCGAAATGGCTCTCGATTTCCTGTTTGATGGACTCAACCGACACCTGCTCGAACCAGTCCGGGTCAAAGTCGCGGATGGCGACGATGGTCCCGGTTTCGGTGGGGAAAGGTTCAGCGCTGCGCCTGGCTTCTTTGATGCCTTGATGCTGGTACCGTGACAGTTCCAGGGTTAAGGGCGGACTATTTTGACTGCGGGTAAAAAAGTGAAGGATTTCAGCCGCAGCCCGGAACGAGTGCACCCCAAAACCAAAGCGGCCGTTGACCCATGGCAACCCCCGTTTGTGGGACTCGCCCACATTTCTAACGGTTCGTTCCAGCCCCTCTTTGGTCATGCCGCGGCAATTGTCCAGAATGGTCACCGCTCGCTGTTCCACGTCGAGTACAACTTCAATGTGGATGTCGTAAGGATAAGTCTCGTTGTGGGCGCGGTAGAGCACTTCGGCATCGTCGAGAGAATTGTCGACGTATTCCATCAACACCCGCTCGGTCGTTTCGTACCGCCGGGCTACCTCGTTCAACATTGTCACCGGGTCGGAGATTTGCAGATCGATGGTTCCGGCCAGACGGGGAGCAATAGCCACAGAACTGCCTCGCATCATTGTTCAGCCCTCCTATGTCCCTGAAGTTTTGTGAATTCTAACACAACATGGTGTTAGCGAAAAGAATAGACTTAGTTTGGAAATAACCTGGCAATAAGCGCCCGGCGCCTTAATTCCAAAAGGAAAACCCCCACCTCTATTGAGTTGGGTGGGGGTCGGTTCATTGATTGCAGATGTTCGGCTGTGGCTTGAATTTAAGGATAATACTCTGGAATAAAGGTCTGATCAGTCATGGGTGGGCGCACGTAACCGGTCTCTTGCTGGCGGGGCGGCAATTCAAGCGGTTCCGGCGTCAAATCTTCATAAGGGATCATACTTAACAAATGTTTGATGATGTTCAGCCGGGCGTGTCGCTTAACATCGGCATTGACCACGTACCAGGGCGCTTGCTTAATATCGGTATATTTGAACATTTCGTCCTTGGCTTTGGAATATTCCTCCCATTTCTTGCGCGATTCCAAATCCATTGGGCTGAGTTTCCAGCGCCGGACCGGGTCGTGAATACGCGCCTGGAACCGGCGTTCCTGCTCTTCGTCGCTCACCGACAGCCAATACTTGATCAAAATAATGCCGGAACGGACCAGCATTCGCTCGAACTCAGGGCAGGAGCGCAAAAATTCCCGGTACTCGTCCTCGGTGCAAAAGCCCATCACCTGCTCCACCAACGCCCGGTTATACCAACTGCGGTCAAAGAGAACCATTTCGCCGGCGGCCGGCAGGTGGTCGACGTAACGTTGGAAGTACCACTGGGTTTTCTCTTTTTCGGTCGGCACACCCAAAGCCACGATACGGGCAATCCGGGGGTTCAGCCGATCCGTGATCCGTTTGATGGTGCCTCCTTTGCCGGCGGTGTCGCGGCCCTCAAAAATCACCACCACTTTCAAGCCTTTCAGTTTGATCCACTCCTGTAATTTCACCAACTCAACCTGGAGTCTGGCCAGTTCTTTTTCATATTCCTTCACTCCCATTTTCTTGGGCTTGCCGGATGCTTTGGCCGGCTCTTTGCCATCTTGGGCCAGCTCTGCCGGCTCCGCGGCTTCAACTTCTTCTTTTTTGGCCTTCTTGGCCTTTTTGTTCTTTGCCACCATTCCCTCCTCAACATTGAAGCTGAAAATTACAAAATAGAATTACGTCCATTATAACATAAAAATGGAAGATTGGTCGATCAAAAAAGCAGATTTTAACTATTTTGTTGGCAACGGTTCAGGGCCTGCTGCAATTCTGCGGCGGTGAGGTCGGTTATGATGAGGCGGTAGTTTCCTTCTTTTCCTCATCCTCCATCAATTGGCGGCGCAGAATCTTGCCGACCATGGATTTGGGTAACTCCGGCCGGAATTCGACATATTTTGGCACTTTGTACGGGGCCAGACCCTCCCGGCACCAGTCGATCAGCTCGGCCTCGGTCGCTGTTTCGCCCGGCTTCAGCACCACAAATACTTTGGTCCGTTGGTCGGTCCCACCAACCGGCACACCGATGGCCGCCGCCTCCATCACTTTGGGGTGTTCGTATAGCCGCTCTTCGATATCACGCGGATAAACATTGTAGCCGCCGGCTGCCAGGATCATCTCCTTTTTCCGGTCAACGATGCGGAAGTAGCCATCCTCGGTCATCTCGGCAATATCGCCGGTGTGCAGCCAGAGCTTGCCGTCGGCGTGTTGGCGCAGAGCGTTGGCCGTTTCGGTGGTCATGCCCCAATAGCCTTTCATTACCTGCGGGCCGTGAATGCACATTACCCCGGGCTGGTTGGGGCCTAGCGCTTCTTCTTCAGTCGCGGCGTCGACAATCTTGATATCGGTGTCCGACAACGGCAGGCCGATGGTGCCGATACGGCCGCCGCTGCCAATGGGATTGGCATGGGTAACGGGCGAAGCCTCACTCAGACCGTACCCTTCCACCAGCGCGCCGCCGGTAATCTGCTGGAACTTCTCCTGAACCTCGGCCGGCAGAGCCGCCGCCCCGCTGAGGCAAATTCGGATCGATTTGATATCGTACTTGCCGGCCTGCACCTCAGGATGATTATTGATGGCATTATACAGGCTGGGGACGCCGGGCAAGATAGTTGGTTTGTGAATATTGATGGCGCTCAGGAGATGGGTAAAGTCGCGCGGGTTGGGAATGAGCACCAGGCTGTGCCCGCCAAAGATCGAGAGGTTCATACAAACCGTCATCGCGTAGCTGTGGGTCAGGGGCAGGGCGGTCAGGTTGACCTCAGGTTCGTCGCCGCTGCTGCCGCCAATCAGCCAGGCTATCGACTGGAGGGCGTTAGCCACGACATTGCCGTGGGTCAATTGGGCGCCTTTGGGCACGCCGGTAGTGCCGCCGGTATACATCAGCACGGCCGTGTCGCCAGGCGTAATTTCGACCGGCTGGGGCCTGGCCGGGGCGCGGCGCAACAAATCCTGAAACCAGAGGGTGTTGGCCTCGCCGGTCAGGTCAACCCGGTGGCCGGCTTTCTTTTCTTTGGCCAGGCTGAACAGGGTTTTGAGCACAGGAGGAAAGTACTCTTTTATGTTAGCCACAATCACCTGTTTGAGGGCGGTGTTGGCCCGCACCTGTTTGATATTGGGATAGAGCAGGCTCAACACCACGGCCAAGGTAGCCCCGGAATCTTTGAGTTGGTGTTCGATCTCGCGGGGCACATAGAGCGGGTTGCTGGGCACTACAATGCCCCCGGCCCGGAGCGTACCATAATAGGCAATCACAAACTGAGGGCAGTTCGGCATATAAAGCGCCACTCGTTCGCCCTTTTGCAAGCCCAATTTTTGCAGCCCGGCGGCAAAGCGATCAACCAATTGGTCCAATTGGCGGTAGGTCAGGCGGCGGTGCTGCTCGCCGAGCAGGGGGGCCATGCCGCCAAAGATGATGGCCGGATTATCCGGGTAGTTGGCCGCCGAATCTCGTAAAAAATAATCGACCGGCTGCGGGGGATATTCCAGTGAGATCGGCACATTGGGGTCATATTGCTGATGCCATACTCGAGGTTCCACGACGATGCCTCCTTAAAAAGTGAAAATACCTCATTATACCGATTAACCCTATCGTTTGGGAAAGGTTACAGGGGGAAAGGTGGCGCAAGTATACCTGGCTGATGCCAGCTTTGTCAAACGTAACGGCTGTTCAACTGGGGGGCTGCGGTTTGACTTGACCGTAATTTTGGAGTATATTTGCATCGGTCAGCCGCGGTAAGTTCTGTTTTAATGAAGCAGATGCCGGGATACCGTCCAGACTGGGATAGTCCGGGCGTTTTTCGTTTAAAGCAGCCTTGCGGTCGGCAGAAAGTTGTATAAAAAATTGTAGTAGCGTAAGGAGAAGTTACCAATGAGTCAGCGTGAAACTGGAACCGTCAAATGGTTCAACGACAAAAAAGGCTACGGCTTCATCGAGCGGGAAGGCGGCGGGGATGTCTTCGTCCATTTCTCGGCCATCGAGACAGAGGGCTTTAGAAGCCTGAAGGAAGGTGATCGGGTCGATTTTGTGGTTGAACAAGGGCAAAAGGGACCATCTGCTGCCAGCGTGCGCAAGGTGTAGGAGGATGCAATAATCGGTCGCTGCTGGCGACCAGTTGATAGATTAAGAACTCGATCTCTCAAGAGCTCCGGTCAATGACCGGGGCTCTTTTTAGTTTTGATGATTTGTGATACAATTAGGTTGAAATCCCATCATTTTAGAAGAAATTCGAGAGCGACTGAGCCGAGTTGTTGCCGTAGATCAGGCGGATGAACCGTGGCTGCTCTCTCAGCTTTAGCCCGGCAGGTAAACGTGCAAATGGACCCAACGTTACCTGACTCAGCCAAAAAGCGGGTCGGCGATATCATGACGACCAACGTGGTTAAAGTTGGCCCGGATACGCCTGTTAATGAGATTGCCCGCTTGATGTCGGACCATGATATTAGCGGCGTGCCTGTAGTTGATGAGGCCAACCGGGTTTTGGGCGTGGTGACAGAACTGGATATGATTGTGCGGAATACCCGCTTCAAAGTGCCCAACTTCATCATGATCCTGGATTCAATCATCTATTTTGAAACCCCCAAACGTTTTCAGGAGCGTCTCACCCATATGCTTGGCGTAATGGCCAGGGAAATCATGTCCCAACCGGCGGTAACCATTACTCCCGACGCGACGATTGAGGAGTTGGCCGAACTGATGGTTGAACGCCGCATGAACCCCCTGCCGGTGGTTGAAAACGAGCAGTTGGTGGGCATCATCAGCCGCTCCGACATCATTCGCCTGATGGCTCAAGAGTAACCCGGTTTAGCCGCCCGGTCGACCTTGCCACTAAGAGCGTGTTTCTTAAATCAAAATTGGCTGCAAAACTTGCCGTAGAGCTTCCCCCCGGCAGGTTACAGTGAGAATTCCCGCATACCCCTCAGAATTAGGTTGGCATAATCACAAACCCCGTGTTATAATTCAACATATTCTTCACAAAGCAGGGTGGCGGCATGGACGTCAAATTAATGCTGGTTTACAACATCAAACCCCATCGCGAAGCAGAATATTATCGGTACGTGATGGGCGAATTCTTGCCCACCCTGCAAAATTTGGGCCTCTATATGACCGAAGGCTGGCATACCGCCTACGGGAACTACCCCATTCGTCTCATCGTTTTCCAGGCGGACAGCCGGATGCAATTGGAACAGATTCTGGAAAGTTCCGAATGGAAGTCGGCCAAGGAGAAGTTAATAAAGTTTGTCAAGGACTACGAAGAACGAGTTGTGCCGGCCAGGAACGTCTTCCAATTCTTTGTGCCCTCGCAGAAGCAATAATCATTCTTACCGAATAATTAGGTAGTCCCCCTATTAAGTGTTGGCGGCAAAAATTCACCGCGAAGAACGCAAAGGTCGCAAAGGTTTTTATATTTCTTGGCGTTCTTGGCGGCCTTTGCGGTTCAAAACTGGGCTAATTGCCTCACCAATACTTGAGGGGGAGACCACCGAATAATAGGCAGCTTGCTAATCAAAGGGGGTCAGCCATTGAGCCGGCCTCTTTTTTTGAGGTTAGCTCCGGCCGGCCGTTCATTTGAGGCGCAGTTTGTTGGCAACCAAACTGGCCATAAAGGTTTTTTGACCGGCGGTGACAAAATCGACCGTGATCAGGCTATCGCCGTTGCTGGGGGTGATGGCCGAGATCACGCCCGGGCCAAAGTTGAAATGTTCCACCGCCATGCCAATATTGAAAGTTGGGCCGGGGCCGGGGCATCTTGTAACCCGGCCCGGTTCGGCCAGCCGGTATTGCCGGTCCTGCCATAAGTCGGCGTAAAGTTTTAAGTCGCCGGGGGCGACAATGCGGTGGGCCAATGAGGCCGCGGTGGCGCGGGCTTGAGCGATTTTCTCGATCAATTTGCCGGATTTGAGACGGCTTTTGGCCTGGCTCAACCGCGCATCGATGTTTTGGAAATTTTGTTTGGGCGTGTCGCCGGTCACATCGATGACGATCAGCTCAATCCCGTGGGTTCGACATACTTCCAACCGGGCCAGATCTCGAATTTTCTGCTGCTCTTCCTCTTCCAGGCTGGGTCGCCGGCGACGCTGCTGGCCTTGCAGCCCTTCAAAGCGCACAGCCACGCCAATCTCCGGGTAAAGCAGATCCAGTTTGAGGCGACGATGGGTGACCGGGTTGACCAGCCACTCCGGCGTCACGTTCAACTCAACCGGCAGGTCGGCAAAGATGCGGGCTATTATTTCGCGCCAGGCATTGGTGGTTTGCCAGATGGGCAGGTTGTTCGGCTTACTTGCCATTGAGATTTCCTGTTACTGAGTATTGACCTTGTTTTGGCGTAAATTCAATCATTGATGGAACCTGTTCATATCCGGTCGGGTAATATTTGGAGAATAATTCTGCCGCTTAACGGTCGGGTTCAGGTGCGTTGCGCAGCGGAGCAACGTTGCCTGCAGCCCGTTGTTAGGTTTTGCTGCTATGTTCCACAGTGATGACTACATTTCCCTTTTTGTGCCCTTTATCGGTATACCTGTGAGCCTCGGCAGTTTGTTCCAACGGATAGCGTCTATCAATGACTGCTTTTATCTTTCCCGCCTCAATAAGCTCTTTGAGGAAAATTAAATCTTCTTTGCTCTCGGTTGCCGACCCAAATAACACTTTCTTGCCGCCTGTCATTGAAGTCCATAGCATTTGAACCGCCTCTTGCAGCCCACCGGCCACTGCAAGATAGAGTCCTTTTGGAGTTAGCGAGCCTTTACAACGTGAAAACGAAGTCTTGCCTACTACCGAGTCCCAAATGAGGTCATAGGTCTCACCGTTTTTGGTGAAATCCTCTTGGGTGTAATCAATGACCTTATCGGCTCCTAGAGATTTCACCAATCCTAAATTCGCGGTGCTGCATACTCCGGTCACTTCCGCCTCATAGTACCTGGCAAGCTGTACCGCATATGTCCCTACCCCTCCAGAAGCGCCATTGATCAGGACTTTTTGTCCGCGCCGAATATTTGCCTTATCTCTCAGGAAAAATAATGCCGTTCCTGCCCCAAAAGGAACGGCGGCGGCTTCCTCATAAGTCATATTGGCCGGTTTTATTGCCAGCGCTCCTGTTTCAGGCCGGCATACGTACTCGGCATAAGCGCCCAAGCGATCTGAGGCTATACCGAAAACTTGGTCGCCTTTCTTAAACAACGTCACATCTTTGCCTACCGCTTCAATTTCTCCGGCCAGCTCAACTCCCAAGATTGTTCTTTTGGGTTTTCTAATACCAAACATTAAGCGAGCGAGGGTCCCGAACCCGGGAGGGACAAAGGTAAAACCTCGAACGTTACAATCCCCTGTGGTTACTGATGTCGCATATACCCTTATCAGAACTTCATTGTCCTTGGGAACAGGTTTTTCTACTTCTTTGAGTTGAAGAACATCCGGTGGTCCGTATTGGGTATATACAATCGCTTTCATAGGTTTTTTCCAAATTTACTTTGATCCGGTGACTTTAAATGTAGTTCACTACATACTAACTGACAAGTTTATAACGCCGCATTTCAGCCGATTGCGGGCCAACAAGCCTTGTTCCAACTCAACTCAATTTGGCTGGCAAGACATATCTCAAAAAACGGGCGGTAGCAATTCGGCTGCAACATCCCCTACCCCGGCGGGTATTCTCCCACCGGAGAAACTGGCTGGCGCGCGTCCACGAATAGGGTTAACGGCGACAGTTTCTTAGGAAATGCTTGTTGGGCTGCTTTTCTCATTAAGCCAACACCAAATGATCTTACCCCCTCAAATAAAGACTGATGCTGGCACCTTAAACCGATGACTTAATACTCTTACCTGTCTTAGATTTAACCCCCGCTTCCCATTCAATATCTCTGATACCACCCCCTGGCTCCCCAATTCTGGCAAATCCTTCTGTTTCAAATCGTATTCTTCCATAAAATACTTCAGCACTGAAATTGGGTCTCCTTCCGGTTCCCCCACATGTTCATCTTCGTATCTTTCTATTAACACCCCCAACACATCCATCATCTTGGCCAGGGGGTGACTTTCATCATCCCGAACAATATCCGTCAGTTCATCCAGCAATCTGACCAGTTGCTTATATTCAGCCTCATTGGTTGGAAAAAAAATGAACTTTGTGCTTTGCTCCAGAGTCTTAACAACTTGCGGTTCTAACATTTTATCCCCTTTTCCATTTATTTCGATCATACTCCTTGTGAGTCAAAATATGCCGGATGTAGACCTTTTTTCGATTGAACTGGATTACGGCAATCAGGCGGTACTTATTACCACTGATATTGAAAACAACATAGCCATCCACATAGTCGGCGCTGGGGAAATGTTGTTTCAGTTCAGCGAGAGAGTTGTACTCAGTTCGTTTGATGATGCGATACCAGGTATCAAGTGATGACCGGCTATCAGGATATTTCTCAACAAAATCGTGGATACGTTTTCGAGTGATGATGTGCATACCATATTGTATCTCGTATTGAGATTACTAACAAATCGCACATACATTTTTGAAGAAATTTCCAGCGGCCCAAATAAAATTACACGGAGTTCCACAGAGCCGTCACAGAGGCGCATAGGGAAAAACTTGAAAAAACTCGGTGTAACTCTGTGTCTTCTCTGTGCCCGCTGCGTTCCTTTTTTCATTATCGGCGGCGGACGCGACGCTCATGAACCCTTCCTCTGAAAATAGCCCTCACCCCGTCGCTGAGCGACTCCCCTCTCCCAAACCTGTCCTGAGCGAAGCCGAAGGATTGGGAGAGGGGTTGGGGGAGAGGGCCGCTACCTCACCCCCATTTTCATTCATCGTTGCCGTGCCGCAGGCTGGGTCCGTCTCCTCCTCTGAAAATAGTTAGGTAGTTTGCCGGTTGGCCGTTCAGCCAACTAACCAACCGCAAGCGAAACCAACCCATCATTTTCGTTGCCGCCGCCTGCGGCGTTGGAGGCTGAGTCCGTCTCTTTAAAAAACCCTTATTTTTAGGGATGACAGCCGCGGGCGGATCACCCTGCGCGAGCTTTCCAAGCAGATCGCCGAAATGTCTACGGTTAGCACGGTCGATACCCTGGCCGTGCTGGAAGGGCTGCTGACCATCATTCCTCGCCAGATCGCCAACGGCAACATCGTCGAGCTGGGCGATTTTGGCACGTTATGGATGAGTATTCATAGTGAAGGCTCGGCCACGCAGGAAGAAGTGAAGGCCCACAAGATCAAACGGGTAACGGCCCACTTTACCCCCGGCAAAGAGTTCAAGCAGGTTTTGAGTAATACCGAGTTCGTCAAAAACGGCAGCTAAGCCGGTCTCTAACCGGCCGGGTAATCAAAGCAAACGGGCCGCCTCAGCTGAGGCGGCCCGTTTTTGCCGTTTCAAGATGTCAGGACATTTTAAAAAAATATCGAGACATGTTTGCCAAGATGTCAGGTTGTCTTTTTCAACCGCTAACCGGCTGTCTCACCGGAATTATGCAGTCGCAGCCGACCCTGTGGCCGCCCGGTGTGAAGCCCCTCAAGGTCTTAGAAGCCGTCTGAATATATTTGCGTGATCGAGCCATTCAACTCATAATTTATTCTTAACCAAGCTTCAAGAATTCAGGATTTGATTTTGCTATGCTGCCACCCAGCCATATCGCCTACACCCTGGCCGCCGTTGACTTGCTCAAAGATCGTTTCCCGGCTTTGCAAAAGGTTGACTACCGCCTGGTCGCCCTGGCGGCCACAGGCCCGGACCTGATCGACAAACCCTTGGCCGCGCTCTATTTCTACCGGCGCTATAAGGCGGCGGTTTTGTTCGCCCATACGTTGCTGGTGCACCTGGGGGTTTTTAGCTACATCCTCTGGCAAAAGCCATCATGGTGGCTCTATGGCCTGGCCTTCAACGGCCACGCCCTGCTCGACCGGCTGTGGTTGTTTCACGATACCTGGTATTGGCCCTTGCGGGGCTGGCGCTTTCACGTCTGGGGCAAGCAGGGCAGCGAGCAGCCCGAAATTGGCCGGGCCTACTGGTACGCCTTTACCCGCCGGCCGGAATTATGGGGCTGGGAAGCCGGCGGGCTGCTGGCCGCGCTCTGGTTCATCTGGCGCAACCGGCTCTATCGCCGGGAACGGCTGGGCCGCTTGCTGCGTACCGGTCACTTTTCGGATGAGATTTAATAAGGAGAGCTGATCGCTATGATTCACGGCCATTACATCCCCCGGATGACCCCCAGTTTATCATTACTTAATGACGCTCAAAAAGCTGAAATCCACCGGGCCACCCTGGAACTGTTGCGGCGCACCGGCGTCCAGGTGCGTTCGGCCGAAGTGCGCGAGTTGTTGGCCCGGGCCGGCTGCTGGCTCGAGGGCGACCGGGTGCGTATCCCGGCCCACCTGGTCGATTGGGCTGTGCAGGTCGCGCCCAGCTCCGTCACGCTGTGCGACCGCCGCGGCCGGCCGGCTATGCACCTGGAAGGTTACAAGAGCTACTACGGCACCGGCTCCGACACGGTCTACGTGCTCGACGCCTACACCGGCGAGCGGCGGCGAGCCGTGCTGGCCGATATCGCCAACGTCGCCCGCCTGGTCGATGCTCTGCCCCGGATCAGCTTTATCATGTGCATGGGCATCGCCTCGGATGTGACCGAAACCATCTCCGACCTGTACCATTTCCGGGAGATGCTCAGCCAGACGACCAAACCGATTGTCTACACCGCCTGGAACCGCCAAAACCTGCAAGATATTGTTGAAATGGCCGAGGCCGTGGCCGGCGGGACTATGGCGCTCCAGCGGAATCCTTTCTGCGCCCTTTACAGCGAGCCGATTGCGCCCCTGGTCCACGCCGAGGAAAGCTGCGAGAAGTTGCTTTATATCTGCCAAAAAGGGCTGCCGGTCGTCTACACCCCTGGCTTGATTACCGGCGCTTCCTCGCCGGTCACCCGGGCCGGGGCCATTGTTCAGGCCAACGCCGAACTGCTCAGCGGCCTGCTCATCTGCCAATTGATTCGGGCCGGTACGCCGGTGATTGCCGGGGCCGGCGGGATGATGACGATGGATATGTCGACCACCCTGGCTTCCTACGGCGCGCCGGAATTTATGCTGGATTGGTGCGCCCTGGCCGAGATGGGCCACTACTACAACCTGCCGATCTTCGGTTTTGCCGGGGTAACCGACGCCAAACTGTTCGACCAGCAGGCCGGCATCGAGGCGGCGCTGTGGATGCTGCTCAATGCCCTGGCCGGCGGCAACCTGATCCACGATGTCGGTTACATCGAAGCCGGGCTGACTGCCTCTTACGACTTGATTGTGGCGATGGACGAGGTGGCCGGGCTGGTGGAACGCTTTATGGGCGGCATCGAGGTCAATGCGGAAACCCTGGCCCTGGACGTGATCGACCGGGTGGGGCCGGGCGGCCACTTTTTGGAAGAGGAGCACACCTACCGCCACTTTCGGGAAAACTGGTATCCCCAACTGTTCGACCGAAAATCACGTTTGGATTGGGAGGCCGAAGGCGGGCTGACCCTGGGCGACCGGGCCAGGGCCAGGGTCCGCTCGATTCTGGAGAGCCACCAGCCGCCGCCCCTGGCCGAGACTACCCGATCTCAACTCGACACTGTTATCCAACGGGCGGAAGCGCGCCTGGAGTCGAATCGATGACCCACCCCCACGCCGATGATCCTCTTCGGCCTCACCGCCACGAACCCAATCCGGCCCCCCCTTCACTCGACCCGGCCTTTGTCCTGTCCAAACCGGATGGGGCTGAGATCGTGGTGAGCGTGGCCGATTTGCAGCGTTTGCCCCGGATCACGGTAGAAAACTGCACTATCGTCAGTACCGGCCACGGCGTCTCCGGTCCCTTTGCCTTCACCGGCGCAACCTTGCTCGACCTTGTCCGGCGCACCCTGCCGCCCGGTACGGCCTGGTCTCAGGTTGAGGTCATCAGCGCCGATGGTTTCGGCAACCGGGTGCTGGCCGAGGAGCTGTTGCAGTCGGACCCGGCCGGGCCGATCCTGCTCAGCTATGAACTCGACGGCCAACCGTTGACTCGCCAACAGGGGTTGGTGCGGCTGGTCGTGCCCGGCGAAAAAGACGACGCCCTGCGCCAGGTCAAATGGGTTGGCCGGATCAATATTAGAAAGTGAGGAGGAACTATGACCAAACGATGTGACTGGGCCGGCTCAGAGCCGCTCTACGTGACCTACCACGATCAGGAGTGGGGTGTGCCGGTACACGACGACCGCCACTTATTTGAGATGCTGATTTTGGAAGGGGCGCAGGCCGGCTTGAGTTGGAGCACTATTCTGAAAAAACGAGACAGCTACCGGCTGGCCTTTGCGAATTTTGAGCCGGCCAAGGTGGCCGCTTTCGACGAGCGCAAGATCGAGGCGCTGCTGGCCAATCCCGGCATCGTCCGCAACCGGGCCAAGGTGGCCGCGGCCATCCAGAATGCCCGGGCTTTTTTGCAAGTGCAGGCCGAATTTGGCTCATTCGACGCCTACATCTGGCGGTTCGTTGGCGGCCAACCGAAGCAGAACGGCCGGCGCAGCCTGGCCGAAATTCCGGCCCAAACGCCCGAATCTGTGGCCATGAGCAAGGATTTGCGCCAACGGGGTTTCAACTTCGTCGGACCAACCATCTGCTACGCCTTCATGCAGGCAGTTGGCATGGTTAACGACCATGTGGTGGATTGTTTTCGGTATGAAGAGGTAGGTAAATTGGGGTAAAAACAACCGGAGGCTATTCCGCCGCCTCCTACTTCCAGTTAAGGAAATTGACGATAAATTTCTTTACGGTGCAATACCCGCCGAAACTCGATAATCTTATTGGCCATATCTATCCAGAGGCCAACGCGATAGCTGCCAAAACGAATCTTGTAGAACTCCTGGTATCCAACCAGTTTCTGGACTTTGCCATCTAAGAATGGATCTTGTTTGATCTCGTCCCCAAAAGCCACTTTTTCAATCTGATTCCTGACCTCAAGCGGCAATTTTGACAACTCCTTGTAAAAAGTTCGCTTATGACGTACTTGCCAGGTCATTGCTGCGTTTCGGACAGATGAGCTTGATAGATTTTCCAGCCAGCTTCATTCTCAAACCATTCATCATCTTCTACTGCTTCAATCATCTGGCCAAAGGTATAATCCTCCAGTAATTCCAATAGTGTTTGAGGTGAAGTGTTGAGCAGGCGAGCAAGGGTAAAAATCGATATCCGCCAACCCTCGTTAAGTTTGATCACCCCTTCAAGCTGTTCCCTTTCAACAAACTCCAAGAATGTTTCTGGTTTAGTTCCCAGCATCTCAGCAGATGTTTCCAAATTCATTGTAAGTTGGACCATAGATATTGCCTCCTACCTAAAAATTTTACTCTGCCGGTAACGAAAGGTCAATTAACGAGAGAGGTTTACTCAACCGCCGCAACGCAAGCACAGGCTATCGGCTTTGATGGCGGCGTGGCAGTGGTCGCCTTCGTGATGGACCCAGTCAAAGCCGGCGCAGTGGGCCAGGGCGCACAGGCGGCCGTAGCGGCCGGTGTCGATGGGCCAGGTGGTCAAATCGATGGCCCGGCCCTCAAAATGGAGCGAGATCTTCCGAGTTTCATCGAGCTGGGCCAGGTCGTGCTCCAGGAGCGAGTCATAGGCATCGGTGACCCGCAGCCAATATTCGCCGCCCCACTCAGCCTGCACCAGCGCATCCAGCCGGGTCAGCGGCAGCAGCATAGCCGGGTGTATCAGAATATCCTCCTGGTGGTACGGCGGTTTCTCCTCTTTTTTGAAAACAATGGTTGGTCCCAGATTACCGATGAGGTGATAGTAGGCGCAGGAGTCCCGCTCGATGCGGCAGAGCATTGGCCCGGCGGCCATTGTTTCTGTTTCGGTGTAGCTGCCACTGGCCGAGAGATGCTGCCAGAGCAGCAAATCGGGCCGGGGACAGGCTGAAGCCGGAGTCGGCTCAGGGGTGGCGCTTGGCCGGGGCGCGACCAAGAAAGGGGTGGCCGTGGCTATGGTAGCCGGGGTGGGGGAGGCAGGGGGGTCGGCCTGCGCCCGGGCGCAAGCGCCAAAGATGACGCTGAAAAACAGCGGAACAACAAGCAGCCTGACCGACTGATGAACGCGCAATTGAACCTCGACTAAAACCGTAGGTCACGCTTCAAGCGTGACCTACTTTTCTTTAGACTACGTGTCCCGAAAATAACACGGTCACTTGAGTTTGTCAAGAACCCCCATTTTCAAGTGGTCGGCGTTTCCAATCTCCACCCCGTTCCCCACCTCGTTCCCAAACTCTAAGTTTGGGAACGAGGTAAAAAGCGCCGGTCACCTTATCTACCGCTCCCACCCCCGGCCGAGAACCAGCCCGAGCATGGCCAGCGGCAGCAAACCGGCCAGGCAGGTTGGACTAACCGGTTGTCCGGCGGGAGTTGGCTGGCCGGGTTGGGTCGCTGCCGGCCGAGCCGCCGCGGGCGTGACGGCGGGATTGGCTCCGGGCGTCGCTGCCACCGGCGCTGCTTCAGGTTGAGCCGGACCGGGCAAGGCGGCCGGCTCAGACAGTTCGGCCGGGTCGCCGGCAACCGTTTCATAAGCCACACCATCGATGACCACGATCACCTGCGAGCCGAGGGCAAAATATTTACCGCTGGCGGGATGATCGGCCAGAAACTCCAGCAACAAATCCGAGGGGAAGGGCAGTTGGGTGGTGGTCATCAGGTCGGGGTCAAAGGTGGTGTCGGTCCAGACGCCGTTTTTGAGCACAAAGGCTTTGTCGCCCACGGTGGTAACCGCCGCAGCGCCTGTGGTAACCACGTCAGGCGCCGCCCCGTCCATACCAGGCGCGGCGGTGGCCATAGGCAGCGGCGCGGCCATTTCGGCGTCGGCCAGGGTGTTCTGCTCAACGGCCTTGCTGACCGCGCTTTCGCCGGAGACGGCCGCCGGCGGCGCTTCGGCTGCAGCGGCAACCTCTTGCTGCACAATAACCTCACGCCCTTCCCGGCTGAGGGCCAGGTCTGGCTCTTCCACCAGGAAGGAGGTGTAAGGGGTGATGATCCCGTAGCGGATGCTCAGGTTGACTACCTGATCGATGGTTTCGCGGTTCTCGCCGCGCAGCCGCATCTGGTTGAGCAGGTAGCCGATTTTGCGGGTGGCCCACAGGCGGGGGATGAAGTCGTTGCCCCCGAACAGCTTTTCTCCGGCTGTGGAGTCGGCGGCAAAGGTTAAATCATCGTAGCGGAAGGTGCGCGGCCGGCCGTTGACCTGGCCGGTCAGGCTGATTGTAGCCGGGCCGCCCTGCCGGTAGCGGCCGGTGACGATGAGTTGGGTGCCGGCAAACAGGTCGGGCAGGGGGTAGGGATAGGTGTCTTCGATGCGAACCCCGTCCACCGCCAGCTCCAGGTCGGCCAGCACCGGGGTGCTGACCTTGGCGTAGAAGGCGCTGACCTGCTCATCGACCCGCTCACCGGGGCGCACATAGGCGCTGGCCCCGCGCTGCTCCTGAGCCAGGGTGTCGAGCAGCACTGTATCCACATCATCGCCCACGCCGAAGGGAAAGATGCGCAGGTTGGGGGTGGCGGCCTGCTCGACATTATTGAGAATCAACGGCGTATCGACGACCCCGCTGGTGGGCAGGCCGTCGGTCAGGAAGGCGATAATGGTCGGACGCTCGGCGTCGGCGACGGCGATGGCTTCCAGTAAGGCCCGGTTGATGTCGGTGCTGCCTTCGGGCCGGAGTTCCTCCACAAAGCGGCGCGCCTCAGCCAGGGCCGAGAGGGGTTCGGGCCGGCTGGAAAAGGCCCGCACGCCGGTGCTGAAAGTGATGATGTTGAAGCGGTCACCCTGGTTGAGATGGTCGAGGACGTACAGGAGGGCGTCGCGAGCCTGCTCCATCTTTTCGCCCTCCATCGAACCGGATACGTCGAGTACCAGAATCACGTCTTTGGCGATCACTTGCTCGGCGTTGACGTTTGGCGCGGCCAGCAGCACAAAAAAGCCGTCTTCGCCGGGCGCTTTATAGCTGAGCAGGTTGACCCCAATCTCCTCAGGCGAGACGGTATAGTAGAGGGTGAAGTCGGTGTTGGGCAGCACGTCAAAATCTTCCCAACCGGCCAAAGCCTGGTAGCGTCCGTCCCGGTCGATGCTGACGGGGTGACTGGGGGAGTAGATGGCTTTGATGGCATCGGCCGAGCTGATATCGACGGTGACGGCGACGTTTTCCAGCGGTTTGGCCGAGAATTTCTCGGTGCTGAGCGGATAGACGTAACGGACCAGGCCGTTATCGACCGGCAGAATTTCAGTATATTCGATTTCGACGCGGCGGGTGTCGCCGGGGTCGATGGGGAAGATGCTGGCCTGGAACAGGTCGCGGCCAATGTATTCCAGCAGGGCCGGATCGAGGCGGCGGCGGACGATGTTGTCATAAATGCGGCGGGCCTCTTCTTTGGTGTAGAGCTGGCCATCGACCCGCTGGCCGTTGACCCACATGGCAAAGTCGCTGATGGCGGCGTTTTCCGGCAAGGGGAAGATGTAGGTCCCTTCCAGCGACCAGTCGCTGTCGTTGCGAAAGACCTGATCGACCCGGGTGGTGGCCACCTGGTTGGCGATGGTCACATTGACCCGGTGGGTCTCCACGGTCAGGTAGGGCGTCTCGTGCGGGGGCGGCGGCGGGATGGGGCAGGGCGGCCGGCAAATCGGTGGCTCGGGGATGATGATGCCGTCGGCCAAAACGGCGGCGGGCAGGATAAGCTGTCCGGCTAAAACGGCCAACACAAACAGAGCGGCAAGCAAACGTTTCATTTGATAGACCTCCATCACTCACACTGAATTGGGTTTGTGGTTCTGGAGATAAGACGTTGGGGAAGGGGTAATGGTTCCGGGTTAGGCAGAACCAGAACCTTATAGTTTTCTGATCAGTTAAAAATAAATCATTTGCAGATTATTTTGCTTCGCTTCCTATCTTTTGGTATAATACTTGTACAATTGTACTAATAACGTAAGGTAAGAATGCAAATAATCATAGATACTTCAGCTATCATCGCTGTCCTGGTCAACGAGTCTAGTAAACCGGCCATAATTCAAGCTACTCAAGAAACCGATCTGTTAGCCCCATCGTCAATCCATTGGGAGATAGCGAATGCTTTTTCGGCAATGTTAAAACGAAATCGGTTAACATTGGATGAAGCCTTAATCGCAATCGAGATTTATCAACAAATTCCAATCAGATTTGTTGAGGTTGAGCTAGAAGAGTCGTTGAAGATTGCTGATGAATTAGGTATCTATTCTTACGATGCATATTTGCTGAGGAGTGCGGTCAAGTACAATCTGCCTCTGCTCACCTTAGATCAAGGATTAAAGGAGCAAGCAGAACGGCTTGGGGTAAAAGTAATCGAGGTGAAGGAATGATAGTCTACACATATTCAGAGGCGCGGCAAAAATTAGCCCAGGTATTGGACCAGGTGCTTCAACAGGGAGAAGTACGAATAAAACGGCGAGACGGGCAGGTGTTTGTGATTAAGCCGGAGAAGCGGACCGGGTCACCATTGGATGTACCAGGGATAAATACGAACTTGAATGTGAACGAAATAGTTGGGTTCATTCAAGAAGGGCGGAGATTATCATAACCCTACCCATACACCCCTCGATACTGGGGCGGCAGCAGCGCGGCGATCTGCCGCATCACCTGGTCGGTTAAGTCGCGCAGGGTTTGGTGGTGGTAGGGCGGATCCCCGGCCAGGGCGACCAGGTCGAGCGGCGGGCCGTAGCGGATATGGACCTGGCTGGCCCGGGTGAAGGTGAAGCGCAACTTTTCGGTGCCCCAAATGGCTGCCGGCAGCAGCGGGACCTGGTGCTGCAACGCCAGTTTGACCGCGCCCACTTTGCCTCGCTTCATGCGAGCCTGCCGGCCGCTGCGAGTTCCCTCCGGAAACATAAACAGGATCTGGCCGTCGGCCAGCACCCGGCCGGCCTGGCGCAAGGCCCACTTATCGCTTTCACCCCGGTTGACCGGAAAGGAGCCTAGCTGGCGAATGTACCAGCCAAACAGGGGATTGCGGTACAGCTCTTGCTTGGCCATAAAGTGGGGAAAGCGGGGCGTATACCGGCCCAGGAAAATGATATCAAAATTGTGAATGTGGTTGGCCGTGATAATGCACGGACTGGCTGCTGGCACGTTCTCCCGGCCCTGGCAATCAACCTGGGCCAGCAGGAACAGCAGCGGGGTAGCCGCCATCTCTGTGACCCGGGCCAACCAGGTCTGGTGGGTATACCAGGTGACAGTATCGCGCCAATCTATGTTGTCAGGGGTTGGCTCGGTAGCATCTCTCATTGGTATTAAGCTCAACCAAAAGTTTGCGGCTCATGTCCAGAACAAGTGCAAAAGTGACCGGCACTTTTCGTTAATAATGAAGAAACAGTCTCCAAAGACGAGATTGAATTGGAATTGTTTAAGTGCCGGTCACTCGATCGAGCGTTAGGCAGGCCCCTAAATCACGGCCAAAACCTGCTCGCTGTGAGTTTTGGGATCAACCTTGCGAAAAATCTTCTCGATTTTACCGGCGGCGTCGATGAGAAAAGAGGTGCGCTCATTGCCCCAATATTTGCGCCCATACATCGACTTTTCGACCCAGACGCCATATTTTTCAGCTACGGCATGTTCAACATCGGCCAGCAAATGAAAGGGTAAATTTTCTTTTCGCCTGAATTCGGCCTGAGTCGCCACCGGATCAGGGCTGATGCCTAACACGACCACCCCGGCGGCCTGATATTTGGAGAAATCATCACGGATTCCCCGGGCCTGATTCGTTCAGCCGCTGGTCATCGCTTTGGGGAAGAAGAAAATCAAAACTCGCTGACCTTTAAAGTCGGACAATTTGGTCGGGTTGCCCTCGTCATCCAGCAATTCAAAATCAGGGGCAAAATCATTTTCGTTTAACATCGCTTCGTTCCTTTCTGTGTAATACCAATTGTCCAATGAATGACCGTATTCTTTGGGGTTACATGAGAAGCTCAAATTCACGGTGTTTCAATCAGCAATTGGTATAAGCTAAATTCAATCAAGATGCGTCCCAAATTTTAGGAAATTTGGACAAAGCCGGGGGGGATTCGGGGGGACTCCCCCCGCTCCCCCTATCTGCCCCAAAATTTGGGGCAGACCCGTTCAATCATCAATTGGTTCATCGATCAGTAGCGCCAGGCTCAACATGGCAGCCAGGAACCCCAGGTAATTCTCATTCAAAAAGCGGGAGGCATAAAAGAAGGCCAGGAGCAGGGCTACGTAACCGTAGAGCATTACCCCCAGGGTATTGCGGCGAATCTGCCGCCAGAGCAGCAGGATCAACAACGGCAAGGCGATGATGATCTCCGGCAGCCAGAACGGCCAGTAGGCCAGCCGGTCCGGCACCAGTTGGAAAGCCAGAACAAAGTTACTGAGTCCCCAGCCGCGAATTTGGTAGGGCTGCTCGGCCGTGCCGGCGCTCCAGCGCCAGACGTCGTCAAACATGGCCGCCGGACTCCAGACCAGCCAGGGGCCGACCACCAGCGCCAGCACCACCACCACCGGCCAGTTTTGCCGCCACAGCTTTTTGACCAAAGGCAGCCATTGGCCCGGCGGCGGCACCAGTCGCCGGCCCCAATCATGGCGGAGCAAATATAAAAACCAAAAGGGAACCAGAAACCAGGCCGTCGGTTTGCTGGCGCAGGCCAGGCCGTAAGCCGCTGCCCCGGCTAATAGCCAGCGTTGAGCGTGAGCGGACTGCTCACTGTGATGCCAGCACCACACCGCCAGTACCAGCCAGAATAACACAAAGGAGTCGTTTTGACCAAAGATGATATCGCTGGCCAGGATTGGGTTCAGCCCGATCAACATCACCGCCAGCAGTTTCTCCAACCGGGAGCGAGCCAGGGCCTGGGCCAGCAGCAGAGTCAGGGCAAAGAGGAGTAGATAAACAAAGCGCTGGTCGAACCAGCCCAGGCCGGCCTGGCTTAACAGGTAAAAAAGTGTGGAAAAGACGAAGGTCCAGGGCAGGTAGGGGTAGTGATAGAGGGCCGTGCGGTACTCGATGCCCCACTCGGCCATCGGCGTATGCAGATAATCTTCGATATAAGGATTTTTGCCCGCCAAAAAATAGCCAATCGTCGCCTCGGTCTGAATAACCCCGCCATCATGCGTATAGGCCGCCGGGCCGGTGATGTGCCGCAGGCCAATCAGCAAAGCGGTCTGGCCAAAGACCAGCACAACGACGATGGCATAAATCAAGCCCAGCTTGAGTCGATAGGCGGTTGTCTGGCCCAAAAGATCAGCCGCGGCATCGCTTACAAAATAGAGCAGGGTGAACCCAAAAGCAAGGCTGATCAGGGTCAGGCTGACCGGGTCGGTCAACCAGTCGGCCAGCAAGTCAAGACTGGCGGCTGGCCACCAGCTCTCCACCAGCCGGCGCACATCGTCGTGACGCTGGGGCAGCACCAGGCCGGCCGCCAGAGTGTCGATGCGGACCCGGGCGATCACCAGTAGGAATAGAAGCAGAACATCGAACGGTTTTTTCAAGGTTTTCTCTCGCGGCTGCCATTATACCACGAGCTTGAGCAGATCGAAACAAGCTGGCTCTACAATCCCAAAATTATTGTGGCTATGCTAAAATAGATAAAGAGGCCGGTGGCGTCGACCAGGGTACTCATGGCCGGGCCGGAAACCACGGTTGGATCGATTTTGAAGCGAGCCGCCAGCATGGGCAGCAGGGAACCGATGCTGGTGGCCCACAATATAATCGCCATAATCGAGGCGGCCACCGCCATAGCCAACTGCGGTTCCGCAACCCAAATCATAGCCAGGGTAAAAGCAATCACGGCCATCGCCGCCCCCAGGGTCAGGCCGATCCCGACTTCATGGAAGAGAACGCGCAGGGCATCGCTCCAATCGATATCGCCAAGGGCCATGGCCCGAATGATGGTGGTGGTGGTTTGAGCGCCGGCGTTGCCGCCGGTGCCAATCAGTAGCGGAATAAAAATTGATAGGACCACCATCGCTTCTAACTGAGCTTGAAAGAAACCCATCACCCAACCGGTCAAGGTTCCGGTTAAAAACAAGAGCAATAGCCAACCAACGCGCTTGCGGGTAATGGCCAATACCCCGGTATCCAGATAGGCCCGGTCCAGGGGTTCGGACGCGGCCAGGCGCTGGATATCCTCGCTGGCCTCGGCCTGGATCACGTCGACCAGGTCGTCAATGGTAATCACGCCGAGCAGGACTTTGTTTTCATCGACCACCGGCAGGGCCAACAGGTCATAGCGCTGCATCAGATCGGCGCAAACCTCCTGATCGGTATCGACCGTCACGTAGATGACGTCTGTCTCCATGATATCGGCAATCAGGGCTTGGGGATAGGCCACAATTAATTGGCGCAAGTTAACCACGCCGACCAGCCGTTTCAGGCGATCGGTGACAAATAGATAGTAGATGGTTTCCTGGTCGGGGTGGCCGGCCCGGATGGCATCGATACTTTGCTGGGCCGTCCAACGACGTTGGAGAGCCAGAAACGAGGTGGTCATCAAGCCGCCGGCGGTATCGTCGGGATAGTCGATGAGTGACTTGACTCGATGGGCCGCTTTCAAGCCCAACAGAACCGCCTCGGCCTGGGCCGGTTTCAGATCGTCCAGCAAGTCGGCTGCTTCATCCGGCTGCATTTCATCGACAATACGGACCAGCACGCTGAGCGGCAGTTGCACCGCAATCTCGGCGGCGTCTTCATCATAAAGTTCTTCGATGATGTCGGCGGCATCGGCCGGATTAATTTGGGGCAGCAGGGTGGCCTGATGTTCTTCGTCCAAATCGGCAAAAACATCAGCCTGGTCAGCCGGTCTAAGAGCCTCAATGACGGATGAGGCGGTGGTGAGATCATTGGTTTCGAGGGCAGAGCGCAGTTTCGTCAGAACATCTTCGAGGATTACAGGCTCCATAGGCATACCTCCGGTTATATGAGTGAATTCCCCGGAGGCCAACTCTATGGCTTGCCAACCGGGGCTTAGGCTATTTGGTTAGCAAGAGACCAGTGAAAGAGGGACCGCAGTCCCAAAATACTGGGCAGAGAACTATCGTCCACAACTACACCTTTTGTTTGATTAAAGAGACGCTTTAAGGGTATCATGTCTGACACTGAACCATTTTAATTTTAGAGGAGAGAGACCGGTTTGTCAAAGCCGATGAATTATCTCTATGGTTCATATTAACCTCACCCACAAGGTCAAAGAGGCTAATAATAATGAAAGAACCTGAAAATATTCGAGCCTTGATTGTTGAAGATGACACCCTGGTTGGTGAAATGATTCAGGGACTGCTGGAGGAGATTGGCTATACAGTTGTCGGTAAAGCGCTCGATGGCGCAGAGGCGGTGGAGTTGACCAGGGCCTTGCAGCCTGAGGTGGTACTCATGGACATTGAAATGCCGGAGGTGAACGGCATCGAGGCCACCCGGCAGATTATGAAACAGTGGCCCACGCCGGTGGTGATGGTCACTGCCCACGAGTCGCCCAGCCTGGTAGAACAAGCCAGCGCCGCCGGGGTGGGGGCTTACCTGCTCAAGCCGCCCAGTGGCCGGGAAATGGAACGGGCTATTACGATTGCGATGGCTCGCTTTGAGGACATGATGAAATTGCGCCGCCTGAATGAGGAATTGCAGAGCCGCAATGAGGAATTAGATGCCTTTGCCCATACCGTGGCCCACGATTTACAAAGCCCTTTAAGTCTGGTCATCGGTTATGCCGAGGTATTGGAACAGGATTTCGCCAATCTGCCAGCGGAAGAACTGCGCGTCTACCTGCACACAATTGCCGGGAATAGCCGCAAAATGAGCGCCATTATCGATTCTTTGCTCTTGCTGGCTGGCGTCCACAAAGCCGATGTCGAATTGAAACCGCTCAATATGGCCGATATTCTGACGCAAGCTCAGCAAAGATTGGCCCCCCTGCTGGCCGAGTACCAGCCGGAAATTATATTGCCGACTAGTTGGCCGGCCGCGCGGGGGTATGGGCCATGGGTTGAGGAAGTGTGGACCAACTATCTCAGTAATGCCATTAAATACGGCGGGCGTCCACCCCGTCTGAAGCTGGGAGGGGACGTTCAGCCGGATGGGATGGTTCGATTTTGGATCCGGGATAACGGTTCCGGCCTGACTGTTGAGGAGCAACAGCGTCTCTTCAGGCCCTTTACCCGCCTGGACCAGGTGCGGGTTAAGGGTCATGGTCTCGGTTTGTCGATTGTCCGGCGCATCGTCGAAAAGCTGGGGGGAGAAGTTGGGGTAGAGAGTGACGGGATCGCCGGTGAGGGCAGTACCTTTAGTTTTACGTTGCCAGGGATAGACGATCAGCACAATGGCTGAATTATTAGAATTCTTCAAAGATCCAGACCAGTTGGCAGAGATGTTGCGTCAAAGCGAGAAATGTTTTCTCAATGTGTTTGACCATTTACCAACTGGGATCGTCATCCAGACAAGCGCCGGAGTGGTCTATGCCAATACTGCTGCTACCAGATTAGTTGATCTGACCAACCGGGCCAAGCAGCCGGCGCCATCCCTGCTTGACTTTGTCGCCCCGGCTGACCGGGCAGGTCTCAGGAAACAGTTGGAGGCAGCCGCCGCCAGCCGGCGACTGCTTGAGTGTGAGGTTAGATTTATTCAGGTGGATGGCGCCGAAGTCGAGGTCGAGCTTACGGCCGTGCCGCTCATTTTTAGAGATCAGCCGACCACGCTATTTACCTTGCAGGCTATCACCGAGCAGAGGGTGACCGAACGGCTCATTGCCCGTTACGTCGATATCATCAATAATCTGCCGCTTGGTCTGCACGTCTATCACCTGGCAGATCCGGCCGATGATCGAACCCTGCGTCTGGTCGCGGCCAATCCGGCGGCCGTCCAACTGACCGGTCTACCGATGCCAGAGGTTGTAGGCAAAACGATTGATGAGATTCTGCCGGTTCTTCGCCGCTATGACGTGCCTTACAGATTTGCCGAGGTCGTCCGAACCGGTCAGGCCGTGGAATTTGAGCAGGAGATAATTTATGGCGATGATTATATTTCTGAAGCCTGGTTTTCATTCAGGGTCTTTCCCCTCCGGCAGAATTGTGTGGGCGTTTTGTTCGACGATCTCACCTTGCGCAAACAGGCCGAAGAGTCGTTGAAACGGGGCGAGGCCCGCTACCGGGCCATCGTCGAAGATCAAACCGAGTTGGTCGACCGCTACCTGCCTGACGGCACCATAATTTTTGTCAACGACGCCTACTGCCGCTACTTTGGTCAGAAGCGAGCCGACTTGATCGGTCGCAGCTTTAGCCCCCATATTCATCCAGAAGATCGTGACCTGGTGCAAAAGCATATCACCGGCCTGAGCCAAACCAACCCCGTGGGTACGGTTGAACACCGGATTATCCTGCCTGATGGTCAAATCCGTTGGCAGCAGTGGACCGACCGGGCCATTTTTGATCAGCAGGGCCGGCTGGTCGAATTTCAGGCCGTGGGGCGGGATATTACTGCTCAGAAGGAAGCCGAGGCCGAACGAGAGCGCCTGTTGGCCGCCGAACGGGAGCAGCGCCTCCTGGCTGAGACTTTGCACGAGGTTACCCTGGCGCTAACGGCCCAAACCAGCCATGAGGCGGTGCTGGATGAGATTTTACGCCAAACCAAACGGCTGGTGCCTTATACCACCGCTAACATTGCTTTGTTAGAAAATGATATCCTCAGGACTGTCCGTTGGTTTGGTTACGACCTCTTTGGGGCAGCAGCGGAGTTGGTCTCCAAACTGGCCCAATCTTTGAATGAATTCCCCCTTGAAGCCAAAACCGTTTACACCCGGCAGCCGATTATTGTGGCCGATACCCGGCAAGAGCCGGGCTGGGTTAGGCACAAAGAAACTTCCTGGATCAGAGCCTATATGACAATCCCGATCTGCCATCAAAACCGGGTGCTGGGCATGTTGCGCCTGGATGGGGATACGCCCCACCAATTCTCCACCGCCGACGCCCGGCGGTTGCTGCCGCTGGCGAATGCCGCCGCCATTGCCCTGGAAAATGCCCGGTTATATGAGCAAGCCCGCCAGGATGCCGAAACCAAATCTATTTTGCTCAACGAGGTCAACCATCGGGTCAAGAATAATTTATCGGCCATCATTGGGTTGCTCTATGCCGAACGACGACATCTGGCCGAAAAAGACCGGCCCGCGTACCAGGCCGCTATCCAGGATGTGATCAATCATGTCCAGGGCTTGGCTACCGTTCACACCCTCCTGTCGGCCTCCGGCTGGAAGCCGCTGCTCTTGAGCAATCTGCTCGACCAGGTTATCCGCGCCGCCTTACAATCATTACCCTTGAACAGACATATCTCGGTCAAGGTGCCGCCCTCCCCCCTTCAGGTAACTTCCAAACAGGCCAACAGTCTGGCTCTGGTCATTAACGAGTTGGCGACCAACACGATTAAGTACGGTCTGCCTGAGCATGAAGCAGCTCAAATTACCATCGGCCTGACCGTTGAACAGCCGCTGAACTCGGCTGAGCCGCAGATTTTAGTTGAGTTTCGCGACAACGGCCCCGGTTTTCCGGAGGATGTGCTTCACCTCCGGCAGCACAGTGTGGGCTTGTACCTGATCCAGAGAATTGTGCGGCAAGATCTGAAAGGAAACGTGACCTGGCACAACGATCACGGCGCGGTTACATCAATCCGCTTTAAAGCCGAAGCAATCCAAACTGGACCAAAGGATAACTCTGCTGATGTCGCCTAAAATTTCGATTAGCCATCTGAATTTGACCTTGAGAAACGGCTTGCCCATTCTGCACGACATTTGCCTGGAAATAGCTGTGGGTAAAGTGGCCGGGCTGATTGGGCCGAGCGGCAGCGGCAAATCCACTTTACTGCGCTGTCTCAATCGTTTGTGGGAACCACCGCCAAACACCATTTTTTTGGACGGGCAAGACATCACCCTGATGGATGTGCTGGCCCTCCGGCGGCGAGTCGGGATGCTCTTCCAGAGCGCCGCCTTGTTTGAAGGGACTGTAGCCAGCAATGTCGCTTATGGCCCGAACTTGCACGGCCAGAAACTGATTCCGAGCCGGGTGGCTGAGTTGCTCGAGATGGCCGGGCTGGAAGCCGATCTGGCCGACAAATCCGCCGCCGAGTTATCCGGTGGCCAGGCCCAGCGGGTCGCCCTGGCCCGGACCCTGGCCAATGAACCGGAGGTGCTGCTTCTGGACGAACCCACCAGCGCCCTCGATCCGGCGGCAACTCGCCACGTTGAGGAAACCATTTTACACCTGCGCCACACGCTGGGGCTGACCGTGGTGTGGGTATCTCACGCGGTTGAACAGGTGGAACGGACAGCGGATGAAGTCGTGCTGTTGGTAGAAGGGGCCATTGTTGAAACAGGTCCCCCGGCCCATCTCCTGCGAAGCGGCCACCACCTGACCGAAGATTTTGCCGCCGGGAAGCTATAAGTCCAGTCACAGGAGAACACGCCCATGCTCGATACCTTAGATACCTTACAATGGCTGCCCCGCATCCTTGGCGCTCTGGTGCTGGTAGCTTTGGCCATAGCCATTTCGCGCTGGCAGAAGGTGGGTTTGGAAAAGGATATGCTCGTGGCGGTGGTTAGAGCCTTTATCCAGTTGATAGCCATTGGTTATGCCCTGGATTTGATTTTTTCGGCGCAAGGCTCCTTCTGGATTTTGCTGGTGGTGGGCATCATGATCGCCATTGCCGGTTACACCGCCGGCCAGCGGGGTCGCGGTGTACCCAACAGCCAACAAGTCGCTATGGCCTCGGTCAGCCTGGGCGCGGTTTTAACGCTGGGCTTGCTCATAGCCCTCCAGGTATTTCCCTTTGAGCCTCGCTTCATCATTCCCATTGCCGGGATGATCGTGGGCAACTCTATGACGGTGACCGGCCTGGTGATGGCCCGTCTGCGCGACGACTTGAAGTTGCAGCGCCCGCAAATAGAGGCAGCCCTGGCCCTGGGCGCCACCCGGCGGCAGGCTACCACTCGTCAACTGCGCCGGGCCTTGACCACCGGCATGACCCCGATTATAGATAATACCAAAACAGTCGGTCTCATCTCCCTGCCCGGCGCTATGACCGGTATGATTCTGGCCGGCGCCTCACCTCTGGAAGCGGTTCAGCTCCAGATCATCGTGATGTATATGCTCGTCGGCGCGGCGGCCTTTGGCGGACTCACGGCTACTTTCCTCACCTACCGGCAGTTCTTCACCGCCGCCCACCAGCTAATCTTACCTGTTGGTCCCGAACCTTAAGAACGTGGCGTGAATGTTCTTGGCGCTCTGTCTATCTTCGCGTATAATCCCTGCGGGTTGTTCTTATTGCACCTGATTGGATTTGATCGATCATGCACGCCAGCACCTTTGACCGTTACGAAACCGGCGACAGCCCGATCCATCGCCTTGACGCCCGCGTCAAAGTAGTGGTGACGGTGCTCTTTATTCTTTCAAATGTCCTGCTCCCGGATGGGGCCTGGCTGGCTTTTCTGCTGGCCTGGGCGCTAGTGCTGGTGGTCAATCTATTGGCCCGGCTAAAGTGGACGTATGCCCTGAAACGTTCCTTGATTGCCCTGCCCTTTGCCCTGGCCGCCATCACGGTGATCTTTACGCTGCCCGGCCAACCGGTTTTCAAGCTGAACGTTGGCCCCTGGCAGTGGCTCGCCACAGACGCCGGTCTGATCCGTTTCGCCAGCATCGTCATTCGGAGTTGGTTGTCGGTGCAGCTGGCCATCCTACTCACGGCCACCACCCAGTTTTCAGACTTGATGCATGCCCTGCGCCATCTGCGAGTGCCGCAACTACTGGTGGCGGTCATCTCTTTTACGTATCGTTATCTTTTTGTCATGGTCGATGAAGCTATGCGACTGCTGCGGGCCCGGGAGGCTCGCAGCGCCCGCCCTGACGGGCCCGGAGGCGGGGGCGGAACGATCCTCTGGCGGGCCAGGGTGGCCGGTCACATGGTCGGGCAGCTTTTCCTGCGTAGCTATGAGCGCAGCGACCGGGTCTACAATGCTATGCTGGCCCGCGGCTACCGGGGTCATTTTTTCACCCTTAATCCTCATGTCATGCGGCCGAGCGATTGGTTGATAGCCGCCGCGGCCGTAGCGACCCTGTTGCTGCTGCAACTGGTCGGACACATCTAACAGAGAAGGATCACAGATGCCGGTTATTCACGATATCGAAAAAATGACTGTCCCACCGGTCAGAGTCGCCGGAAGCAACCAGCAGCCGGCGCTGCTGGTCGAAAATCTCGATTTTGCCTATCCCGATGGCCACGTTGCCCTGCGCCATGTATCGCTGACTATCGAGCGGGGCGAGAAAGTGGCCCTGGTGGGACCGAATGGGGCGGGCAAGAGCACGCTCATGCTGCATCTCAATGGCATCCTGACCGGTCAGGGCCAGATTCAGGTGGCCGGCTTGCCCTTAATCAAGCCCAACCTGCCGGTGATTCGGGGCAAAGTGGGCCTGGTCTTCCAGAATCCGGACGACCAGCTCTTCTCGCCCACAGTTTTTGAGGACGTCGCCTTTGGCCCGCTCCACCTGGGGCTGCGCGAAGCTGAGGTGCGCAGCCGGGTGACGCGGGCGCTGGAGCAGGTCGGTATGACTGGTTACGCCGAGCGCTTATCCCACCATCTCAGCGTTGGCGAAAAAAAGCGCATCGCCATTGCCACCGTGTTGTCTATGCAGCCCGATCTGCTGGTTTTGGATGAGCCCTCCGCCGGGCTGGATCCGCGCGCCCGGCGTTCCCTGATCAGCCTGCTGCGCGACCTGCCCCTGACCATGCTGGTTTCCACCCACGACATGCTGATGGTCCATGAGCTTTTTCCTCGCACGGTCATTATGGACGAGGGTCGGATTGTGGCCGATGGCGGGACGGAGATGCTGCTGCAAGATGAAGCGCTGCTGGAAGCGCACGGGTTAGAGAGTCCTTTCGCTCTGCTCACCCGATCGCGGTAGTCGCTTTGGGTTGTTTGGCCGAGTTGAAAATATCGTGAAACGTGAAGCGTATTCCGTACTGCGTGTTGCGTGAAAATTCACGTATCACGTATCACGCAACACGCTTTACCGTTAGCCTTATCCAACTGAAAAGGAAGGTGCGATGACGAATAAATTGACCCGACTTAAAGAGATTTTGGCTGAGCTGGACAGCGTTGTGGTGGCCTACTCCGGCGGGGTGGATAGCACCCTGCTGCTCAAAGTGGCTCACGACTGCCTGGGCGAGCGGGCGGTCGCAGTGACGGCCCTGTCGGCCAGCCTGCCGGTTCAGGAGCGGGCCGAAGCCGCCGCCCTTGTCCGGCAGATCGGCGCCCGCCACGTGACCATCGAGAGCCAGGAAACGGCCGACCCCCGCTACCTGGCTAATGGACCGGACCGTTGTTACTTCTGCCGGGTGGATGTGTTTGGCCGCTTGATCGACTATGCCCGGCAGCACGGCTACCGCTACGTGGTCGACGGCAACAACGCCGACGATATCGGCGACCACCGCCCCGGCCGGCAGGCGGCCCGGGAATACGGTGTGCGCAGTCCCCTGCTGGAAGCCGGTCTGACCAAAGCCGACATCCGCGAGCTGGCCCGAACGATGGGCCTACCCAATTGGGACAAGCCAGCCGCGGCCTGTCTCTCCTCGCGGGTACCTTACGGTACGCCGATTACGTTGACGATGCTATCCCAAATCGAACAGGCTGAGTTCTTGCTCAAAAAAATGGGGCTGCGCCAGGTGCGGGTGCGCCACCACGGCCAGGTGGCCCGGCTGGAAGTTGAGCCGGACGATTTTGAAAAATTACTGACCCACCGGCTGGAGCTGGTTGAGCTGTTGACCGCCTTGGGCTACACCTACATTACCCTTGATCTGGCCGGTTTTCGTTCCGGCAGTTTAAATGAGGCTCTCACCCGCAATGGACGTCCACAAGTTACGCGCCCTCTTGACTGAACTGCAGGCCGGCCGGCTGGAAATAGACCAGGCGCTGGAGCAGTTGCGCCGCCTCCCGTATGACGACCTCGGCTATGCTAATCTCGACCTGCACCGCTCGCTGCGCCAGGGGTTGCCCGAGGTTGTCTTTGGCCAGGGCAAAACGGCCGAGCAGCTGGTCGGAATTTTGGAGCGACTCTGGCAGCATCACGACCGGATTATGGCCACGCGGCTGTCGGTCGAGCAAGCCGCGCGGGTCCAATCACGCCTGCCCCAGGCTCGTTATGATCCTACCGCTCGCCTGCTGACCCTGGCCCGTACCGAACTGCCCCCCCTGTCGTCCACAGCTCCCTATGTCCTGGTGGTCACCGGCGGCACGTCCGACATCCCGGTGGCCGAAGAGGCCGCCCAAACGGTCGAATTTTTGGGCAGCCGGGTGGAGCGGGCTTACGACGTGGGCGTGGCCGGCATCCATCGCCTGCTCGACCAGCGCGAGCGGATTTTTGAGGCCAGCGTCATCATCAGCGTGGCCGGCATGGAAGGGGCGCTGACCAGTGTGGTCGGCGGCCTGGCCACCTGCCCGGTCATCGGCGTGCCGACCAGCGTGGGCTACGGGGCCAGTTTCAACGGCCTGGCCGCGCTGCTGGCCATGCTCAACTCCTGCGCCATTGGCGTGGCCGTGGTCAACATCGACAACGGTTTTGGGGCCGGCCAGTACGCCCACCGTATCCTCCAACGAATGCAGCCGGGAGCGTTCACGAACCTGTGACACACTACCGGGAATGAGAAATCTTGACCTCCTCCCCCGATTCGGGGGAGGGCTTGGGGTGGGGATATTTACGAAGGAACTGAACCATGAAAACAGCCTACTTTGATTGCATTGGTGGGGCCAGCGGCGACATGATTTTGGGCGCGCTTCTCGATGCCGGCCTCCCGGAAGCAACCCTGCACGAGCAGCTCGCCCGGCTGCAATTACCCGGTTTTGAGTTACACCGCCGGCGCGTCAACAAAAACGGCTTCACTGCGACCAAAGTTGACGTGATCGTGGCCGACGATGCCCCGGCCCGTCACCTGCCCGATATCGAGGCGGTAGTCGCCGGGAGCGATCTAGCGCCGGCCATAAAACAGCAGGCCATTGATATCTTCCGGCGGCTCGGCCAGGTCGAGGCGAATATTCACGGCATCTCGTTGGAGCAGGTTCACCTGCACGAGTTGGGCGGCCTGGATACGATTGTCGATGTGGTTGGGACGCTGGTGGGATTGGCCGGTCTGGGGGTTGAGCGGGTGGTCGTCTCGCCGCTGCCGCTGGGCCGCGGCTTCATTCGCGGCGCGCACGGCCAGATTCCCCTGCCGGCTCCGGCAACGGTGGCTTTGCTGCAGGATGCGCCCATCGTTGGCCGCGATCTGGACGTTGAATCGGTCACACCAACCGGCGCCGCGCTGCTGACCTCGCTGGCCGAGTCTTTTGGGCCGATCCCGGCTATGACCCTGAGCGCAGTTGGTTACGGCGCCGGCGGCCGTGATTTGCCCATCCCCAATCTGTTGCGGCTGCTGCTGGGTGAAGCCAGTATGCCCGCCGCCCAGGCCGTGGTTGAAACTTTGGCGCTGCTGGAGAGCAATATCGACGATCTGAACCCGGAATTTTACGATTACGTGCTGGCCCGCTGCTTTGAGGCCGGGGCGCTGGATGTCTTTTTATCGCCCATCCAGATGAAGAAAAATCGGCCGGCCACGCTGCTGCGGGTGCTCTGCCGTCCGAGTCAGGCTGACGCGCTGCGGGCGATCCTGTTCAGCGAGACCAGCACCCTGGGCGTGCGCCAGCAGTGGGTCGAGCGGCACTGCCTGGCCCGCTCTATTGAAACGGTTGAGACGGCTTACGGCCCGGTCCGGGTGAAGGTGGCCCGCTGGGGCCAGGATCAGGCCAAAGCCGCGCCCGAATACGAGGATTGTCGCCGCCTGGCCGAGGCGCATGGCGTCCCTCTGCGGGACGTTTATCAGGCCGCGCTAGCGTTGAGCGGGTGAGCAGTTCATCACAATTTACCCACGGCAATGAGGTAAAGGGCTTCCTCCTCCTCCCCCTCCAGGCCTATCAGCTCGTTCAATCGGTTGTCCAGAAAAGCCCCGACCGCGCAGGCGCCCAGTCCCATCGAGGTCGCCGCCAGGTAGAGGTTCTGGCCGATGTGGCCTGCCTCCAGCAAAACGTAACGGTAGGCCCGCTCCCGGTATTTCCAGCGGCTCCGCCGGAAGATGGCCGACAGCGCCAGGCAGACGCCGGCCTGGCCCAATAGCTCCTGTCCAATGCCGGCTACGGTGATTTCAGTCCGCAAGTCGCCCAACCGCAGTTGCTCCAGGGCGTGTTCGGCCACGTTATAATGGTAGAGTCCCGGTTGCAAACCGTTCACGTTGTGAACGATGGTATAAGTTTCAATGGGGTAAAGGGCCCCGGCGGAAGGCGCGGCCCGGTAGCCCCCATTTGGATCGGTCAGGCCGCTGGCGGCGTGCAGCAGCCGGGCCAGTTCCGCCAGCGACAGCGGTTCGTTGGTGTAGTTGCGGCGCGAGCGGCGCTGCTCGATGGCTTCCTCCAGGCTCAACCCCTTGTAACCGTGAGGATCGGGCAGGCTAACTTGTTGAGCCTCTGGATAACGCTTATAACGGGCCGGTTGGCTGCCCCAACTCAACAGCGTCCCCAGGTTCAGGAGATTGCCCGGCTTACTCCACTGATGGTAAAACTGGCCCACGTCGGTCGCCTCGACCGGGACGCCGGTTGGTCTGGGCCGGGGGATCAGCCAGCCGAGCAGGCAGCCGGCCATAGCCGCCGGAACGGCGACCAGCACGGCGCGTCGATCTAGGGGGGAGTTGGGCTGGGGCGCTTTGATTGACTTCCGTCCTGACCGCCTCAACCTGTTTCTCAGATAGGCTGTTAGCCGCGGCCAGTTGAGGATCAGGTGCAGCCCGGCCAGAAATACGCTGGCATAACCGGCGTAGCTGTGCCAGACGAACTGGGGTGAACCAAGCAACCCCATCAGGATGCCGGTGGTCGCCACATAGAGACCGCTCAGAAACAGGGCGGCGATCACGGCATAGTCTGCATCCATCTGTCTCATGTCAATCTCCCCACGGCCACATTGTCCATTATTATTTTCTTGAGTAGACGGCCATCAACTCGGCCTGCGCCAGAACATGGCCCTCCATCGCCCGGAGCAATTGGATTTTGTTGGCGCCGGCCGGCAAGTTGAGTTTGGTATCCAGGGCATACAGTTTGAAGAAGTAGCGATGGGTACCGCGGGGAGGACAGGGACCGCCATAACCCGTCCGGCCCCAACTGTTCTTGCCGTCGACGCTGCCTGCCGGCGCGCCGGCCCGTTCCGGCAGGTGACGCAAGTCGGCCGGGATATTGAAGAGGAGCCAGTGATCCCAAACGCCCGCCGGGGCGTCGGGATCGTCCATGATCAGGGCAAGGCTTTGCGTACCGGCGGGCGGATCACTCCAGGCCAGGGGCGGCGAGACGTTCACCCCGTCGCAGGTATATTTGGCCGGGATTGGCTCACCCGCGGCAAAGGCGGTGCTGGTTAGTTCAAACGTCATCGTTTCATCTCCTTTCGGCCAATTTTCAGACGTTGAGGCCGGCAGAGTGGGGGATGGATTTAACCCACACCCGCCGATAGCCCCAATAACCAAAATGACCACTAAGAACCGTAAAACAGAATTTTTCACGGTATGCCCCTACAACTGTTCCTTCAAATCCTCGGCGGCGCGGCGATTCATACCCGGCACCGCGGCCAATTCCTCCAGGCTGGCCTGGCGGATGGCCTCGATGGAGCCGAACTTTTTGAGCAAAGCCTGGCGGCGTTTGGGGCCAATGCCTTCGACCTCGTCCAGGCTGGAGCGGATGGCGCTCTTGCCCCGCAGATTGCGGTGATAGGTCACCCCAAAACGGTGCGCTTCGTCGCGAATGCGCTGGATCAGGAAGAGAGCCGGGGAGTTCGGCGGCAGCAGCACCGGCTCGGCCTGGCCGGGCAAAAAAATCTCCTCCTCTCGCTTGGCCAACCCCACGATCGGGATGGCGTCGCGCAGCTCAAACTCGTCCAGCACCTCCAGGGCCGCGTTCAACTGGCCCTTGCCGCCGTCGATGATGACCAGATTGGGAATGAGCGCCCAGCTATTTTCCTTGTCACTCCTGGTTGGGTCGCGGTAACCCTCGTCAGACAGCCGCTTGAAGCGGCGGCGCAGCATCTCCTGCATGCTGGCGAAATCATCCTGCCCCTTGACCGACTGGATTTTGAAGCGGCGGTAGTCGCTTTTACGGGCCACCCCTTTGGCAAAAACCACCATCGCCCCGACCGTGTTCGTGCCCTGCAAGGTGCTGATATCGTAACACTCGATCCGCAGCGGCGGTTCCGGCAAATCGAGCGCCTGCTGTAGCTCGGTTAGCCCTTCGGTCTGCTTGCTCTCGTCGGCGGCCCAGCGCGCCCGCAGGTGGGTCAGGGTTTCGGCGGCATTTTGGGCGGCCATTTCCAGCAGCTCTTTTTGCTTGCCCCGCCGCGGCACTTTGAGGGCCACGTCAGCGCCCCGCTTGCTTTTGAGCCAGTCGCGAATGATCATCAACTCATCGACTTCCTGCGGCAGCAAAATCTGGGGCGGCACCGTGGCCGCCTGGTCATAAAACTGCTTTAAAAAGGAAGCCATAATCTCCGGGTCGGCCTCGTCGGCCGTGCCTTCCAGCACAAAGTAATCCCGACCGACCAGTTTACCGCCCCGAATGAAGAAAACCTGCACGCAGGCGTCGCCGTCAGCCCGGGCAAAGGCGACCACATCCTCATCCAGCGTGCCGGCGTTGACCACCTTCTGCTTTTCGACCACCTGGTCGATGGCTTTGATCTGGTCGCGCAGTTGAGCCGCCTTTTCAAAATCCAGATTTTCGGCCGCCTGTTCCATTTGCCGGCGCAGGTCGGCCACCACTGGCTCGATGTGGCCGTCGAGGAAGTCGCACAGATTGTCGATGATCTGCCGGTACTCGGCCTGGTTGACCACGCCGATGCAGGGCGCGGCGCAACGGCCGATGTGGTAGTAGAGGCAGGCCCGCTCGTCCTGGCCGGTGATGGTCCGGGTGCAGGTGAGGTAGGGAAAAATCTTGCGGACCAGATCAAGGGTTTGGTAGGCGGCCCAGGCGGCGGTGTAGGGACCAAAGTAGCGGGCGCCGTCGTTTTGCAGGCGGCGGGTGGTGGTCACCCGGGGGAAAGGGTCCTGCCAGTGGACCTTGATGTAGGGGTAGCGCTTGTCGTCCTTCAGCCGGACGTTGAAGCGGGGCTGGTGCTTTTTAATGAGGGTGTTTTCCAGCAGCAGCGCCTCCAACTCGCTATCGGCCACAATGAACTCGATGTCGGCGATCTCTTCGACCAGCCGCCTGGTTTTGGGACTGCCGACAGTAGCCGACTTGTGGAAATAGGAGCGCACCCGGCTGCGCAGATTGACGGCCTTGCCCACGTAGATGACCTTGCCCTGGCCGTTTTTGTGCATGTAAACGCCCGGTTTGGCCGGTAAATTATTGAGAATCTCTTTGAGTTTTGCCTCAGCCATAACGCCGATATTTTACCACAAATGGGGATAGGAAAAAATACCCATTCCGTGGTGGTAAAACAGGTATAATTTTAAGGTACTTATGGGTAGCTCTGGTTGTGACTTTGGTCACTAGTATTTTTATTATCTCTACATTATACTGAGGTTATCTTGGGGTCTTAGTCGTTAAAAAGGCTATTGAAAACTCCTCTGCTGCAAGCCATTAGGTTGAGAGCAATTGCTTTATTGGTCGCCAAGATCAAAAGGGTAGCCTGGATAAAGGTTTATGTTCAAAAAGCGATTTCAATTAATCGCCGTTGGGCTTGGGTTGGCTCTGCTGGCCGTTGCCGGGTTGTTGCTGGTATTTGGCCGCCTGGCCGCCCCAACTGGGTCAGTGGCCAGGAGCGATTTGGCTCCACCATCAGTAGCCCCGCCGGAGTCCGGGCAGGCTGCTGTCACCCCGAACGATAGCCCAACAACTGAGTCTCCCCCGCCTAAGCAGAAACAAATTCCTGCTGCGGCCGATATCCAAGCAGCGGATATTATCGCTACGGTCAATGATGAAATCATCACCCGGCCGGCCTGGCAGCAGGCGATTCGCCTGGATGTGGTTATGAGCCGGCTGGCGGGGCAACCAATCCCTTCGGCGGAAGAAACGCTGGATCGGCTGGTCAATGAGATTATTGTGCTGGCTGCTGCGCCGGATGTTCAACCCTCAACAGGGGCCGAAGTGGAAGCCAGAATTGCCGCTTTGCAGGCCAATTGGCAGGTGAATAATGAGGCAGTGGCCGCCGTTTTGGTGGAAGCCGGTTTGACCAGGGACGACATGACCGACCGGGTCGCCCGGCTGATGCAGGTAGAAGCTGCCCTGGCCGAGTTATCCACCCAAGAAACTGATTTGAACGGCTGGCTGGTCCAGGCCCGCGCCCGCGCTGAGATTGGCCTCTATCGTGCGTTGGTGAATAATTCGGAAGCTAATGGGGCAGGGCAGGGGGGCAAGGAAGCAGAGGAGCAAGGGGGCAGAGGAGCAGGGGAGCAACAAGAAGTGAACAGCACACCCTTGCCCCCCAGCCCCCTTGCTCCCCAGCCGACTTTGGCCCCGCCGCCTGAGTTGTCTATTGCGCCCTACCCTGAGAACGCCGCGCCCGATTTTACGCTGGCTCAACTTAACGGCGTCCCACTTACCCTGAGCGATTTTCGGGGCAAACCGGTCTTGCTTAACTTTTGGGCCAGTTGGTGCCCGCCCTGTCGCCGGGAGCTGCCGGCCTTACAGTCTGCCTACGCCAAGTATGGCGACAATATCGGCTTTGTAGCCGTCGATGTCAAAGAAGATCCCGGCACGGCCGCAGCTTTTGTCCGGGAGATGGGCCTGACTTTTCCAGTTGCTCTTGATCTGGACGGACAGGTCAGCGACATGATTTACGAAGTCCGGGGTATCCCCACCACCATTTTTGTCGATGCCCAGGGCGTGGTGGTCGCCCGCCACGTCGGTCCGCTGGATGAGGCGGCTATTGATACTTACCTGGCCCCCTTGCTTGAAACCGCTCAACACCAATCCTCGCCGCCAACCAATCTGGCCCCCCCTTTCACCCTCACTGCGGCCGGCGGCCAGACTATCTCTCTGAGCGATTACCGGGACAAAAATAACCTTGTTCTGGTTTTCTACCGTGGCCAGACCTGAGGTCCCTGTCGCCAGCAGATCGTCGATCTGCACAGCCACTATGAGGAGCTGCAAGCGCGCCGGGCCGAAGTGCTGGCCATCGCCGTGCATAACCTGGACCGCGCCGAGCTGGTGGCCCGCGTCAGCGGCGTCCCGTTCCCCTTGCTGGCCGACCCGGACCATACCGTGGCCGAGGCATACGGCGTGTACAACCTGCTGGGCGATGGCATTGCTACGCCTTCGGTCTTTATCATTGATAAAACCGGCCGCATCGTCTGGTCCTATATCGGCCAGAGCAGCGATGACCGGGTCACCGGGCAAACGATTTTGGATAATCTGCCGGCATCCTGAAATCCGAAAATTGCTACCCAACGGCGCCGGCTCATCTTAAGTTGTTAATCCCATTTAAATGCAAAGTTCTCTGGGGGGAGACTGGCTGAGGTCATTATGTTGCCACATTCAACTCGACATAAAACTTGTTCAGTTATCGGTTTGCTGAGCCTGCTCTTCAACCTGGTATTGCCCATTGCGCCTGCGGCGCAGGCGATGACCGAACCCCCGGCGACTGCCGCCGCGCTCCATCCGGCCCCGCAGCCGCTGCTGGTCGATCAGGCCGCTCCCATCACCCCGCTAGATCCGCTAGATCGCACCCCGGCAGCTGTTTTACCGGCCTGGTTCAAACCCTCGGCCGCGCCTGATTTGGCCGCAACCGCCGGTTTGACCCTGGCCGCACCGGCCTTCCTCCCGGCGGCGCCTCAAAGGCGGAGTATAACACCTGGTTCAGTTACGCCGGTTCTACCGGCCTGGTTTGATCGAGCCGGTCAGGATAGCGTGCAGCCGGGGAACAAGGAAACAGGGGTTTTGCCGGCCTGGTTTAGCGAGTCTAAACCTGACAATGGCCAACCTTCAACCTTCGACCTTCAGCCCACAGCCTTCAGCCTACCCCCCAACACCCCTCCTCTCCGCCCCCTGGCCGACCCCATTCCGCAACTATCTATGGAAGTTTTTGCCCCGGCTAACGTCAGCGCCGGCGATGAAGCCGTGGGCGGTAATACTTATACCGTCACCGTCCGCAACGGCAGCCCCGGCACACCGGCCTTGAATTTCTATCTGCAAGCCACCATTCCGGCCACCGGCTTTACCTATATTGACGGTTCCGCCAGCCTGGTCAGCTCGATCTCCGGCACACTGACCGTAACCGATACCAGCGCCGGTTTGCTGGTCACCTGGCAGCCTCCGGCCGGTTTCAGTCTGGCCCCTGGCGAGGTGGTCACCTTGACCTTCCGCCTGACCACCGACGGCAGCGCCGTTTCCGGCCAGCGTTTGGACGTGAACGCAATCTACGAGAATCCGCTGGGTGATCAGGAAAGCCTCAACGCCGGACAGAATATCCGGGTGGGGCGAGGCAACCTGGTCATCAGTAAAAGCCCTTCCATTCAGGATGCCACCCTGGGTGATGAGATATCGTGGGAAATCGTCGTCGCCAATACCGGTTTGGGTGATGTTTACGAGACGATAATCACCGATGTTTTTGGGGCCGGCTACAGCAACACCGATGATAGTGAGCTGGCGCCCATTCCCCTGCTGGCTATCGGTCAGCGGCAAACATTCAACGTAACGGCCACGGTCAATTCCTGCACCGATTTGACCAACGTAGCCGAAGCTTCCTGGAGTATCGGCAATGAAGAAAACCGCACCGGGCAGATTCTGGGCACCCGGACCAACCCCGTCTCCGATACCACCGATGTGGCTTATCTCCTGACCAGCCCGGACGTAAGTGTGACCGCCTCCGGTGATATCGATATTCCCTACTGCGGCGCGGCCGCTGCGCAGCCAATCCAGGTGGTGGTCAGCAATGCGCCCGGCGCCGGGGCCGCCGGTAACCTGACTCTCCAGAGCAACCTCCACAGCCTGGGTTTTGACGTTGGCCCTGCCGCCGGCTGGGCCTACAACCCGTCCACCGGCCTCTTTACTTACCAGGCCAACGACGGTCGCCTGGACCCGGCTACCGCTGCAACCCTGGCTGTTGTGGTTACCCCCACCCTCGACCTCTGCGCCGGCAGTTTTAGCCAGGATATCGATTTTGAAGCCCGCTACACCAACGGCTGTAACCTGGATTTTACCGGTCCAGCCGACAGCGTCCGCTACAGTTACGCTACTTCCGGCAGCCTCGAACCGACCCTGAGTGTCAGCAAGTCGGCCGATCGTGAAACCACTTATACCGGCGACACGGTTGAGTTTACGCTTACATTCAACGCCGCCAACGTCGAGAATATGGCCGGCGACATCGTTATTACCGACAATGTGCCGGCCAGTTTTGCTAACCTTACGGTTGCCTCCGGGCCGACGGTTGGGTCGGTCAGTCTCATCGGCAATCAAATTGTCTGGACGGTTTCCCGCAGCGCCGCCGGCGAAATGAACGGTTCATTGTCTTTTCAAGCCGATGTTGTCAATGACCCGGGCGTGTGCGGGGCCAACAGTACCGTCGCCAACCGGGCCGAGGCCACAGTCGCTAATGGCTGCCCCACCTGCCCCGATCTCACCGCCGGCAGTTCGGTTGACGTCATCATTCAAAATTCACCAATTGGCAGTCCGGGCGGCTCGGTGACGCCCCATGTTGAGGTCTGCGGCAGTAGTTTTACCATCAGCTACACCTACCAGGTTTCTATCACTACCTGGAACGGCGTCATCTTTACCGACACCCTGGGCACACGCGATCTGCCGCCCGGTAGTCTTAACTATGTTGCCAACTCGCTCCAGGTGGAAGTGGATGGCGTAAACCAAACTACCAATATTACGATTACTCAAACCAACCCGCAGTTGGTGTTGGATTTCGGCAGTCTGACCGATCCATCTACCCCAACGGTTAGCGCGATTACCGTAACCTACAATCTCACTGCCGATAACAGCTTTTTGGATAACAATCCTCAAAATAGAATCTTCAACTGGTCCGAGTTCACTGTGCCGGGTGCAGGCAGCGACGCCTGTCTGGGCGACGACACCTTCTATCAAGGCGTCTGGATCGATTTGCAGCGGGCCGATTTGCAGCCTGTTATCTCGCCCCAGAGTTTTGACGGCTGCCGGATCGTCCCGGTCACGCTGACCGTAGCCGACCCAGATTATCTGTCACAAGGTTTAACCGCCACCAATGTAGTCGTCGCCTTTCAGGCCGATCCGGCCGAAATTGCTACGGTCGATCTGGGCGCTATCACCTACGGCGATGGCTTTGCCGGCGGGCCAACCAGCGGCCCGGTTCTGAGCGGCACGAATACCGTCGTCTGGACTTTTGCCAACGGCTTTGCGCCCGGTAACGACCAGGGCACGATCAACTTCGACTTGCAACGCGGCTGCGGCGCCGGGCCGCTGAACAGCACGGTCACTTTTGCCGATCGCTGTGGGATTAGCCACACCAATACCGGCAGCGCCGCCCAGCCGCCGCGCCTGCCCAATCTGGTGTTGTTCGTTACTCCCGATACCTATATGGTCAACGAGCGCACCGCCCGCTGGCGAGCCTACGTGACCAATATCGGCGACGCCGCGGCCACGACGGCGATAATTACCAATATTTTTGGTAGCGGCATTCGTTTTATCAGCGAGACCCACACCACCCCCGGCGCTTCCAGCCTGACCTTACTTACGGCGCCGCCCTTCGATCCGGGCGAAGATATTGTTTGGGAATTGACCAACCTGGCCCCCGGTGAACAAATCCGCATCGACTTCTTTGCCGAGGTGGTCAGTTGTGGTGGGGTGGAAAGCACAGTGCAGTTGACCGCCGACTGCCTGGGCCAGCAATGTTCGCTGTTTCAGGAAAAGACATTGCGTTTCATTCAGCCTGAGCCGGATATCCGCTCCTCCAACGACCAGACCGCCGACCTGCCCCTTTGTTCTACCGGCGAGGTGCTGCTCCGGGTCAAGAATGCCTCGGCTTCGTCCCACATCTACAACATGGTCATTTCTGAAACCATTTCGGCGATGAGTTACGTATCCGGTTCAACGATTATGACTGTGGAGGATGCCAACGGCGACCCCATTCCCGGCTTGATTGACGTACCTTTTGAGCCGGTCACTTCCACCGTGCCGGGCGGTACGCTGCTGCGCTGGGGTCTGGATATCCCCGGCCTGAACCCCACTCAGACTCAAATTTTAGCCGACCGTGGCCCGGAAGAAACCATCGACATCCGCTTCACCGTCCAAACCAGTTGTACCTCGCCTGACTTGAACCGGGTGCAGGCCACCGCCGCCGGTGAAGAACCCTGCGGCGATTTCTTCTTCCGCATCGAGAGCGCCGAAACACTCAACACCATCGAGCCGGATATTACCCTGACCAAAGTGGGCCGCAACCTGACCACCGGCAGCAGCTTTGCCGAGCTTGTCTACGGCGAGCCGGGCGACCAGATCGAATGGCGGGTAACGGCCGTCAATGCGATTGGGGCTTACATTGCCCAAAATGTCGTCGTCACCGATACGTTACCCGGCGATGTCAGCCTGATCTCCTATAATGTGACCGGTGGAACGGCCGGTGATGACGGCAGCCGGGTGATCTGGGATTTGGGCAACCTGCCGGCCGACGGCAACAATCAAACCCTGACTATTTTGACCACCATCCCCACGGACGGCAGCGCCATCTGCAACATCGACAGCGTCAACCAGGCCGAATTGACCTACGGCTGTGATGATGGCTGCCTGGTGCAGCCGCCGGAAAGGGCCCTGGCGACCCTACGCCAGCAGCCCAACCTCACTCTCAACATTCCCGGCAGCGCCAGCATGAACGTTTGTGGTGGGGAAATGACGATTATTCTGCTCAACAGCGGCGCGACCGCCTATAATGTGATTTTAACCGACACCCTGCCAACCGGCTATGAATTTGACTTTCCTGTTGAAACCCCGCCCGGCGCTGCAACTTCTCCCACCGCCGGCGATACTACCCTGCTCTGGCAATGGCCCGGCCTGGCTGCCGGAACGCACACCATTCGCTTCAATATTCGTCAAAGCGCCACCGGCGGGGAGTTCTGCGCCTCGCCCGGCACGGCGCCCAATAATGTGGCCGTTGAGTACCGGGATAACGGTCTTTGCGCCGCGCCGGTAACCCACACCGGCAGCGCTGCCACCAGTATCACCTTCAACGCCCCCAACCTGCAAATCAGCAAAAGCCCGGCCTTCCAGGTGGCCGGCGTCGGTGAGACTATTACCTGGACCGTTACTGTTAACAATATCGGTAGCGGCAGCGCCTCCGGCGTGGTTGTTACCGATACGGCCGGCAGCCAATTTGAAAACCTGACCCACGTTAGCAACTCCACCGGGGTCACGGCCAATCCTATCGGCACCGGTACATTCACCTGGGCCGTCGGGGCTATCCCGGCCGGCGGCAGTTGGCTGGTCATCCTGACCGCGGTGCTGACCGACAGCGGCGATAACCGCAACCTGGCCGAAGTTTCGGCCGACTGCGCCACGGGCTGTACTACCAACGTGGCCTCAGACACGGCCTACGTTAGCCTGCTCGATGTTTTTCAAAAGACTCCGGACATTCAAACCGGTACTATCGGCAGCTTGGTTACATTCGACTTCCTGGCCACGATGTCGGACATCGACGGCGATTATCGAAATATCATTTTGACCGACACGCTGCCTACCGGCCTGGGCTACGTCGGCGCCGTTTTGACCTACACCGCCGATGTCGACGGCGGCGGGTCGCCGACCGCTGCTCTGCCCTCCGCCAACCCCGGCCAATACAACTCCGGCGCCGTCGTCTGGAACCTGGGTAACTTGCCCGGCGCGATTGAGATCGAGGGCGTCATCACCGCCGTCATTCAAAACAACCCGGTCAACTACGACGGCGCCCGCCGCGCCAACCAACTGCGGCTGACCTATCTTCAGGATGGTTCGCCCTACCTCTTCACCGACACGGCCGACGTGGATATCGTCGAGCCGATATTGCATTTGGGTAAATCCTACCTGACGGAGTCCGGTTGCCCGGCTGAGTTGCTGACTTATAACTTTAATAATTTAAGCAGTAGTGGGTGGTTTGCGCTTGGCACTTGGACTGTTACACCCGAAGGGTATTTTCAAAATACCAGTACTATAGCCAATCGCCGAGCTTTTATAGGTACTTCTACTTGGACAGATTACAGCTTTAGTTTCATGATGCGCACCTCCGATCCGACTGGTTCGATGGGCGGATATGTGCGCCAAAACAGTACTGGTACAGCGGATACCGGTTATTTATTCCGCTGGTCTGATACACAAATGCAGTTGGAGTTACGTAGCGCCGGTACCGTTCTGGCTACATCCCCCGGTGGCTATCAGATCAATCGTTGGTATCACGTTGAAATTCGAGTAACCGGAAGTTTAATTGAGGTATTGGTAGATGGGGTGCGCCGTTTATCGGCTGCCAATACCAATTTTACAAATGGTCGAGTGGGCCTTCTCTCTTCCAGTCATACCCAAACCCAATTCGATGATATTTTAGTCACCCGCCTGGACAACCAGGGCTGCTACGTTGGCGCCAATGATCTGGTCACCTACACCCTGACCATCTCCAACCAGAGCCGGCTGCCCGGCTACGACCTGGTCATCACCGATGCCATCCCGGCCGGCATGAGTCTGGTCACCTACACCCTCACCAGCAACGACTCCACCAACCCGACGATCACGGCCGAACCGGCGCCCATTCCCGGCGCGACCGGCTTACTGGTCTGGAATGTTGATCACCTGACTCCGACGGTACCCTTCAACCCATTGGCCCACACCGCTCTGACCCTGACCGTGGTGCTGCGGGTGGCCGACAACATCGCTGCCAACACTATTCTGGCCAACCAGGCTTCGTTGGCTTACGACAACTGGCCGGGCAACAGCAACCCCATTCCGACCATCAGCCGGAATTACAGCGGCGGCTCCCACTCCACCGCCGTCCGCACCGTGGATGCCGCTATCCGTAAAGTCATCCAGCCAATCGAACCGCCGCCCACGGCCACCCTGGGCACGCTGGTCACCTACACGCTCATCGTGCCGGCCGCTCCCATCACGGCCACCCTCTACAACGTGATCGTCACCGACACCTTGAGTCCGCCCCGCTTCTATATCGAAGCGGTGACCGTTAGCGGCGGCACCGGCGCTTCAACCGCTTTCAACCAATCGACCGGCCTGATCACCGCCACTTTCGCCGCCATCCCGCCCGGTAACCAGGGCGTCATTACCATCACCACTCGCATCTCCCACGAGTTTCCCTCGGCCGCAACCGACCCGAACCGGGGCAACGTCATCACCAACGCCGCCGTGATGACCCACAGCACTGCCACTGTCTTGACCCGCACTAACGAGGTCAGCGTCACTGTCTATGAACCGCTCTTGACCATCAGCAAGGTCGGCGCAGTGGTTCCCGGCGACCCGCAGGCGGTCGATTACACGGTGCGAATCACCAACAGCGGCGACGCCGTAGCCTACGGCCCGCTGGTCATCCACGACTATACTCCGGCCGGCGTCAGCGTCAGCAATATCTCTGCCGGCGGCCAACTGCTGCCCGATAACCGTACCATCAGCTGGACCCTGGCCAGTCTGGCCGGCGGCGCTTCTGTAGAGCGGAGCTATCGTCTGCGCCTGACCGAACCGATCTATGCCGGCAACCTTTTCACCAACACTGCCATTGTTACCAACACCTCCCTCACCGCGACCATCCCCGGCGTACGTCCTTACGTTACCGATACGGTCTATACCTTTCCCTGGCCGATGGGCCGCCTGGGCGACTATGTCTGGTTCGACGCCGACTACAGCGGCATCCAAAACACCTCTCCTTTGGAGGCAGGCATCAACGGCGTGGTGATCGATCTGTACGATAGTACCAGCGGCCAATTCATCAGCAGTACCACCACCGTCAACAACGGCCTCGATGACGGCTACTACATTTTTGACTACCTGCCCCTGGGTGTCACCTACACCGTACAACTCTCCTCGGTCAACTTCAGCACCGGCGTGCTGACCCCCTACCTGCCAACCCGGCTCAACGCCGGCGGCCCCGCCACCGATTCCAACGCCAACCCCAACGCCGTTTTCAACGGCTTTGGCTACGCCGTCACCACCACCCTCACCCCGGCCTTTACCCAAGACCTGACCCTGGACTTTGGTTTTGTGCCGCGTATGAGCCTGGGTAATCAGCTCTGGTACGATTCGAACGATAACGGTCAGCTTGATGCCGACGAGCCGCCCATCGGCAGCGTGGCCGTTGAGCTATATCAGGACAGCAACGGCGACGGGCAGTACACGCCGGGCGTCGACCAACTCATCTCGACCACCTTGACCACGCCGGGCGGCTACTATACCTTCACCAATCTGCTGCCAACCTACTACCTTACCGAGACCTACCTGGTGGTCATTACCAGTACGAACTTCAGCGGCAGCGGCCCGCTGGTTGACCACCTCCCCAGTACCGTGGCGGTCGGCGGCAACAGCGACCTGGACGAGTGGAATCACGGTTACGTCGCCGGCGACCTGGCTTCCGGCGGTTTTGTCGCCAGCACCCCTATCTCCCTGACCGCCCGCCAGGAACCCCACGACGGCGGCAATAGCAACTACACCATCGACTTTGGCTTCTTACAGCTAGACCTGGGTGACCTGCCGGATGGCTACAGAACGCTCATTGGCAGCGATGGAGCGCGGCACATCATCAGCCCCACCAACAACCCCACCCTGGGCGCGGCTGTGGATGCCGAACTCGACGGCCAGCCGTCGGTTGCAGCCGATGGCGACGACCTCAACGGCCCTACTCCCGATGACGAAGATGGCGTGGCCTGGTCGGAACTGGTGTTGGGTCAAACCAGCATCTTTACCATCACCGCCCTGACCGGCGGCGGCTACCTCAACGGCTGGATCGATTTCAATGCCGACGGAGTTTTTGATGCCGGTGAACAGCTCTTTAACGGTGAACTGCTCAGCGCCGGGGTGCAGACCTTCCCGGTTAGCGTCCCGGCTACGGCTACTATCACCGGCCCGGTTTACATGCGCTTCCGCTACAGCAGCGAACCAAACCTGGATTGGTTCGGCCTGGCCCCGGATGGCGAGGTAGAAGATTACGTCGCCGCCACTACCGCCTATGACTTTGGCGACCTGCCCGATAGCTACGGGACTCTGTTGAGCAGCGATGGCCCGCGCCACCAAATTCTGCCGGTTGGCAACCCCACCCTGGGCCGGCGAGTCGACGCCGAAGGCGACGGCCAACCCGGCCCAACCGCCCTGGGCGACGACGCCAACGATACCAGTGGGGTTGGTACGCCCGGCCCGGACGACGAGGACGGGGTTGAGTTTTCTATGACCGCCCTGATCCCCGGCGAAACACTGGTCATCACCGTGTCGGCCTCCATCTCCGCCGGCCGGCTCAATGCCTGGCTGGACCTCAATGCCGATGGCGACTTCAACGATGCCGGCGAGCAGATTGCCTTGAATGTATCTATCAACGCCGGCGACTTCACCGTGCTGACGGTCATCATCCCGGCCGATATTCCCCAGAACGTGACCACCTATGCCCGCTTCCGTTTCAGCAGCCAGGGCGACTTGACCCCGACCGGCCCGGCAGTGGATGGCGAGGTTGAAGATTACGCCCTGCCGGTGCTGGCATTGGATTACGGCGACCTGCCCAACAGCGGCGTCAGCGTGCCCGGCTACGCCCCGCAAACTTATCCAACCCAATTTAGCGACGACGGCCCGCGCCACATCATCCTGCCGGTCAACAACCCCACCCTGGGCAATGCCGTAGACGCCGAGCCTGATGGCCAGCCCACCACCGGGGCCAACGGCGACGATCTGAATGGGGCCACGCCGGATGACGAGGACGGCGTCCAATTTTCCGGGCCGCTGGTACCGGGTGAAACGGTAATCATCACCGTTACCGCCTCGGCTGCCGGGGCTGACGGTTACCTGAATGCCTGGCTGGACCTCAACAGCGACGGCGTATTGGATGCCGGTGAGCAGATCGCGGTCAACCGTTTGATTGCCGCCGGGCAGTTCATCACCCTGACTGTGGCGGCGCCGCTAACGGCGACGCAAGGGATCACCACCTACAGCCGTTTCCGCTTTAGCAGCCAGCAGGATTTGACCCCAACCGGCCTGGCCCGGGACGGTGAGATCGAAGATCATCCCATCCCGATTGCGCCGCTCGATTTTGGCGACTTGCCGGCCGGACTATACCCGACCCTGTACGGCGACAACGGGCCGCGTCACCAGCTCGACGGGACCTACCTGGGCAGTCGGGTTGATGCCGAGCCGGATGGCCAGCCCAACTTTGCGGCCAACGGCGACGACGGCAATCCCACCGCCATCAACGTGGGCGGCCCCGGCGATGATGAAGACGGTATTGTTTTCCTCACACCAATTGTGCGCGGGCGGCCGGCCCAAATCCAGGTGACGGCCGGCGCAGCCGGCTATCTCAATAGCTGGTTTGACTTCGACGGCGACGGCAACCTGGATACCTTCACCATCACCGGCATCAATGGCAACCCGGTCAATCTGGCTTCCAACAGCGATATTTTCCTCGATACGCCCGGCGGGGTTTATACCCTCACCTTCACTGTGCCCGATGTGCCGATTAGCAGCAGCCTGTACAGTCGCTTCCGTTACACCACTAACCCCAACGAAGCCCGTACCCCCACCGGCTTTGCCCCTAGCGGCGAGGTGGAGGATTACGTCCTGCTCAGCCTGGGCAACCTGGTTTGGCTGGATGACGGGGCCGGCGGCGGCGAGCGCGACAACGGTCTCGTTGACGGTAGTGAGATTGGTCTCCCCGGCGTGGTGCTGGAGCTGCGCGACGGCAGCGGCAACCCGCTGCTCGACGGCGCCGGCAACCCGATAACCACCACTACCGATAGCAATGGCCGCTATTTGTTCACCGGCCTGACCCCCGGTGACTACCGGGTCTTTATCCCTCCTTCGAACTTTGGCCCCGGTAGCCCGCTGGAAAGCTATCTCTCATCGAGCGACACGCCGGCCACCGCCAACCCCAACAATAACCAGGATGAAGACCAAGACGAAAACGGCCTGGATGACGATACGCCGATTGTCAACGGCATCACCAGCAATAATCTCAACCTGACTGTTGGCAGTGAACCGCAGGGGAACGGCAACGCCAACTTCACCCTAGACTTTGGCTTTGTGCCCGGTCCCGTGCCCACACCGGTAAAGGCAGTGGTCTTCACCCCGCCGCCCACGGCGACCCTGGGCAGCGTCGTCACTTATACCATTACTGCGCCGCAGCCACCCATCGCCCGCAGCCTGGTTGGGGTTGAGATCACCGATATTCTCGATAGCCGTTTTCAGCCGGTTGCCGCAACGACCTCCGGCGGTCTGACGCCGACGGTGTCCATTGTTGGGCAGCAAGTAACGGCCCGGTTCGGTCAGATTGTCTCCGGTAGCCAGGCGCTCATCGCCATCACGGCGATCATCTCCGATCCGCTGGGCGCGGTCGCCGGCGACGCCATTACCAACAGCGCCGGCCTGACCTACGTCGGCGCCTCGGCCATTACCTGGACCAACGTGGTCGCCACCGACGTGGGCGAGCCGCGACTGTTGCTAGACAAGCGCAGCAACCCGCCCGACGGCTCGGCCGTGCCGGCCGGCCAAAGCGTGATCTACACCGTGGCATTGGTCAATGTTGCCGGCAGCAGCGGCAGCCCGGCCTACGACGTCGTTTTAACCGACACCCTACCGGCCCGGATGCGCAGTGCGCCCCCGCTTCCGGCTATTACTCTGGACGGCGCGCCGCTGGCTTCACCCGGCGACTACAGCTTCACCTACAACCCGGCCAACGGCGTGCTGGTGATCACCCTGGCCCCGGCTCTCGGTATCCCGGTGGGCAGCCGGCTCGAGGTTGAATATGCCGCGGTGGTCGACGACGATATCCTGGCCGGCACCCCCCTGACCAACCAGGCCGTTGCCACCTGGAGCAGCCTGCCGGGCGATACCCCCGGCGACCGGGATTATCCGCCCATCACCGACTCCACTACTCTCACCAGCACCGGCGTGGTCACCCTGAACAAACAGCTTGACGATATCGACCGTACCCGCACCATCAGCGGCGTGGTGCCTTACCGGATCGTCCTCGACATCCCGCCGGGCCTCATCAATGACCTGGTGGTAACCGACACCCTGGAGGCCGGGCTGATCTACAACGACGACGCCGTGATCGCCGGCCCCGGCGGTAATCCGGCCGCAACGGTCAGCCTGCCCAACGACGGTACGGCCGATGTCAACGTGGTCTGGTCCTTTGGCGCCGTAACTAACCCGCCGGCCAACCCGCAGCCGATTGTCATTACCTTTACTGCCGCCGTCGCCGACGTACCCCCCAATGTCGATGGGACAACTCTGGATAACGACGCCCTGGCCAGTTGGTCTGACGCTGCCGGTTCGCACGTCATCACCGATCTGATCGACGCCGACGATGTGATTACGGTGGAAGTACCGGCCCTGGTGGTCGAAAAACGGGTTGAGCCGGGAGTAGCCGTGCCCGGCGGCGTGGTCACCTGGACGGTGCTGGTTACCAACGTCGGCGCCGGCGCAGCCTACGGCATCGATCTGCGAGATACCCTGCCGGATGTCTACTTTACCTACGAGCCGGGCAGCAGCCGGCTCAACGGGACGCCCACCTTTGACCCTGTCGTTGCCGGCCTGGAGTTACTCTGGGATCTGAACTACACCCTGCCGGGCGGGGCCTCACTGGTGTTGACCTTCCGCACCAATCTTAGCCCGGACACTCCGCGGGCCAGCTACACCAACATAGTCACCGCGGTCAATGGTCTTGACGAGGAAAGCAACCCCATCCCGCCGGACAACCGCGACCGCGTGCCCCCCGACACCGACCCCGACGACAGCGACGACGCCACGGTGCTGGTCACCCTGCTGGAAGTCGCCAAGAGTGTGGCCGATGCCGTTTTGTCGCCCAACCAGGTGACCACCTACACCATTCAGGTGAATAATCCTGGCGGCACCGCCCTGACCGTGACCGTGACCGACACTCTGCCGGTCGCCTTTGCCTACGCCGATAACGCCCTGGTCGACGGTGGGCCACGCGAGCCGGATGTGATTGCTCCGCCGCAGCTCGTTTGGGCGAACCTGGGGCCGATTGCCCCCGGCGGCAGCCTGCTCATCACCTTCCGTATCAATGCCGCCACGGAGGTTAACGGCGTTTACACGAACACGGTGGAGGTCGAAGGCGATGACGGCCTCAACACCATCACCGCCGCCGACGACGTGACCGTCACCCTGACCACCAACCCGGCCATCGTGGTGACCAAGAGCCGGACGTCGCCGTCGCCGGTGGCGCAGGGCCAGCCGGTCATCTTCAACCTGACCGTTTTGAACAACGGCAACACCACCCTGCACACCCTGGCCCTGACCGATACCTTTGACCCGGCCGCCCTGGAGTTCCAGAGCGCCGACCCCGCGCCCGACAGCAGCCTGCCCGGCCAACTGGTCTGGAATGATGTAACGGACGATTGGCTTTACGGCGATCTGGCGCCGGGCGAAACGGGCGTCATTACTCTCACCTTCAGCGGCCTGTACCGGCCGGGCGGCGGGACAACCGTCAATACGGTGCAGGTTACCGGCGTCGACACCAATACCATTACCGTTACCGCTACCGACTCCGACGACGTGACGGTGCTGTCGCCGCGATTGGAGCTGGATAAGCAGCTTACGCCTACCGGCCCCATCAGCCCCGGCGACGTGTTGACCTACAGCCTCTGCTACGCCAACAGCGGCAGCCTTACCGCCGCCAACGTGGTCATCACCGACTTCGTGCCGTTCAACACAACTTACGTACCCGGCAGCGCCGCCGCCGGCGCCGGGCCGGTTCCGGTTGAATATACCGTTGACGGCGTCACCTGGTTGGCTGCGGAACCGTTGACGCCAACCGCGGTGGCCGGGTTGCGCTGGTTGGTCGGTGATTTGCTACCTACCGGCGGGACAAACTGCGTGCAGTTCAATGTGACCATCAACATGACCATCATCGAACCGGATGCCGGGCTGAAGCTCAGGTATGTCCCGGAGGTACAGGGTTGGGCCGTGTTGGACGGCGACCTGACCGGATTGGAGATCATCGGCTATACCGACGCGCCGACCTCGACCGTTACGCCAACGCCGACCATTACCTTGACCCCGACTCCGCTGCCGACGCTGATGGCCACACCTGAGACTACGCCGGCCCTCACCCCAACAGAGACTCCGACGCCGGGCGCAACGCCAACGCCGGTTATTAGCCTGACCGTCACCCCGTTGCTACCGCCGACCCCGGGCGCAACGCCGCTGCCTACCCCAACGCCAACGGTCGAGGCGACCGCCACGCCGGCGGCCACGCTCGAGGCTTCGCCTGCGCCGCCGCCCACCGAAGCGCCGACGTTTGGCCCAACGCCAGAGCCGACGGTAGAGTCTACGGCTGAAACGGCGCCGGTCGAGGCGACGCCAACACCGCTGGTCGATCCGCCCACCGTCGAGCCGACAGTTGAACCAGCTCCTACGATTGAACCAACCGGGGAAACGGCGGCCGGCTCGCTGGCATTCCAGGTGATCCCGGCCCGGCTGGTGCAGTCTGCCGGCGACCTGGTCCAACCGGCCACGCTCTTCCAGGCTCAAATCAGCCCAACGGTCGAAGCCAGCCCAACCGCGGCGCTTGAACCTACTCAGGAAGCAACGACCGAGCCTGAGCCGTCCATAACGGTTGAATCAACCGAACCGGTCGCAACGATTGAACCCACCCTGACTGCCGAACCCTCAGTTGAGCCGACAGTAGCCGCAACCGCGCCCCCTACCTCCGAACCTGCCGCCACAGTCACGCCCACCCCGGAGATCACTTTGACTCTGACGCCGGAAATTAGCCCTACGCCGGAACCGGTTACGCCGACCTCGCTGGCGACTATGCCCCCGGCGATTACGGCCACTGAACCCGCCACGCCCACGGCCGCGCTGGGCTATCCTATCGTCGGTTTTGAAACGATTGCAATCAACCTGGTCAATGAAGCGATTATCGGCAGTAACAACACCCCCACTCAAACGGATGTGGTGACGACCCCGATCATCAGAATTGTTGACCCGCTGCTGGTCAAGGGGGCTGACCCCAGCCAGGCCAGGCCCGGTGAACGGGTCAACTACTTCATCCGGGTTGAGAATCCGCGGCCGCCCTCAAACGCCAACGCTACCAACATCGTTGTGGTCGATGCCCTGCCGCCGGAGTTGACCTACGTCAATCACAACGTTGCGGCGTCGCCAGGGGTTCAGATCGATGTTACCGTTGCCAGCGGCCTGATGCGGCTGGTCGGCCACCCGTTGGGGATTACCGAGACGCTGGTCTACACCCTGACGATGGCGATACCTGAGTTGGGGCCGGGACAGTCGGCCCAATTGAATATCGTGGCTCAGGTAAATAATGTGGCCAATCCGCCGCCGCGCACTATTCAAAATCTGGCCATCATGAGCTTCACGGAAGGCTCACCCCGCCAGGATGATACGCCGGTGAATGTGCCGCTGCCGCCACGGCCGCGCCGGGATGACGACGATGACGAGCCGGCTCCTACCCCTACCCCAACTCCGCCGCCTCTGCCGCCGCAAGTGACGCCGACCCCGACATTGCCGGCCCTGTTCCTGCCCGAAACAGGTTTGCTGGGAAGCCGAACCGGAGAAGGTGATCTAGCCGTTTGGTTGCTGGTGGTCATCGGCGTGAGTGCAACGCTGGGGTTGTTCTGGTCAAGGTTGGCTCAACGCTCAAACCACGGCCGCAAGAGATAAGTTCGATTTGAATTAGCCTGTTTAATATTGTTAAGTTTTGCCAATCGCGTTTGATTGTGCTACATTCCGATTTGCATTTGAGTTAATCCAGACCCTAAAGGTTTTAATAACCTTTAGGGTTTTCACTCAAAGGCTACTGCTCACCCATTATTGCTGCCAAAACCAAATATAGTCCACCAGAAAAGTTTTCGCCTTTCAGAGACCTGTTTTCTTCAAGAAAACGGGTTTCTAACCGGGAGTTGAGAATAGGTAGGAGCGCAAGGCCTTGCGCCCGTATTATGCACTTGTGCTTGACATGAGCGACATTCCCCGGCGCGGCCGGGGAGCCGCCGCTGCCTGATCCCACGCGCCAGGGCGCCTTCCGTACCTGGCAACCTTACCAATCCATACCCCAGAACCTTAATAAATTGTTAATAGTCTTTCAGCTAATGTCTCGGGGTATAGAAACCCGTTTTCTCAGAGAAAACGGGTTTCTGAGCACGAATCTTTTTCTGAACATCTATACCAAATGATGTTACAGTCGACGATTGATTTTGCTTGAGAGGGAGGGAGTTTACGATGATATCTTACTCAGTTCGACAAAAGTTTAGTTCTGTCATCACTTTGCTGGCCCTGCTGGTCAGCCTGGCCCCGCCATTTCCGGCAATGGCTCAGGCCCGCAGCGAGCCGCTGCCCGTAAGCCAGCAGAGCCAGCCGCAGTTGCCGCCGCTAGGTAAGCTCGACGACAACTTTGGGCCGCCGGCCGGTGCCTGGAGCGAGGCCGGAATCCCGGCCGGACCTCAAGGCTCGCCGGCCGTTCCGGTCGATTTGGCCGCCGCAGCCGGCCTTTTCTTGACCCATCCGGCGATCCCAGCCACCGCTCCGGTTCGTCCGATCCAGTTAAAAGTGGAGTCGCCGGCCTGGGGTCAAGATTACAATTTTCCCCGTCCCTCCCAAGCGATTGCCAGCCGGTTGGCTGCGCCGGCCATCCCGGCGTTGCTGCCCTGGCCGGAATTGGCTAAACTCGATCTAGCCGCCATTCAGGCCACCCCGCCGACGACCGTCAGTTTAGAGTCGCTGCCTGAAATTAGCGGCCCGGTTACCACTACCGATCCCGAAGGCTATTTTTCCTTTGGAAACCTACCCAAAGGCACCCACAAGGTAACCCTCGACCCGGCCAGCCTGCCCCTGGAGCTGCGCCCGCTGGAGAATGAAGCGATGCCGGTGCTGTGGCTCAATCCAGGGCAGGAAAAAACCTCGGCCGTCCTGGCCAGCGGCGTCCGCTTCACGGCCAGGTATGACCGCGCCAGCGGTAATTTGAGCGGTCTGGTGTTTGTGGATCAAAACGGTGACGGCCAATTTGGAGCAGACGAGGCCGGTTTGCCCCAGGTTCGGGTCATCGATCCGTCGGTGCACCAATATTTTGTGCCGTTTGACGACCGCAACCTGTCAGCTCTGTTTATGGCTAAGAATGGGGGTAGCTGCCATAGCTCAGTAACTGCTGTTTCGCCCAATATCCTCTCCTCCATCTTTCTGACCTCCGGCCTGAACGGCACCATCATTTACTACGATCACTGGGAAGACGGCTACGACCTTGATCCACTGACTCCCGGCCCAACCACTGAAGTCTATGTTAGAAATGCCGGTGAAACGGTAGTTTTCAATGACCTGATCAATCCGCTCCAGGTTGGCACAGTGCCGCCTCCTCCTGGCCGACCCTACTACGATGGCCGGGATCGGATCACGATTTTTGGGGAGTACGCCTCGGTTGTCCGGTTCGCCTATCCGGAGAGTGTTATCGTGGGGTCGACCACCTTTCCTGGGGTGCTGGCCGGCGCGGCCTGGGAAATTGCCGAGGTGGCCGACTGGGGCACCGAATATTCAACGATTATCGGCGAAGATTTGGATTTTAACGGCCTGGCCGTAGATGATCACGACTTTACCGGCCTGTCGGTCATGGCAGCCCAGGACAATACTACGGTCTTCTACAACGGCGCTGAGGTTGCCACATTGAATGCCGGCCAGGTTTATTTTATAGTTGGCGCTAACGATGGCCCAGGTGGTGGCGGGGTCGACAGCACCGATATCATCACCGCCACCGCGCCGGTCCAGGTGCAGCTATTGAGCGGCACCTGTAGTAACCAGGGCTGGAGTTCCAATGGTTATAGCCTGAATAACCGTAGCGATTTACATAACGCCTATTGGGCGCCGGTGCCCGGCTTTGCTCCTACTTGCAATACTGATCCGTACAACGTCGATACCGATATTTACCTCAACAACCCCAATGACGCTGACCTTGATGTAACCGTAGTCAGCGGGGCTAACACGGCGACCGTCACGATTCCCCCTCGTACCACCATTAGCGTCCTCAGCGCCACCGGCTGGGCTGACCTGGCTGATGGTAACGCCGGGACTCGCCTGTCGGCTGCCGCCCCCTTTGCAGGGTTGAGCGTCATAAACAGCACTACCAGAAATCCAGCGACTACAGGAACAACCAGCGATTGGGGTTACACCCTCATTCCGGAAGCGGAACTCAGTTCCCAGGTCATCGTGGGTTACGCGCCCGGCGTCGATCCTACGACTACTTTGCCACAGGACAACAGTAACCTGGCTTTTGTGACCGCGGTGACGGATACGGTCATCTTTGTGGATCTGGAAAATGACGGCGTTCCCGATAATTTTGATATGAATGGCGACGGCGACGCTCTCGATCCGGCCCCGCTGTGGGGCCAGCCGGATTGGGACGAAACTACTTCCAGCAACGGCGTCCGGGTTAACGCCGGTCAGGTGCTCCGGGTTGGCGACCCAACCGATTTGAACCTGATTGGCGCCCGTATCTACACCCGCGATAACGCCGAACGTATTGCCGTGGCCTGGGGCCAGGACCCCTGCCGGGCCCGTCGTGCTGCGCCATCCCTGGACCTGGGCTACACTATCCTGCCGGCGCCCTTGCTCATTCCGGCCCTGGCGATTACCAAAACTCGGATCACCCTCTCCCCGGCGCCGGTCGGGGCTACGGTTCTGTACCGGATCGAACTCCAAAACGTTGGTCAGACGCGACTGGACACTGTCCCGCTGACTGATACCTACGATACGACCTACCTGGCCTTTACCGGGGCCACGCCGGCCACCGATGACAACAATAATGACGGCGTCCTCAACTGGGCCAACCTGGGGCCGCTGGCCATCAGCCAAACCACCGCGGTGACGGTCAGTTTCACCGCCATAACCTCAACCAGAGTCCTATCTGGCCAGGTAACGCCCGATACGGCCAGCGCCTCGGCCATTGATGAGAACGGCGTCGGCGTACCTGAGGTCAGCGACGACGCTGAGGTGCGTATTGTGGTCCCCGACTTCACCATCACCAAAACTCTGACGACGCCCTCCCCGGTGCCGGTGGGCGAGGCGATCCGGTATGAAATTGTGATCGAGAACACGGGCGAAACTGACCTGCTCACGGTGCCGCTAACCGACACCTATGAGACCGATTATGTTACCTACTTCAACGCCAGCCCACCCTCGCTCGACAACGACAATGATGGGGTTATCAACTGGGCCAACGTTGGGCCGATCAGCGTCGGCGGCCGGGTGACGGTAACGCTCAACTTCACTGCCGCGGCCTCAACCCAAGATATCCTGCCCGATCCGGTAACGCCGGATACGGCCACGGCCTCAGCCGTCGATGAGTTTGGCACACCTGTGCCCGAAAGAAGCGATGAAGCTGAGGTCGAGATTACCGAAGCCGATCTCGCCATCACCAAAGTGCGGCTGACTCCCAGCCCGGTCGCGGTGGGCGACCCGGTGCAGTTCCAGATTGTGGTGGTCAATACGGGCAATACCAACCTGGTCACCGTGCCGCTAACCGATACCTATGATACGACCTATCTGACCTACAACGGAGCCAATCCGGCCTCGGACGACAACACCAATGACGGCCAGATCAATTGGACCCAGATTGGGCCGATCAACGTAGGCGATCAAGTGACGATCACGGTGGACTTTATCGCCGCGGCCTCCACCCAGGGTCTGCCGGGGAATGTGACGCCCAACACGGCCACCACCTCGGCTGTCGATGAATTTGGCACGCCTGTGCGGGAAAGGCAGGCCACGGACGTGGTCGCCATCGACGTGCCGGCCCTGGATTTCGACAAGCGGGTCTCGCCGGAGGAGGGCAGCATGGTCGAGCCGGGCCAAACCCTGCAATATACCCTGTGCTACTCCAATACCGGCAATAGGTTGGCTACCGGCGTGGTCATTACCGACTCGATCCCCTTCAACACTACCTACGCGCCCGGCAGCGCCGCCGCCGGAGCCGGATCGATTCCCGTTGAGTACAGCGTTGATAATGGCCTCACCTGGTTGCCCGGTGAACCTACCCCGGCTACCGACGTGACCGACCTGCGCTGGTTGATCGGCGATTTGCCGGGCAACAGCGGCCAGCAGTGCGTCTCCTTTGCGGTGACCATCAACACCACCCTGGTCGCTCCGGCCGGTTTGACGGTGCAGTACAGCCCGGACGGCTGGATTGTGGTCGAGGGGGCCACGTCTGATTTGGAGATCATCGGTTACACCACCCCACCCGTTGCCGCCACACCAACCATCACGCCCACGCCTGAAATAACTCCCACTCCCGGGGAGGTTACGGCCACGCCTGAGGCTACCGAAACGCCGGCCGAGCCGGCCACGGCGACCCCGACGGTTGAAGCAACCGAGACGCCAACCCCGGCTGAACCGGCCACCCCGGCTCCGGAGGCAACGGCTGAGGATACGGCCACCGAAACTTCGACGCCGGAGGTCGCTCCAACCGATAGCGCGACCTCGGAACCCACCGCCACAGAGACCGTTGCGCCGGAGGCAACGCCTACGGCTGAACCAACCTCTGAGGCGACGCCCGCCGAGGAAGCGGCCCATTGGCCGCAGCTCACCGTGATCCGGGCCGGCGCGTCTAATCTGCCAACCTATGGGGTGCAGGCGGCGGTGTTCCAGACCCAGATCAGCCCCACCGAGACGACTGAGCCTGAGCCGGCTGATCCGCCTGAGCCGGAGGTCTCACCCACGCCAACGGCCGAGGCGACGGCGACGGAGCCGGTCGAAACGCCGCCGGCCGAGGTCGAGGCTTTGACCGGTTATCCCATCATTCCCCTGGAGAGGGTTGAGCTGACCATCATCAACAGCGCCACCATTGACAGCAACGAGACGCCGCCGATCACCGATACCGTTTCTAATCCGATCTTGAGGATCATCGATCCCCGACTGACCAAAGTAGGCGACCCGGATCGGGCCCGCCCCGGCGACCGGGTGGAGTACCGGATCGAGGTTTGGAACCCGGCCCCACCGGCCAATGCCAACGCCACGAACGTGATCGTGGTCGATGCCCTGCCGCCGCAATTGACCCTGATCGGCTACACCATTACGGCCCCGCCCGGTGTAACGGTCATTGGCAGTCGAGTTGACGGCCTCGTGCCGATTGTGGGTCATCCGCGGGGCATTACCCAGTCGCTGGCCTCAACCATCACCCTGGAGATCCCGGCGTTGCCGCCGCTGCCCGAAAGTCAGCGGGTGCGGTTATTCGTAACCACCCAGGTGAACAATGTGGCCGACCCGCCGCCGGTCGATATCATTAACCAGGCTACGCTCAGCTTCACCGAGGGCAGTGAGCGGGTTGGCAGCGACTCGGTCAACGTGCCGCCGGTCCGGCCTCCCCGGCGTGATCGTGACGACGATGACGATGATGACGAGGTGGCAGCGCCGCCCGCCGTACCAACCGCGGCGCCGCCGGCCGCTGCCGAACTCACGCTGCCAGTTACCTTCTTGCCAGAAACGGGTCTGCTGGCTGCAACCGGGCCGCTGAATGGTTGGACTACCGGCATCGCCGTGATTGGGTTAGGCGTTTTAGGGAGTTTTGGAGCAGTTGGGTTCTACCTCTGGCGAAAACGGAGGCAAGACGACAAATAGAATTCATCAATTAATTGTTACTACTCAGGCATGTCATTTCGAGGCCGTAGGCCGAGAAATCCCTGAGTAGGCTGCTTCAAATTTTCATTACCCGATATCCAACCTAATGGTGTAGGGGCGACCCCTTGGGGTCGCCCCTACATTAGATTTTGTCGGGTAATCGTAACTACTCAGCCGGCGCGACTGAAGTCGCTTCTGCAGGGCTTTCGGCCGTAATGTCCGCCTACGCGGACAAAAGTAGCCCGTCCACGCAGGTGGACGACCGGCTTTAGTCCTGTAGGAGCGATTTCAATCGCTTAGCTTTTTGCCGGACGCCATGCCTTATGGCAACGGCTTCAAGGATTTCTCGCCGTCTGCGATGGCTCAAAATGACATGGGGCCGGGTAGTAACATCAATTTTTTCGAAAACGGCTGTGGGCGCTATTGGCTAACCGTCACATAGGTCCCACTTCCTGTAATCCAGCCGGTCTCAGCCGAGGGCAACGTCACCTCCAGCCAGCCGGTGGCGGCATCGACCCTGAGAATCGGGACGATGTCGCCCTGTTTGAGGTGGGCAAAGGCCGGATAATCCGGGCCAGGCCCCCGGCGGACTTTTAAGCCCCAGGCCAATACTTCAACTTGCGGCGAGGCGGCGGTTGGGGTGGGTTCAACGGCGGCGCTGGTTGGCGTGGGGCTGGCTTGCGCTGCCGAGGGATGACTCAGCAATTGCGGCGGAGCGGTTGGAGTTGGGCTGGCCGCCGGCGATGGAATCGGTGAGGGGGTTGGGCCAAGCTGTGGTTGGAGCGCCGGCAGGATTTCGGCGTCGGCGGGCATACCGGGCTTGAGCCGGTGGTCGCTGTTGGGCAGGGTGATTTTGACGGCAAAAACCAAGTTGACCCGCTCCTCCTGCGTTTGGACGTTGCGTGGGGTGAATTCGGCCTCGTGGGCGATGAAGGTGACCGCGCCCTCAAACCGTTCCCCCGGATAGGCATCCACATAAACCTCGGCCGGCTGACCAATTTGAACCTGGCCAATCTGGGTTTGGGGCAGGTAAACGGTCAGATCGACCGTCTCGATATCACTCAACTCCAGCAGCATCGCCCCAGGCGCGGCCAACTCGCCGGGATTGACCAGTTTCTTGCTGATCAGGCCGGGCCGCGGGGCAGTGAGGGTTTGTTTGCCTAACTGAACTTGCAGTTTTTGCCAGGTTGCTTCCGCCTCCAGTAGTTGGGCCTGGGCTACGGCGATGTCTTCCGGTAGAGGCGCGGCCTTAACTGCGTTCAGGTTGGCCTCGGCGGCCAACACGGCGGCTTCCGCCTGGCCGTAAGCTGCCCCGGCCGAGTTAGCCTGGGCCACCAACGACAAGGGCATCAGGCGCAGCCGGGTTAGATGCTCCACCTGTTTTTGAGTTCCGGTCAGGGCTACCTCGGCCAACTGCACCCCAATTTGGGCCGCGGCCAGTTGCTTTTGGGCCACCTCGGCCTGAACCAGGCCGGCGTGGTTGCTCTGATTGCGGCTGGCCGCTTCGGCCTGGATTTCGGCCCGCTTCAAATTGACCCGGGCCAACTCCAGACTTTTCTCAGCCTCGGTCACCCGGGCCTGTCCCTGGTTCAGCCGGGCTTCGAGTTGGTGCGGGTCGGCCACTATGGTTTTGGCCTGCGCCCAAACCAACTCGGCCCCGGCCAGAGCCGCTTGCGCCTGAGCCAGTTGGGCCTGCGCCACCGCCACGGCCTCGGGTTGAGCCGCGGCGCTGACCAGTTCCAGGTTGGCTCTGGCCGTTTCGACTGCGGCCTCCAACTGGGCCTGCTGGGCCAGCAAGTCGGACTTGTCTAACTCAACCAGGACTTGCCCGGCCGCCACCTCGTCGCCTTCGTCTACTTTGATCTCCAGAATCCGGCCGCCCAATTCAGCCGTGATGGCCACGGTTTCGGCCTCGATGCTGCCGGAACCGACCAGCCCCGTTGATTCCACGTTGCTTTGGGGGGATTGGGTAAACCACCAGTAGCCAGCCCCGATAATTGCCAGAATGATGATGATCGGAATAATGCGTTTCATTGTTGCACCTCTTTCTTTGGGGAGTAGGAAGTAAGGAGTAGGGAGTAAGAAATAGGAAGTAGGAAGTTTATAGACAATTGTTCACTAACCGCTGATAACTCAGAACTCAAAGTTTCGGCCTTTCAGCTAACACCGCGTCGGCAGGCATGCCGGGTTTCAAGAGTCGTTCCGGATTGTTTAGCTTGATCTTGACGGCAAAAACGGTGTTCAGTCGCTCGGCCTTGGTCTGGACGTTTTTGGGGGTGAATTCGGCCTGGTTGCTGATGTAAGTGATCTGGCCGGGAAAAGGCCGTCCTGGAAAAGCATCGACAAAGACATTGACCGTTTGTCCGAGCGAGATCAGGCCGATATCCGGCGTAGGCACATAGACGGTTAGAGTCACGCTGGTCAAATCGGCCAGGGTCAGCAGCGCCGCGCCCGGCGCGGCCATTTCACCCTCGTGCGCCAGCCGCTCAACCAGCCAGCCGGCCATCGGTGTGACCAGGGTATGCTTGTTAAGCTGAACCTGCAGCGTCGCCAGCCTGGCCTCGGCTTGCTGGAGTTGGGCCTGGGCCACGGCCACCTGTTCAGGCCGGGGTTGAGCTTTGAGGTTCGCTAACTGGGCTTCGGCCACGGCCACCTGGGCCAGGGCAGTGTCATAGGCGGCTTTAGCCTGAGCCACCTTGACCTCGGCCTCCTGGGGGTCATTACGCAGGCGCAGCAGGTCGTTCAAAGCGGTTTCGGCGTCGGTCCGGGCGGTTACGGCGCTGTTCAGGTCAACCCAGGCCTGCCACATCTCGGCCCCGGCCAGATTCCAGGCCACCCCGGCGTCTTGCTTCTGGGCTTCGTCTGCCTTGAATTTGAAACACTTTTCCCCAAAAGGGAGTTGAGTACAGAAACTGTGTTCTTCCTGGGTCCACTCCCAGCGCTGTTGACCTAAGGCCCAAAGTTCCTCACCGGCATCCTTCAACGGGATGGCGGAGGCAATGCGTAGTTCGGCCAGTTCCAGGGCGGTTCGGGCCGCGTCGATCTGCATATCCAATTCCTGGGGGTTGTCGCGCAGGGTGATGGCGTCTTGCCATTGGGTCGATGCGGCCGCAGCATTGGCTGAGGCTACGGCCACGGCCGCCTCGGCCCTGGCGATCTCCTCCGCCCGCACCCCGGCCTCGATTTTGGCCAGTTGGGCCTTAGCCGTGGCGACTCTGGCCAGAGCCTGTTCGAAGTCGGCTTCTAAAAGGGCTGTATCCAACTCGACCAACGGTTGGCCGGCCTCGACAAAATCGCCCTCGTCGGCGGCAATGTGGCTGATCCGGCCGCCAATTTCCGCGGCTATGTTGACCTGATCGGCCTCGATAAAACCCGATACCTGGTAGATACCGGCGGCTTCCGCCGCGGTCAGCAGTCCCAGCTTGAGCTTGAGTTGGGTCAACTGGTCGGGATTCTGGCTGAAATACCAGTAGCCGCTGCCAACAATGCCGGCCAGCGCCAGGATGATAAGCAAAGGTCGTAGTTTATGGATCATAGTTTACCTCCAAAACCTGTTACCTGACCCCCAGAATTTTTTCCGCTTCACGAGCGCTGGAGATGAAGACATCCTCTAACGAAGGCGCAATCCGCTCGATTGAGTTGACTTGCAGGCCGTGATCGGTCAAAGTCTGCTCAATCAAGGGAATATGCTCTGTTGGCTTGTTGGTCACCACGTGAATCAAGGCTCCATACAAGGCGACCTCTTCAAAGAGGTTCAACTCGCGCAGCAGGGGGATGGCCTGATCGGTCTGGTTATTGCAATCGATCTCAATTACTTGCCCGCGCATCTGGGTCAGTTTGATCTCTGCGGGCGAGCCGTGAGCCACCAGAGCGCCTCGCTGGATGAAGACCAGGCTCTGGCAGTGCTCGGCCTCATCCATGTAGTGGGTTGTCACCAGGATGGTCGTGCCGCTTTCAGCCAGGTCGTAGATCAGTTCCCAGAAGGCCCGGCGGGAGATCGGATCGACCCCGGCCGTTGGTTCGTCCAAAAAGAGCACCTCCGGCTGGTGGATGATGGCTACCCCCAGGGCCAGCCGCTGTTTCCAGCCGCCGGACAGGTTCCGGGTCAATTCTCGCTCCCGCCCGGTTAGACCGGCCATCTGCAAAATATATTCCTTCCGCTCCTTCAGTTTCCGGCCGCAGACCCCGTAGACGCCGCCATAAAAGTTGAGATTCTCGTCCACCGTCAGGTCGTTGTACAGGCTGAACTTCTGGCTCATGTAACCGATCCGCTGGCGCATCGGCTCACTCTCTTTGACCACATCAAAGCCGATGACCCTGGCCGCGCCGCTGGTTGGCGTTAGCAGCCCCAACAGCATCCGAATGGTAGTCGTTTTGCCGGCGCCGTTCGGGCCGAGGAAGCCAAAGATTTCACCGCGCTGTACCTCAAAACTGACGTTGTTCACGGCCACAAAGTCGCCAAATTTTTTGGTCAGCCCTAAAACTTCGATGGCTGAGCCGTTGTGAGCAGGTTGCTGATCTGTCATTCGTTTTACCTTTAATGGGCCGTGTTGCGTAGTACGTATTCCGTTAAATTACAATCACGCAACACGCATTACGCAACACTTATCACTTACGCCGCCTCTTTCTAGCCCATCTTGCCAATCAGCGAAATAAAGGCTTCTTCCATACGGGGCATCGTTTGCCGGAAGTTGGCCATGCGGATTTGCTCGGTCGCCAGGGTGGCTTCGATGGCGGGCCGGCGCTGGGCGATGTTGTCGACAAAGACGTGCATGAGATCACCGTAGGTTTGGACCTCTAACACGCCCGGCTGCTGGCTCAACAACCGGTTAGCGGCGCGCAGCAGCCCCACGCCTTGCTGCCGGTCAGACTCGGGCTTGAATTCAATTAACTCTCCTTGAATCAACCCTTTGATCTGGGTGGGCGTACCCTGCTCCACCAGCCGGCCGTGATACATCAACCCAACTCGGGAGCAGCGTTCGGCCTCATCCATATACGGCGTGTTGACCAGAATGGTGGTCTTTTCAACGTGCAGGCCGGCCAGGATGTCCCAGAATTCGCGGCGGGAAACCGGGTCGACGCCGGTGGTGGGTTCGTCCAGGTAGAGAATCTCAGGCGAGTGTACCAGGGCGCAGGCCAGCCCCAGCTTCTTCTTCATCCCGCCGGAAAGGCGACCGGCTCGCCGATTGGTAAATTCGATCAGCCGGGCAAAGTTCAGCAGCCGCTCGATCTGCTCCCGGCGCAGTTTGCCCCGCACGCCGTACACGTCGGCAAAGAAGTTGAGGTTTTCAAGTACGGTCAAATCGCCGTACAGGGCAAATTGCTGGGCCATGTAACCGATGTGATGCTTGATCTGCTCGGCCTGTTTGCGCAGGTCAAAGCCGGCGATGGCGGCGTTGCCCGCGGTCGGGTCCATGATGGCGGCCAGCATGCGCATAGTGGTGGTCTTGCCGGCTCCATCCGGCCCCACCAGGCCAAAAATCTCGCCTTTTTTGATTTCAAGGTTGAGATTGTCCACCGCCGTAATTTGGCGGAAGCGTTTGGTCAAATTTTCGGTTTTGATGATAGTTTCATTGTTATTCTTCATAATTCCAACCAACCAACTAACCAACCAGCCAGCCAACCAACCAACTATTCCAACTAGTCGAGCTTTTTCCTGAATCGCGTCGCCGCCAGCACCACTACGACCGTACTAAAAATCAACACGGCAATCACCTGCTCGATCAAAATCTCCAGCCCCACACCTTTTAAGATGATGCCGCGCATGATGATCAGGGCGTAGCGGGCCGGAATCAGGTAGCTGATCAGTTGCAGCCACCAGGGCATGGCCTCGATGGGAAACAAGAAGCCGCTCAGGTAAACAGTGGGCAAAGCCGTGGCAAAGGTCATCAGCAGGGCTTCTTGTTGGGTAGTCGCTATTGAGGAGACCAGGATACCCAGTCCCAGCGAGGTCAGCATAAAAATCGCCGACAAACCCAGCAGCAGGGGCAGGCTGCCGTTGATCGGCACCCCAAAGAGCCAGACCCCGATCAACAGCACCTCGATGACTACGGCAAAGGAAACCGGCACGTAGGGGATGACTTTAGCCACTACCAATTCGAGGGGGCGAATAGGGGTGACAATCAACTGCTCGATGGTCCCCAGCTCACGCTCGCGTACGATGGCTGTGGCCGTGAACAGAATGGTGAAGACAAAGAGCACCAGCACCATCATGCCCGGAATCATGAAATAGGCGCTCTCCAGGTTGGGGTTGTACCAGACCCGCGGCCGGACCTCGATCCCCGGCAGGCTATCGGCCGGCCGGCCCAGCCGCTGCTCGATGCGCTGGATGGTGACGGCCTGGCCCACCTGTAGGGAGGCCGCCAACACGGTATTGGCCGCGGTAGGGTCTGAACCGTCGATCAAAAAGGCCACCTCGACCGGCCGCTGGGCCACAATGGCTTGACCGTAACCGGCCGGGATCACCAGCGCCCCGCGCACGTCGCCGCGCTCGATCAGGGTCGCCAGGTCGGCCTCTTTGGGGACAAAAGCGACCAGGTCAAAAGCGTTGGAGGCTCGATACGCTTCAATCAGGCTGCGACTATGCGGGCTTTTGTCGCCATCGTAGACGGCGGTGCGCAGGTGCTCGATATCGGTGGTAGCGGCATAGCCCAGCAAGATCAACATCACCAGCGGCATTACGATCATGATCGCCAGGGTGCGCGGATCTCGCGAAATGTGAATAAATTCTTTGCGGACTATATTAAGGACTCTGAGTAACATCGCTCACCGATTGACGATTGATGATTTACGATTTTTGACGCCCAGTCGTCAATCGTAAATCCAAAATCGAAAATGATAAATGATTTGTTTACAGTTTCTTTTTAAAGCGGGTTGCGGCCAACGTCACAATAATCGCGGCAAAGATGAGAATGGCGATGACCTGCTGCATCAAAATTTCCAGCCCCACGCCTTTCAAGATAATGCCCCGGATGATGACCAGGCCATAGCGAGCCGGGATGACCAAGCTGATGGCCTGTAACCAGCCCGGCATGGCCTCGATGGGAAAAAAGAAGCCGCTCAGGAAGATGGTCGGCATGACGGTGGCAAAGGTCATTAAAAATGCCTCCACCTGGGTGTTGGCGACACTGGAGATGAAGATGCCAATGCCCAGGGCCGTCACCAGAAACAGGCTGGACAGGCCGAGCAGCAGGACAATACTGCCGTTAATCGGCACCCCAAAGTGCCATACGCCTACCAGCAGGACCTCGATGATGATGAAGAAAGAGATCAGAATATAAGGTAATACCTTGGCCACGATCAGTTCGATGGGGCGGACGGGGGTGACAATCAACTGTTCGATGGTGCCCAGCTCCCGCTCCCGGACAATCGAGGTCGAGGTGAAAAGGGTGGTGAACAGAAAGAGGACGATGACGATCAGGCCGGGGATCATGAAGTGCGAACTTTTGAGGTTAGGGTTGTACCAGACCCGCGGTCTGACCTCGACTGTGGGCATCTGGCTGGTTGAGAAGCCCAATTCCTTTTCCAACCACTTGATCGAGACGGCCTGGCCAACCTGCTGAGAGGCGCTAAAAACCGTCCGGGCCACGCTGGGGTCCGAGCCGTCCACGAGGAAAGCCACGTCGGGGCGCTCGCGGGCGGCCAACTGGCGGCCGTAGCCGGGCGGGATGATCAGGGCGCTACGCACGTCGCCGTGATCGATTAGATAGCGCAGATCCTCTTCTCTGGCTACGTATTGCACAATGTCGAAGTAGTTGGAGGCCTGGTACGCCTCAATCAGAGCGCGGCTTTGGGGCGTTTTGTCGGCGTCATAAACGGCGGTGCGCAGGTGTTCGATGTCGGTGGTGGCGGCATAGCCGAGCAAGATCAACATCACCAGTGGCATCACAATCATAATCACCAGCGTGCGCGGGTCGCGCCCGATATGGAGCAGTTCTTTGCGGATTAAACTTAAAATTCGGCGTACCATAGTTATTCACCAAATGTTGGTGGTCAGTCGTCAGGGATCAGGGATCAGTGATCGGTTGTCAGTGATCAGTTGTCAAGGGTTAGCTGTTCATAGACTTTCTACGTTCACCATTTATCATTCACCATTCTCTACTGCCGGCTCAGTAAACCTTCAATAAAGAGTGACGTTAATTGCTCGATGAGCGACTCAGGTGAAATATGCTCATATCTGGTATCTAACCCGGATAGTTTAAGGGCAAAGTTTATAATGATGGCGCCGATCAAGGCGCGGGTGGCAATGATCGGATCAATCGGGCGAAACCGGCCTGAGTCAACCTGAGTCTGGATGAATTTTTCCAGATGAGCGGAAGTCGGCAGGACGATTTGCCGGTAGAGCGTCTCCCGAAGTTCAACGTCGCTAAATATTTCGGCGAGGATGGGCACTATCTGATGGCCTCGCTCTTTAGCCAGTTGGTAACGGTCGTGCATGATTGCCGTAATGAGCTGCTTTGGATCAGCCGGCGGTTCAGTGGCGATCAGATCTTTTAGCGATTGGGTGGCCAGCAGCTCGACCATGGCCACTAATAAATCCCGTTTATTGTCAAAGTAGTTGTAAATTGTGCCTTCGGAGACACCGGCCGCTTTGGCGATCTCTTTGGTGGTGGCTTTGTGGAAACCTTTTTCTGAGAAAACCTGGGCTGCGCCCACTAAAATTTGAATACGCCGGGCCTCGGCCATTTGTTCCTTGAAATCGGTCTGGGGTTGGAGCATCATTTTGTCCTCTCTTTACTGGCCTTTTGGGCTGATAACTCACGATACTATTTTCATTAGCTCTTGAAAAAGTGAGTAATCACTCAATTGAATGAGTACACACTCATTATACTTCTGTTTCCATAAAAAGTCAATACCTTGCGGCCGGGTCGATGGAGGCGGACCAAAGTCATAATTTGGCAGCCGGGGCAATAGTACTTTCACCTTAAAGCAAATTCTCGACAATTTACAATGCTTTTAGTATAATGAGCAGGTGAGAATCTTAAGATGGATCTACTTGACGCAAGCAGCGTAGAGAGACGGGAGTAAGAATTTATGGCGATGTCGACCACAGGCAGCTTAAAGCAACTGGCCAGAACTGCGGCGCCAGCCGACGTATCCCCCCTTCCCAGAACAGGCATATTGGATGTGCCGGCCATCTCCCGCTTTAAAGGCATGGCGGAAATACTGATACCGCCCCCTTCGCTGGAGGAATTAGATATCCCTCAACCCTTGGTCACCGATATTTTGCTGCGGCTGACCTACACCGAAGGTGAAGTCAGCGCCACCCACGCCGAGGAGGTGATCAAGTTGCCTTATCGCCTGTTGGATGATATGTTGGCCTGGCTGCAGCAAGAGCACCTGGTGGAAGTGTCGAAGGCCGTGGGCAGCCTGGGGCGGCGTGGTTACGTCTACAGCCTAACCGACGCCGGCCGGGCCAGGGCCAAGGAGGCCTTTGAGCGCACCCAATATGTCGGCCCGGCGCCTGTCCCCATTGAAAAATATAATAAGTCCGTTTATGCCCAGGCCACCATCAGAAAGGTGACGCGAGCTGAGGTGCAGCAGGTTTTAAGCCATTTGATCTTACCCCCGGATTTTGACCGCCGGATCGGTCCGGCCGTCAATGCCGGCACTTCTATCTTCTTGTATGGCCCGCCGGGTAACGGCAAAACTACCATTGCTGAGGCCATCGCCAACTTATTGGGTAATAATGAACCCATTTGGATGCCTTACGCTGTCACGGTCGGTGGGGGAATTATTCAACTGTATGATAACCTGATCCATAAAATGAGTCGGACCGAGGAACGGGGGAAGGCTGACAATCGCTGGGCGCTTATTCAACGCCCGGGGGTGATGGTGGGCGGCGAGCTAAAAATGGATCACCTGGAGCTTCGCTACGAACCGGTGGGTAAATTCTATGAAGCTCCCCTGCAGATGAAAGCCAACTGCGGCATGTTCCTGATCGACGATTTTGGCCGCCAGCAGATTAGTCCTTCTGAGTTATTGAACCGCTGGATTGTGCCCCTGGAAACTGAGATCGACTTTCTGCGGCTCAACTCCGGGCAAACGTTTGAAGTGCCGTTCAAGCAACTCCTGGTTTTCAGCACCAACCTGGACCCGGATGATCTGGTTGACGGCGCCTTTTTGCGCCGGATTCAGCTCAAAGTAGGTGTTTTTGGTCCCGATGAGCGCATGTTTTACCAAATTTTTGCCAATCAGGCCCAAACGCTTGGTTTTCCGGAGGTCAACCGGGAATCTTTCCTCTATCTGCTCAACGAGTGGTATCGCAAAACCGGCAAGCCGTTGCAGTCGGTCCATCCCCGCGACATTTTGAAAGCCGTAAAAGTCATCTGTGAGTATGCCGGTGAGCCGCTGCGGATGACCCCGGAACTGATCGATGAAGCCTGCCAGGGTTACTTTGTCAAAGCCAAATCTGGCGAGATTTTGTAGGGTAGATAGGACCGGTCTGGCCGTCTCTACCCCTTTTCTGGAGCTACTCGCCTGGAAGCCTGGACTCCTGCTTCGGCTTGTTCTCTAGCCTCGCGGCGGTGACCGATGGCCGCGCTAATATGCGCCCCAAACAAAATCACCAACGCCGACACATAAATCCACAGCATCAGGGCAATCACCGTACCCAGCGAGCCGTATACCAGGGCCTGCCGGGCAAAGCCGCTGGTCAGATACCAGCCAAATCCCTTTTTGGCCAACTCAAAACCGATGGTCGCGATAATGGCCCCCCAGGCCGCCTCTCGCCATTTAACTTTAGTGCCGGGCGCCCACCAATACAGGAATAAAAATGAAATAAAGACGAGTAAAAGTGGCACATATCGAGAACCCATTTGCCATAAAACCGACTCATGGATTGAGACGCTGCCAAACAACGGGACTTTAAGCGTTGATAAAATATTGTTGATGGTGGTGAACAACGAAGCCAGAACCATCAGGATCACCAACCCCCCCACAATGACGATGGCCATGAACCGCAGTTCCAGAAAGTTACGCGACCGGGCGTTGCGCCAGGCCAGGCTTATATTGTAGGCCACCGCCGAGAATACAGCCATCGCTGCCCACAACAATCCGATCATGCCCACCAGTCCAACCGCGCCCCGCAAACTGAGCGCCTGCTCGATGTTGCTCTGGACCAGCTCCTCAAAACCGGGTAGGAACTCCTGCACATATTCCATGATTTGTTCTTGAACGTCAGGGCTTTTCAAGATAGAACTGGCAATCGCCAGCAGGAATAATAGCAGCGGAAAAATGGAAAAGAGCGCATAATAGGCAATCGCCGCGGCCGACTGGGTGGCCCCAACCTCAGTGAAACGGTGGATAGCATTGATAATAATTTCCAAAACGCCAAAACTATAGTCGTTGGCCTGTTTATAGCCGGCAACTGCTTTGGCCTTGAGATTTTCTTTGATCTCCCCATTCATCATCGTCTTAGTTACCCTCAATAATTCCTCGGCGTTTGACATCCGGAATTCTACTCAGAGTCTCCTGCCCCGGCGAACCACCACGGCTGAACCTTCGGCCAGAAAGGCTGACGTTGGTTTGGCCTGAAGCGCCTCTTCAAAAGCAGCGCCGTATAAAGTGGCTACATCACAATTAAACTCACTCTCGCCAACCTGCCACACCCGCCACGGCGGGTGCTCCACCCGATATTCTACGCAGGTTCCGTCCTTCTGGCTGGCATAACCCCAATAATGTTCGCTAATGAACTCCTCTTGCGAACCCGGTGTTAGCGGTTGAGCTTGGCCGTGGCTCTTAACCCGTAAATAGTGCCACTTTTGGCCCAATCGCCAGCCATACTCCACGGCCAATGCCTTGCCTCCGTCGGGACCGGTTATCTCGGTCAGGTTATGGCGCATGGGCAAGGCTACGTAATTCTCATTATACACCCACCTGGCAACCGCGGCGATGGCAGGCTTAGGCACAATCTCTTTGATAAAGACTACGCCTCGTCGCCAGCCCTCTTCACCGGGCCGCCGCACGTAGAAACGCAGGTTGACTTCTTCAAAGTTAGTGTGAAACGGAATCGGTACGCCCAGCAGGCGCGTCTTCAAAAACAAAAAGCCAACCATGCTGACCAGGGTTTGGCCGTTCCACGAGTCCAGCTGGGTGCCGCGGGGCAGGTAAGGTTGCAGCACAGCCGGATCGATCTCATAATTGAGCATCGCCAGATAACGCCATTCAGCGGAGAGGAAGTTGCCGGGTTCAGACATGCGCGTTAGTTCCAATAGTAGCCTTATAACCCGGCGGCATAGCCGGCGTCGATGTTGGTAGCCTGTCCGGCCACGTGTCGCCGGTAGACGTAATGGGCGTATACAACCATACCGGCGCTCCAGGTTAGGGGGGCTTCGGAGGTGTACCAGAAGGTCGAAAGGTAGTGCCCTTCCGGGTCATAAACTTCATGCACGGCCCCATCTCTAACGATAACTTTGGAGATGCGGCCCAACAGCGCTTCGGCCTCGCTCAACCGGCCCAGCCGGGCGGCGGCAATAACGTGCCAGGCGCCCAGCCACAGCCACGAGGCCGAGGTATGGTAGTGAGCAATGCCACCTAACCGGTTTGCCAGGGCAATGAACTGGCGCGGATAAGCCCGGTGGACGACCTGAGTTGGCACGGTTTTGGCCATCTCAAAGCGCTCCATATTGTCCAGGATGGCGTGGCCCTGCGCGGGCGTGGTCAGGCCCCAGGCAATGGCCAGCAGATTGCCGCTGCTGCTCAGGTTGTCAAAAACCAGGTTGGTCACGTAATAACCCAGGTCAGGCCGCCAGAAATGGTCGTTGATGGAAGCTTTAAGGTGTTCGGCTTTGGCTGTAAAATATTGGCCATCCTGCGGCGAGCCATAGGCGGCGGCCGCGGCGGCTAACTCAACCAGCGCTTTCCAATACAGAACGTTGGTATACAACACCCGGCCCCGCCGGGCGATGCTGTCGGCCCAGTCGGCAAAGGCGGCCTGGTGCAGCAGACCATCCGCTTCCAGGGCGTGCGACTCTAACCAGGCGACAGCCTGTTTCAGCGTTGACCAGCGCCGCCGGGCAAATTCAGTATCGTTGGCCTGGCTGGCGTAGTTGAGCGCGGCAATTACCAGTAAGGCATTGCCGTCCAGGGAGATGGTGTTGTGGGCGGTAACATATTTGGGCCGGAGCGGGGTGTAATTCGGCTGCTGCCGTTCGAACAGGGAATGGAGATAGCGGCTGACCACGTTGGTTGAGTGAAGCTTGACCGGCAATTGGCCGGAGGGGTGCTGATTGATCAGAAAAACCTCCAGCGTCTCTCTGACCACCTGAAATTCCTTCAATTCCATCAGCCCAAAGCTGGCAAAGCCAAAATCACGGGCCCATGGCTCTCTAAAGTTGCGGACGCCGGCGCAGAGTACCAATTTTTCTTGCCCGGCCGGCAGCCGCCGCCGCTCGATGCCGGCGCGCAGATTGGCCGCGGCCAGGTGCAGCGCCTTGGCCGCCACGGTGCGGTGGTTGGATAAGTCGGCCGGCAGGAGGCTGGCGACCAGCCGCGGCTGCTGCAGCAGCCGGCGCCAGAAATGGAGCAACTCCCAAAAGACAATGCCCACAATCCCGCCAACCAGCGACCAGAAGCCCACAATCATCCAGGAGGTCTGTTTAGAAGAACGATTTTCGATCACAACGGCTTGCTACTATCGTTTGTTCCAAATTTCTGAACATAGTAAAGGCGAACGGCTGTTTGACTCACCCCAGGCCGTCCGCCCCTGCTACCACCTTCTATCTTCTATTATTATAGTGACCGGGCTATTATTCGCCAATATCCTCATTCCAGAGTTCCGGATTGGCGGCGATGAAATCTTCCATTAGCTTGATACACTCCGGCTCATTGAGGATGACCAGCTCGACGCCCCGCGACCGGACGTAATCCTCCGGCCCATGGAAAGTCTTGTTTTCGCCGATGACAACCTTGGGGATTTTGTACAGCAACACGGTGCCGCTGCACATATCGCACGGGGAGAGGGTGGAATATAACACCGCCCGCTGGTAATCGTTGGCCTTCAACCGGCCGGCGTTTTCCAGGCAGTCCATCTCGGCGTGCAGGATGGCGCTGCCCTGCTGCACTCGCCGGTTGTGACCGCGGCCCACAATTTTGCCGTCGATCACCAGCACCGAACCGATAGGAATGCCGCCCTCGGCCAACCCCTGCCTGGCCTCGGCTATAGCTGCTTGCATAAATTCGTCCATAGTTTGTACTCCTTTCTCCGTACTATCACCGATATTCAATTGATGGCTACCACCAATATGATATCCGCACTAACTTCGTTGAGACAACCCGACCGGCATGATAAACTGAGAAAAAAATCCCAACTCACCAAAGGAGGGTGAAACCTGTGAACATCCAACCAAAAATCTATCGCTCGATTGGTAAACTGATGTTGTTAACCATGCTGGTCGTGCTGATCGTCATCGGTTGGAGTCAGGCCGGCCAGTTGGCTCTGGCCCAGGAACCTGACCCACCGATTGAACTACCCCCGCCAGGCCAGCCGCCTGCAAGCGACCCCGTTGCCCCGCCTGACGAGGCGGAATTAGGCGAGCCGGTCGAAGCTGAAACCTATACCGCCAGCGACGATAGCGCGGATGAACCTGGCGGCGCGGTTGACATCTTTGACCTGGCCTTTGTGGCCGCTCGCTACGGCACAACTGACCCGGCCGCCGATTTGAACCTTGACGGCGTGGTCAATATTTTGGACCTGGCTTTGCTGGCCCAGCATTTCGGCCAGGCCGAGCCGGCGGCCGGGGCGGCCGGAGCGCCTGCCCCGCCGAGCCTGCCCCTGGTTGAAGCCGGCCAGGATTTTGGCGCTTTAGAGCTGGCGGTTGAACCCAACCCGGCGGAGGTCGAAGCGCAGTGCTGTGTTTGGCGGCGGCCGCTGCGGATTGGCCTTGGCATTGACTACGTGCGGGCCTACGATCCCATGGATTACAACTCTGCCCCGGACCTGTACGCGGTGGTTAGCGTTGGCGGGGTGGCCGCCCGCACCAACACCATTTTCGACCAATATGCCATTTGGCCAGCCTGGCGCTTGGGCTGGTGGCAATATTCCAGTTTCCCGCGCACCTCCTGGTACGCGCCTGAGGCCAATTATTACAGCCTGCCCATAACCCTGGCCATCCGCGACGATGATGGTCGAGTTTGCTATGGCTGGTGGGGTTGCCGCGATCAGTTCGATCTGGCCGATGTCAGCCCGCGGCTCCAGCAGCGGACCAAGTCGTTGACGCTCTATCCCAGTAGTTGCCGGGTTGTCGACGAGGCCGGCGTGTCCAGAACGGGATACTGGGTTGACAGCAACCGCTGCCGGATCCATCTGGCTTCGTGGGGCACCGAGTGGCCGCGGGCCTATGTGAACTACTTCATCGATGCCCAGTGGCAGTAGGGTAACCCCAACCGGACCTGTTTCAATACCATTGAGTTAGCGTGTAGCGTGTCGGAGTCGAGGTTTTAGCCGGACGGCCGGGGCGTGACCGCCTACAGACTCGACTTCAGACTTAACTTGATACCTGTTTAGGTTACGCCAAATTAAGAGGCTCTTTGGGAATTTCTGTAACAAGTTCCATACCCAGTAGGGGCGACCGGCCGGTCGCCCCTACGCCACGCCGTTTACTCCCGCCGGTAGGCTTTGAGATAAGCCCCCGGATAAGCCACGTTTCGGCCGGCGATGGCCAGGGCGGCAATGGTTACCAGATAGGGCAGGGCCAGGAAGACCTCAAAAGGCAGTTTCAGACCGATAGTTTGCAGCCGCAATTGCAGCGCAAACACTCCCCCGAACAGCAGCGCCCCCCACATTGCCCGGATGGGGTCCCATTTGGCAAAGATGACCAGGGCAATGCAGACCCAGCCCCGCCCGGCAATAATGCCCGGCGAGAAGGCGCCCAATTGGGCCAGCGACAGAAACGCCCCGCCAATGGCCATCAGCGCTCCGCCGATGACCAGAGCCACATAGCGAGTCAAAAAGACATTTACGCCGGCCGCGTCGGCTGCTTCCGGGTTTTCGCCAACCGCCCGTAACTGCAGGCCAAAGCTGGTACGGTACAAAAGCCAGGTCGCCAGCGGAATCAGTACGATAAAGGCCAGGTAGGTTAAAACATATTGCTTAAAGATGGGCCCCAGGAACGGCCACTCGCCAAAAATGGAGTACTGGGGAAAGGCGCTGATGGAGGGCAGAACCGAACTTTCGCCAAAAACCAGCCGGAAGCCAAACAGCGACAGGCCGATGCTGAGCAGGGTAATCCCCAGACCGGATACGTGCTGGTTGACGCCCAGAGTAACGGTGAAAAACCCCATCAGCAGACTCATAATCACCCCGGAAATTATCGCCCCCAGCAGGCCGATCCACAGATAAGCGGCCAGACCGGCCTGGTTGGCTTTGTAAGCCACGGCAAAGCCAACAAAAGCGCCCAGAAACATAATCCCCTCAATGCCCAGGTTTAAAATGCCCACCCGCTCGGTGTAAACTTCGCCGATGGTGGCGTAGATGAGCGGGGTTGCCACGCGCAGGGTAGCGCCAATCAGGCCAACCAGAAAGGTGAGAAATAGTCCAAGTTCCATCGTCAGCCTCTTCCCCAGCGGATGCGATAGCTTTGCAGCAATAACATCCCCAAGGTTACCAGCAGCAGAGTCGCCTGGATGACATCGCCCAGGTAGGCCGGCACGCCCAAAGCCCGGCTGACAGTTTGCGAACCGGTGTCAATCAGGCCGATGAAGAGGGCGGCCAGGGCCACCCCCCAGGCGTTTAGCCCACCGAGCGTGGCGATGATGATGCCGGTATAGCCATAGCCCGGTGAAATGGCGTCGATCAGGTGGTAATGGATGCCGGCGATCTCGCTCATGCCGGCCAAACCGGCAATTCCGCCGCTAACCAGGGCCGAAATCAGCATCGTGCGGGGTACGTTGATCCCGGCAAAGCGAGCCGCCTCCGGCCCCAGGCCGACCGCCCGCATGCGCAGGCCAAAGGCGGTGCGAGTGAGCACAAACCAGATAATTATGATCACGATGATAGCCAGCACAAAGCCCAGGTGCAGGCGGGAGCGGGCCATTAACCGGGGGAAGATAGCCGCGTCGGCAATCTCCGGCGATTGCGGCCATTGCGAGATGGGATCGCGCCATGGTCCATTGAGCAAGGCGCTCACTATAAACAGGGCCACAGAGTTGAGCAGCAGGGTGGTAACCACTTCATCGATGGCCAGTTTCACTTTCATCAACGCCGGCACCAGCGCCCACAACATCCCCGCCACAAAGCCGCCCACGATCATCGTCGGCAGGGCAATCCAGGGCGACACGCCGTGCATTTGCAGGCCAATAGCGGTGGCCGCGGTGGCGCCCATATAAAGCTGGCCTTCGGCGCCGATGTTCCAGTAGCCGCCGGCAAAGGCAAAGGTTACCGCCGCGCCGGTTAGCAGCAGCGGCGTCGATTTGACCAGGACTTCGATGGCGCTGGTCCGGCTGGAGAGGGGATTGATGAGAAAGTAATAATAGGCTTCAAGCGGATTGGCATTGACTAACCCCACCAACGTGGCGGTCAACATAAAGGTCACGATAATGGCGGCGATTGGAATGAGGGGTCCTACCCAGACCGGCGCCGGAATGCGTTCGAACCTTAGACCCATTTTCAGGTAACCTTTGTCTTGCTTTGAGGCGTTAGGTTAATCATTGGGAAATGGTTTCTGATAATAGTCAAGGCTGGCATATCTGGCAAATCAGGGTTGGTTCAGGCGGCCGGCTGGGTTGGCAGGCCGCCCTCAAACAGCGCTTTCACGCCGGGCCGGATCAGCACGATGATGGTGAAGATGCCCAACACCGTGCCAAAGGGGATGAAGATACACTCTACCCCGGCCACCACCAGGCAAAAGGTGTAACGTTTTCGTTTCGACAGAAAATAGCCGCCCGCCACGATACAACCGGCCAGAACCCAACCGGTCACGATGATGGCTGCCGGGATCAGGGTGAACATCAGCCCAAACAGCCGGAAGGGGAACTCCTCTTCCGGCGCGGGGCCAAAGCCGCCGGTTAAAAAGGCCAGTCCCATCAGCAGGTGAAAGATGGGAAAGCAGGCAAACAGCGCGGTCAAACCGCCGACAACGTAGTGAAAGATGGACAGAATGTTGAGATGCTGTTCGTCTTGATTAGGCGTCATGGGTTATTGCCTCCCTGTCACCGAAGGTAGCGCAGCGCCTCGTTGATCTCCTCCAGATCAAACGCTTCGGGGTCGAACTCGCCGCCAACCCATTCGAGCATGTCTTCGTGTTCGGGATGGTTGGGGTCGGCGATAGCTTCCAAAAAAGAGTCATACCCCCACACCCCGCCGACATCTTCCGGGGGGCAGGCCCGCTTGCCTTTGATACAACGCGGATAGCGCACCCCTTTTTCCGGCGGCAAAATTTTCTCCACCAGCAGCTCATGCTCCCAACTATCGCCAAAGTCGTACTCATAGATGAATTTGAACTTTTCTCCCGGCACAAGCTGGTACAATTTGACCCGTTTTTCGTCGTACATCTCTGGTCCCCACATGTCGTAATCCGGGTGGGGTTCACCGTAGTAAATCCCGCCAACAATGAACTGGTGCAGATGATAATCGCTCCAGTCCATCACCACTTGCAGGATACGGTGCAGCCTGGCCAGATTGATATCGGCGGGTACTTCGATTCTCCGCCAGATCGGAGGTTTGCTATGTTTGAGGGTTACTTTGATTTGATAGATGTCAGCATTTTTAGCCATTTTGTTACCTCCTGGCCTATTTTATCACAAATGGGGTTAGCGGCCAATCAAAAAATTGTCCCCATACCTAAAGCTCGCGGCGATAAACCCGGTGAACCTTGTAGGGCGTTACGTTGGCCGTCTCCATATCCGCCAGCACATACTCCACCGTGTCGGCCATTTGGACCAGATCGGCGTGCTCAAAATTACCATGCCGGAGCGTCTTTTCCAGTTCGGTGTAGAGGATGGCGTTGCCGCCCAGGCCGCGGTATTCCTCCAAAATGCCGATCCCGTTGATGTTGATCCAGGTTGGGTGGCGCAGCGCGGCCAGGAGTTTGAGCCAACCAAGCGGGAATAACTTTCCGCCGGTCTGCTGCAGCGCGGTTGAAATATCCAGGAAAGTCAGCAAAAATCCCACCACCTGGTCCTCTTGATTGAAGACCAGTTTGATATGCTCCGGCCGGACGATTTGGAGCATCCGCCTGGCCAGCTCTTCGGTTTCGGCCGGGGTAACCGGAACATACTCCCAGTTGTTGACAAAGACCCGGTTGTAGGTCTCTACCAGGGCCGGGATGTAGCGGCGCACTTCTGCTTTTGAGGAGAAGCTTTTAACCCGCAAGTTGCGCCGTGCTCTCACTCGCTCCGCTACCCGGACAAAACGTTCGGGTAGTTCAAACTGCTGGCAATTGAGGTAAAATGAAGTGAAATCGATCTCTTTCTCAAAGCCCAACTGTTCCATGAATTGGTTGTAATAGGCATAATTGTAGGGAATGCCCATCGCCGGCCGATGTTCAAAGCCCCGGTACAACATGCCGATGCCGTCGAACGGCACAAACCCCTTGGGGCCGACCAGAACATTCAGACCCCGCTGACGGCTCCAGTCGATGGCTGCCTCAAACAGGGCTTGGGCTACCGCCCCATCTTCAACCACATCAAACAGGTAAAAGAAAGCGTGCCGGGCACGATGATAGTTGTTGTAATTACGATTCTCCATCACACAGATGCGCCCCAGCAGTTGGCCGTCGGCTTCGGCTACAAAAAATTCGGCCTCGGAGTGGGCAAAAAAGGCATTGCGCCGGTTGAGCTGGGCCAGTTTATCGTGGCGCGGGTAAGGCACCCACTGCGGACATTGGCGATACAACTCGTCGGGAAAATCTACAAAGCGGCGAGCCTCCCGCCGGTTGGTTGGATCGATTGGGCGAATGTTCATTATTGGCAGCCTGCAAGGGTGGATAGCCCCAATACTTTTCAAATAAGGGCGCGGTTAAAACCGCACCTGGGGGGCTACGCCGTGATGTCCGCCTGCGCGGACAAAAAGCCCCGTCCACGCAGGTGGACGGCTGGCTTTGGCCCTGAAGAAGCGATTTCAATCGCTTATTTGAAAAGTATTGTGGATAGCCCATCATATCACGCAAATCGGTCTGTTACAAATGTTGCTGCCATTGGGGGTCAGCATCATCGTCAGTTTAGCCGTTAGGAAGAGCCAGGGAGATGTGCTATACTGACCCGACTATACTCAAGGATTTTGATGATGAAACGGCAACTCGCCGCCTGGTTGCAACGTTCTGCCCTCCTGCGCTGGGGCCTGCGGCTGGGGGTGCATCTATTGATTCCTCGCCAGCACGTTGGGGTGGTCGGCGCTCTGTTCAATGAGACTGGCCAGGTATTATTGGTCGAGCACGTCTTCCGGCCGCACTTTCCCTGGGGCTTACCCGGCGGCTGGATTGACCGCGGCGAAGACCCGGCGGTGGCAGTCCAGCGCGAATTTGCCGAGGAGTTGGGGCTTGAAATTGTGGTCAAGCAGTTGCTGCTGTGCCGGCCCCAGGGCGGTCGAACCGGCGTACCACCCGGCTTGGGCCTGGCCTACTACTGCCGTCTGCCGGATAATAATCCACCTCCAGTTGATTTCACGGCGGTGAGTCGCGATTATGAAATCCTATCGGCAGAATGGTTTGATCCTGCTGAGATCGACCGGCCGTTGACTCCCATCGACCGCCAGGCGATTGAGTTGGGTAGAGCCGCGTTTGTCCGGGAACAGGCCGGTTACCGGGGAGAGTGACAGTTCTGATGGGATGGCAACGCGGATGAAAACACGCAACACGCACTACGTTTCGTGATGCGTATTGCGTTGCTTCGAAACCTCAGCGGTAACTTCAGTTTTAGAGGAGACGGACTCAGCCTGCGGCACGGCAACGATGAATGAAAATGGGGGTGAGGTAGCGGCCCTCTCCCCCAACCCCTCTCCCAATCCTTCGGCTTCGCTCAGGACAGGTTTGGGAGAGGGGAGTCGCCCAGCGACGGGGTGAGGGCTATTTTCAGAGGAGTTTTAAGGACGATGCCAACCTATCCGTTTATGCAAGTCGATGCCTTTACCACCCGTCCACTGGGCGGCAACCCGTGCGCTATTCTATTCGATACCGACGACATAGCCGACCAGACGATGCAGGCGATTGCCCGCGAGATGAACCTGTCTGAGACGGCTTTTGTGCGCTGTTCGGCGCGGGCCAATTTTGGGGTGCGTTATTTTACTCCGGCTGAAGAAATTCCCCTGGCCGGCCACCCAACGATCGCCACAACCTTTGCCCTGGTCGAAATCGGGCGGTTGGCCCTGACCGGTGACCGGACCCAGGTAACCCTTGAGTTACAGGTGGGACCGATTCCTGTCGAGATTCAAGCCAGTCAGGGCAAGGTTCAGCAGATCATTATGAACCAGAAGAAGCCGGTTTTTATGGCCACTTACGATCCGGTTGAGGTGCTGCCGGTTTTTGGTCTGACCGCGGCCGATGCGCTGCCGGACGTACCCATCCAGACCGTCAGCACCGGCACGCCCCAATTGATGATTCCGCTGCGTGATCTGGCGGCGCTGCGGCGAGCGCAGTTGAATATTGCTGCCTACAGCCGGTTTCGGGCCGCAGCTGACTTCTTCAGCCCGCACTTGTTCTGTCTGCGGGGAGTGACTGAAACCGGCCAGACCTTTGCCCGGCACTTTGGCGCGCCGCCCGACACGCTGGAAGACCCGTTTACCGGCTCGGCGACGGGCGGCATGGCCGCCTATCTGTGGTATTATGGGTTGATTGACCGGCCCACGTTTATCGCCGAGCAAGGGCATTGGCTGGGACGGCCAGGTCAGGCTACCGTAGAAGTTATCGGTTCCCGCAACGATATTGAGACGGTCAGAGTTGGCGGCAGCGCCGTGACCGTCATTCGGGGTGAGTTGACCCTGTAAAGGTAAGGAATCGGGTGTGGTCAAAATGAGTTGCAGAACCGCGACAAGCGTAAAACGTAATTTTTATAGAGAAACAGGCTTACGTTTCACGTTTTACGCTTCACGGATCAGCGCTCAGTTACTTCAACGCCGGGGGGGATTTTGCAAAGTAAAGGCATTATGAAGGTGAAAGCCGAACCCTGGCCCAGGGTACTTTTAAAGCTGAGTTCACCGCCATGGCTTTCGATCATCTTCTTGGTGATGGCCAGGCCCAGGCCGGTGCCCGGTTCCTCCCGAACCCTGTCATCGGCGGAGCGGAAGAAGGTGGTGAACAATTTGAGCTGGTCTTCCTCGGAGATGCCATAGCCGGTATCTTGAACGGTGACCGAGATGCCCTGAACATCACCATTGTAAGGTTTGGCTGTGATCGTAATTTGGCCGCCGGCCGGGGTATACTTGTAGGCATTGCTGACCAGATTAGTCACAATCTGGACCATTCGACCGTAATCAGCCCGCAACTGAGGCAGGTTGTCGGCCAAATTTAGCTTCAAATTTAATTGCTTGCTCTCGATTTGGTTCTGGACCGCCTCGACCACTTCGTGAATCACCTGGGTAATCTGGACATCTCGCAGCTCCAGCCGAATCCGCCCGGCTTCAATCCGGCTGACATCGAGGAGATCGTTGACCAACTGAGCCATCCGATCGACGTTGTTGGCAATCACATTTAGGAAGTTCTGCTGCTGCTCGCTCAGGTCACCGCCGGCGCCCATTTGCATCAGCTTGGCAAAGCCCTTGATACTGGTCATAGGAATCTTAAGCTCGTGAGAAGCTGTGCTCATAAACTCCGACTTGGCTTCATTGGCTTCTCTGACCTTTTCAAAGAGTTGGGCGTTTTCCACGGCGATGGCGGTGTGACTGGCCAAAGCTCGCACAAAGGCCACATCATCGCTGGTGAAGTAATCGGGATCGGTGCTTTCCAGATCCAACACGGCAATCACCTGGCCTTCGCGCAACACCGGAATGACCAGCAGGGAGCGAGTGCGGTGGTTTTTGGGTACGTAATCTTTCTCCTGGGTGATGTCGTTGGCCCAGGCCAGTTCGCCGGTGCGAGCCACCCGCCCCAATACGCCTTTGGTCAGCGGCCAGGGATCTCGCTTATAACGACCCATCTCCATTGGCATCCCGTGCTGGGCCAGCAAATAAATCCCCTCCGCCTCATCGACCACCCCGGCTACACCCATCGATAGTCCCAACGCGTCCATAGCGTGGGTCAACAGGATGTCCAGCACTCGACCCAACTCCAGTGAGGTCTGGAGCTCTTTATCGAACATCTGCAGGGCCTGTAATTCCTGCACCCGTTCCGCCAGGGCTTGATCGGTGCGGGTGAACCGTTGGGCGTTCTCAATGGCAATGGCCGCCTGCGCCCCAAACGAGAGCAACAGGTTCTGGTCCTCTTGGCTAAAGACGGAACCATCATTCTTGTTGATGACTTCAATTACCCCGACGACCTGCTCTCGGGTAATCATCGGCACGCACAGGATATCGCGGGTATGAAATTCAGTCGCTTCGTCAAAGGCGATATTGAAACGCGGGTCTTTCCTGACGTTATTCACAATGAGCGGCTGGCCGGTTTGAGCCACCGTGCCGACGATACCGGTGCCGACCTTGGTTTTGACTCCTTGCAATTCAGCCCCACTCGGCCCCAGGACCACTTCAAAAGTCAACTCTTTACCATGCCGGTCCATCAACAGCAAGGAACCGGCCTCGGCATTGAGAATCTGCACCGCCCGATCCATCACCCGTTGCAGGGCCACGTCCAGATCCAGGGTGGCGCTGATGGCCGCGCTCACGTCCATCAAGGTCGCTAACTGGTTGGCCCGGGCTCGAGCTTCTTGCAGCAGTTGTGATTTTTCCAGGGCAATGGCCGACTGGGTGGCAAAGAATTCCATCAGACGGACGTTGTCTTCATTGAAGCGCAGGCCGTGGGGCCGGTGGACCAGGTAGAGAATACCTCGCACCCGTTCACGCCAGCGCAGCGGCACGCCCATTACCGCCCCAAATTTGGCTTCCTGAAAAGTGGCCGAACGGCCGGCAAAGTTCTGATGATTGTCAACCAGCACCGGCCGGCCCTGTTTGATGACCTGCCCGGCAATATCCTCATCGGTTTTTAGCTTGTAACCGCGGTAATCCCGGTCAAGGTTATGGCTAACCACCACTTTCAAGGTCTCATTATCCGGTTCCAGCAGAAAAGCCATCCCCCCTTCGGCCTGGAGCAGCCGGGTGGCCTGCTCGACCACCGAGGTGAGGAGTTGGTCCGGTTCCACCTCGGCCTGGATGTCTAGCGAAATCTTTTGGAGCGCTTCCAGTTCGGCAGCGCGTTGGTTAGCTTGCTCCAGGTGCTGGGCATTTTCCAGAGCAATGGTAGTTTGGTTGGCCAGGGTGGTCAAGAAGATGAGATCGCTGCTGGTGTAGGGATGGCCGGCCTGCTTCAAGCCCAGGGCTAACCAGCCCAGCAAACGCGCCGAGCCGGGCAGCGGCACACACAGGATAATGTTTAGCATCCGCAGGCGAGCCAACTCTTCCGGCGCAACACCGGTGTTGCCCGTGAAGTTGCCGCCGGGACTCAGTTGCAAAAGCCGGCCGGTTTTACCAAGCCAGTGGGCCAGGTCGTCGTTAGGTCCAAACTGCACTTCAACGGCCTGGAGGGCGCCAACGCCTTGCTGCTGGCGGATGGTGAAGCTATTATTGGTCGGATTGCGCAAAAAAACCAGCGCCCGCTCCGGGGCCAGGGCCGTCTGAACCTGATCCAGGAGCAGCCGCAAAATCGAGTCGGTATCGAGCGGGGTAGCGATAAGGGTCCGTCCATACAACTCCAACACCTGGCGGGAATCGAACGTTTCCAGCTTGAACAGGCGATTGATCCAGTCTTGCAGCCGTTGCTTCATTGGCTCAAGGAAAATGAGCAGCGCCAGAATGAAGAGTACCAAAATCACCGGATTTCTAAAGATAGCCGTGTCTTGTAACAGCGTCCCTAACAGGGTGACGATGCCAAAATAGACCACCGCCACCAGCGCCAACAGCAGGGTATAGGTAATGCCCCGGCTGAAGATGATATCCAGATCGAGCAGGCGATAGCGCAGAATGGCGTAGCTGATCGTGATGGGGAAAATGATCATCGGCGCGAACACGACAATGAAGGTAGCGCCACTCAGGGGGATGGTCAAACCGAAAAGGTTAGCCCCAATCCAGACGGCTGCCGGCCCAAATGAAATTACACTGCCCCAAAAAATAACCGTGATTTGCTGCCGGATGGGTGTGGATAAGGCAAAAAAGCGTGCATCCAGCAGCAGGAAGAGAAAAAGCAGCACTGCTAGCCCACTAAAGGCAAAATTACCCACTTGCAGATTCAGATAGGTTTGCGCGGTTGGGGCCAGATAGATGCCGTACAAATTGGCCACGCCCAGCAATAGCGCCACCAGGTAGGGTAGCAGGCCCGCCCACGGCCGGCGGCGGATCAGGCGAGTTTCGGCCGGGAAGACCAGGGCCAGATGAATCAGAGCTGCGTTGGTGAGCGGCAGCGCGAAGACCCACAGGGGTGTCAGCAGGTGAAAGGTGTACTGGTCAAACATGCCGCCGGCTAGGATGGCGAAAAGAATACAGAATGAAACAAACACCCCACTGACCCGCTCGCCGCTGCGGAGGTGATAAACAACAAAGCCCAGAACCAGATAGATCAGGCCGATGCCGTAGGGCAACCAGAAGAATATGAACATGTCCGTCCACGGGAGCGCAGTTAGGGTGATTGTGACCGGCCGGTTCGCTTCAAGGGATGATACGGTCGCGGGTTGCAATTGCAAGGTGATGGCATCGCCGATCTGTTGTTGGCGGAGCAGGTTAAAGAGGTCACGCCCGCTGGTTACCGGCGTATTGTTAAGGCTCAACAAAATTTGGGCATTGTCATGGCCTTGCCAACTGGCCGGCACGTAGGAGTCGGCTACTACCAGTCTGGGGTAGAGAAAGGTACCTAAAAAAGGCTGGTTGGCCCAAATCATGGCAAACAGGGGCGCCACAATGCTGAAGATGATGGCCACCGCGATGAGCAGCGGAAAAACGAGGCGGGTTGGTCTTTGCTGGGACACACTTGCAGCACTGGTTGCCATGGCTCAATTATTTCAAAGGGTAATTATCGCCAGTCCGAACTGTTCATGCAAGCCAAAAAGGGATAAGAAATTCTTGCGGTTGAACTTCCTTATCCCTAGAGAACAATTGGGTGAAAATACCTTAACACTGAACTGACTCAAGTTTAACATGTGGTTTAAGTCAAGTCAAGATGATTATTGGTACTTTTTTGGGGGGCAGCATCCCTCCAGTTGAGGGGCTTGCCGATAACTTTGACTTTTGCCCTGGTTAGGGTTATGATTTGACTTCGATTTCACCAGGATGGGAGGCGCGGCCAAACGTCTCCCTTTTGTTTGTTACTCATGACCAAAAATAGACCTTTTATCCCTGTGGCTGAACCCCTGCTGGCAGGCAGGGAGTTGGAATATGTGACCGACTGCATCAAAAGCGGCTGGATTTCCTCGCTGGGCAAGTATGTGCGCGATTTTGAGGAGCAGTTTGCCGCCTACTGTGGGGTGCAATACGGCGTGGCCACGTTTAACGGCACCGTGGCTTTGCACCTGTTGGCTGCCAGCCTGAACCTGGGTCCCGGCGATGAAGTCATTATGCCCAGCCTGACCTACGTGGCCACGGCCAACGCCATTCGTTACACCGGGGCCACCCCCGTTTTTGTCGACTCGGAGCGCCAGAGTTGGAATATCGATCCGGCCACAGTCGCCGCGGCCATTACCCCCCACACCAAAGCTATCGTTGCCGTGCATCTGTACGGTCACCCTGCCGATATGGACGCGCTGCGGGCTGTGGCTGCTGAACACAACCTGCTGCTCCTGGAGGACGCCGCCGAGGCTCACGGCGCCCGGTATAAGGGTCAGCGGGTGGGCGGGTTGAGCGACGCGGCCATTTTTAGTTTTTACGGCAACAAGATCATCACCACCGGCGAGGGGGGGGTGATCGTTACCAATAACCGGGCCTGGGCCGAGCGGGCTTTTTTCTTGGAGAATCAGGGTCGCTACGCCGATAACCCCTACTGGCATCCCGAAGTGGCTTACAACTACCGCATGACCAACATTCAGGCCGCCATCGGCCTGGCCCAACTGGAGCGTATCGACGACATGATCGCCATCCGCCGCCGCAACGCTGCCCATTACAGTTGCCGGTTGGCCGACGCACCGGGGCTGACTCTGCCGCCGGAACTGCCCTGGGCCGAGAACGTCTACTGGATGTACTCGGTGATCATTGAGGATGAGTTTGGCCTGAGCCGGGACGAGGTTCGGGCCAGATTGCAGGCCGCCGGCATCGACACCCGTCCCTTCTTCTACCCCGTACACACTCTCCCCATGTACCAGACCGGCCAGTCGCTACCTGTAGCCGAGGATTTGGGCCGCCGGGGGATCAATTTACCTTCCGGGGCCACCCTAACGCCCGACCAGATTGATTACATCTGTGATACGCTGCTTGGTTTCCGGGCGTAAAAGAATATCTGAAAACGACATTTAGAGTAAGTGGTGCGTGATGCGTGGTCCGTTTATGCTTACTTTTTAGGCCATACGGACCACGCAGTACGCAACCCGCAATCACCATGCGCATCGTCATCCTGACCTACGAAAGCCTATTTTCTAACCTGATGACCGAGCGGCTGCTCCAGGAATTTCCGGGACAGGTGACCGGCATTGTCCGTTCCGACTGCCTGATCTACGGCAAGAGCCTCCCGGCCGGCCTGCTCTATCTTGTCAAGCGAACCGGCCTTCGTTTTGTCGGCCGCAAGGCGTTGGAGTTGTTTCAGAGCCGGGCCACAGCGATTGGGTTTAAATTGATCGGTCGGGAGCCTAAAGTTCACTCGCTGCGGGATATGAAATCCATCTACAACGTGCCGGTCATCGGCTCCGTCGATGTTAACAGCCCGGAAACCCTCGGTCAAATCAAAGCCTGGCAACCGGATTTGGTGCTGTCCATTTATCTGAACCAGCTGATCAAGGCGGAGTTGATCAACCTGCCGTCGCAGGGGACGCTGAATATCCACCCGGCCTTACTGCCGCGCCACCGGGGGTTGTTCCCCTATTTTTGGGTGATTGCCGCCGGTGAAACTGAAACCGGCGTCACGATTCACTGGGTGGACGAAAAATTTGATACCGGCGACCTACTCTTGCAGGAGCGCCTCACGGTTGAGCCGACCGATACCATTATCTCGTTATCCTATAAAAGCGCCGTAACCGGCGCGGCGATGCTGGTGGAGGCAGTCAGGTTGGTGGCCGCGGGCAAGCCGCCCCATCTCCCCCAACCGGACGAGGACGTCTCCTATCATTCCTGGCCCAAACCGCCCGACCAGCGCCGCTTTCGCCAGCAAGGCGGCAAATACGGCACTATTTTTGAGTTGTGGCAGTATATGTAGCGAATGTGCGAATGTGCGAATGTGCGGATGGCGAATGTGCGGATGGCGAATAGATAGATATTCGCTGATTCGCTATTCACTATTCACTATTCGCTATTCGCTATTCGCTATTCACTGATTCGCTATTCGCCTATTTATTATGAAAACATCCATTATCCTGCCAACTTACAATGAAAAAGATAACATCGTTGAGCTGATCCAGGCCATCTTTGCCACCCTGGCCTCCGACGGACTGGATTTTGAGGTGGTGGTGGTCGATGACAACAGCCCCGACGGCACTGCCGCGGCGGTGGGTCGTAATTTTGACGGCGACGGCCGGGTCAGGTTGTTCGTCCGCACCCAGGAGCGCGGCCTGGCCACGGCCATTCGCTATGGCATCGACCATTCTGACGGCGATATCCTGGTCTTTATGGATACCGACTTCAACCATGACCCGGCTATCATTCCCCAGATGATCAAATTTTTGGAGTATTACGACATTATCATTGGCTCCCGCTTTGTGATGGCCGGCGGTATGGAAGACCGCTTTCGCCAATTTTCCAGCCTGATCTACAATTACGGTATTCGCCTCCTCTTCGGCACACCTGTTCACGACAATTTGAGCGGTTTCTTCTCCATCTACCGTGACAAATTGGTTTCTATGGATCTCGACCAGATTTACTACGGCTACGGCGATTATTTTATTCGTTTGTTGATGGTCGCCCACAAGCGGGGGTATAATATGCTGGAGATCCCGGTCTTTTATCGATTGCGGCTGCACGGTCACAGTAAAACTCAATTTCTGTCGACCTTTAGCCAATATACCCGGGCTCTGTTAGCCTTACGCCTGAAATTGTGGGCAGGGAGGATGCGGTGAGTCAAGCCCAAACCGGCGACCCTCAGCGCCGCCAGGATGCCGAACAACGCAGGTCTCAACCCGGCCAAAAAAACGAGCCTTTGACCGGTGGGGACGAAACCCGGCCAATGTCTCTCGACGAGGCGGCCCAGGGAGAACCGCTGCCGGAGCTGGACGAAGGTCCCCGGCCCGGTCCGGTCGATGAGGTCCAGCAGGCCATTTTTGAAGCCACCCGGCAAGGGTTGTCGACTGAGGTGGACGTCGATGAGCTGCCGGAGCCGCTGCCGGAGCTGGACGAGGGACCCCGGCCTGGCCCGGTGGACGAGGTCCAGGAGGCGCTCTTTGAGGCCAGCCGGGAAGGGGCCCGCACCGACGTCGATTTCGAGCTGTTGCCCCAACCCGGCGCCACCCGGCCCCAGAAAGTGGTCAAATTCAAGCCCAAGCCATCCCCGCCGCCGCTCCAGCCGGAGCCTGCCCAACCTGAACTTGAGTTTGAACCCGCCGCGATCCCCCTGCCCGATTTCCCCGAACCTGAACCGGCTCCTCCCTTGCCTGAATTCTGGCTGCAACTGGCCCTTTTCATCGTTTTCCGCGGCCTGACTCTCTTCCTGCTGAAGCCCGGCGGCTTCATCCGCGACTGGTCCGATTTTGACACCTACTTTGGCATCGCCGCCCTGTCGGACTACTCACTCTATCCCTTTTTCGACTTCTGGCTGGAGTGGCCGCCGCTGTTACCCTGGCTGGCTGTGGGCGCTTATCGCCTGTCGCTGTTGCTGCCCCCCTGGCCGGATGACCCCCGCCTTTGGTTCATCCTGATTTTAGGGGCCGTCTTTGTGCTCTTTGAGATCGGCAATTTTGGGTTGATCTACCGGCTGGCCCGGCGGCTGTTTGTTCAGCCGGCCACCATCAGCCGGGTATTGTGGCTGTACGCCGGTCTCTTCCCGCCGATCTACGCTATGCTCGGCTTCTTCGACGGGGTGGCCCTCTTTTTCATGTTATTGGCCCTGGAACTACTCCTGGCTGACCGGCGCTTTATGTCGGCCATCTCGGTGGCCGTTGGCTTTATGGTCAAAATCATTCCGTTGCTGCTATTACCGGTGGCCTTACGCCGCCTGTGGCACCAGTACCGGGACAGGCCGCGCGAGGCCGCCATCGAGCTGGGGCTTTACGCCGTGGTCTTTGGCCTGACCGTGTTGGTTTTGCTGGCGCCTTTTTTGATCGGCGGGCCGGAGTGGCTGCTGGCCTCGGTGCGCTCGATGCTGGGCCGCTCCTCTTGGGAAACAGTCTGGGCGGTGGCCGAGGGTTACTATGGCTTTGGCGCGGTGGCCGGCGACCGGCTCAATCCGGCCGAAACCAACTTCGCCGTCCACGCCTCGGTCCTGCCCTGGTGGCTGATCAACCTGGCCTTTGCCGGTCTCTACGCCTTCCTCTTCACTCGTCCGGCCGACTACAGCCGTCCCCGCCAGGTGGTTGCTTTCAGTGGGATGACGGCAGCCCTCGTGATGCTTTTTAGCAAGGGCTACAGCCCGCAGTTCCTGGTCTACCTGCTGCCTTTTATCGTGCTGCTGTTTCCCAATGGCCGCGGCCTCACCTACGCCCTGATTTTGACCGGCCTGAACCTGCTGGAGCAGCCGATCTATTTTGTGCTCTTGCCTGCTTCCACCTGGCTGCTGACCTTCACTGTGGTTGCCCGCTTCGGCTTGCTGGCGCTCATCGCGGTGGAGTTTGGGCTGCTGCTATGGCCGTTGGCCGGCCGGCCGGCCTGGTTAGCCGTCCTGCACCAGCGAGTTCCGGCCATCCTGGCCTGGTCGAGCGTGATCGCCGCGCTGATTTTGCTGCCGGCGCTAGGGCGGGGTTACGTTGCCAACCGCTGGCAAAGCGACCCGGTGGCCACCTTTGCCGGTTTTATGCAAAGCTGGGCCGGGCAGCCGGCGCCAACCGCGGCCGCGCCCAGACCGCGGTTATTACTCAGCGACCAGGCAACCTACCGCCAGGTTTATCCTTACCTGCAGCGGGCCTTTGAGATTGAATTGGCCGACGGCGCGGCCCAATACAGCGCCGCCCCAACCGTCACCGAGCTGCTGCAAGGGCTGGAGCAGGTCTGGCTGTTGCCCACCGGCCCCCAGGCCCAAACTCTCTTTGACGTGGTTGACGGCCGCGGCCGGTCGCTGGCCTCATTTGATTTTGCCGATCTGGGCGCGGCCTCGCTCTACAGTTTTGCGCCGAATCCCCAACCATTCATCGCTCCCGCCCGCTTTGTCGGCGGTATTGAGTTGTTAACCCATCAGGCCACCGTTGAACCGGAGGCGATCAACCTGACCCTCTACTGGCGGGCGGTCAGCCCCCAACCGCAGAGCTATACCGTCTTCAGCCAACTGCTCAACGCCGACGGTCAGTGGGTGGCCGGCCACGACAGCCTGCCGGCTAACGGCGCCTCCCCCACCGACGGCTGGCCAGTCAACCTCGTCCAGGCCGATTCCCACCGCCTGGAGTTACCCTCCGACCTGCCACCCGGCCAGTACAACCTTGTCGTCGGTCTCTACAACCGCTTCAATGAGCGGCTACAGGCCATCGATCGCAACGGCGTGGGCTACCCCAACCGGGCCGTGCCGCTGGCCACCGTGGAGTTGCGATAACGGTAGTTTTCCATTATTGATTACCATAACATTGGGTGGTACAATTAGAAGGTCTTTGGGAATTTCCGGTAGGGGATACCAGACCAAATCCCAAAGAACCATCATTCACCTGGGAGAGAGTGCCGTGGCCGTTCAACCAAGCGGGCTGTACTACCCCAACAAAATGGCGCGACTGTACGTGCTGGCCGTCCAGGAAACGCTGGGCCAGGAGGCGATGAAAGCCGCCTTTGAGCTGGCCGGCGTGCCTCTCAAGTTTTACCCCCCGCCCAACAACTTTGCCAAAGAGTTCGATTTTGCCTATTACGGCGCCCTGAGCGCAGCCATCGAGCAAATGTACGGCAGCCGCGGCGTTCGCTCGTTGACTCTCCACGCCGGCAAGGCCTCCTTTGCTGGCGGCCTGGCCGAGTTTGGGGCCATGATCGGCGTCAGCGAGTTGACCTTCAAAGCCATCCCCCTGGCGGCCAAGCTGCGGGTCGGTCTCAGAGGCATCGCCGAAACCTACGCCAAGTTCAGCGATCTGGTGGCCGACGTGACCGAGTTCGATGACCACTTTCTCTATAGCCTGCGTCACTGCCCGGTCTGTTGGGGCCGCGCCAGCCAGAGACCGATCTGCTACGGCATGATCGGGATTTTGCAGCAAGGGTTGCACTGGTTGAGCAGCGGCAAAGAGTTTAACGTCGATGAGGTTGCCTGCCACGCCGCCGGCGACGAGCATTGCGTCTTCCGCATCCCCAAAGAGCCGTTGGGTTAGATAAGGAGTGAGATTGTGCTAACCCCTGGTCAGAAGTTTCTGGAGTATGAGATCATTCGCCCGTTGGGGCAGGGTGGCTTTGGGGCGGTTTTTGAAGCCCGTGATCGGGTGCTGAACCGGCGGGTGGCCATTAAAGAGCTGCTGCTCAAAAAAGCCAGCGATGAAACTGCGGTTAAGCGTTTTGTCCAGGAGGGCCGCATTGCCACGGCCCTGCAACATCCCAACGTGGTCACTATCTACGGCCTGCGCATCGAAGGCAAACGCTTCTACATGATTATGGAGTACCTGGCCGGCGGCAGCCTGCTCGACCTGCTCAAGAAGCAGGGCAAGCTGCCGGTCGAGCAGGCGGTGCGGCTAACCACCGGTATTTGTGAGGGACTGGCCAAGTTTCACGCCCAGGGGATTGTCCACCGCGATATCAAGGCCGAGAATATCTTACTGAGCGAGGACGGCCTGCCCAAAGTGATCGATTTTGGCATTGCCCATGTGCCCCAGGCCGCCGGCGGCATGGCCTTGACCCAGGCCGGTTTCCAGCCCAGCTCGCTGCTCTACAGTTCCCCGGAGCAGGTGCGGGGCGATCCGTTAGACACCTGCAGCGATGTCTACCAGATCGGTGAGTTGCTGTTCTACATGTTGGCCGGTTACCATTACATCAATCTGGAAGCGTTGGAAATCGCCGCCATCACCCACAGCGGGCCTAACAAGATGCGGGCGCAGATGAAATTGTACGAGCTGCTGGAAAATGCCATCTGTAACGAGGAGCCGCCGGATTTGAAGATGCTGTGGCGAGAAGTCGGTGCCCTGGCCGGGGTGGTCGAAACGGCTATGGCCAAGGACCCACAGCACCGCTTTAAAGACGCCGCCGAGTTTGCCGCCACTCTCAAAACGCTCAGTATCAACACCACCCCCGCCACCTCTGACAAGGAGTCGTTGACCCTCCAGGATGCCCGGGCCTACAACAAGCGCGGCTTGGCCTATGCCAGCACCCGCAACCATGAGCAGGCCATCATCGATTACACCAAAGCGCTTGAGCTCGACTCCCACTATGCTGAGGCTTACAACAATCGCAGCACCTCCCACCTGCGCATGAACAACTACGGCCAGGCCGTGGTTGATTGCAACCGGGCGCTGGAGCTGGCCCCGGAGTTTGTGGCGGCCTACGTCAACCGGGCCATTGCTTACACCGGCCTGCGGGCTTACGACCAGGCCCTGGCCGATTTTGCCAAAGCTTTGGAATTAAGTCCGCATAATCTGTACGCTTTCTACAACCGGGGCAATACGCACCTGTGGATGAGTAAGTTCCGGGAAGCCGTCACCGATTACAGCCAGACCATTGCCTTGAAAGCAGATTTTGTGCCCTCCTACGTCAATCGGGGCGTGGCCCACAGCGAATTGAAAGAGTACGATCTGGCCCTGGCCGATTTCAGCCAGGCCATTGACCTCAACCCCGACTACGTTTACGCCTACTACAACCGGGCCAATGTTTACCGCGAGCTTAGCGATTACCCCAACGCCATCGCCGACTACAGCAAAGTGATCGAGCTAAACCCCGAACATCGCTACGCCTACGAGAATCGGGGCGACGCCTACGCCGCCATTGGCCAGGATGATCTGGCTTCCGACGATTACACCAAGATCATCATCCAGACCTCCTCCATCCACCCCAAACGGCTCAGCGTGGCCCAAAGTATGCTGATGCCGGCCACACCGTTGGATTTCTTGACCCGGAAGTAAACGATGATCTTTCTCCGCCGTCTCAGATCCCTGTTAACGCCTACCCCACCACCAGCCTCCGTCGTTGAGCCGTTGAGCTATCCTTCTCGTCCTCTCAACTATCCCGCCGACGTCTTGACCATCCCGACCCTGGTCGTCAGCTATTTTCCGGTCAAGGCGGGTCAGATCGATCGCGCTGTTACCGGCGATGTGGCCGGGCCGCTGGAGCAAATACGCCGTCACACCACTACCGCCACCCGCCGCGTGGTCGAGGCGCTGGAAACCGGCAGTATCTACCACGGTTACAAAGACCCCACCGCCCAACCCAGCCTGTGCTACCAGATTGTCGAGACGTTGGAGTTTCTGGAGCCGCTGCCCACCCGGTCCAAACCCGGCCACCGCGTGCCGATGACCGACTACAACGCCATCATGCGGCGTCTCAACATCGAGCAGTGGGTGGAACAGCGCGGCGTTAAAGAGGTCTGGCTGTGGGGCTACCACGGCGGCGTCATCGACCTGTGGGAATCAAACATGGCCGGCCCCTACGGCGACATCAGCAACAGCGACCGCGACCCGCACGATTTGCCGGTATTGAGTCAAACCTACACCGTCTACCACTACAACTACGGCCGCGGACCGTCCGAAGCGGTGGAGGATCATATGCACCAGATCGAGGCGATGCTGCGCCACGTCGACCCGCAGCTCTTTTGGGACAAATTTGTGGGTAAACCGGGGGAGGGTCGCTGCGGTTGGGCGCATTACCCGCCCAACGGTCGCTGCGATTATGACTGGGCCAATCCGGACTACGTCTGGACTGACATCGAAGATTGGCGGCCCGACGGCCGCGGCCAAAAGCAGCCGCTCAACTGCCGGCGCTGGAACTGCGACAGCCTGACCTGGTTCATCTACTGGATGCAAAATCTGCCGGGCCGCAACCACGGCCTGACTTACCATGGCCGTCCGCTGACCAACTGGTGGCGTTTCATCGGCGATTTTGACGGGGCGATGAGGCAGGGAGTGGGGCTGGTGGAGTGATCACGTTGCATATGAGGCGACCGGCGCTTTCAAAGTGCCACCTGCCACCTGCCACCTGCTACTTGCTACCTGCCACTTGTAGCCTTCCTCACCTTCAACCGGAAGCCCTGCACTGCCGTCACTTCCACCTCTTCGCCGGCTGGGATGGGTTGGCCGTCCTCGCTGATGGCGCGCCAGCGCTCGCCCCACACCAACACGCTGCCCTGCGGTTCCAGGGTCATCCTGACCACGCCAATGGCCCCAATCAGCCCTTCCTGGCCGGTGGTCGGCTGGGCGCGGCGGGCCTGGATAACCTTGCGCACCCCCAGGCCAATGATGGCGGCCAGAGCCACCGGAATGCCGATGATGGACGGTAGGGGGATATCGTAAGCAAACTCGGGCGTGTTGAACAGGATCAACGCGCCGGCAATAAAGGCCACAATACCCGTCGCGGTGAATGCTCCAAATGAGTGGGTGAACAACTCCGCCACAAACAGGCCAAAAGCCAGCACAATCAGGGCCAGCCCGGCATAATTTACCGGCAACTGCCCTACCCCGTACAGGCCAATCAACAACAGCATCGCCCCGATGATGCCGCTGAAATAACCGCCGGGATTGATAATTTCGTAGACTATGGCCAGGCCGCCGATGGAGATGAGCAGCAGGGCGATGGTTGGGCTGGCAATCACGCTCAATAAATCCTCCAACGCGGTCGTCCTGATAAAGTCGATATCAGCCCCGGCCGTAGCCAGAGTCCGCTCAACACCGCGCACCTCTACCGTAAAGCCATCCAGTTGGGTCAACAGCTCATCCAGATCTTTGGCCACAAAGTCGATCACACCCAGTTCCAGGGCCTCGTTGGCGTTGGCGGCTTTGGCCTCAGTGATGGCCTGCTGCGCCCATTCAAGCGCCTGGTCGCCTCGACGATCGGCCAGGCTTTTGATCTCAGCCACCAGAATGTTCTCGATCTTGGCCTGCAGCGTCTCATCGATCTCTTGCCCGCCGGCATCGATAGGACTGGCTGCGCCGATGCTGGTGTTGGGGGCCATGGCCGCAGCGTGACCGGCCAGGGTAATAAAGGTGCCGGCCGAAGCGGCAAAACCGCCGGGCGGCCAAACGTAAACCACCACCGGCACATCCGCCGCGAACATCGTGCGAATGATTTGGCGAGTTATGTCAACGCTACCGCCGGGTGTATCCAGCCGGATGATTAATGCTTCGGCGTTGCGCAAGTCGGCCTCCTCGATGGCCCGTTCGATGAAACTGTGCATCACCGGCGTTACCGGCCCGGTCACATCGGCCACCAGCACTTCTTTGCTTTGAGCCAGCACCCATGGCGTCCATAGGTGCAGGACCACCAGCAGTAAATAAATCAGCCTTGCGGCCAGTTTGATCTTTGCCATAGCAATATCCTCGTTATAAAACTTTAGATGTGAATATTATACCCGGTCGAATAGGCCAAGCCAAGCCTTTGTGCTACAATGGGCCGAGCAGGTCACCAGGAGGCTATGATTAACCCACCGGCAATCGATGCTCCCCCGCCCCTTTCTTCTACCCGGCCCGGACCACGCCGGTTGCCGTTTCTGGTAGTGGTTGGCCTGTTTGGCCTGGGGTTGGGTTTAACCCTGGGCATCCTGGACCCCTTTCTCTACACCGAAAAAGTCCGGCTGTTGGCCCCGCCCCACTTGAAGAATTCGGTTCTGGGGCTATTGACCATCCTGACCCTGCTGGTGGCGCTGGTGGTGCAACCGGTGGTTGGCTGGCTGAGCGACCGAACCCGCAGCCGCTGGGGTCGCCGCATCCCCTATCTGGCAGCCGGGACGGTCGGTCTGAGCCTGGCCCTGAGCCTGGTGGTGCTGGCCGATAGTCTCTGGCTGCTGGTTGCGGCGGCAATGCTGGTCTCGGCCTCGAGCAATACCACCCAGGGAGCCTGGCAGGCTCTCATCCCCGACCGGGTTCCGGCCGCTCAACACGGTACTGCCGCCGGGGTCAAAATGCTGCTGGAGCTGATCGGGGTGGTGGCTGGCGTCGCCGTGGCCGGCCTGACCCTGGCTCGCAGCAACCTGTGGGGCGGGCCGCTGCTGGCCATGGTCGTCTTTTTTGCCATCCTGGTCATCACCGTCATCACCCTCTGCCGCACCGGCGAAACAACGAATCTGCGAACCCACCGGGCAGGCGCGGCGAATAGCGAATTTCACCCCTCTACCATTCGCCATTCGCCATTCGCCATTCGCTCCCCGCTCCCCGCTCTCCGCTCTCCGCTCTTCGCTCTCCGCTCTCCGCTCTTCGCTCTCCGCTCTTCGCTCTCCGCTCTCCGCTCCTCGCTCACGCCCCCTTTTCGCTGGTGGATGCTCAACCGCTTTTTGTTTTGGTCGGCCGCCGTTGCGATCCGGACTTTTCTATTGAATTACTTGACCGATGTACTCCAGATTCCCCCAGCCGAGGCCCAGGCCCTGAGCAGCCGGCTGTTGCTGATCATTGGCGGCGGCGTATTTGTGTTGGCCTTGCCCGCCGGCGTCATCGCCGACCGGATTGGACGCCGGCCTTTGCTGGTGGCCGCCGGACTGATGGCGGCAGTTGGAGCCGGCGGCTTCGTCTTCTGGCGCGACATCTATTGGCTGTTCCTGGCCGGAGGGCTGATTGCGGCCGGCGCCGGAATTTATGCCAGTGCCAGTTGGGCTTTGGCTACCGACCTGGCCCCGGCGGGTCAAGGCGCCCAATACCTGGCCCTGGCTAATATCGCCACCGTACTGGGCAGCATGGGCGGGCGTATAGGCGGACCGCTCATCGATGGGGTTAACCAACTGGCCGGCAACGTCAGCCTGGGCTACCTGATTGTTTTTGGCCTGGCTACCCTCTTTTTTGCCGGTAGCAGCCTCGTCGTGGTGAAAATGGCCGAAAAGCGCGACTATAAAGGTGTAGCCAATTAGTCCTAAATGGCGGAAACTGTCTGGTCGAGGTTGGCAAAACATGATATACTGGGGCTGGTCTATCATTCTTTGTAAATCCGTGCCGGAGCCGCAGTGATAAGGTCTATGCCAGCCACTTTTCCTCAGGTGAGAATAGTCTCAGTGGATCCAATTTTTGAGAAGTGAGGGCATCCTTAGATGCCGAACGGGACCGCATCTGAGGATGCTGACCCCTCAAATTTCGATCTACTGAGTCTGTTTGCCTTAGCTTCTCACTCAGGAGTTTACCCCATGAGACGATTGCGGATTGGTCCACGCCTCACCATCTCCTTTGCTTTGATTATCTTATTGATGTTTTTGGGTACAGCCGTCGGGCTGTGGCAACTCACCGTAATGGAGAGCCAGGCCGAACTATTTTCCGACGCCCTGGCTCCCCAACAAGCCCTGGCTCTGGCAAATATGCAGGCCGGCCAGCAGCAAGCCTTTACCATCATCCTGGCTACCGGTTTGTTGACCCTCCTGGCCGCTGGCGTGCTGGGTTTATGGGTTACTCGCAGTATTGCCGAACCCCTGGCTCAATTGGAAGCCGCGGCCAGAGCTTTGGCCGGTCGCCAATTTGCCTACCGGATCGAGGTTAGCGGCAATGATGAGCTGACCAACCTCAGCCGGGCGGTCAATGACGCCGCGACCCAATTGGCCGAACTCTACGCCGATCTGGAGGGAGTGGTCCAGCAGCGCACCCGCGAGCTTCAGCAGAGCACGGTGGAACTGCACCACCGCTATTTGCAGCTAGAAACCAGTATTGCCGTGGGCCATCGCCTCACCTCCATTTTGGACCTTGATACCTTGCTCCAACAGGTAGTCGAACTGATCCAGGAGCAGTATGGCTATTACTTTGTTAGCGTGCTGCTTCTGGACGAAGGCGGTGAGTACGTGAGCCTGCGAGCCGGGACCGGCCCGGCTGGGCGCCAACTACGGGAGCAAGGCTTTCGGCTCAAGGTGGGTGAGGACGGTATTGTCGGCTGGGTAGCCCAGCAGCGCCGGGCAGCCCGGCTTGACGACGTGGCTCAAGATAGCCGTTACCTGCCGGTTGAAGCCATTCCTCATACTCGCTCGGAACTGGCTTTGCCCCTGGCCATGGGCAAGACCCTGCTGGGGGTGCTGGATATCCAGAGTGACCGGGTCAGGACCTTTGATATGGCCGACATGCCTATTTTTCAAGCTCTGGCCGACCAGGTGGCCATTGCCATCAAGAATGCTTCCCTCTACCAAACCGAAAAATCGGGCCGGCAGGTAGCCGAAATCCTGTATAATGCCGGACGAGCCATCTCCTCCACCCTCGACTTGAAGGAAGTTCTGGAGCTAATTTTGGAACATCTGGCCCAAATTGTGCCGTACGACCGGGCCGCGGTGATGTTGGCCCAACGGGATGAGATGGAGTTTGTGGCGGCCCGGGGCTTTCCGCCGGAGGTCGATCTGCTCAACCTGCGGGTCGCTATTAAGGAAAACGATGTTTTTCAGCAGATCTGCCAGAGCCAACGGCCGTTGCTCCTCCCCGATGTTTCCCGGCGAACTGATTGGCAATACCTGGCCGGGTTGCCGCCGGCCAAAGTATGGCTGGGCCTGCCCTTGAACCGTTTCGATAAGGTGGTCGGGATGCTCTCACTGACCCGTGAAGCCGCCAACGAGTACCGGGAGGACGAGATTACCCTGGCGGCCACCTTTGCCGGCCAGGCGGCCATTGCCCTGGAGAACGCCCGCCTATATGATAAGATTTCTCGCTTCACCCAGCAATTGGAGGATATGGTCCGCGAACGGACCGAAGCGGTCCAGGCGGCTTACCTCGATCTGGAGAATCTTGACCGGACCAAGTCCGACTTTATCAACGTGACCGCCCACGAACTCCGCACACCCCTGACGATCTTGCGCGGCTACAGTCAAATGCTGCTCAAAGATGCGGTCATTCAGGCGAATGCCAACCATCTTGAGTTGATTTCAACAATCCATAGCGGGGCGGTGCGCCTGCACGAGATTGTCAACAGCCTGCTCGACATCACCAAGATCGACAACCGGGCGCTGGAGCTTTATCCCGAACCGCTCTCCATCGTCGCCTTGTTGGAGTTGGTCTACCAGCGGTTGGCCGATGCCCTGGTCGAGCGTAATCTGACCCTGGAAGTTGCCAATCTGAACGAATTGCCGACCATCGAGGCTGACCCCGAGGCCCTGGATAAAGTCTTTTACCATCTCATCATCAATGCCATCAAATACACACCCGATGGCGGCGCCATCAGCGTAACCGGCCGCCCGGTCGAGCCGGAGCAGGGGCCGCCGGGCGTCGAAATTGTGGTCAGTGACACCGGCATCGGCATCGATCCCGACTATCACCGCTTGATCTTTACCAAATTTTACCAAACCGGTGAACTGGCCCTGCATTCCTCGGGCAAAACCAAGTTCAAGGGCGCCGGCCCCGGCCTGGGTCTGGCCATCGTCCGGGGTATTGTCGAAGCCCACCAGGGCCGGGTTTGGGTGGAAAGTCCCGGTTGTGACGAGCAAAATTGTCCCGGCAGCCGCTTTTACATCTTTTTACCGTTACGTCAGCGCCGCGCCAGGCCAGCCCCAAGCAGTCCAAACGGCCCCCAAATCCCCCACCTTGTCGATCAGGGCCGGCCTCGACCATCTTTAAACCCCAATTGAGCTGACCCTACCCCCCATGTCATTTCGAGCCGAAGGCGAGAAATCCCTGAAAGTTTGGTGGTAAATCCGGGTTATCAGTTACTACTCAGGCATGTCATTTCGAAATCTCTGAAGCCGGTGCAATAGAGCTTGGCGTCTGGTAAAAAGCGAAGCGAGTACACCAAATAGCCTTGAATTTGAATCAGCCTACTCAGCGATTTCTCGGCCCTTCGGGCTGAGCCTCAGGACGAAGCCTATGGCCTCGAAATGACATAGAACTGAGTAGTAACCAAAAATCTTATTCTTTGGAGGCATAATGACTACCACCCCTTCCCTTGCCGCCGTGCAGCAGGCCGTGCGTGACTTCAGAGATGCCCGCGATTGGCGGCAATTCCACTCACCCAAGAATCTGAGTATGGCCATTGCCGTCGAGGCTGCCGAGTTGATGGAGCATTTTCAATGGCTCACCACCGCCCAGGCCGAGACTCTGGCCCAACCCGACTCACCGGCCCGCCAGGCCATCAGCGCCGAGTTGGCCGATGTGCTGATCTATTGCTTCAGCCTGGCCGATGTTTTGGGGTGCGACGTTGCCGCGATCGTTTTTGATAAGCTGGCCAGAAACGACCAAAAATACCCGGTTGAAGAATATCGCGGCCGATTTTAATGGGTAAAATCAGCCATTGCCAACTGCTTCTGTTTTGTGATAGATTTTGGTCAAACAACCTTTTGCAAGGTTTTTGCAACCTACATTTGATATAATGGGCTAAAATCTAATCTGGATCTGAGCCAATGTATGTAAAATTTTGGGGCACGCGGGGTTCTATACCCACCCCGCTCTCCTCGACTGCCCTGCAACAGAAAATCCGCCAGGCCCTGGCCGGCGCCGCCGGGCTGAACCTGGCCAATCCGGCCGTGCTCGAGCAGTATGTCGCCCGGTTGCCTTTTACCGTGCAGCAGACGGTGGGCGGCAATACCGCTTGCCTGGAGGTGCGCGCCGGCGACCAATTATTGATCATCGACGCCGGTTCCGGCTTGCGACTGCTCGGTTTTGAGCTGATGCGGCAGAGCCATGCCGCCGGCCAGCAGCGGGCCGATTTTCTCATCACCCACACCCATTGGGATCACATCAACGGCTTTCCTTTCTTTCAACCGGCTTTTATCCCCCGTAACCATTTCACCTTCTACAGCCCCTTGCCTAACCTGGCCGAGCGACTCAACCAGCAGCAGCAACCGGCCTTCTTCCCGGTGCCACTCAGCTATATGCAGGCTACCCTGGAGTTCAGGCAGATCGAGGCGGAGGCGTGGCATCAAATTGGCAACTTCAGGGTCTACCCCCTGCGACTCTCTCATCCCGGTCTCACCTACGGCTATCGTATCGAAGCCGGTCGTAGTTGTCTGGTGGTTGCCACCGACTCCGAGTACCAGCGGGTCGATCCGGCCAGCACTGAACGGTACGTGGAGTTCTTCCGCGGCGCGGATTTGCTGATCTTCGATGCCCAATACAGCCTGAACGAGGCCCTGGATAAACTGGATTGGGGCCACAGCACGGCCATCATGGGCGCCGAGTTGGCCCATCGAGCCGGGGTAAAGCGGCTGGCCCTGGCCCACCACGATCCCACCAGCAGCGACGACGATATCTGGAGCGCCAAAGAGCAGGCCGAGGCATATTTGTTGCACCGCCACCCCAACCATTGCGAAATTATGATTGCTTACGATGGGTTGAGTCTGGAGATTTAAGCGGGATGTGAGAAGTGAGAAGTAAGAAATGAGAAGTGAGAAGTGAGAAATAGTGAATAACCTGTGGTTTCTAATCTCCCAATCTCCCAATCCCCCAATCTCTCAATCTCCCAATCTCAAATCTCTGACATTCAAATGAAACCAAACCTTGGTGACGCCCCTGAACCGAATCTAACCCTGGACCGCCTGCGGAGTTTGTACGAACTCATCGGCCGGATGAACTCTGTCTATGATCTGCCGGAGTTGCTGGAATTTGTGGTGGATCAGGCCCTCAGTTTGACCGGCGGGCAGCGCGGGCTGCTGTTATTGAGCGACGGTCACGAGCAGTCGCTCCGGCAGGTGGCCGTGGCTCGCGGCCTGGAAGATGCGCCCCATCTGGATGAGGTGTATCAATTTGTCAGCACCACCGTCATTCAGGACGTGCTCGAGCGGGGCGAGCCGCGGCTGGTGCTGGATTTGAAGGTCGACCCGCGTTTTGGCGACGGGGCCAGCCGGACTACCCTTGTCTCCAAGCGGGTCCGCTCGGTGCTGGCCGTGCCGCTCAAAATCGAGGCTGGCCTGGTTGGCCTGATCTATATTGACCATCCCCGGCGGGCCGTCTTTGGCCAGAGCGACCTGGATTTTTTGAGCGCCTTTGCCAACCAGTCGGCCCTGGCCATCAACCGGGCCAGGCAGCACCAGCGCCAATTGGAACAGTTGGTCTTGATCAATGAATTGAGCCGCAGTGTGGTCCAGGTGCTCGATCTGGATGAGGTGCTGACCCGCATCGTCAACGAGGCCACCCGCATGCTGAATGTCGAAACCGGCTCGGTGTTGCTGCTCGACGAAACTGCGGCCCAGCTCTTCTTTGCTACTTCGGTGTCTGAAGGCAAGCGCATCAAAATTACCACCCGCCTGCGGCGAGATCAAGGTATTGCCGGCTGGGTCGTCTCGACCGGCCAGGTGGCCTGCGTGAGCAACGTTTGCCGGGATCCGCGCTGGTTTGGCGAGGTGGAAACCGGGTTTGTGACCCGGTCGTTGCTGGGTGTGCCGTTGTCGCTGGACGGGCAGGTGCTGGGAGTGCTGCAGGTGCTCAACAAGAAGAGTCCGGCCGGCTTCAACGCTGATGACATCGCCCAGCTCTCCGCCTTTGCTACCTGGGCGACTATCGCCATCCAGAACGCCCGCCTCTATCAACAGGCCAATCAGGCCCGCCAGTTAGCGGCTCTCAACGATCTGGCCCTGACTCTCAGCAGCAGCCTCGATCTGGATACGATTCTACGGGTTGGGCTGGGTCGCGCCATCGAGCTCCTGACTGCTACCGCCGGGGCAATTCAGTTACTGGATGACCAGACTCAGCCAGCGTTCTTTGCCAAACAGGTGAACCAGGGTCTGGCTGCTGAGCCGGCGATGTTGAAGCAGCAGGAACAAGCTCTGAGCAGGCTGACCCAACGGGTGGTCGAGCAGACGCCGGATCAAGCGATTGTGCTCGACCGGACCCAGCCGGCCTTGGCGGGCATATGGCCGGGCCCCGGATTTGAGACGGTAGCCGTGGCGCCACTCAAGTTGAGCGGTGAGGTGCGCGGCGGGTTGCTCATCCTGGGGTGCAACCGGCGAGTCTTTACCGACGACGAGGTCCATCTGTTGACCAGCCTGGCTCGTATCATCGGCCTGGCTGCCCAGAACGCCATTCATTACAGCCAGTTGAGCGCCCAGACCAAACACCTTACCTATCTCAACGAAGTCGGGACGGCCCTGACCAGCAGCCTGGAGCTGGCCCACGTGTTGCAAGTCATTATCGAGGGCGTCAACGCCATGCTGGAAACAGAGCGGACGTCAGTGTTTTTGATCGAGCCTGACACCAACGAGCTGGTGCTGCGTTACAGCAACGAAGGCGATGCCAATATCCGGCTGCCGGCGCCCTGGCAGGGGATTGCCGGTTGGGTAGCCACCCACGACCAACCGGCTCTGGTCAACAACACCCTCAGTGATCCGCGGCATCTGCGCCAGATTGCGGTTGAGACCGGTTATCAGGCTCACTCGATTCTATGCGTGCCGCTTAAGGTTAGCGGCGAGGTCATCGGCGTGGTGGAGGTGCTCAACAAGCGGGGCGGCCGGCAATTTACGCACTACCACCAGGTGTTGCTGACCGAACTCACTCGCTGGGCCGCCATCGCTGTGCACAATGCCCGCCTGTTTGATGAGCGGGTGCAGGCTTTCCAGCGGCTGGCCGCGGAGCAGCAGCGCCGTATTGCCGCCGAAACCCGCGGGGCGATGGCCGCCGTCATTCTGGATATGGCCCATACCATGAACAACATCGTGGGGGCCATCCGGGTTTGGGCCGCTACACTGGAGCATACTGCCCAGGCCAAACCGCAGACCCCGTTGAGTTCGTTCAAGAAAGAGTTGGGTCGAATTCAACGTAATGCGGAAGAGGCCATCAGACTGATCGGCACGATAACCGGCCCGCTGGAGCAGGCTGCCGTTGCTCCGACAGACCTGCATGGCTGCCTGGCTGCGGCCGTCGAGAGTTGCTGGTGGCCGGACAATATCCAATTGGAGCAGCAACTTGGACCGGAGATTCCGCCGGTGCGGGCCAATGACAAGCGGCTGGAAGCGGTCTTTCACAATCTGCTCTCCAACGCAGTCCAGGCGCTGACGCCCCAGGGTGGCCACATCTCCGTACAAACTTGCCTGACCGGAGAGGGTGAAGTTGCGGTTTCTATTGCCGACAACGGCCCCGGCATCCCGCCCGACCTGCAAGCAATGATGTTCAACCCCGGCGTTTCCGGCACAGCCGGCGGTTTGGGCATCGGCTTGTGGCTGGTGGAAACATTTGTTCATCAATTCGATGGCCGGATCGATTTTACCAGTTCCGCGGCGGGGACAACGTTTGTGGTTACTTTGCAGGTGATGATATAACTGCCCGGAAAAGCTTTTTTTCAATCATTTTCGGCGGAGATTAGGAGACACTTGCACCGGAGCGCAAGTGCAGGTGTTGGGGGATTTTTCCTCTCATTTTTATCCCCTAATCTCCCAATCCCCGCCAAGACTTTTCTAACGGAAGTTGGCAAGCAGGAGAAAATTATGGCGCAACCGGCAAACATTTTAGTCGTTGAAGATCGCGAAGATTGGCAGGATATCGTCTGTGCGGCCATTTCAGCCGACGGGCACATGCCATATCCGGCCCTATCTTACCAGGCCGCTCTGGCCATCCTCGCTGAGCGGCAGATCGACCTGGCCGTGGTCGATCCGGTGCTGGACCGGGCCAACCGGTTCAACCGGGATGGTCTGAGCGTGATCCAGAAAATTACTGAAAGCCGGCCCGGTATCCCCATCATCGTCGTGACCGGCTCGCTTACCCACGACCTGAAAACCAGTTTGCAGCATCTCTGCCCCGGCACGCCCGTGGTCGCCAAGGAAAGTTGGGATCCCTCCGCCTTCAACAACTTGCTGCAGGAGCTGATTGGGACGCAGCCGGACGTTCGCGCCATTGTGAGCGACAAATCGCGGCCGGTCACGCCGCTGGCCGCGCCCACGCCGCCTCCGGCAGAGCGGGCTATCGGCCGGCCGCGGGTGCTGTTGGTGGAAGATCGACAGGATTGGCAAAACATCGTTGCCGGCGTGCTGGACGAGGCCGATTGTTTCTGGCGGCTGGCCGACAATGCCCAGGCCGCCCTGTTGGAGCTAGAAAAAGAGAGCTTCCATCTGGTCATTTTGGATTTGAAACTACGCGACAATAACTTGCCGCTGCGCTCCAACGAGGGCTGGTTGCTGCTCGATTATCTGGTCGAAGCCCGGCCCAAAACCAAAGTGTTGATTCTGAGCGGCCAGGCTGGCCCCGGCGACGTGGCCAACTTACTGACCCACTATCCAATCATCGGCTTTGTGGAGAAGCAGAATTTCAACCCGCAGACCATCCGGGCAGCCGTAACCCAGGCTATGCAGGCGCCGGAGTTGCGGATTCAAACCTTTGGCCAATTCCGGCTGTGGCGAGATGGCCAGGCCATCGGTGTTTGGGAACGGCCTCAGGCCGAGACGGTGGTCAAGTTGCTGCTGGTCCGCCGGGCCGGGGGCGGCCGGGCCGTGGCCGCCGATGAGCTGATCACCCGCTTGTGGCCTGATTCCGACGAGGAAGGCGGGCGCAAAAAGTTACTGCCGCTGATCAGCAATGCCCGCCGGATGCTGGAGCCGGACATCGAGCCGCGCGACTCTAACTTTATCCTGCGCAGCGCCACCGGCTACTTTTTTGAACTCAGCGGCGTCAGGTGGGATTTGTTCGATTTCCGTGACCATCTGCGGCTGGGCCGCAAGTTGGCCCAGGCCGAGCGCTGGGCCGAGGCCGTCGTCGAACTGGAGCAGGGGCGGGCGCTCTATTGCGGCGACTTTCTGGCCGAAGATCGTTACGTCGATTGGGCGATCGACGCCCGGCGGGAGATTGCGGCTGAGTACCGGGATCTGCTCATTGGGCTGGCCGATGCCTACGCTGCCCTGGGGCGCTACCCTGAGGCCATCGAGGTGTGTGAGGTCGCCCTGCGTAAGGATCCGCTGCTGGAGAGCGTCTACCGCCGTTTGATGCGCTTTCACTACTGCCACGGCGACAAAGGCCAGGCCCTCAAAGTTTATCGCAACTGCCTCAAGCTGTTCGAGGAGCTTTTTGGCGAGAGTCCCACCCCGGCCACCCGCCAGCTTCACCAGGCCATCGCCAACGATGAGCCGGTTGATTGCTGAATAAGGAACGATGAACAATGAGCAGAGGTCAGTATTAGAACGTGTTTCTTAAATCGAATCCGGGTGAAAATCGGCCTACATGTCACTCTGAGCGACCCGCCAAGCGGGGAGCGAAGAGTCCCTGAAACCGCCGCTTGCAAGAGGCGTTCTAAGGGATTCCTCGTCGCTTCGCTCCTCGGAATGACATTTAAGAAACACGCTCTTAGAGATTTTGCTGAAGCAGGCTATACTAAACAGGTAGCAGGTCGCAAAGTTGCAAGTTGCAGAGTTGTAGGAATTGCAAATTTCAAATCGCAAACCCCTTCACTTCGTTCCGGGGCAAGTGTCGCAAATCGTAAATCGCCAATGGATGATCCAATTATTTGCGTTGACAACGTGCACAAAAGTTATCTGATGGGTAAAGAGGCCGTGCCGGCCCTGCGCGGCGTCACCATCAACGTAGGCCGGGGCGAGATGCTTTGCCTGATGGGGCCGAGTGGCTCGGGCAAAACTACCCTGCTCAACCTGCTGGGCGGGCTGGACGAGCCGGGCCGGGGTCACATCACCATCGACGGGCACAATATTGTGGCCTTGAAAGAGGAGCAGGTGGCCCGGCTGCGGCTGGACAAGATGGGCTTCATCTTCCAAACCTTCAACCTGCTCAGCAACTTCACCGCCTTTGAGAACGTGGAAGCGCCGATGGTGCTGGCCGGCAAGCTCCGCCGCAAAGAGCGCAAACAGCGGACAGCGCTGCTGCTGGAGCAGGTCGGTTTGGCCGACCGGATGGACCATTATCCCAGCGAGCTATCTGGCGGCCAGCAGCAGCGCGTGGCCATTGCCCGGGCGCTGGCCAACGACCCGCCGATCATCATCGGCGATGAGATGACCGGCGACCTGGACTCCGAGACCGGCTTTGAGGTGATGCGGTTGATCCGGCAGCTCAACCAGGAGCAGGGCAAAACCGTCATCTTTGTCACCCACGACCCCCGTATGGCCGAGTTTGCCGACCGGACGATCAATTTGTTGGATGGGGTGATAGCTAGCGAAGTGGTTAACGGTGGCAAGTTGCAACCTGCTACTTGAGTATGTAGTACGTCCCCTTCTTATCCCCAATCTTCAGCAGCAGCCCCTTATCCACCAGATCGACCAGATCGAGTCGCAAGGTTTCCGGGTTCACATCCGGGCAGAGCTGGCGATAATCCCGGTTGGAAATGCGACCCTCCTGTTCCAAAAAAGTCATCGCTTTCATTTGCCGTTCATTCATGCCGCTGGGCCACTGCCGGCGGGGCGGCAACCGCTCGATGGTGTTGTACAGCCGCACGGTAAAGGAGTACGGCTTGGCTTCAAAAACCGGCGCAGCGTGGCCGTATTGCAGCATCTCTTCGATCATGCGGTCGATGCCCAGCCCCAACTCCTCGATGTAGCCCCACTGGAACAGGCCGGTCACCAGCCGGGGGTTGCGGGAGAAATGCTCCTCGACGATGTTGTCCAGGGTGATGTAGCCGGGCAAGCCGCCGGGACTGATCACCTCCAGCCGGTCTTCGTACATGCGGATCTCGACCCGCCGCCCGCTCAGCCGGTAATCACGGTGGCAGACAGCGTTGACCAGCGCCTCGCGCACGGCAAAGCGGGGATACTCCGGCCGCTCCTCCCGGCGCAGCCCGTCGACCACGGCCTCGACCCGCATCTCCTCGTTGACCACGCTCCAGGCTCGTTCGATGACCCGGGCCAGCGGCCCCTGCATCTCCACCCGGCGGCCATAACCGGCCAGGCCATCCCGGCCGCGAGCCTCTGTGCCCAGGAATTTTACAAAAATGATCCCGCTTTGGGGTAAATAGGTTTGCGGGTTTTTGCCGAACAGCAACAGGCCGGCCACGGTCGGCGTGCCGTCCTCGGTCATGGCCCCGATCTCGATCAGGTGATCCTGCAGGTCGCGGTTGACCAGCTGGCCGCCTCGCTCGGCCCGCAGCCGCATGTACTCATCCAGCACCGCCTTGTCCAGATCGACCAGGGTCGCCCCGGCCACCGGCTCCCGCTCAAAGTCGCCGCTGGATTTGGTAGCGGCCAGGTGGCGGATGGCCTCACCGCCCAACGGCCGGTTGGCCGCACCGGAACGGATCAGCACCCGGCCGTCGGCCAGGGCGTGCAGCTCGTGGCTGCGGGCCACCTTCAAGGCAATCACCACCCCGCCCGACAACTCCAACTGCTCCCACTCGGTCACCACCGGCGGGCGGCAGGCGGCCAACGCCCGCACCAGGTGGCCCTCCACGTCTTCGCTGAGTGCCGGCTCGCTTACCTGGCCCTGCTCATCGACGCCAATGAAGATGGCCCCGCCGTCGGCGTTGGCAAAGGCAACCATCGTTTCGGCCAGCAATTCGGCTTCCGGTTCGGGCATAAAGGCGGCGGTCTGGCCCGGCCCGCGCTGCAATAATCGTTCTAACATAAGGTCAATTATCAATGAACAAAATCCAATTGTCAATTTGGTTGGGGCGTGCTAAGATTTCGGGGTGCAGGTGGCAGGTGGCAGGTTGCAGGTCGCAAGGTCGCAGGGTGCAGGTGACAGGTTACAGGTGGCAAGTGGCGCGGGAAGCGGCAGGGTGTGTTAAGGAGTGAAGTAATCGAATCAACCGAAGCTAAAACGTAAAACGTGAAAACCTTGCTGCGCAGTACCACCACGCACCACGTTTCACGCACCACGCACCACGCATCACGTTTCACGTATCATCACGGAAGGAGTGAGATGATGAGTTCTCTGGGAGTAATGTCTCACCAGCAAGCCCAGGCATTGGTCAAGCGGATCATCCAGGCCAGGGATAAGGATGAGTTGCAGCAGATCATCGGCGATAACATCAGCGCCTGCGACGGCGTCTTTTTTGCCGAGCTGGAGGCCGCGGTCGAGCGTTTCCGGGCCAGGGGAGACGAAACCAGCGCCCGCAAGCTCAAAGAGGTGGGGGATTTTATGGCCCGGTTGAGGTTTATGATTTGAGCCGGGTTATGTCAAAAACTCATGCTTGATTCGAACCGAAAAATGAGGTAGTATAGTAATGTTTAAGACAGTTTAAATCGCTTGTGAAAGTTTGCCCAAGCCGGGCGAGTAGGAGCGCTGAAGGTGATATGCCACTCACCTTAATTCAACGGCTATATCGACGGGTGCACCGCGGTGCGTTCCGGTCGGTATGGGCCGTTTTTGTTTTTCTTTAGCTCTTCCTCGACCATAACTTTTGGCTCAGAACTTGGCCAAAGCCCCCTTTCGCCTCGTGGTGAGGGTTGAAATCCCAGAGGAGTTGTTGTGGAAACTTTAGTCGATCTCTCATTGAACCCCATTACCTGGATTGTTCTGATCAACGTTGTCGTTCTGCTGCTGGCCTTGCCCCACGGTAAATTCCACTTCAAGTGGAGTCACCTCTTTCAACTGATCATTTTCGATCTGACCGCCTTGTATATTCTGGCCTCGGGTGTACCGTTGATGGAAATGTCAAACCTGGCCTGGCTGGCCGCGTTTATCTTGCTGCTGTGGCCGATTGTGCTGTACCGGCTGGGCGTGGCCTTTGTCTCTGTATTTCTGCTGCCGGTGGAGTTGCAATATTGGCGGCAATGGACAAAACCCGCCCAGGCCCTGATCAGCTTTGCCCGCGGCGTCCATTTCCCATATTACAGCTATAATCGAGACAAGCAGGAGCTGGACAAGCGGCTGGATGGCGACGTGACCTCCCGGCGGCACGGCCTGGGTATCATTCTACTGCCGGCCGACCAGGTGGTGGTCCTGCACCGGGGTTCCGAACTGACCCGCGTGGCCGGCGGCGACATCGTCTTTACCGAGCGGCTGGAGCGGGTGTTGGAGGTGTTTGACCTGCGCATGCACCTGATGGTCATCCTCAACGTCGAGGCGGTCACTAAAGACGGGATTGGTATCAAGTTTCACCTCTTTGTCCCCTGCCGGATCGACCGGGCCGGCGCCCCAACCGAGCCGGAGCGGCTCTATCCTTTCAATTCCCAGACCGTGCTCAGAGTGGCCCGGGGGCTGGAACTGGCCGAAGGGGACAAAAAGCACGCCTGGTATGAGCTGGTTGTCCAGAAAGCCAAAAAGGCCGGCTCCGACGTGGTCGCGACCTATGTGCTGGACCGGCTCTACACCGCCGAGGAGCCTGACCAAATCCCGCGCGATGAGGTTAGGGCCAGGATTCAATCTCGCCTGACCGCCGAGATGGTCGGCACGGGCATCGAGATCATCGGGGTCGGCCTCGGCAATATCGAGCCGATCGACCCGCCGCTCGAAAAAGATCAAGAAGCCGCAGCCCGGCCCGGCGACAAAAAGCCGGTGCGAGTCAGTGAGCAGCGGGTCAATAGCTGGCAGGCCCGCTGGCAGCGGCGGGCGGTCGAGCGGGCCGCCCGGGGCGAGGCCGAGGCTATCCGCATTGTGGAGCAGGCCCGGGCTCAGGCCCTGACCGAGCTGATCAATGCCGTGGCCGAAGGCTTCCGGGAAATGGAGGCCCACGGCAACGCTGCCCAGCCCGGCGACGTGATCGCCCTGAGCTTTATCAATGCGGTGGAACAGATGCTGGCCCGGCAGGAGCAGTCGCTGGCCCCGCTCGATACTCTGACCACGCCGCAAGATATGCGCCGCCTGTTGCATGCGGCCGGCGAAAAGCAGAAGGAAGGTTAATTCACGATGGCAGTATTTGACTCAGAAGAATATAGTTCCAATTGGTTGCACGACCGCTTTCCGCCCGGCCAGGTGACCAGGCGGCGCAGCCAGCAATGGCGGGCCAATGTGCGGCTGGCGCTGTTCGGACTGGCGGTATTATCGGCCCTGATCCCCGGCCTGGTCTTCAATCTGGCCATCGGCCTGATCGATCCACTCTGGCTGGGGCTGAGTCTGCTCCCCACGGCCATCGGTCTGCTGTTCGTGCTGGCGATCAGCGCCCGGTTTCAGCAAACGGTATTCGGCCTGCCCTCCTGGTGGCAGGGCTTTCAACTGACCATCCTGGACCTGTTTGGCCGGCCCTGGCCGTTCAAATATCCTTTTGCCATTATCAGCCAGGGCAAAGTGCGGGAACAGGATCAGAAGAAGTTCATTGCCAAGGCCGAGATCGGCGGGCCGGGCAAACTGATCATCCATAGCGACAGCGCCGTGGTGCTGGAGCGGTACGGCCGGATCAGCCGGATCGAGGGGCCGGGGCTGGTCTTTCTGGAGCGCTTCGAGCGCATCCGGGAGATCCTGGACCTGCGGCCGCAGACTCGCTCCGAATCGCCCCCGGCCCGGGTGGTCTACACCAAGGACGGCATCCCGGTGGAAGCCGAGATCACCGTGCGCTTCCAGCTCAAGCACGGCCCGCCCACCCCGGAAAAACCCTACCCGATTGACCCGGAGGCCCTGGCAATCGCGGCCAGGGCCGAGGCGATGCGTTACAACGGTACCCGGCCTCTAGTCCGCTTCAACTGGCAGAACCGGGTGATGGGCAACTTTGGCAGCACCCTGCGGGCCATTGTCGCCGCCAAGACGCTGGACGAGCTGTTTGAGCCGGCCGACGTCAACAAGGACCCCCGCGACGAGATCAGCAAGGAGATGCTGAAACGGTTACGGGCGCAGTCGGCCAACTTTGGAGCCAATGTGCTCGACGTGATTTTAGGTCCCTTCAAGCCGGTTGACCCGCAGGTGGAGCAGCAGTTGCGCCAGGCCTGGCAGGCTATGCAACGGGCCGACATGCGGGTGGAGCAGGCCCACGCCGACGCCGAACGGCTGCTGGCCGAGCAGACCGCCCACGCCTACGCCCAGTTAGAGATGATGCTGGCCATCGACCGGGGTTTTCAGCAGTTGGTCAGACAGAATGAGTCGCTGCCGCCGTATTTTATTGCCTTGCATTTCATCGAGAAGCTGCGTCGCATGGCCACCAGTTCCAGTTTTGGGATGTTCTTGCCCAAAGAGGCGATTCAGACGTTGGAGTTTTTGAATGAGAAGTTGTTGGGGGGATCTTCATCCCATTCATTAACAAGTGGTACTTCTAATCCAACAGCGTACACTAGCTCTAGTTAGAATGGAGAAGAGAATGCCTGATGGCAATGCTCTCGGCATTTCAAGAACTGAGGGGAGACATAGGACACCTAATAGAGTCACTGAAACAAAATCTACCCTCCCAAAATTCGACGTGTTTCTAAGTTATAGAAGTGTAGATGAAAATTGGGTTCGCAAACTCAAAGAGGATCTGCTCCAGTATGGTGTTTCTGTATGGTTAGATCAGGATGAAATCCGCCCTGGTGATCTCTTTGCCAAAGCACTGGAACAGGGTTTGGAGAACTCTCGGAGCGTGGCGTTAATAGTTTCTCCCGAAGCCATTGCTTCAAGATGGGTTGAGGAAGAGTATTATCGGGCGATTTCCCTTTCTAATACTATGCAGAAATCTCTACAGTTGATTCCTGTGATTTTACGGGATGCAAAACTTCCGGGTTTTCTCCAAAGCCGGAACTGCGTCGATTTTCGAGACGAAACCGCTTATAATCAGAATTTGAGTAAGTTAGTATGGGGTATTACTGGCCAAAAACCGGGAAAGCCTCTACGTGATACGTCTGGCATAAAGACGAATGGACTAATTACAGATTCCGTTGTACCAATAACGCCCCAAAGTGTTAAACAACCAATACAGATATTAATGCCAAATAGTTATTTTGATTCGATACCAGTTAGTTTAAGAGATGCTGCAAAAAAAGCCTATGCTGCAGTATTAGGAATTTCACCTGAAGAAATTACAGTACTTCATATCACTGAGGGCAGTATAGTTTTTGATCTTAGTTTACCGTTTGATGCCGTCCAGCGCCTTCGTTCTCTTCTACAATCTAATAGTAAGCAACTTCATCGATTGCAAGTTCAAAAAGTAGTATTGGAGGGAGAGAATGGACAACTCGAAGAATGGGTCTTAAAAGAGGGAAGATTTCAGTTAGTGCCTTTTATTCGTCCTGTTATATCTGATGACATCTATGGCAAATTCTCAGAAGACGTTAATGAATTATTGGCCGACCAATTTCTGTGGTGGTTTTTGTATCTCATCTCGATACCTGAATCCTATAGGCCATTTGTACAGTATTTAGAGAAAGTTAAATCGAAGCTTCAGCTTGGGAGTGTTGATGAGGCATTTCTAGAGTCCCAACGTGCAATGCAGGTATTGGTATTGGATAGACAATCTCAACTGTCTGATGATGGGTTATTTTGGCTGTTTCGAGCTGGCATATTTTTTCAACGAGGGGATTACGAATATGCGCAAATCTGGGCCAAGAAAGCCTATCAATATTTGCCCAATGATAATAATCCCCATCGAATGTTAGCTAAGTTGATCAGGGGTAACACTTGTCTAGTTAGTGGCACAGCCATAAATGCGGAGGCCGAACAGATGTTTGGCGAGGTAATACATCTTCTTGAGAAATTGGAACTGGCGGAAGCCGAGCGAGGGAGTCGAAAGAAAGCAGAAATCTATCGTTCGCTTCGGGAGAGATTGCAGCAACTTGTCTGTAAAATTCAAAACTCAGAGCGTCTTTCCGATTTTGAAGAGAAACGAGTTGCTAAAGTTGCAGGTCGTGCTATATCAGACCAAGTAGACGCCGGGAGATTGTCAGATGAAAATGCTGTGCGACAAGCTTATCGATCTCATAAATGAGAATTTTGAATGCCAAACGGCAATTAAGAATTTGGAGTGGAGTATACTCCATTATGGGAGTGATGATTTTACTATTGCTTCTCAAAAAAAATCTGACATTCCTCTTATTGAACTCCAGCAAGAGTCTGATCAAACCCAAGCCAAAATCAGTAGTATAGAAAGGCATATTAATGAATTGGTTCAACAAATTCTGGAATCACCTTTATGCCTGATTCCTATTCCCAAATCTCATCAACCGTTTCTACAACGTTTGGAAAGAGCGAGATCTATCCTTGAAGAAATGGAACAAGTTAACCCGCGTGCAAGAAATCAAGTTGTAGATTTAGCCCAAATTGAGGTTCATAGAGCGTTGGAATTATTGAAGTTAAACCAGAGTCGTCACATATATGATCAAGCCTTAGCCTGGCTATTTCAGGCTGAAGTATCTGAAAAACGGGGTGATTATGAAGATGCCCAAATCTGGACGGAAAAAGCCTTTGAGTATTTCTCCGAGGGAGATGAATATTGTCGTCTAGTTGTGCGACTCATTCAGGGAAATATATATAATACCAGCAGCACCGGTCGAATTTTTGAGGGACAGAACGCCTATAGCGACGCACTTTGGCGGCTTGAAAAGCTGAGTATGCAAGAAGCCGAGCGGGGGAATCAACTCAAAGCTGAACTTTATCGAGTCCTCAAAGAACAATTGCAGCAAAAATTAGGCAAACCCAGGGAATGGAAAACAACCAGAAGTTGACTGAAATCCGGGTACAAGCCAAACAGTTTGCCGCTGGGGGGGGGGGGGGGGGGGGGGGGGGGGGGGGGGGGGGGGGGGGGGGGGGGGGG